>NZ_MZGT01000064.1 GCF_002029255.1 Clostridium chromiireducens
ATATTATACTATACAAAAGAAAAAAGAAGCAGTTAAGATATACTAAAGTTAAATTCAGGTGAAATTAATTTTAAAAATGTTGCATGTATATTCTGCAATAAATATTATTTATAAAGCTGTTTAAAATGACTTAGGATAATCCAATTGCTTTAAAAAATTAAAGATAGATACTGTATTATTTAGATTCTTAACTATGAAATAAATGATACAGTATTTTTGCGCTAGATTGATAAATAATAATTAGATAACTATGATTGCATAATACTAAAAAAATGAAGGATAATTAACATAGAGTGACATAAAGAAGAACGATGAATTATAAAAATAAAAGGCTAATATAAACATAAGGAGAATAATTTATGAGATATGTAATAGTTTGCGTAGTTAAGGGCATAGCAGGTGATTTTAATAATAATTTAAGGAAAGAACTTTTTGAGAAATTTAAGGCAAAATCATCTAAATTGCCTGCTCATGTTACTATAAAAGCTCCTTTTGAATATGAAGGAGAAATAACAGAATTGGAGAAGGTTCTTGAGGAATTTTGTGAAAAGGAAGTGGCAGAAGAATTTACAATAGACGGTTATGATTATTTTGATGATAGAGTAATATATATGAGGGTTAATATGTCTAAGCAAGCAAAAAATATTCATGATAAGCTAATTGATAAAATGAGAGAAGTTTCTTATATAGAATTTGATAAAAAAGATGGGAAGAATAAAATCTTTCATGTAACTTTAGCTTCAAAAAATTTAAGGCCAATTTATAATAAGGTATGGGAACATATTCAACTTTATTCTTGTAATTTTCAGTGCTCCTTTGACAATATTACAGTTTATAATTGGAAGGAAGGGACTTGGAAATTATATAAGGAATTTAGATTAAAAGATGCTTAGAAGTGAAAAGATCTATTTCATATCTTGTTTATAAAAGGAAGATATGGAATAGATCTTTAATTTATTGGATTATTGATATGTTTTTTGAATCTTAGATGTATCTTTCTTAAATAATTTTTTAAAAAAGAAAATTTCTGAAGTAATGTACGAAGTGATAGGTATTATGAGAATTATACCAATTCCGCAGCTTAATACTTGAAATATTTCAGCACAAAATACTTTTTCATTAAAAATAGTTGAAAGAGAATAGTTGAGTTCATTAAAATACATTATCAGGGTCATAAAGCTGCTTATATATGCAAATAAAAGTGTATTAGTCATAGTACCTAATATGTCTTTGCCAATACTCATACCCGATTTAAACAAGTTGTTTTTAGTGATTTCAGAATCATTTTTATAAAGCTCATTCATTGATGAAGAAATAGAGATAGATACATCGATGATTGCGCCTAATAATCCAATTAATATTTCACAAATAACTATTTTAGAAAAATTCAATTGCACATATAAAGAAAGATATGCAACTGTTTCTGTTTGCTCATTGCTAAATCCTTGAATATTTGAATTTATTCCCATATCATAGGTTATAAACATAACTAAAAATATAACCACTACAACTGATAATAGAGAAGAAAGGGTTTTTCTGTTAAATCCGTTAATAAAAAATAGACTAAAAAAACTAATTAAAATAGCCCCTATAAAGGTAATTTTAATTGGATCAATTTTAGCACCAATCAAAATAAGCATAAAAAATAAAGTGAAGAAGTTTAAAATTAAAGTAAAGAAAGACTTTACTCCACGTGAACCTCCAATAACCGCCATTAGAATTAGTAAAATAATTAATAGTATTAGTATAATATTCATGATTTCACAATTTCTCCAATCATTTGTTTTTTAAGAATTATTATTGATGTGAAGATGGTAATAGGGATACTTAAAACTATGCCAATACTTCCAATGAGTGCTCTCATGAATTCTAAAGAGAGATTAAAATTAATTATATATGTAATAGGAATACCATTCCTTAAAAGCAGTAGTATGGTTGGAATACTTCCGCTTAGATAAGCGAATACCAAAGTATTTGCCATAGTACCCATGATATCTTGTCCAATCTCTCGTGCAGAGTTTATAACTGCTTTTCTTTGAATATTTGGATTTTTATCGTATAATTCCTCGATGGCTGATGAAATTGAGATAGCAATATCCATTATTCCTCCTAAAGTACCTATTATTAATTCAATAAAAAATATTTTTTCTGGAGGATGGGTTAGAAACTCCATTTCCTCAAAATGAATTCCGCTCCAATTATTTAATTTTATAACTATTCCGGCTATTAAGACAGAAAGAAGAGTACCAATTAAAGTACCAGCAATAGCAGAAACAGTTTTTTTATTCAGTCCGGATACTATAAGAATAGAGAGCGTGACAAAAAGTATGCTGGCAATTATAGATAGAAATAACAAGTCAAAACCTTGAGTAAATAGTTTGATTACGGCTAAAAGAATTAGTATATTTACAACAACACTAACTAGAGATTTAAAACCTTTAAAACGTCCTATTAGTATAATTAAAACAATAAATATGTTTAATATATATATGACATACGTATCTCTTTTAAATTCAAGAATTTTAGCAGAGTTTATTTGTGAATTGGCATTATCTGTAATTGATATAAATACTTCATCATTTACTTTTAAATCCAAATCGTTAGCTTGTGAAAAGGAAGATATATTATTGAGTTCCACGGTTTTACCCTTATAAATACCATTAAGAATAACAGCTTGTATTTTTTGTGATTTTATTCTCTCGGTCTTTCCGTTAGAATCCTCTTTTTTAGATTCTTCATCATTTACTGAAATAATTCTAGCAATTGGTTTTGAGTATAAAATTTCATTATTAGAAATAAAGTATAAGCTAAGTGAAGATGTAATTACTATTAAAAATATAATTATTATGGTACGAGTTTTATCATTCTGAATTTTTTCAATGCACTTATTTAAGAAATATTTATACATACGTTAGGCTCCTCATTCTATGTAACATGTTTTTCTAGTATTACAAAACTTAAATTTATTATCTAAAAAATTATACTCTTCTAAATATATATAATCAACGTATATATCAATTAATAGAAAAATGGAATTTATATAGTTTGTAACATTATTGACTAAATTCTGTGACAGAACTGTAATATTACTTTCGTATAATTAAGACAAATAAAAATTTAAGAAATGAAAATTTCAAATAAAGAGGTAATAGGAAGGAAGTAATGTCAATGAAGACTAAGAATATTAAGAGCAAGGTTATTACAGGAGTTATTCTAGCAAGTATGATGATAGGGGCAAGTACAGGTGTATTTGCGGCAGATTCAACTAGTAGCACTAACACAACTAAGGTTCAGCATCAAGGCAGAAATAATGGATTTCAAACTAAACTAGATGCTTTAGTTACGGCAGGAACTATAACTTCAGATCAAGAAACAGCGATAAAAGCCGTATTAACACCACAAGGTGGATTTAAGGACGGAGATAAAAGAGGAGATCATAAAGATTTATTAAAGAATAAACTTGCTGAATTAGTGACGGCTGGAACAATAACAGCTGATGAGCAAACAGCAATAGAGACAGGTCTTTCAAGTGCAAAAGGTGGTTTTAAAACAGTTTTAGACAACTTGGTAACAGCCGGAACAATAACTTCGGATAAAGAAAAAGCTATAGAAACAGCATTAAAGCCACAAGGTGGATTTAAAGGCGGGGAACATAAAGATTTCTTTAAGAATAAACTTACAGAATTAGTGACAGCTGGAACAATAACAGCTGATGAACAAACAGCAATAGAGGCAGGTCTTTCAAGTGCAAAAGGTGATTTTAAAACAGTTTTAGACAGCTTAGTAGCAGCCGGAACAATAACTTCGGATAAGGAAAAAGCTATAGAAACAGCATTAAAACCACAAGGTGAATTTAAAGGCGGGGAACATAAAGATTTCTTTAAGAATAAACTTACAGAATTAGTGACAGCTGGAACAATAACAGCTGATGAACAAACAGCAATAGAGACAGGTCTTTCAAGTGCAAAAGGTGGTTTTAAAACAGTTTTAGACAACTTGGTAACAGCTGGAACATTAACTTCAGAAAAGAAATCAGCAATAGAAGCAGCATTAAAACCACAAATAGGTAATAAAGATAAAAATCAAAAAACTACAGAACATAAAGATATATTAAAATCTAAACTTGATAATTTAGTTACAGAAGGAACTATATCTACAGATCAAGAAACAGCTGTATTAGCAGCTCTAACTCCTTCAAAATAAATTATTCTATGTAATTAGAGTTTAGTAATTTAGATAAAAGATTAGTTACATACGCAAAAGTAGCTAGTCTTTTTTTAGTGAGATATTTAGAAAATAATCTTCTGTTTGATCACAGAGGAGGATTAAACAGAAAGTTGCATCCGTTTATAATTCAATTAAATCAGATAAAAAGTTTCTAATTTATAAAATTATGCTATTCTAATAGAGGTGACTATGTGATAGGTGAATGAGAATAAAATGTTGTATAATAATACTACATGGTGTATAATTATGCAAAAGAGATGGTTGCTAGTATGAAAGAGTTATGGGAGATGGCGAATCTACTTTGTATATTCAAGATATTATTTTATTAAAATAACATAAATAAGAGGAGAGTAATTATGGCAGTTAATTTAAGAGGAAGAAGCTTTTTGAAATTATTAGATTTCACACCAGATGAAATTAGATACCTAATAGACTTATCAAAGGAATTAAAAACTTTAAAAAGAACTGGAATTTTACATGATAAATTAAGAGGTAAAAACATAGTTTTACTTTTTGAAAAGACATCTACAAGAACAAGATGTTCATTTGAAGTAGCCGGAAGAGACTTGGGAATGGGAGTTACATACTTAGATTCAGCAGGATCCCAAATGGGCAAGAAGGAAAGCATTGCTGATACTGCAAGAGTTCTGGGAAGAATGTATGATGGAATCGAATATAGAGGATTTAGCCAAGAAATAGTAGAAGAATTAGCAAAGTATGCAGGTGTTCCAGTTTGGAATGGGTTAACTGATGAATTCCATCCTACTCAAATGATAGCTGATCTTTTAACTATAGAAGAAAAGCTTGGAAGATTAAAAGGTGTTAACTTTGTGTACATGGGGGATGCAAGAAATAACATGGGAAATTCATTAATGGTGGCTTGTGCGAAAATGGGATTAAACTTTACAGCATGTGCCCCAAAAGAATTGTTTCCAGCTGAGGAATTAGTAGAAACTTGCAGAGAAATCGCTAAAGAAAGTGGTTCTACTATTACATTAACAGAAGATGTAAAAGCAGGGACTAAAAATGCAGATGTTATTTACACTGATGTTTGGGTGTCTATGGGAGAACCAGATGAAGTATGGGAAAGTAGATTAAAAATGTTACTTCCATATCAAGTAAATAAAGATGTTATGGAAAATGCAAATGAAGATGCGATTTTCATGCATTGTTTACCTGCTTATCACGATTTAAAAACAAAGGTAGGAAAAGAAGTAGGAGAAAAATTTGGATTAACTGCTTTAGAAGTTTCAGATGAAGTTTTTGAAGGAAAACAATCGGTAGTATTTGATGAGGCTGAAAATCGCATGCATTCAATCAAAGCAATAATGATGGCAACTATTGGTGCATAGAAATCATTAGTTATACTTAAAATGTGAGGCTTTCTGTATAATAAATTAGATATGATAATTCGTATTTAATAAGTTATATAGAGAGTCTTATATTTTTAGTAGTGATTTCAATTAGCAAAACTCACAAAAAAATTAGAAGCATGTTTTGTAAGTAAAAATATGAGATAATAAATAGCGAAAGCATTAACATTATAATATAGGGACATAAAGGGGATGAGATACATTGAGTAGTAAAATAAAAGATATGACAGTAGGGAAGCCTTTAAGGCTTATTTTTATGTTTGCGTTACCGTTAATATTTGGGAACATATTTCAACAGCTATATACTATTGTAGATACAATAGTTATAGGGAAGTTTTTAGGAGTGGAAGCTTTAGCTGCTGTAGGTGCAGGAGCTTGGCTTAATTGGATGGTCATAGATATAATTATTGGATTTACTCAGGGTTTTTCTATACTAATTTCACAATACTTTGGAGAAAATAATATGGAAAAGCTACGTAAGACAGTTACAATGTCAACAATACTAGTGACTATTCTTGGTGTTTTAATGACAATAATTTCATTGCTTGCTGCAAGGCCGGTGTTAGTATTATTAAACACTCCAGAGAATATTATTAATGACTCACTTTCTTTTTTGTGGGTCGCATTTTGTGGGATACCTGCAATTTTGGCTTACAATACTTGCTCTGCAATACTCAGGGCTTTAGGTGACAGCCGCACACCACTTATGGCAATGATAACCGCATCTATTATTAATGTTGTTTTAGATATGATTTTTGTTTTGGTATTTAAGCTAGGAATCATAGGCCCTGCAATAGCTACTGTAATTGCACAAATATTCTCGTTTATATATTGCATAAATAATGTTAGAAAGTTATCAATACTCAAACTTACTTTAGAGGATTTTAATATTGACATGTATATGATACGGAAATTGACTTTTTTAGGAGCACCTATATCTTTTCAAAATGGAATTATAGGGTTCGGAGGTCTTGTTGTACAATATGTTGTAAACGGCTTTGGGTTCATGTTCGTTGCTGGATTTACGGCAACAAACAAGCTTTATGGAATCCTAGAGTTAGTAGCGGTAGCTCTAGGATACTCCATGGCTACTTTTACAGGGCAAAACTTAGGAGCTAAAAAATACGACCGTATTCGTATAGGGATGAATTCAGCACTAAAAATGGCTGTTGGTACATCAGTAATACTTTCGGCAATATTATTTTTATTTGGACGTTACTTTGCTTTAATGTTTATATCAGGTAACCCCCAAGAAGTTAAACAGGTTACAGATATAGCATATAAGTATTTAATGGTAATGAGCAGTATGTTATTTATTCTATATATGCTTCATATTTATAGAAATGCGCTTCAAGGCATGGGAGATACTATAATACCAATGGTTTCGGGAATAGTTGAACTTTGTATGCGTATATCAGTAGCCTTATTCCTGCCTTTATTAATAGGTGAAACAGGAATTTACTTTGCAGAAGTAGCTGCATGGTTAGGAGCAGAAGTGATATTAATGATCACATATTATATAAGAATAAGAAAATTAAAAGACAACGATAAGAACATTGTGGCAGAAGCACAATGTTAGAAGTATCAATATTAGTGCTAAATGTAAAGGTATTGTGAAGGACTTAAAGTGAAGCGATGAACAAACGAAAGAGAATACATATATGTTCCGCAGGACTGTGAAAAATTTCGCTGGGTATATATAAATGGGAAAGTTGTGCCCATTACTGCATGCTCCTGCGGCAAGCGCATGACAAGCAGTAAATGGAGCAACTTCCTATTAAGATATACCAGAAGCTTATTTTTCAATGCCTGCTTCACATATATTCACTTTCGGTTATTTAGCAGTAAACTTTAAATAACCTGTTACTGCAAGTATTTTTATATTTCAGGTTCTTCACAATAACTTTAAAAGTGTAATTATTTAGACCATACGTCTTCATATTCTTTGTGAGCAACAAATTCGTCTTCTGCAAACCAGCATTGAGGAATTATTTTTTTGTCATTTTCTCTGGCAAAATCTACAACCCTTTTTACTAATTGAGCACCGATATTCTGTCCTCTTAATTCCGGTGAAACAAAGGTATGATTAAGTATAATTGTATTATCTCCGCTATCAATATATGTTACTTCTGCTTTCATATTGTCTTCATTATCACCTAAATAAAACTTATGGTTACCTTCTTTTAAGTTAATCAAAACTATCACTCCTAATTAAGTAAATTTTTTAGCGAAAATTACATCTTGTAATTAAATAATTCCCATAATATCTAAAAAAAATGTATTTCGTATTTTATTAATAAGATGTCAGTTTAGTAGCGATGTGTATATAGATAGTTACATACTGAAGGGTGATTTGAATTTATAGTAAGTTAATTATAAGCTCAGTATTATAATAAAATGTTACTTTCTTTTATTCTATTAACTGCATCAGTTATTTCCGAGACAGGTAAAACTAAAGCAAATCGTACATAACCTTCACCAAGAGTACCAAATGCACTACCAGGAGTGCATATTACACCGGTTTTTTCCATAAGTTCCATGCAAAATTCGTATGAATTAGTATATTTAGATGGGATGGAAGCCCAAACAAACATTGTTCCTTTGCTATCAGGCACATTCCAGCCGATATTTGTAAGACCTCTGCATAGAGCATTTCTTCTTTTTTCGTATTCTTCACAGTGCTTTAAAACACTATCTTGAGATCCGGTTAGTGCAGCTATTGCAGCATATTGAATAGGTAAGAAAATACCATAATCGATTTGTGAACGAAGCATTTTAAAATGCTTTATAATATCAGAATTTCCTATAACGAAGGAAATTCTAGATCCTGTTATATTAAAGGATTTAGATAAAGAATAAAATTCTACACCCACATCTTTGGCTCCATCATAGGATAAAAATGAGCCTCCAATTTTTCCGTCATAAACAATGTCAGAATAAGCATTATCATGGATTATAATAATATTATTTTTCTTAGCAAAAGTTATTAATTCAGCATAAAATTCTGGTGTAGCACATTCGCATACTGGGTTTAAAGGATACGAAACTACCATAAATTTAGCTCTGTGTAATATATCTTCAGGTATTGAATTTAAGTCTGGAAGATAATTATTTTCTGGAAAAAGTGAATAATAAGCAATCTCGGCTCCAGAAAGATAAGGACCAATTTCAAATATTGGATATCCTGGATTTGGGACTAGAACAACATCCCCTTGGTTACATAATGTAAGCCCAATATGCGTTAAGCCTTCTTGAGATCCGTAAATAGACATAACCTCATCTACATTTATTTCAACATTAAATCTTTTATTATAATATGTACAAATAGCCTCTAACAATTCCGGTAAATCCCCCAGAGAATATTTCCAGTTATCAGGATTTTGAGCTGATGTAATTAAGGCATCAATAATATGCTGATCAGGTTTGAAATCAGGAGTCCCAACAGAAAGATTGAATACTTTTCTGCCACTAGCAATAAGTTCGGATTTTTTTTCATCAAGTATGTTAAAAATTCCAGTTTGAAAATATTTTAGGTTATTAGAAAATTCTATATTCATTTATAAAGTCCCCCAAGTTTTTTAATAATATTTTTACTTTAATATTATAGCACTAGAAAATTATGGAGTATATATACTGGGGGGTAAATTACAATTAAATGAATTTAAAAAAATTTTCATACATTAATTACTTTAAAATAGAAAAATAAAGGTTTATAATAAATTTATTACCATGTAATTACAATTAATGTAGTATATTACATGCAAGTGTGATATAAATTTAAGTAGATTAAATCACTTTTAAGGAGTTTGATAAGTATGAAAACAGAACAGGGATTAGTAGTTGAGGTGATTGATAATGTTGCGAAGGTAAGAGTGGGGAGGCACAGTGATTGTAAAAATTGTGGTGCATGTCCAGGGAGTGAGAGTATTATTATAACGGCAAGTAACAAAATTGGAGCTAAACCTGGGCAGCGTGTAATTTTTGAAGTAAAAGAAACTAATATGTTGTGGGCTGCATTTATTGTTTTTATTTTACCATTAATTGCTTTATTCGTTGGAGCAATGATAGGAGGAGGTCTGGGAAAATATCTTGGAGTCAGCATATCAATATGTCAATTAATAGGTGGTATAGCGGCTGCTTTATTAGCTGTTCTACTAGTAAAAAAACTTGATAGAGATACTGAAGAAAAGGGTAAATCAAAGCCACAAATTATTCAAATTCTGAAGTGATAAATTGTAGTATATGGATTTTTCATAACATAATTTTACTAATAGCGATTATTATGTTTTACTCATTCAAATATTTTATTTTAAATAGGTTTGTGAGGCGATTGTAATGTTAAAAAGTTTTCTTGGAGGGATTCATCCTAAAGACAGCAAAAATTATACTTTTGGTAAAGCAATAGAAATTCCACCATTACCTAAAAAGGTAATTATACCGGTAAGTCAACATATTGGAGCTCCTTGTGTACCAATAGTCAAAGTTGGTGATTTAGTTAAAAAAGGACAAGTTATAGCTAAAAGTGATGCCTTTATGCATAGTCCTATACATTCATCAATTTCGGGCAAGGTCATTGAGGTTTCAGAACTGCCACATGCTTCTAGGGCTAAATGTTTAGCAGTTGTAATTGAAAATGACGGATTAGATGAGTGGATTGAAGGAGTTCCATTACATCGTGAATGGAAAAAGCTAGATGGAGAAGAGATTAAAAATATTATTAAGGAAGCTGGAATAGTAGGCCTTGGAGGGGCAACATTTCCAACACACGTTAAACTAAGTCCGAGTAAAGATAAGAAAATAGATGTGTTTATTCTTAATGCGGCAGAATGTGAACCGTTTTTAACAGCAGATTATAGAATGATGCTTGAGTACACTGAACGAATAGTTACTGGAGTGGAAATCGTCATGAAAGTACTTAATGTTAAAAAAGGATTTGTTGGGGTAGAAGACAATAAACCAGAGGCAGTAAGAGTTATGAAAGAGGCATTTAAAGGGTCAAATGTGGAAGTGGTGTCTTTACCAACAAAATATCCTCAAGGTGCTGAAAAAATGTTGATAAAAGTACTTACCAATAGAGAAGTGCCAGTTGGTGGACTACCTATGGATGTAGGTGCAGTAGTGCAAAATGTTGGTACGACGATAGCGATTTGTGATGCAGTAGTTAATGGGATTCCACTAATTGAAAGAGTTACTACAGTTTCTGGAGATGCTATTAAGGAACCTAAAAACTTATTGCTGCGAATAGGAACAAAGTTTAGAGATGTAATAGATTATTGTAATGGGTTCAGCAAAACACCTGAAAAGATAATTATGGGTGGACCAATGATGGGAATTGCTCAATTTTCACTAGATGTTCCCATAATTAAAGGGGTATCAGGGATAGTTGCATTAAGCCCAGAAGCGGTGAATTCTGGTGAGGAGTCTGCATGTATAAGGTGTGGAAGATGTGTTAATGCCTGTCCTATGGGTCTTATTCCAAGCATGCTTAGCATATTAGGGGAACGACAAAAGTTTAAAGAAGCTAAGGAAGAGTATAGTTTATTTAATTGTATAGAATGTGGAAGCTGCACTTATACGTGCCCTGCAAAGCGTAATATTGTGCAATATGTGAAATACCTAAAAGCGCAAAATCAAGCACAGCCAGTTAGTAAATAGGGAGAAGGGATAAAATGAGTTCGGAATTTAAGGCAAAGGAAATTGATACACAAGAAAGTAACGATCAAGTAAGCAAAGAAGAAAAAAGTGGAATACAAAATAATAGCAAGTTACAAGCTGTTTCGAGTGAAAATAAGGCACAGGATAATAAGTCTGTTGAAAAAAATGCAGACAAAGATAAAGCGGCGAAAGCCAAGGTTGATAAAAAATATGAGAATGAAATTAAGGTTAAAGAAGCTGAGTTAAAAGAAAGTGAGCTGATGGTGTCAGCATCACCTCATATCAGATGTAATGAATCAATTTCAAAAATAATGTGGAATGTTAATTTAGCTCTTGCTCCGGCGGCGATTTTCTCAATATTTTATTTTGGGTTTCCCGCTTTAATTAATATGGTAGTTGGAGCAGCTTCGGCTGTTGCATTTGAATATCTAGTTCAAAAGTACCGTAAAAAGAAAATTACAGCTTTTGACGGGAGTGCATTTTTGACTGGACTTTTATTAGCTATGTCAGTTTCACCTAGTTTACCGCCTTATATGATGATAGCTGGTTCATTTGTAGCTATTGTAATAGCAAAACATTCTATGGGAGGACTTGGATTTAATATTTTTAATCCGGCGCATATCGGAAGAGCAGCATTAATGGTATCTTGGCCAGTTGCTATGACTAGTTGGACAAAAATGACAACATCTATAGATGTTGTTAGTAGTGCAACACCATTAAATATATTGAAACAACAAGGATATGGGAAATTAATTGAAACCTTCGGAAGTAGCACTGAGATGTACAAGGCTATGCTACTAGGGACAAGAAATGGATGTATTGGAGAAACTTCAACTTTATTGCTTATCATTGGTGGAGTATACCTTTTGTATAAAGGATATATTAATTGGCAGGTTCCTGTATTAATGATAGGAACAGTAGGAATAATTACTTGGATTTTTGGTGTCGAAGGGCTTTTTACAGGTGATCCTTTATTTAATATGATGGCTGGAGGGCTTGTTTTAGGTGCTTTCTTTATGGCGACTGATATGGTAACTATACCAATCACAATAAAAGGACAGGTGATTTTTGCAGTAGGTGCAGGACTAATAACTTCTCTAATCAGGTTAAAGGGTGGATATCCAGAAGGTGTTTGCTACTCAATTTTATTAATGAATGCTGTAACGCCATTAATAGATCGTTTTGTAAAGCCGAAGGAATTTGGAGCAAGGGGGTAATGAAATGGAAAATGCACATATAAAGAAGGAATACTCTATCTTTCAGATAGCGGTAAATTTAATAATAACTTGCTTAGCTTCTGGATTAATAATAGGACTAGTATATTATGTCACAGCTCCAATTGCTGCTGAAAAAAGAGAAGTTGCTAAACAAGAATCAATGAGAGCATTGGTTAGTGATGCCGATAATTTTAAGGCAGTACCAGATAAGGCGGATTGGTTTACAGCTGAAAAGGGTGGTAAAGTGATTGCTTATGTGGTTCCAGGTGAAAGTAGAGGGTATGGTGGAGAAATTAAAATGCTTGTAGCCGTTACTCAAGCTGGAGAGGTAATTGATTATAAGATATTAGCTCATAACGAGACACCTGGTCTTGGAGATAATGCATCAAAGGAACCTTTTAGAAGTCAGTTTAAAGGAAAAAAGGAAGCTAATTTGACTGTAACCAAAGACGCTTCTGATAAAGATGATATACAAGCCATGACGGGAGCTACTATTTCATCTAAAGCTGTAACACTAGCTGTTAAAAATGCTGTACATGAAGTGACAGAGTTTGCAGGAGGTAAATAATATGAGAGAAAAATGGAAAATTTTTAGCAAAGGTTTATATGATGAGAATCCGATATTCATGCTATGTTTGAGTCTCTGTCCAGCATTAGCTGTTACATCATCAGTAATTAACGGACTAACAATGGGCCTATGCGTAACATTTGTTATTACAAGTAATAATGTCGTGGTATCACTTACTAGAAAATTTGTAAATCCGAAGGTTAGAGTACCAGTTTACATTACTTTTATTGCAACAATAGTTACAGTTGTGGAACTTTTATTACAGGCAATTTCTCCAGCCTTATATAGTGCGCTGGGGATTTATTTAGACTTAGTAGTTGTATTTGCAATAATACTCGCAAGAGCAGAGGTATTTGCATCTAAGAATAAAGTTTTTCCATCTTTTTTAGATGGATTTGGTATGGGATGCGGCTTTACTCTAGCAATGCTATCAATATCTGTAATTAGAGAATTTTTTGGAAATGGATCAATACTTGGTTATAAAATATTAGGACCATGGTATAATGCACCTTTAATTATGATTTTACCGGCTGGCGCATTTATATTAATTGGTTATATGATAGGAGCAATTAAACTTCATAATGCGCACAACGAAGAGAAAAAAGTAGAAGGAAGTGAAGCATAATGGGTGAATATTTAACACTATTTATGGGTGCATTATTAGTAAATAATTTTGTTTTAACAAAGTTCGTAGGATTATGCATATTTTTTGGAGTTTCTAAAAGTTTGAATGCCTCAATAGGAATGGGGATGGCAGTTACATCAGTTATAACTCTCAGTTCAATGCTAGCTTGGGTAGTATATAATTTTGTACTATTACCATTTCATTTAACTTTCTTAACAACAATTGTTTTTGTTATACTCATAGCAAGTTTTGTACAATTATTAGAATTAATTATAAAAAAGCAAGCACCTACGTTATATAGTATGTGGGGAATTTACCTTCTATTAATAGCAACAAACTGTATAGTATTATCAGTTCCACTATTAAGCGTTGAATCAAATTATTCATTTGTTAAAAGTATAATTTTTTCAATAGGATCTGGTATGGGATTTGCATTAGCTTTAATTCTCATGGCAAGTTTAAGAGAAAAATTGGTTTATGCTGATGTGCCAAAGCCTTTAGAGGGAACTGGTATTGCTTTTGTATTAGCGGGTATGCTAGCACTGGCATTCTTGGGCTTTTCAGGAATGATATAAAGGAGATGAATAAAAAGTATGTTTACTATAGTTATGGTTTTATTAGTGCTAGGAGGAATCGGAACAATTTTTGGATTTATTCTTGCATTTGCAAATAAAAAATTTTCAATGGAAGTAAATCCGCTAATTCATGAAGTAGAAGATATTTTACCTAAGGGTCAATGTGGAGCATGTGGTTATGCAGGATGTGCAGCATATGCTGAAGCAGTAGTATCTAATAAGGATGTTCCACCAAATTTGTGCGTACCGGGCAAGGATGAAGTCGCAAAAGCTGTTGCAGAGATTACAGGAAAAGTGGCTGAAAAAGTTGAACCAAGAATAGCACACATTAAATGCAAGGGATCAAGTGATAAAGCAGTTCAAAGTTATAGATATAAAGGGATAAAGGATTGCAAAGCTGCAAATTTACTTCAAGGTGGTCCTAAAGGATGTAAGCATGGATGCATTGGATTCGGTACATGTGTAAATAGCTGCCCTTTTGGAGCTTTAAAGTTGAGTGATGAAGGTCTTCCAGTAGTCGATGCAAAAAAGTGTACTGGTTGTGGAACATGTGAAACAGCGTGCCCTAAAAATGTAATTGAAATGGTATCAGTAGATTCGCCAATAGAGGTTAGTTGTAATTCTAAAGATAAAGGAGCCATTGCAAGGAAAGTTTGTAGTACTGCCTGTATAGGGTGTGGTATTTGTGCAAAGAATTGCAGCCATAAGGCTATTGAGGTTAAAAATAATCTAGCAGTAGTAGATACAAAGATTTGTATTGAAAAATGTAATGAAGCTACCTGTATTATAAAATGTCCAACAGGCGCAATTCAATTTGCTAGAGGATTAAGCGTTAAAAATTCGAGTAATATAAAAGTTACAATTTAGGATAGGAGCAGCCTGTGAAGAAGAAGATATGCACATTTAGGAAAAAGAATATATTTAAATTTACATTAATACTTTGCATTTTAAGTGTTCTAAATCTTATATCATGTACAAATATTAGAAATAAATATTTTGAAAAAAGCAGTATTGTAATGGATACTGCAGTTACACTAAGTGCAAGTGGTGATAAATCAAAGGAAGCAGTTGAAGAAAGTTTTAAAAGATTGAAAGAAATAGAAGAAATGGCAAGTACAACTATAGAAACAAGTGATATTTACAAAATAAATAGTGCATCAGGAAAGGATTATGTACAGGTTCATCCTGAAATAATGAAAATGATACAGACATCAATAAAATACTCTAAGCTAAGCAATGGTGCATTTGATATCACTTTAGGTCCATTAATAA
The DNA here is from genome assembly GCF_002029255.1 of Clostridium chromiireducens. Lineage (GTDB taxonomy): Bacteria > Bacillota > Clostridia > Clostridiales > Clostridiaceae > Clostridium > Clostridium chromiireducens. The sequence goes on from NZ_MZGT01000064.1 coordinate 15,513, forward strand.
ATTTATGGGGTATAGGCACTGATAATGAAAAGTTACCTAAAGTTGAAGAAATAAAGGATAAATTACCCCTAGTTGGGTATGATAAAATAGATGTAAACGAGGCTGAAGGCAGCATAATGCTTAAGGAAAAAGGAATGGCCGTAGACTTAGGTGGAGTTGCCAAAGGGTTCGCAGCTGATGAAGTTTTAAAGATATATAAGAAATATGATATTAATAATGGTCTTATAAATCTAGGTTCAAGCTCTATCTATGCATTTGGAAAAAATAAAGATAATAATAAATGGTCTGTTGGAATTAAAAATCCTAGAAGTAATGATTCTAATGAGTATATGGGAGTAATAAAGTTATCTAATGAATCATTATCAACATCAGGAGACTATGAAAGGTATTTTATTAAAGATAATAAAAGATATCATCATATTTTGAATCCTAATACTGGTTATCCAGTAGACAATGGTGCAATCAGCGATACAATAGTAATAAATGGTGATGTTGAAGATAATGGTATGTTAGCGGATATCCTTACGACAACAGTATTTGCGTTAGGTCCAGAAAAAGGAATAGAGTTAATAAATAGCATAACAGGAGTTTCATGCGAAATTACTACTTCTGATTATAAAGTTTATACTTCCGATGGATTTAAAGATAGGATTGAGAATTTAAAAGGTGATTTCAAATTTGTAAATTGAGATTACAGATATCCAAACTAAAACTAGTCTTATGTGTAACTTACGGAAATAAGTAACATATTGTGTTTTGGTTTCTAGAAAAGTGATACACTCAAAGCTAACAAGTATGAATAGTTATTCTTATTTTAAGTCAAATATATAATTTAGATATGTATAGATAAACAATTTGAAAATGAACTGTTAAAAGTGCTAAATTGTAGGTTGTTCCACTAATGCTTGTCACAGTGAAATTGTGAGCAAGCGTTAGTGATGCAACCTGCAATTTAGCACTTTCTGCGAAATTATTATGCCCTGTGGGTGCAACAATGTGTCTACTTTCGATGGTTTATCTCATAAGTTCAAGTTACATGCCGATTATCTATATCATCGAAATAACGTAGCCTAGAAATATGCCTAACTATAAAATTTGAAGTTAGTCCAATAAAAATACCAGTACCAATACCTGCTATAGATAATATAGGTAAGTAAAGCATTACCCATATATTTTGAACTATAATGGAGCCTATTATTAATTGTCCTAAATTATGAAAGAAGGCCCCAGAAGCACTGACTCCTATTATACTTATTTTATCCTTACCGACTGTCTTAACAAGTATCATAGCATAATAACTAAGAATTGCACCGGCAGCACCATACATGAGGGTAGAAAGGTTCCCAGTAAATATAGTCGATAATAAAAGCCGTAATATAATAATTAGGAATACATCCCGCTTATTTTCTAGTATATATAGCGCTATAACGGTAATAAGATTTGTTAAACCAAGTTTTGCGCCAGGTGCAATAAAAGGTACTGGAATCATGCTTTCTATAGTATAGAGTGCTAGAGCTTGAGATACAAAAATGCCAATAAGAACTATGCGAAATGTTTTATTCATTTTAGCACCTCAAACTATCGGAAACAACATCAGTACTTTTTATTTCAATCATAAGTTTATGTGGAAGGCAAACGATAATCTGACCAGGTTCAGATATAAAGTCAGAATGCATACAAATTTTATCTTTGCAATCAGCATCTACTATTTTAATAGATTTATCTTTGATTTCGACAGTATTATGACCGTATGGAGTTTTGATGTCTATTTGTTCATCGCCTCTATGTTCTGATAGAGCTATTGTTTTAGATATTTTTCCATCGACAGTTATTTCAGCACAAATTCCATTATAATGTCTATTAATCACTACTCCAAAAACAATTTCAGGAATAAAGGATAAACATACTAAAAAAATTATTGTTATAATATCCCATTTTTTAAACATACTAGTTCCTTCTTTAACCTTAAATTTTATATGTAAAATATTTCAAGTGTATTTATGGATAATATTGTATAATACTATTCGGATTAAAACAATAGTCAAATGCTATAAAATCACTTTATTTTTATATTTATATAGTTTTTTATGGTTATTTCTTATCATTGTACTGATATTTGCATTTTTACTAGTTCTAGTATCAAAATAAAAGTAAAATTTATGAACTCGTGTGCATGTATAAAGTTATATTTATATGATCGCACTTTTAGATTCCATATACGTGTAGCGTTATATATAAGGAGGATTAAAAACATTGAAAGGTTGTGTAATGGATGATAAAATTAGAATTAATGGCCTCAAATTTTGTATATTAACATTTCTTTGTATAGTATTCCAATCGAGTGGTTAGGGGGGATAGATTTGAAACTTACTTTTAAAATGAAATTATTTTTATACTTTTTAGCAATAATATTAATTACTTCCATTCCAATAGCACTAATATCTTATAAGTACATATATAGTTCCTTAAAGGACGAGTTGTCTAAAAATACTTTAGCTCAGATGAGGCAAATAGATAATAATTTATCAAATATGATTAAATCAATAAAAGAAAATGCTAAAGTTTTAGCCTCTACAGAGGATATGAAAAAAGCTGACCAATCAATATCAGCTCTGTTTAATATACCTGATATTGAAATACATAAAAAATATTCTAAGCAAATTCCGGGGATTGAAAGCACTTTATATAGTTATTTTGAGAATTATGGAATGAATCATTCGGAAACTACATACGCGTATATTGGGACTAAATGGGGTGGATATATTCAGTGGCCAGATGGTTTAGGGACAAGTACATTTGACCCGAGGCTAAGACCGTGGTATTCTTTAGCTTTAAATAATCCAGATGAGGTAAAGTTATCAGAACCATATATTTCTGCAATTGATACTAGTCACAATGTAATTGTAAGTGCATCTACAACAGTAAGAAGTGCATCAGGGGATATATTAGGGGTAGTGGGGATCGATGTAAGCCTTGACAAATTATCACAGATGATAAAGGATATTAAGGTTGGAGATACAGGGTATATATTTCTTTATTTAAAGGATGGTACAATGCTCGCACACCCGGATTCTAATTTGAATTTTAAGAATATTTTACAGTTAAATCAATTAGGATATGAGGTTACAAAAGAGGATGCAACATCAAATTATTCTTTTGACAACTATAAAAAATTTATTGATGTAGAAAGTGGTAATTTTGAAACTGTTATTAATGGAGTTCCTGTTATAGTTAATGTATATACATCTCCAGATACGGGATGGAAGATGGCATCAGTTAATAGAAAAAGTGAGCTTTTAGATAGAGCTAATAATGTTGCTTATATTATTGCATTGATAAGTTTCTTCGCATTAATATTCATTATTATTCTAACCTTTATTGTAACGGAGAAATTAACTAAGCCAATTAAAGAGTTAAAACCTTTAATGCAAGCAGCTGGTAATGGTGATCTTTCTGTTAAAGCAAATATACATACTAACGATGAATTTGGTGAACTAGGAAGTTCTTTTAATTTAATGATTACTAAATTGAGTTCAAGTTATGAAGAATTGTCATCTGTATACGAAGAACTTTTGGCAACAGAAGAAGAACTTAGAACTCAATATGAAGAGCTGCAGAGCAGTGAAGAAGCTTTAAAAAGTAGTGAAGAAAGGTATAAGCTTGCTTTAGAATGTGCTAATGATTCAATCTGGCAATGGGATATTGAGACAGGAGAATTTTTTGCTTCTGATAAATTAGTGGACATTATTGGGTATAACCTAAGTAAAATCCGCAATTTACGCGAAATAGCTAGGGAGTTAATTCATCCAGATGATATTGAAAGAGCTATAGAAGAATTCCATAGTCACATTAAGGATCCAAATAAAGTATATAATTCAGAATATAGGGTGAAAACAAGTGATGGGAATTATGTATGGATTCTATCTAGTGGTAAGGCTATAAGTAATAACGAAGGTAAGATTATAAAGGTTGCGGGTTCTATTAGAGATATTTCAAATAGAAAGGAATCAGAAGATAAAATAAAATTTATGGCTTTCTATGATTCCTTGACCGAGCTTCCAAATAGAACTTTATTTCTAAATAAGTTGAATGAACAATTAGAATTGTCAAAGGATGAAAATGGACAAGGAGCAGTATTCTTCATAGATTTAGATAATTTTAAAAATATAAATGATACAATAGGTCATGATTATGGAGATAAGCTTCTTATATACTTAGCAAAACAATTTAAGAGTCTAGGGATAGGAGAAGAAGATATTATTTGTAGGCTGGGTGGAGATGAATTTATTCTTTTGAAATCGTCTATTGAAGAATCAGAAGTTAAATCATATGCGAAAAAAATACTATCTTTATTTAAAGAAAGTTTTAATATTGATAATAAGCAAATGTATATTACTGCAAGCATTGGTATAGCATTGTATCCAAAAGATGGATCAGATACAAATACTATTTTAAGAAATGCAGATTCGGCAATGTATAAAGCGAAAGACTTGGGGAAGAATCGATATGCTTTATATGATCCAGAAATGTACTTGAAGCTTGAAAGAAAAACAACTATTGAAAGAATATTAAGATCATCAATTGAGAATAATGAGTTAAGTATTAATTATCAACCACAGTATGACACGCAAAGTAACGAAATATTTGGGTTTGAGGCTTTAATAAGATTAAATAGTAAGGAATTAGGTTTTATATCTCCTTTAGAGTTTATTCCAATAGCCGAAGAATGTGGTTTTATAACTCAATTAGGACAATGGATTCTAAATGAATCTTGCAAGCAAAGTGTTAAATGGCTTAATTCAGGATATAACTTTAAAAGTATAAGTATTAATATCTCTTCAGTTGATTTACAGCAGCCATTTTTCTTAGAGAATGTTAAAGAAATAGTAGAGAGTACGGGAATTAATCCAAGTCTTGTGGAGCTTGAAATTACAGAAACAGTGCTTATGGAATCACTTGATACTAGTATAAATATACTAAGAAAATTGATGGAGATGGGTATTAGAATTGCACTTGATGACTTCGGTACTGGGTATTCTTCATTAAGTTATCTAAGGAAAATGCCAATAAATACATTGAAAATTGATAAATCATTTATTGATAATATTACTTCAAGTAGAAAAGAAGAATCTATTATGAAGAATATTATTCAAATGGCTCATAGCTTAGACCTTAAAGTTGTAGCAGAAGGTGTAGAAACGAAAGAGCAGCTTTTAATTCTTAAAGAGAGGAAATGCGATTATATCCAAGGATATTACTTTAGTAAGCCACTTCCAGAGAATGAAATTGAAAAACTGCTTGAAAAAAGTAGAAACATTAATTTATAAGAGGGTTAATTTACATAAAAAGTAATGGATTAGCTAAATTAATATTTTATTTAAAACTAAAGTGGCCAGTTACATAATTACAAGTTAAGTAACTGGTCTTTTTGTTTCAAAGGAGTTTTAGAATTTAGTAAATGACGAATTCTTATACAGAGCTAGGATATGTTAAATATTTATAACTTATATAAATATTTTTAAATGGGTAGAATTACTAGAGAAGTGATAAAATATTATCAGTGAAATATTTAAAACAAAGCAGGGAAGAGCAAGATATAAGATTTTTATTCAAAGGAGATTAAAATTTAATTTTAAGTTTGAATTTTTATAAGGGAGTGAATGCTATGGTTACAAAATACATAAAAAAATCTAAAGAAGAACTTAAAGAAGAGTTAACAGAGGTTCAATATAAAGTTACACAAGAAAATGCAACGGAATCACCTTTTCATAATGAATATAATAATTTTTATGAAAAAGGAATTTATGTAGATATTACAACTGGAGAACCTTTATTTTTATCGTCGGATAAATTCAATTCGGGCTGTGGTTGGCCTGCTTTTTCTAAACCAATTGATAGGTCATTAATTAAAGAGAAAATGGATACAAATCATGGTATGGTAAGAACAGAAGTAAGAAGTAAGACAGGTGATGCACATTTAGGACACGTATTTACTGATGGGCCAGAAGAAATGGGTGGTTTAAGGTATTGTATTAACTCAGCGTCACTTAAATTTATTTCAATGGATAAAATGAAGGATGAAGGATATGAAGAGTATTTGGATTTGCTGAAATAAACAATTTAAGGTGGATGTCAGTTTGGGGTTATTAAGAAGCATATTTAAATGACATCCACTAAACTAAAGAAATTTAAAATTATACTTTAAGTGTACCAATTAAAATTACCACAGATCTTGAATCGAGTTCAATGTTATTGCCTACTCTAAGCATTTCATTTACTGAATGTATAAAGTCTTCTCCAGAGGGCATAGCAGTATTTACCGCAATTCTCCACTCTAAATTTATCGGTAAATCAGGTAACCGCATAGTTACCTTTTTCCAGTATGAATTTATAGCAATATATATAATGTCATCGGCGGTTGTAGCTTTATTCCATCCTGCAAACATTACTCCAACAACTCTCGTTTCATTTGAGGAATCTAAATACCAAGGTTCAGTACCATGTTTACTAACATGAGGTAAGCCACATTTAGCGGTTTCGATTCTACTTCGGAGTACAGGATGGGATTTTCGAAAATTTATCATATTCTTAAAGAACGTAAATAGTTCTATATTCTTATCTAATAAGCTCCAATTAAGCCATGAAATTTCATTGTCTTGGCAATATGGGTTGTTATTTCCAAACTGTGTATTTCCAAATTCATCTCCTGCTAAAAGCATTGGAGTGCCTTGGCTTGCTAAGAGAACAGCACAGGCATTTTTTATTAATTTCTTCCTTAGATTTAATACATTTTCGTCATCAGTCTCGCCTTCAACTCCACAGTTCCAGCTGCTATTATTATTTTCTCCATCAGTATTGTTCCATCCATTTTCTTCATTATGTTTATGGTTATAGGAATATAAGTCATATAAGGTGAATCCATCATGACAGGTGATAAAATTTACAGAAGCATTTGTACCTCTGCTATTAGGATCGTATAAATCATGAGAACCAGAAATTCTTTCAGTAACGGAACCAGCAAGCCCAGAATCACCTTTTAAAAATCTACGAATATCGTCCCTGTATTTCCCGTTCCATTCTGACCATCTTTTCCAAGAAGGAAAACTTCCAACTTGATATAATCCTCCAGCATCCCAAGCCTCAGCTATTAATTTCGTTTTTGCGAGAATTGGATCAAAGGCTAGGTTTTGCAATAAAGGAGGATTATTCATTGGGGAACCATCTTCATTACGACCAAGGATCGAAGCTAAGTCAAATCTAAAACCATCTATTCGATATTCAGTGACCCAATAACGTAGGCAGTCTAATATAAGCCTTTGCACAACAGGATGATTGCAGTTTAGGGTATTTCCACAGCCACTAAAGTTATAATATTTGCCTTCAGGAGTAAGCATATAGTACAGGTTATTATCAAATCCTTTGAAAGAGATATACGGTCCATTTTCATCTCCTTCAGCTGTATGATTAAATACAACATCAAGAATTACTTCTATTCGATTTTCATGAAATTTTTTTATTAATGATTTTAGTTCTTCTCCCTCTCTATTATTTTCGGATTTAGAAGTATAGCTGGCGTTTGGAGCAAAAAAACATACAGGATTATATCCCCAATAATCATATAGTCTTTTTCCGTTTATATATCGTGAATTTAACATTTCATCAAATTCAAATATTGGCATAAGCTCAACGGCGTTAACTCCAAGTTCATTTAAATATGGAATTTTTTCTTCTAAGCCAGCAAAAGTGCCGGGATAATTTACGTTAGATGATTTATGCTTAGTAAAACCACGAACATGCAATTCATAAATAATAAGATCTTCCATAGGAATTGATAATTGTTTGCTGTTTCCCCAGTCAAAATCGTTTGCAACAACTCTGGATTTATATTGATAACCACATACTGCTTTAGATCCCCACACGCTTTGGCCAGTAATTGCTTTTGAATATGGATCGAGTAAATATTGAGAACTATCAAAAATTAGTCCCTTCTCCGGAGCATAGGGCCCATCTATACTAAACGCATATTCAAATTCCTCAATGTTTAATCCCAATACAATCATTGAGTATACATTACCTATCCTATAATTTTTTGGAAATGGTATGATAGCATAAGGATCGCAATTGCCTGGCCTAAATAGCAGCAATTTACATGAAGTCGCATTCTGCGAATGAACAGTAAAACTAACACCTCCTGGAATAACTACTGCACCATTTTCGAGATAGAATCCTGGACGAATTTTAAATCCATCAACTTCATCCATTGGAACTAGATTTTTTTCTATTATTTTTGAAAATTCATCAGAATTTAAGAGTGTTTTCAATGTATCAGCATCCAATTTAGTACTATTTTTCAGCGGAAATTTCGAAGTATCCATTATACATCATCCTTTCTCTTATTTCTCATCTGATTTTAATAACACGTGCGTAATCTTTTACTTGAATCAGTATTAAGAAGGATATATTATCAATATATTTAAATTCTTAAAATTGTTTATTATAATTGAAAAAATTTTAGTGGAACACTAGATAATCAAGGAATATGCTAGAGATGTAAGTAAGAAAAAATAATAAAGGCAAACTTTATAAAAGCTGCCTTTATTATTTTTATATTTTAACTTTTTCTGAATCTTCTAATATAATTAAATCTTCTGGATAGGGGTTAAAATAAGTTTGCTCTAAAAGATAATCAATATTAAATCTTACTATATATGATTTTACAAGAAGCAGTGGTGTACTTATTGTGAGCCTTCCAATCCTGTATTTTTCAAAAGAATCAAGTAGTAGGTCTATTTCTTTTTTAGTTATATCTTTAGAAAAGTGCCCCATAGCATGCATCAAAACATTTATATTATTTGTATGCCTAGGAAGTTTCTCGAATACAAGGTTCAAGTTTTTTTCATATTCATTTAAAATATCTTTAATTATTAATCCTTCTTTATTAGCTATAATCCTGCCAAGAATCTTTGTATATTTTTGGCTATTTGCCATGAGTAGAAATTTATTTTTAGTATGAAAATGTATTAATTCATTTAGAGAGTTAGATGCTTTTACTTTTCTAAAATCTGCATTCATAAAAATCCTCGCGAGAAAATTATCACGGATTCGATAGTTATGTAATCTTCCCTCATCTTCTGTGGGGGTATAGGGAAATATTTCTTTGATTTTATTGCCAAACAATCCTGATCCCCTAGTACTTCCTGTAACTTTAGAGGTTCCATTATATACTTTAACATTTTTATGGCCACAGGAAGGGGAACCGCCTTTTAAAAGAAATCCATCAATATCCTTTAGAGAGTTTAAATATGAGTCTGCAAATTCACTCATTTCTTTAGTAAAATCCTTTCCTGTTTTTGGTTGATATAGTCTCAAGTCATCATTTAATAATGCAACTCTAAGGGTATCTCTTGGAACTTTAAGTCCTAATGACATCTCTGGACAAATGTTGATAATGGTTACATATGGTTTTAAATGTTCAACAAATTCATCTGTTATCATCTGACCATTATATCGACAACTATCAAATCCCAAGCATCTGCTAAAGAAGACATTCGGTTTAGTGAAATCACACATGTAAAACACTCCTTTACTTAACTTATTTATAATATTATCATATACCTAAAAAGAAATTCATTATTGGTTTATAAAAAGTTATTATATATCATTTATTGACAGCGTTTTGTTTTGGAGTTAGGATTAAAATTAATTATATAATTGGTTTGTAAGTTATAATTTCCAGGTGTACTAATTAATTATTATTTATAGAAAGGATTTTTTTATGACGAAAGTAGATATAATATCAGGTTTTCTAGGAGCAGGAAAGACTACGTTAATTAAAAAATTAATAGAAGAAAAGGCTTTTGGAAATGAGAAAATTATGATAATTGAAAATGAATTTGGCGAAATAGGAATTGATGGAGGTTTTTTAAATAACTCAGGAATTGAGATTACTGAAATGAATTCAGGATGCATTTGCTGTTCTTTAGTTGGTGACTTTGGAATTGCCCTAAAAGAAGCATTAAATAAATATTCACCAGACCGTATAATAATTGAACCATCAGGAGTAGGTAAATTATCTGATGTAATTAAAGCAGTAGAAGATATAAAAGATGATGCAAATATCAAGCTAAATAGTTTTACAGCAGTAGTTGATGCAATTAAATGCAAAATGTATATGACAAACTTTGGAGAGTTTTTTAATAATCAAATTGAAAATGCGAACACAATTATATTAAGTCGAACTCAAAAACTTTCAGAGGAAAAACTGGAGGTATGTATAAATCAAATCAGAGAACATAACGATAGTGCAACTATAATAACTACAAATTGGAATGAAATAAAGGCTGAACAAATTCTTTCTGCAATGGAAAGAGAAAATTCTCTTGAGAAAGAGCTGTTAAATATAACCGCGGAATATAGTGAACATAAACACCATCACCATGATGGATGCACTTGCAATGAGCATAATAAAAGTGATCATCAGCACGATGAAAATTGTAGTTGCAAACATCATAATCATGAAGAACATAGCAAGGAGGAATGCAACTGCGGAAATCATCACCATCACCATCACGACAATGAATGCGATTGTGGACATGAGCATCATCATGCAGATGAAGTATTTACAAGTTGGGGAATGGAGACTCCAAAAAAGTTTTCAAAAGATGAGATAACAAATATATTAAAATCGTTAGCTGATTCTTCGGATTATGGTGTTATATTACGTGCAAAAGGTATAATTCCATGCGTAGAAGGTGGATGGATTAACTTCGATTTGGTTCCGGGAGAATATGAAGTGCGTGAAGGATTGCCAGATTATACAGGAAGAATATGTGTTATAGGAACAAATCTAAATAAAGATGAAATAGGAGAGTTATTTCACATATAGATAGAAATTGAAAGTAATAATAAGCATCATTGGGGAATTAAATACCTATTTGCATGGTGCTTAAGAGAATTAGAAGAAAGAAGGAATGATTGATGACAGATATCCCAGTTTTTCTGATCACTGGTTTTTTAGAAGGTGGTAAGACTACTTTTGTTAAAGAAATATTTAATGATCCAGAATTTATTGAAGGAGAAAGGATTACTTTAATTGTTTGCGAAAGTGGAATAGAGGAATATGAAAAAGAATTTATAAATAGAAATCATGTTAAGTTAGTGAGTATAAGCGACAAAGAAGAATTGACATATTCATTATTAGATAAAATTAATAAGGAAAATAAGCCGACTAAAGTTTTAATAGAATATAATGGAATGTGGGAATTTGACATTATTGAAAAATTAGGATTGCCGAAGGGTTGGGAGATTGCTCAAATTATAACACCTATAGATGCATCTACTTTTGATAGTTATATGAATAATATGAAATCTCTATTAATAGAGCAATTCAAGAATTCTAATTTAATTGTTTTTAATAGATGCAATGAAGTGACGGATAAATTGAAATTTAGAAATGGCGTAAAAGCAATTAATGCACATGTAAGTATAATTTTTGAATTAGAAAATGGCGAGATTGATGATAGACCATTAGAACTACCTTTTGATATTAATGCTGATGTCATTGAGTTTGAAGATTATGATTTTGGTGTATGGTATTTAGATGCGACAGAATTTCCAGAGAAATATGAAGGCAAAAAGATAAAAACAAGAGGAGTTGCTTATATAAATCCTAAGTACCCTAAAGGTATTTTTGCGTTTGGAAGAAATGCCATGACATGTTGTGAAGATGATATTACTTTCCTAGGGTTTTTGTGTCAAACTGCACAACCTATTGATTTTGATGGAAAAGAATGGATTGAAATAGAAGGTACACTTCATAGGAAATTTATACAAAATGAACAAAGGGAAATTCCTTATATAAATGTAAGTAATTTTAAAACTATAAATAAACTAGAAGAGGAATTGGTTTATTTCTAAGGAGTAAATTTATGCTGTTTAAAATAAAAATCCTAGTTTTATGGAATAATAATAGTTTATAGAATAGGAA
>NZ_MZGT01000065.1 GCF_002029255.1 Clostridium chromiireducens
GTTATAAGTATTTCTAAATAAGGGTAAAATAATAATGCTTTAACTACTTTACAAATATTATTATACCTCTTATTTATGACAAAAGTGTTACAGAATTATAAACATTAAATAAATATTAGTAAAAAAGAGAAAAATATTAAAGCCGAAATAAAAATTATAAGCTAGGGAATAATATCTCTAGCTTCAGATTTTATAATGCTTAATGTATAAATGATTGTATTTATTTACCTTTTATAAAAAGGAATAAATCATATTTTTTTATAAGTATATAATATGAAATTGCGGCTACTATGAAAGTGATTAGTAGAATAAGCAAGCTATATGTTAATGGAATAACCATAGTTAATATTCCTACTTGAGATTTTAAATAAGACATCAACATAAAAGGTATGAATATAAGCACTAAAACTAAAAGTGAACGAAGCTTAGGATCATACTCTTTTTTACGGCGTAAAACCATGCTTGCTGTAAAGTAACCAATAAAAATTAATGAACAAATTACTATTGTATTTACTGCTACTACTTTTCCAACAACAACGTCTAATAAAGAGAAAAAAAACATTAATAGTGAGTAAATAAATACTCCCTCAATCATTTGCTGCACTACCGAAACCCCTTTGTTATACTCATAGATAAGATTATTGCAGAACTTATTTAAATCTTTATTGCATTCTAATTTTTTTGTTGGCACTTTTTGTTTCTGAGCTGTAATCACGATATCAAAAACTTGTCTTTCTACGTTTCTTGATAGTAAAAGACTAAAATTATGATGCATTAAACACGATTTTATTGATTTATAAGTCTCAAGATATGTGTTTTTTAATAAAGATACATCAGGTCTATTTTGCATATTATCCACCTCTTAGTTTTAACTTTGACTAATTTTACATTATTTCTTATAAAACATATAGTAGTTAAATTTTACATAGTATATCGATATCATTTTACCAGAGTAAAGATGATAAGTAAACAAGCTGAATTGACACAAAATGTCTAAACAAATGTTTTAAATCATTGTGTGAAATTAGCTTATAATATATAATTTATAGTATATTTAGGTAAAAGAAAGATATTTAAGTAAAATTTTTGGGGTGGATTTAATCCACCAATTTAAATTTAGTTGGACTGATGTCTTAAAGAGTTATCCAATCTAAAGAGATGGCGTTTTTAGTTTGAATCTAGAGATGAGATGTTTGAACAGCTAAACGTCCGATAAATAAAGCAATAAAGGTTGTGTTTATATGGAATTAAAGAGATTTAATCAAAAGGATATTATTTTTGCATTAGATATTGGAACAAGATCAATTATAGGAACAGTAGGGGTTATAAAAGACAAAAAGTTTCAAGTAGTATGTGAAAAGTACATAGAACATGAAGAAAGAGCAATGATTGATGGTCAGATCCATGATATAACATTAGTTGCATCTGTTGTTCAAAAAGTTAAAAATCATCTTGAAGAAGAGCTTCAAATTCAATTAAGTGAAGTATCCATTGCAGCGGCAGGGAGATTTCTAAGAACGATTGATGTAAAAGCTGATATTGAACTTAATGAAGATGAAGAAGTTAACAAGGAAATAGTAAGAAGCCTTGAATTAAGTGCTGTTAAAAAGGCTGAAGATGAAATATCAGCAACGACTGAAGGTAAACTATATTGTGTTGGTTATTCAGTTAAAAATTATTATTTAAATGGATTCCTAATCTCAAATCTAATAGGTCATAAAGGAGAAAATATCGGAGCAGAAGTTATTGCTACGTTTTTACCAAGGTCTGTAATTGATTCTCTCTATGCAGTAATGAATAGAGTTAATTTAAAAGTTGTAAATTTAACATTGGAACCAATAGCAGCAATGGAGGCAGCCATACCCAAAAATCTTAGATTATTAAATATTGCATTGGTAGATATTGGAGCAGGAACATCAGATATAGCTATAAGTTCCAAAGAAAGTATATCAGCATATGGAATGGTTCCGATGGCAGGAGATGAAATTACAGAAACGATTGTTCAGGAATATTTAGTTGATTTTAATACTGCTGAAAATATAAAGCGATCAATAGTAGAAGAAAAGGAAGTAACATATATAGATGTTTTAGGGATGGAAAACACATTGCTATCAGAAAATGTGTTTAAATTAATTAACTCAATTGTTACTAAAACTGCTGAAGAGATATCTAAAAAGATTTTAGAATTAAATGGAGGGAAAGCTCCTAGTGCTGTATTCTTAGTTGGCGGTGGTGCTCATACGCCAGGTATTTTAGAGGCAATATCAGAGAAATTAAATTTACCGCCTCAGAGGATCGCAATTAAAGATAGGCAGGCAGTAATAGAATGTATTTCAGATAACAAGCTGGGTTCAGCAGGGGTTACGGTTCTGGGAATAGCTCTATCTGCATTAAGAAGTTTAGGAAATGATTTTATTGATGTAATTTTAAACAATGATCCTATTAGTTTGTTCAATTCGCATAAACATACTATAATGGATGTATTGCTTCAAGCAGGGATAAATCCATCATTACTTATAAGTAAGAATGGAAAGAGTATTAGATTCAATTATAATGGGTGTAAAAGGATAGTCTTTGGAGAATACGGAACTAATGCAAAGATTACAATTAATGGAGAAGATGCTACACTTGAAACTGAAGTAAAAGCAAATGATAATATAGTCCTAGAATATGCGCAAAATGGTAAAGATGCAGCACCGAAACTATCTGAACATATTAGAAATATATACTCAATTTCTATCTATCTAAATGAAGAAATTAAGAATATAGAACCTATAATTATTGTTAATGAAAAAATAGAGAGTCTAAATTATAAAATTAGTAACGGTGATGAAGTAAATGTATTTTTGCCATCTAAGATAAGTGATTTTAAAAAATATGTTTTAGAAGAAGAGGTTGATTTGTATATGAATAATAGTATTCTAGAAGATAATTATAAACTCTCAGAAGGTGATCGCATTATAAAAAAAGTTGGTTCCACAGAATCAATTAAAGTTCCTAAGGACATAACAGAAGAAAAAGATTACTTAAATGATATATATCAAACTAATAATGATCAAAATATGGTAGCAATCAATGTAGAAGAACCGGAAAATTTTGAAGAGAACAAACAAAATGAAGTTGCAATAGCTAAAGAGTATGTTAATAGCATAACGGTAAATATAAATGGAAACAATATATTATTAAAAGGAAAATCTGAATACATTATTGTTGATATATTTGATTATATTGATTTTGATTTAACTGTTCCGAAAGGTATAATAAACTTAATTTTAAATGGAGAGAAAGCTGCATATACAGCTAAAATAAATGATGGAGATATAATCAAAATTTTTTGGAGTGATAATTAAATCATTGCAATTAATTTTAGTAGTTTAATATAAATTAATTAAAATTGGAGGAACCAATAGAGTGATAGATTTTAAAAAAGAGGCTGATCTAATAAAAGAGGAACTTATTCAAATAAGGAGAGATCTACATGAACATCCTGAACTTGGCTTCGAGGAAGTAAGAACATCTAAGGTCATTAAAGATTTCTTGACATCTAATAATATTCCATATATTGAAGTGGCAAAAACAGGAGTATGTGGGATAATAAAAGGAACAAAAGAAGGTAATAATAAAACTATAGCTTTAAGAGGAGATATAGATGGTCTTCCTATTAAAGATATGAAAGCTTGTGAGTTTAAATCTAAAATAGATGGTAGGATGCATGCATGTGGTCATGATGCACATACAACAATACTTATGGGAGCAGGAAAGTTATTAAACGATAATAAAGATAAATTTTCTGGGACGGTAAAGTTATTGTTTGAACCAGCAGAGGAAACTACAGGTGGAGCTACTCCCATGATAAATGAAGGGATTCTAGAAAATCCTAGGGTTGATTGCATTTTAGGACTTCATGTAGATGAAGAAACAGAATGTGGGACTATTAAGATAAAAAAAGGTGTTGTTAATGCAGCTTCAAATCCATTTAGCATAAAAATAACAGGTCAAGGAGGCCATGGTGCATCACCCCATACAACTGTTGACCCTATAGTTATTGCAAGTCATATTGTAGTAGCGCTTCAAACAATAGTAAGTAGAGAAATAGCTCCTGTAAATCCAATAGTTATAACAGTTGGGACACTGCATGCAGGAACAGCTCAAAATATTATTCCAGGAGAAGCGACTTTAAGTGGAATGATTAGAACAATGACTAAGGAGGATAGGGCATTTGCTACTCAAAGGTTGAGTGAAATCGTAAATGGAATTGCAGCGATGTCAAGGGCTAAAGCTGAAATTAAGATAGAAGAAAGTTATCCTTGTCTTTATAATAGTGATGAATTTGTAGATATAATTAGTGACAGTGCAAGCGAAATTATAGGTAAAGAAAATGTCTTAGAACAAAAGGCTCCTAAAATGGGAGTTGAAAGTTTTGCTTATTTTGCTAATGAAAGGCCAAGTGCGTTTTATTTCTTGGGTTCTGGGAATAAAGAAAAGAAAACTACAGAGCCAGCACACAGCAATTTGTTTGATATTGATGAAGATTGTCTTTCAATTGGAGTTTCTATTCAGGCGTTGGCAGCATTTAATTATTTAACAAAGTAGTCGTATTTTAGGATGTTGTTATAATTTAAATTGACAATATCCTAAAAAAACTACATAATGCTAAGGGTAATAAAATTAGGAGTGATTGTATTTGAAGATAGAAATAGGTCCAAATGAAGCAGGTCAAAGATTAGATAAATTTTTAAGAAAGTTATTAAAAGATGTACCATTGAGTGCTATTTTTAAGGCACTTAGAAAAAAAGATATAAGAGTTAATGATGCAAAGCAAAACGAAAAGTATTTCTTACAAGTAGGCGATGTAGTAGAGATTAGATACATACAAAGTAAAAAGGAAGATAAAACCGAAAAGTTTATTAAAGTTAATGCAAAAGGAATTAAAATTGCATATGAAGATGACAATATGTTAGTACTTGAAAAATGGCCAGATGTATTGGTTCATTCAGACACTAAGGATAGCACTGAGCCAACCCTTACTGATTATGTACTTTCATACTTAAACGATAAAGGAGCTTATGTGCCAGAAAATGAATTGACGTTTACCCCAGCAGCGTGTAATAGGTTAGACAGAAATACAGCTGGTATAGTTGTATTTGGAAAATCATTTGATGGATTGAAATGCATAAATGAAGCTATAAGAGAAGATGAAATAAAAAAATATTATTATACTTTAGCAAAAGGAAAAATAAGAGATGGGCTTTATGAAGCGTACATACTAAAGAATCCTGAAACAAATGTATCGAAGATTTATGATACTGAAGTTAAGAATTCTAAAAAGATATCAATGGAGATAAGTACGGTGGAAACAAATGGTGCTTATTCACTTATAGACATTAACTTAATTACTGGAAGAAGCCATCAAATTAGAGCGCATTTAGCGCATTTAGGAAATCCTATAATTGGAGATAATAAATATGGAGATAAGAGATTAAATTCATTTTTTGAAAATAAGTATGGTCTAAATTATCAATATTTATATGCTTATAAATTAAATTTTAGAAAAATAAATGGTAAGCTTGAGTATTTAAAAAATAAGACTATTGCAGTTGCACTACCTCCAATGTTAAAAAAAATAAAGCAAGATGTGTTTAAGTTTTCACTTAGATAGGGGGTAATTATGGAAGAGAAATCAGCCGGTAATAGAGGCTTTTTAATTCTTTCAATAGCAGGACTTTTAACCAAAGTAATATCAGTATTTTATATACCTCTCCTTCAGAGAATAATTGGGCTTGATGGATATGGGATATACCAAAATTGTTACGAGGTATTTTTATTTGTATACGCAGTTACGAATTTAGGTACTCAACCAGCTATAGCAAAAGTAGTTGCAGAACTTATAGCTTTAGAAAAACCTAATGATGCTATAAGAGCACTTAAAATATCAAGAACACTTTTAGCTTTAGCTGGTGCAATATTATCAATTTTATTAATGTTATTTGCATTTCCTATCGGTAGAATGATAGGAAATCCAGCAGCATCTTATGGGATTTTAATGCTTGCTCCCAGTATATTTGTTACATCGCTTTTATCATCCTATAGAGGATATTTTCAGGGGAGAAATAGTATGACTGCTATAGCTCTATCTCAAGTCCTTGAACAAGTTATAAATATTGTAATTAGTTTGACATGTGCTTATTTCTTAGTGAAAATAAGTGTTGAATATGGTAGTGCAGGAGGAACAATTGGTACTTCAGTAGGTGCACTGGTTGCATGTCTTTATATGGTGTATATTTATGGGCAAAATAAATTTGAAGAAAATTCTATAGTAGCTCAACAAAACAGTAAAAGAGTAAGGACAAAACATATAATTAAAAAATTAATTAAATATGGATTACCAATTACTTTAAGTTCAGGTCTTCAGAATTTTGGGAGTTTAGTAGATATGGTAAATGTAAATAGTAGATTGGCATTTGCTGGATTTAGTTTACAAGAAGCTCAAGTGCTTTATGGAGTTCTGGGAAGATATAAAACCTTACTATCTGTACCACTTATCATTGTAACAGCTCTTGGGACAACCGTTTTGCCGGCGGTGGCGGCAGCTACGGCTTTAAAAGATAAAAAGGAAATAAGAAGAAAAACAACTTTTGCTTTTAGAATAACACTAATAATAACTGTCCCAGCGGCAGTGGGTCTTTCGTGTTTAGGGCAAGAAGTTTTTGAACTTCTATACGGGACAGATCAAGGATTTGAATTGATGGTAATGGGTTCAGTTGTATTAATTCTAATGTCTGTGGTACAAATACAAACAGTTATACTCCAAAGTATGAATAAATTATATTTTGTACTTGGTACCTTTAGTATAGGGATTATTGCAAAGATAATAGCTAATTACATATTAGTTGGAATGCCAGAGATTAATATTTTAGGTGTAGTAGCTGGAAATTTTTTGTGGTTTGTAATACCAATGCTCTTGAACCAAAGAGCACTAAAAAGAGCATTAAGAGTGAGAATATCGATATTAAGAAATGCAATAAAACCACTCATAGCATCAGCAGTTATGGCCGTAGTAATATTAGCTATAAAAACACCATCATTACTACTTATAGAAATAGCAAATGGAAATACGCTGTTAAAGGGAATAATAACGCTTATACTTATTTCAATAGGCGGTTTTGTATACCTATACTTGCTAGTTCTATTAGGTGGAATTAAAAAAAGTGATATAGATAGCATATCATCTAGAATATTTAATTATTTACCTCGTTTTATAAGGAAAAACTTAAAGTGATATCCATGGTGGTATGAAAAAATTATAATAACGTACAAATATAAATTGGGTACATATCTATACGATAGACATGTATCCAATTTTTTTGATGATGATTATTTAGGTTTCATTTTCTCCAAAAGTTCCGAGATATGCAAATATTGAGAACACGAGTCCCATTATAACGAAGTTATTAATAATTAGAGAATTAGTATGCATATGCTTTGAAAATGTATTAACAACTAAAAATGTTAAAAAGCCGAGTAAAGCATATATAATTATATTTGATTTGTTTAAACCAAGATCAATATGTTTATTTACTTCATACATATTAAGTATAAAACCAATTGTACATGCTATAAGCATAGTTAGGCTATATCCAAATATATTAATGGAATGAACTGCAGTAAATATGTATAAACATATTAGCTCGATTATAGCTTCAATTAGCGAATTTCTAAGAATAATGCTTTGTCTATTAAGCCCGTTTAAAACTCCGAACATTGTTACAGCAGGAAAAAATATTGGTGCAGTAAGCGAGGCAAATCTAATATACTGACCTAAATCATTTCTACCGTAGAACATTTCACCTAAAGAGTTAGGAATTATATTGCATATTATTGTTGTTGCAATGCCAAGCAAAAATGCAATTTTAAGTATCTTTTTTATTCTAACTGATACCTCATATTGCTTCCCCAAGGCTAAGGATTGCGATAAGTCTGGAATTAACAGTGTATTAATTGTGGAAACCACAATTAAAGGAATTGTTATTATACTAAGGGCCATACCTGTATACTTGCCTATCATGCTTAATGCATCTGGATAGGTAAATCCTGCAACTAGTAAGCGCCTTGGAACAATTAATGTGGCAAGTGTTCCAAGAATATTTGTTAAAAAGCCATTTAATAAAAGTGGAATAGAAATTATTACTGCATCAAAAAGTAGCTGAAACCTGCTCTCAGGCACTTCGTGAGAAATTGGCATTCTATTTATAGAGTATTTATAATAAATATAGAGAAAAAGCAAACTCTGAAATTCACCTATACACAATGCAACTGTAGCCATAGTTACCATTCCTTCTAAAGTATGAGCATTAGTTAGAAAGATAAGTAAGCTCACGGTTAAAATTCTCATAGCTTTTTCACAAATATCAATTATAGCAGGTATTGCTATTTTTGAAGTTCCGTAAAAATATCCTTTAAGGATATTAGAAATTGCGATACACACCATAGCTGGACAAATAACCTTTATAGCATTTATTGTCCGAATATCATTAACACCATATTTTCCTATTAATGGGGCGCAAAAGAATACAATAAGCCCTATTAGGAATGCCCATGATATATTAAATAGGGAAACAGCCCTAATAGTTTTAACTATATTATTGTGTTCACCTTTTTGAGCATAAACAGCTGTTATTTTTGAAATGGAAGCG
Source organism: Clostridium chromiireducens (assembly GCF_002029255.1). Classification (GTDB taxonomy): domain Bacteria; phylum Bacillota; class Clostridia; order Clostridiales; family Clostridiaceae; genus Clostridium; species Clostridium chromiireducens. Next base: position 8,694 of record NZ_MZGT01000065.1, read on the forward strand.
ACTATTCCAGCTGTCATAAGACATATAAATAAATTGTAAATCGGCATAACCAAATTATAAAGTCCCATTCCCTCGGGACCTAAGATCTTAGAGAGATATATCGAGAATATAAATCCAAGTATACCAGTAGTCACATTTGATGATACCAGTAAAAAGGAATTTTTGAAAAAATTATCTTTATCCAATGTTAACTCACTCCTTATAAACCACTATAAATTCATATTCAAAATAAACTATAAATATGAATTTATAAAAATACTAATCATTAAGAAAATTCTATAAAATATGACAACTGCTTTAAAAGAAGTTGGAAAAAGGATATAATTATACAAACAGGAATATTTAGGGGTGAAGATAATGAATAAAATTTCAGAAAAAGAAGAGATAAATTTCTTTTATAACACAATTCCATTTATAGAAATACTACTTGATGGAGAGGTATCTGTGGCGTTAGCAGATACTAAAAAATATTTGTATACTAAGTATTGTAAAGATCTAGTTTTGAATGCAAAGGAAGGAGATCCAATACCTGATGGCGGTGCTGTAGTTGAGGCACTTAGAACAGGAAATAATATAATAAAAATTGTGCCAGAAAATATTTATGGAACTGAATTTAAGTCGTTTGCATTTCCAATAAAGGAAGGAAGCGATGTAATTGGAGTATTTGTTGCAGCAAAGAGTTTAGCTAAGAAAAATTCAGTAACTAGTATTACAAAAAATTTAACAGAGTCTCTTTCACAGATTTCAATAGGGATTAATGAGGTATCTAAGGGGGTACAAGAATTAGCCACCATGAATGAGCAATTATTAGTGGAAACAAAAGAGGCTAATGAAAGAGCAAAAAATACTGATGACATACTAACATTTATTCAAGGAATTTCATCACAAACAAATCTTCTTGGATTAAATGCAGCAATTGAAGCAGCAAGAGCTGGTGAATCAGGAAAAGGATTTAGTGTTGTTGCGCAAGAGATCAGAAAATTATCAAATTCTTCTAATGAATCCATTAAAAAGATTGATTCAGTTATAAAACATATTTCATCATCAATAAACAGCATAAATAACAATTTAACTAAGTCCAATGATGTTTCTCAAAACCAATCAGCGGCATTAGAAGAAATTGCAGCATCTATTTCAGAATTAAATGTTACAGCTAAAAAATTAGAAGATTTGGCTAACCAATTATAATTGAACTCATACATACCTAATTAAAAAACATGAATTTATTTAAATCCTTTTTTGATAGAATTATTAAAATTTTTTAAAAGCATTAAATGTGCAGTTGTAACTATTTTAACTTGTATAAGATACTGAAGCTTGTTCAAGTTAAAATAAAGCAATCTTACAATTAATGCTTTTATTAGTTTATTTTTAAATATAATTTCGGTAAGTTATCTCATAAGTCTAAGTCATAGTTTGTTTATCTATATAAATAAGATTTTAAAATAGAGGTCTTATTTTAGTAACTTTACAATATAAATTAAATATGAATATTATATTTTAATACATAAGTCTTAGTGAGAAAATATATTTAATATTACATTAGAGCAGTAAGGGGAGAGTGAAGTGAGAAGATTCCTAAAGTTTTTAATTGTTTCAGTTATAATAGTTGTAGTAGCATTTGGCGTATATAAATTTTCTAATCAATATAGAATGAATACATTAAAAAATAATATTAGTTGGAGTGTTGCTTATAAAAATTGTAAAAATGCTGTAGCCTTTGATAGAGCAGAGAATAAGGATACGTATTTGGCCTATGATAATTATATTAAGGTTATAAAGGAAGATGGAAGAGAAGAAACTTTACTGCAAGATAAGTCATTAAAAATAGAAAATATAGTTTATTATAATAATAAATTGTACTTTATTTCTAAATCAACCTTATATGGATATGACCTAGCTAATAAAGAGTTAAAACAGATTTTAGATAAAATACCAGCTGAAGGTAAATATTTAGACAGAAATTTAATTATTAAAGATTCAAAGCTTCTATTAGCAATTGGAAGTGCTACAAATTCTGGTATAGCTTCTGACGATGGATCTTACCCAATAAATAAAATTCCATACGATAAAAGCTCTATAGATATAACTTTAAATGGATTTAATTATGGAGATAAGAAAACAGGAGCGTTTATGCCATACGGAAACTCTAGTCAGGAGGGACAAAGGATAAAAGCTCAGGACTTAGGTAATTCATGCATTATCGAAATAAACTTAAATACTAATAAGAGAACATTGTATGCAACAGGAATAAGGAATATTACTGGGTGGGATTTAGACAGTGAAGGATCCTTGATTGGAATTGTTGGCGGGATGGAGAATATTGGGGAAAGACCTATAAATAGAGATTTTGATTATCTATATGAAATAGATAAAGGAAAATGGTATGGATGGCCAGATTTTAGTGGAGGAGATCCTATAACTTCTCCAAGATTTAAAGGGGATAGGATAGTATCTAATATAATATACAACCCTCCTAATAAAACTGTTGCGGCGCCTATTCACCAATACTCTGATGCAGGAATAATAAAATATCTGGCTATAGATAAAGAGGGGAATGTTTTAGGAAAGAATACAAAAGTATATTTTGATAAAAAAGGAAATGTTATATCCGAAATAAGCACCGATAATGTTGTATCTGATTTGTTAAAACTAAAAGATACAAGTCAGATAAAAGGGATAAAATATTCAGAAGGATATATCTATATATTAGATAGTGGTATAGGTTGTATATACAAGTTACAATCAGAAGATTTGGATTTGAAATTTAACTTGCCAAATTCAGTTTGGATATTCATTTGTGGATTTCTTTTCACACTAACTTGCATAGTTATTTATAAATTTCACTCTAAAAAAAATAAATAGAAATAACAAACTGCCTTAAGAGAATTTATCTTTTAAGGCAGTTTTAGGTGTGAGAAATTAAATTTAATATTTAAATTATGTAAATAAATGGTAGAATATAATTGTAAGTATATAGGTTTGGAGGAATAGTTAGTTATGGGAAAGACATTGGTAATAGATTTAGAGGATATTGTTTTGCAAGGAGATATATTGGATGTTGGAGAAAAAAACTTAGGCATTATATATAATATTTCTAAAGAAGCACAGGATGAATTATCATTGGACTATGTATGCAATGATACAAAGATTGAATTAATAAGTAGAGAATATGATGCATGTACATTTTTCTTTGATTTAAACAAGATATGGACTAGTTTAGAAAAGGAAAAAATAATCAAGGAAATAAGTTCTTATTTAAAAGAAAATGGTGAAATATTCGTTTGGGACATAAATAAGGAAAGGGGGAAAGTATTTAACAATAAAATAAAGGTTATATTACCTAATAGGAAAATAAAGGAATTTACTTTTAGAAATTTAAATGTACTTTTAAGTTCAAATATTGAAGAAATAAAAAAAATTCTTGAAAAATACTTTGAAATAGAAGAAACTAAAGCATGGGAAGATGTTTTTTTCATTAAAGGGAAAAAATTAACGACAAAAGTTAAAGTAGAGGAGAAAGTTGAATATGAAAGTGTTAATCACAGCAGTTGACTCTAAATTCATTCACAGTAATTTAGCTGTTAGGTATTTAAAAAGTTTTACAGGGGACATTGATTATGAAAGCAAAATAAAGGAATTCACTATAAATGATAGAGAAGGCCGAATACTAGAAGAGATAATGAAAGAAAAACCAGATGTTGTAGCATTTTCAACCTATATTTGGAATGTTGAATTAATTTCAAGGGTAGCGAATTTGATAAAAAGAGTAGATTCTAACATAGAAATTCTTTATGGTGGTCCAGAAGTTTCCTTTGATTCAAGAAATTTTCTTCAAAATAATGTAGGGGAATATGTTATAGAAGGGGAAGGAGAAAAAACATATAGAGATTTTATATTATATAAATTAGGAAAGCTACAGTTAGAAAATATAAAAGGACTTCATTACAAAAAGGATAATATAGTTTATTCAAATGAAAAGCGTCCACTTATGTCAATGGATGAAATAGCATTTCCATATGAAGAAGAAGAAGATTTAAGCAATAAAATTGTATATTATGAGGCTTCAAGAGGATGCCCATTCAGTTGTCGTTACTGCCTTTCATCTACAAGCCATGGAGTTAGATTTTTAGATATTGATAGAGTATTAAAAGATTTAATGTATTTCATAAATAAAAAAGTCAGATTAGTTAAATTTGTTGATCGTACATTTAACTGCAATTCTAAATTTGCTATGGCAATATGGGACTTTTTAATAAAACAAGATACAAATACTCAATTTCATTTTGAAATATCAGCTGACATATTGAAGCCTCAAGAAATAGAACTTTTATCAAAGGCTCCAAAAGGGAGATTTAGATTTGAAGTTGGGGTGCAAACAACTAATGATGAGGTTTTAAGAAATATAAATAGATTTGTTAATTTTAATGATATAAAAGAAAAAGTTTTAGAAATTGAAGCATTAAGAAATATAGACCAGCATTTAGATTTAATAGCAGGACTTCCAGGAGAAGATTATGAATCTTTCAAAAAGTCTTTTAATGATATGTATGAAATAAAACCTGAAGAAATACAACTTGGTTTCTTAAAGTTATTAAAAGGATCTTCTATGAGAGAAGATGCAGATAAATATGGAATGGAATATTCACCATACCCTCCATATGAAATTTTAAAAACGGATAAACTTTCTTATGAAGAACTATTAAAGCTTAAGAAAGTAGAAGAAATGGTTGATAAGTATTACAATTCTCAAAAGTTTAAGCTTATAATTAAGTATTTTGAAGATAAATTTGAGAAACCTTTTGATTTTTATTATAGCTTAGGCATGTTTTTTGAAAAACAAGGATACTTTAGCAAAAATATAGGAAATGCAGAATATTACAAATTATTTCTAGATTTTAATGAAATGATACTAAAAGAAAGCAATAAGTACTTAAAAGAAATAATTAGATTTAATTATCTAATATACAATAAAAGAAGAGGATTACCTGAGTTTTTAAGAAGTGATATGTTAAAGGAAGAAGAGAAAAGTATTAAAGAGGAACTAAGAGAAGAATATTCGTTTAAAGAATATCAATTAGAAAAATTCAATATGGACATAGAAAGATATATTTCAAATAATGAAATATTAGATAAAAATTCATATTATATTTTTAATGATAATTCTAAATATATATATTTAGAAAATAAATAGGATGGAATCTAATTAAAGCAATAATTGAAGTGGGGATTTTAAATAATAACTTTATTATTGCTTTGAGGACTTATTTTAACCTATCATATGACAAAGGAAGGGAGGAATAATAATGTTGTACATATTAATCTCACTTTTAGTAATAACTTTCGTATTTCCTATTATATCGAAGACGGTAGAAGAAAACCTTGAACCATTTCTATTTATTATAGGGATTCTGGCATCTATTACTTCTGGTGTTCTAAATAAAGAACTTTTTTTAAATATTTTTAAAAATGAATTTATGTATATCATCGTATTAGCTGTACTATTAGGTGGGTTATTATTTAAAGTGTTAACTGATCATGTGAACGCAGTACTAACCAATATATTAAAATATATTCCACTAAAGTTTTTTGTATATTTATTAATTGTAGTTTTGGGGCTTTTATCCAGCATTATAACTGCAATTATAGCATCTCTTCTACTTGTTGAGATAATAAGTATGCTTCCGATTAGTAGAAAAAATAAAATAAACATAAATATAATTTCATGCTTTTCAATTGGGCTTGGAGCAGTATTAACACCAATAGGTGAGCCTTTAGCTACAATTGTTGTTTCAAGGCTTGATGAAAGCTTTTGGTTTCTTTTCAATGAGTTTGGTATTTATATTATTCCAGGCATCTTGATTCTTGGAATTTTTGGAATGATATTTGCAAAAGAGGAGAGGATTCAAGAAGAGAAAGAAGAAGAAATTATTATCCAAGAAACAAATAGAACTATAGTAATAAGAGCACTTAAAATTTTCTTATTTATTATAGCATTAGATTTACTAGGGGAAGGATTTAAACCAGTTATTGATACATATATAATATCTCTCGATACCCGTTATCTATATTGGGTTAATATATGCTCAGCAATTCTAGATAATGCAACATTGGCTGCAGCTGAGATAAGTGTTAAAATGTCAAAATTACAAATTGAAGCAGTATTAATGGGATTACTTATTAGTGGTGGAATGATGATTCCGGGGAATATTCCTAATATTATTTCAGCTGGTAAATTGAAAATTAAAAGTAGCGAATGGATTAGGTTAGGTGTTCCATTAGGATTTTTCATTATGATAATTTACTTTGTAATTTTATTTGTCAGATAGATACATAAATAAATAATAGAGGTTAAATATTTTAAGAGATGGCAGCAACATTAATAATTTTGTAATTGATATAACATATCATTAATAGTATAATCTAATAGGAAGTAAGCCATTATGGAATACTTGGGGATAATTTACTTCTAAAGACTTAACTAAGGAGTAGGAAAGATGGATTATATATTAGCGATGGTAGTTTCGCTTTCAATTGCACTGATTATCATGCCATTTCTTATGAAACTAGCTAACAAATTACATTTTACAGATAAACCAAATAAAAGAAAGCAACATAAAGCTCCAACACCATTGTGTGGAGGGATAGCTTTATATATTGGTTTTTTTATATCATATTTTATATTTTATAAAGATGATGATATGAAAAAACAATTAGCAATTTTTGTTGCAGCAACAATGATAGTATTAATTGGACTAATAGACGATTGGTATAAGTCAAAAGGAAAAGAATTTGCGATATTTCCAAGGTTGGTTATCCAATTGTTATCAGCGATACTTGTATTTAAAGCAGGAATTTTTTTTAGAGGGTTTACAAATCCTTTTACAAATTCTTATATAGAATTGAATTCAACAATACAATTTATACTTACAATAACATGGATATTTGGAGTTACCACTGTAATCAATTGGTCTGATGGAATGGATGGATTAGCAGGAGGTTTGTCATTAATTTCTGCGATAACATTTTTTCTAGCAGCACTTATACTTGATCAAGGTAAATCAGCATTATTATCTATAATATTGGGTGGAACAATTTTAGGATTCCTATACTACAATAAGTTTCCAGCAAAAGTATTCATGGGTGATTCAGGAGCAAATTTTTTGGGATTTATTCTAAGTATTACTGCGTTAGACGGTGCGTTTAAACAAGCTACAGTTATGAGTTTATTTATACCAATATTAGCTTTGGCTGTTCCAATATTTGATAATTTATTTGTTATATTTAAAAGATTTTCGGAAGGTAAACCGGTGTATCAGGCAGATAGAAGTCAAATACATTTTAGGTTGGAAGAAAAAGGTTTTACAACTGTACAAGTTATAAATTATATCATGCTCATAAGTTTAACTTTTAGTATATTTTCTATAATTCTTTTATTAGTAAAACAATAAACCATGTAAGAAATAAAACAAATTATATATTGATCAAAATTAGAGCACTTGTTTATATTTTAATTTAGACTATGAAAAATAAAATCTTTACAAACTATATTTTATAATATATAATCACTAAATATAAGAACTTATCAAGAGTGGTGGAGGGACTGGCCCTGTGAAACCCAGCAACCGGTTTATTTTTTTGAAGTATACTTGGTGCTAAATCCAGCAGTGTAAGAACTGAAAGATAAGGTGTTTTAGGAAGTTTTAAGCCTAGAGGAATGCCTTTAGGCTTTTTTTTATAACTTTATGTAAGTACATATTTATATTTTAGCAATAAGGTGGTGAACAAATGGGGGCTTATGAACTACAGATAAACAGAGATGAAGTGCTAAGGTACCTGGGGTATAAAGGGCAAGATATAGATGAAAAGATGATTTCAATAATTGATGAATGCAGAGAAGAGATTAAAAAAATTATAAATCCTAGAGTTGTCTATAATTATAAAGATATACATCAGAATGATGAAGGTGTAGAGGTTATAACTACAAATTTAGTCTTAAAAGGCAAGGATATAAAAGAACATTTAAGCAATTCTAAGGTATGTGTATTAATGGCAGTAACCTTAGGAAATGAAGTAGAGAAAAAGACAAGATTATATGAAAAGATTGATCTAACGAGAGCACTTATATTAGATGCTTGTGCTACTACTGCGGTAGAAGAAGTTTGTGACATGGTTGAGAATGATGTTAAAGAAAAAGCTATATTGGAAGGTATGGATATAACTTTTAGGTATAGTCCAGGTTATGGTGATTTACCCTTAGATGTTCAAAATAGTTTTTTAAGAGCTTTGGATGCACAGAAAAAGATTGGACTTACCGTATCAGAAAATAATTTATTATTTCCTAGGAAATCTGTTACAGCTATAATAGGAATAGTAGAGAATGGAATAAAAAAGAAAAAAAAGAGCTGTGAAGAATGTAATAATTATCAAAATTGCAGTTTTAGAAGAGAGGGCGAAAATTGTGGGGCTTAAGGAATATATAAAAGATAATATATTAATATTTGATGGAGCAATGGGGACTATGCTTCAGAAAAAGGGATTAAAACTAGGTGAAAATCCTGAACTATTAAATATAAAAGAACCAGATATAATAGAAGAAATTCATAGGGAATATATAGAAAGTGGTGCAAATGTAATTACAACTAATACTTTTGGTGCTAATGAACTTAAGTTGAAGCTTTGTAATCTTGAAGTAGAGGTGGCTGTAGATGCTGCAGTAAAGATTGCACGAAAAGCAAAAGGAGATAGTAATACCTACATTGCTTTAGATATTGGACCAATTGGAGAACTTTTGGAACCAATGGGGACTTTGAGTTTTGATAGAGCATATGAAATTTTCAAACGTCAAGTGGTTCAAGGTGCTAAATCGGGTGTTGATATAGTTCTAATTGAGACGATGACCGATTTATATGAGCTTAAGGCTGCAATACTTGCAGCAAAAGAAAACTCAGACTTACCTGTATTTTGTACAATGACCTTTGAAGAGAATTTAAGAACATTTACAGGATGTTCTCCAGAAGCCATGGTACTTGTACTAGAAGGATTAGGGGTAGATGCACTAGGAGTAAACTGCTCATTAGGGCCAAAGCAATTGAAACCTGTTATAGAGGAAATATGTAATTTGGCACATATTCCAGTTATGGTTCAGCCTAATGCAGGACTTCCAACGCTATCAATAGGAAATGAAACTAAATATGATGTTACAAAAGAAGAATTTGCAGACACATTATGCAGCTTTATTGACTCGGGGGTCAGAGTTATTGGAGGATGTTGTGGAACAACTCCAGATTATATAAAGGAATTGAACTTAAGAGTAAAAGACAAAAAACTTACAGCTGTAGAAAGAAGTTATTATTCAGCAGTATGTACGCCTTCAAAAGTTGTGAGAATAGATGGTGTTAGAATAATAGGTGAACGAATTAATCCAACTGGTAAAAAGATATTTAAAGAGGCACTAAAAAATGGAGATTTTGATTATATATTAAACCAAGCTGTTTCTCAAATTGAGGCGGGGGCACATATTTTAGATGTAAATGTTGGATTACCTGAAATTGATGAACCTACTATGATGCATAGGGTTATAAAAGAAATTCAAGGAATAATGGATACACCACTTCAAATAGATTCTTCAGATCATAAAGCTATAGAAACGGGACTTAGATATTATAATGGGAAGCCTATCTTAAATTCTGTAAATGGTGAAGATGAAGTCTTAGATAGAATACTACCTCTAGTAAAAAAATATGGAGCTAGTGTTGTCGGTTTGACTTTAGATGAGAGAGGAATTCCAGCAAAGGCTGAAGAAAGATTTGAAATTGCTAAAAAAATAATTGATAGAGCAGCGCATTATGGAATTAGGAAAGAAGATGTATTTATAGATTGTTTAGTATTAACTGTTTCTGCACAACAGAAAGAAGTTCAGGAAACATTGAAGGCTGTGAGAATGGTTAAAGAAAACTTGGGCGCAAAAACAGTACTGGGAGTTTCTAATATATCTTTTGGTCTTCCAAATAGGGAATTAATTAATGAAACTTTCTTAGCATTAGCTCTCGCAAATGGATTGGATTTACCTATAATTAATCCAAATGTAAGTGGAATGACTAGAGTCATTGATTCTTATAATGTACTATACAATTATGATAAAGGAGCCGAAGTATATATTAATAACTATGCTAATGTTGAAGTATCAACAGCAGTTACTGCTAAAGGTGATGGAGCAGGAAAAAATACTTCAAGTAATAATGTAAATGTAGAACATGATTTAAAATACATTGTTATCAAAGGGTTGAAAGAAGAAGCGAAACAAGCTACAATAGAACTCTTAAAAGTCAAAAAAGAGCTTGAAATAGTGAATGAATATTTAATTCCAGCTTTAGATGAAGTAGGAAACAAGTATGAAAAGGGAGAACTTTTCTTGCCGCAATTAATTCAAGCTGCTGAAACCGTAAAAAACTCTTTTAGTATTTTAAAGGCTGAAATAGTAAAGAGTAATGCTAAATCTATCTCAAAAGGCAAAATAATAGTAGCTACAGTAAAAGGTGACATTCATGATATAGGAAAGAATATAGTAAAAGTAATATTAGAAAACTATGGCTATGAAATGATAGATTTAGGTAAAGATGTACCTGTAAAAACTGTTGTAGAAGAAGCTAAAAAGCATAATGTTTCTTTAATAGGATTAAGTGCCCTTATGACAACAACTCTTAGGAGCATGGAAGAAACAATTAAGGCCTTGAGAGAAGACGGATATGATGGGAAGATATTCGTTGGTGGAGCAGTAGTAACAAAAGATACTGCTGAAAGAATAGGAGCTGATTTCTACGCAAAAGATGCAAAAGAATCAGTAGAAATAGCAAAAGAAGTATTAGGTTAATACTTAGAAAAACAAGTAAAGATCAAATTTGATATATGAACAATCGAAAGAGAGTAAACTCTGTTGTTTCGGTTGCTATATAATATATTCGTGGATTTCTAGCAACAGAAGTTGCACCATTGCTGCATGTTCCCAAGGCAAGCGCTTACTGAGAAAGTTCGAATAACGAAATATAAAATTTCGATTCTTACTTTTGTGACATGCAGCAATGGAACAACTTCTATTGAAGAAATACCTACGAATATATTCTAAATGCAACACTGCACAAAAGAGTTTACTCTCTTTCTGGTGTTATATTTATTTAAAGTATGCCTCATTTTTCAAAATGTGTTTCTCCAAATAATAAGAGGACGCCAATGGGGCGTAAATATACAATATTCATGCATTAAGATATGTTATAATGATTGTAGAAAAATATGGGTGAACTAATCCAGTTAGCTTCTTGAATGAGTGTAAGAGTTTAGAGGGTTATAAATTGTGGGGTGGAGTAGGATAATGTCAAATGTAGAATTAACAAATATGTGTATGATTTATGATAGAACTAATAACAGGGTTTTAGTTCAGGAGAGGGTTAAGTCTTGGAAAGGCATTGCTTTTCCGGGAGGACACGTTGAGGATGGAGAAAGTATAGTAGAATCAACTATTAGAGAGATAAAGGAAGAGACCGGGTTAACTATATCTGAATTAGAGCCATGTGGAATTATTTATAGATTTAATGACCAAACGGGTGATAAATATTTCGTATTCAATTATAGAACTGAAACATTTAGTGGAGAACTTTTAGAAGAAACTGATGAGGGCAGGGTGTTTTGGATTAATAGGGAGGAGTTGCTGGAACTAAAACTCTCAGATGGCTTTAAAGAAAGATTACCAATGTTTTTTGATAGGAAGTTTTCTGAGGGATTTGGAACTTGGAATGAGCATAACATAAGTGAATTAAAATTTAGATAAAGAATTTACATATGAAAATATATAGAAATTCAAGACATATGTACTATTGTAATAAAATATTAATCGGGATTAAATATACAAAGAACTTTATATTTAGAGGTTGTACCTATGAGTTTGTCCTAAACTATATTATAGAGCAAACTCATAAGGTATAGCCTCAATTTTACTTTTGTTAAAACAATTATAAAGCTGCGATTTGTAGATATAATTAGGTTATTTTATAGATAATGAATATTTATAATTCGATTATATCTAAATCATCAGGTACATATATTGTACCTTGGAATTCTTCTTTTCCTTCATTCGTATAAAGTTCTTTTCTCTTTTCTAAATTTTTATCTTCAGTATGATATAGTATAACATTTTTAACATTTAATTCTTTAGCATTTTTACATGCGTCTTTTGCGGTAGCATGATGTTTTTCATATGGTTTGAAAATTTCTCTTTGAGAGTACAGGCAAAACGCTTCATGAAATAAATAATCCACATTCTCACAGTAATCTTTAACAGCATCTCTATAAGGTTCATCGCCTAAAAAAGTCATGAATTTACCGTTTGAAAGTAAAGTCCTGAAACCATATTGAAGATCTTTAGTACTATGTATATCGAAGAAAGTAGTAGGTCTATCTAATATAGTGACAGTATAATTGTCGCTAATTTTATTGAATATAATTCTTGAATCAAACATATCTAAAAATTTTTTTTGAAGGACAAATGCCGAAATGGTTTTTACCGCATCTATAGAAGTTTCATGACAATAAATATTTAAGTTTCCAGTGTATTTATTATTTAATATGCCTTGCGCCACAGCACGAATAATCCACACACTACCTAATATGTGATCATTATGGTTATGCGATATAAACATATTATGTATTCTATTAATTGGGATATCTAACTTTTCTAAATTTGTAAGTATAGTATTACCGCCACCGGTATCAATAAGGAAATGCTCATCATCTTTTGATAAAGTAAAACAAGTATTATAACAGTTTGTAACCATAGCAGAACCAGTACCAAGTATATTTATTTTTTCCATTTTAAATCTCCTTGCATAAAGATAAGAATATTAAAGACAATATAGAGTGAAACTTTTCAAGTAGAGTTTTATATCCAGTTAATAGGATAAATTAAGTTTCTTTCTTAATATGTAGTTTCAAATTAACTATATTATAAAAGTTATAAGGAATAATATCAAGGAAATAAAAGATTGAAAAAACATAGAAGGTTTGTACATAAAATTATTTAAAAGCATTTACTTATGCTTGTGTATAATATATACTAGTGTATATACAGTGTGTAAACAGAGGAGGAGACAGGATAAATGAATAATAAAATAAAACAAATGGTTTATGCCGGACTACTTACTGCTTTAGCGATTTTAATACCTATTCAATTTGGATTTTTAAGAATAATGATTCCACCATTCTCAGCGACATTAGCTTCACATGTACCAATGATGTTATCAATGTTAATATCACCTTTTGTAGCGGTGGTAGTTGGAATTGGTTCTACAATTGGGTTTTTAATAGCAGGAATGCCAGCCCCAATAGTGGCAAGAGCAGCAACTCATATTGTTGTTGGATATGTTGGTGCTTACTTAATTATGAAAAATCAAAGTTATACTAAAGCGGTAGCTATTACAGCACCTATTCACGGAATATTAGAAGCATTAGTTGTAATACCTTTTGTTGGGTTAAATCTTTTTACTTTAATTGTAGTAACAGGTATTGGAACAATTGTACATCATGCTGTTGATAGTGTAATTGCATATGGAATAATTAGATCAGTTGCAAGAGCGAGTAAGAAGAGTATCTATAATGTCTTTGGAGACTTTAAAACTAAACAGCAATATAGTTATATCAAGTAAAAATTAATGTAAAATCAATTGACTAAAACAAGTTAAAACTTTTAAAGAGAAAACTCAGTTTATATACTAAAGTATGAACTGAGTTTTTTAGTTTTTGCTATAGGATAGAAATTATAGAAAAATAATAAAAAAATATAGACAAAAATATGAAATATCATATAATAAGGTTAGAATAAATTAAAAACATTGTGATTCAACTCCGAATATAATAAGATGAGTTACAAGTAGAAAAGAAGAGGTGGACATTTTGGAAGAAAAAGAAATAATGTCATTTAGAGATGAAGAGGGAAACAAAGTCGATTTTGAAGCAATAGCAAAAATATACTTAGGGGAACAAGGGTATTTATTATTATCACCTGTAGATGAAACAAGTGATGATATGTTTGCCTTTAGAATAGATGTAAATGAGGAAGGTATAGAAGAGCTTAATCTTGTTGAAGATGATAAGGAGTTCGAAGAGATTAAAAAGGAATATAAGAAATTATTGTATTAGATAAAAGAGGTGAAATCAATGAAAAGTTCAGAAATTATAAGCTTTTTAGAAGATAGCGATTTAACTGATGTTGAGGAAATAAAACGAAAAGGCGATTATGTAATAATAAAATTTTACTATGATTTTGATAAAGAAGAATTAAGTGCAGCAAAAGCTTATTCAACAGAGGAAAGCGATTTTGAACCAGAAAGTGACGAATGGTATAAAGAATACTACATTCCATATTTAAGAGATATTGCAGTAGATAATGTTGAATCAATATTAGAAGAAGCAATGGAAGAGTTTGAATTAGAAGCTAAATACAAAGAGTTTGGAATGGAAAATGGAGATAGCGGATACTGTAAATTTATTGCAGCATTTTCATATGAGTTAACAGATACGGAAATGGAAGATATTTTAAACGATTACTTTGAGTAAAATTGGAATAAAAATACTATTGAAAATATAGTATCATATGCTATAATTAAATCATAGATTTCCTGAGATGTGCGTAAAGCTTATGATATTCAACCTACATGATATTATCGGGATTTGCAATAGATTCATAAATGTCAGGCTTCATTTTATCACTGATTGTGACGGTAGAAGACAGGAATGGATTGCGCTTAACCCACCTGCGAGGCGCAGGACTTGAATATATAGGTGGACGGCATGTTGGGAGCTATGATTTGTATTCAACACCTCAGTAATGAGGTGTTTTATTTATTATGAAAATATAATTAATTAAAAAGACTAACTAAATTAACTCGAGTTAGTCTTTTTATCATGCAAATTTTAAAAGAAGACTTTACAGTATATTATTTCAAATTATCATAAAACTAAGAATATAGAATTGTAAATTTATGATAATATTTATTTATATTAAGCAGCTATCTCTTTGACAGATTTGGAATTATGTTGCTTGCTGTATAAAGAATTTAATTCTTTTTGATATAAAACAATGTGCTTGTCCAAATTTTGAGATAAAGCAATTATAAACCTTTTACTTGGTGAGAAAAATAATAAAAGTAAATTAAGTAAATGTCTTCTAAAAGAAATATTACATTTAAGTTTAAATAATGCCCAAGTTTTCATAATTACACCTCTTTTTACCATGATTGGTTAATATTATAGATTTATTATAAACAAGAAAATAAAATTTGTAAAAATATTTCATTTAACAATTAATGACAATAATGTGTAAAAAAATGATATAAAGTTATAAAAAGTATATTTTTCTACCCGAGAATATTCCAAATAAAACAAAAATGTATATATTTTACAAAAAAACTGTTCGACACGCATACTAAAAATAAAATGAATGATGTCGAAAAAATTCATATTGATTATATTATTTTAAATGGTAAAATTATTGATAGATACATAGAAAGGATGAATTTGTAATGGATTTTGAAAATGCAAAAATAGAACAAGTTGTAGAAAAAATAAATTTATTATACAGAACTAGTCAAGAAAGAGAATTGACAGAAGAAGAAAAAGAATTACAAGGAAAACTTAGAAAAAAGTACATAGATAATGTTAAGAAAAACTTTAGAGCACAATTAGAAGGTGTAGAACCTAAAAATAGAAAAAAGGGATGATAGTATTTGGGTGTTTCAGTTAAAAAGTTAATAGACGATTTGAATTTAGAAGTTCTAGTTGAGGGGAAGGAAGACGTAGAAATATCAGTAAACGATATTAATAGGCCGGGATTGCAATTAGCAGGATTCTATAATTATTTTGCTCCTGAGAGAATTCAAGTTATAGGAAAAGCTGAATGGAGCTTTTTAGATTATATGCAAATAGAACTAAGAAAAAAAAGAGTTAAGAAATATTTTAGTTTTGATATAAATTGTTTAATAATTACTAGAGGATTAGAGCCACATCCTGAATTTATAAAAGAAGCTAAAAAGCATAATATTTGGTTTGTTAGAAGTAACTTAGTAACTACACAGTTTATAAGCAAGACCACAATATATTTAGCGGATAAACTTGCTCCAGAAACAAGATTGCATGGTGTTTTAGTCGATGTTTCAGGTATAGGAATATTAATTACTGGCGAAAGTGGAATTGGAAAAAGTGAAACAGCGTTGGAATTAATAAAAAGAGGGCATAGACTTGTTACCGATGATGCGGTCGATATAAAAGATATAGATGGCCAATTAATAGGAAGATCCCCTAAAATAACAGTAGGTATGTTAGAGGTTAGAGGACTTGGAATTATTGATGTCACAACTTTATATGGATTGAGTTCGGTGGTACAAGAAAAAGAAATTAGGTTAGTTATGCATTTCGAACACTGGAAAGATGATAATGATTACGACAGATTAGGAATAGATAATGAATATATGAATATACTAGGAATTAATGTGAAGAAATTAACTGTACCTATCAGACCAGGTAGAAATATAGCCGTTATTATCGAAGCAGCAGCAGTTAATTATAGGCATGCATTGATGTCAAAGATTACGCCAGTAGATGTAATAGAAAGTAGAATGAATGACCTTAATGATTAAAATTGATTAAGAATCAAAGAAGGAGGAATGGCTATGAAAAATGATAAGAAAGAGTTATGTAAAAATATATGGAATAAGTACAATGCGAAACAAGTGAAAGATATATTTAAATTTTGTGATGAATATAAAGATTTTATGTCAAAGTGTAAAACTGAGAGAGAATGCATAAAAGAAGTAATCAGGTTAGCAAAAGCAGAAGGTTACATGGATATAGAAGAAATAATTAGTGAAAACAAGAAATTACAGCCAGGAGATAAAGTTTATTCTAATAATAAAGGGAAAGCAATTGCTTTATTTATCATTGGAAATGAACCTATGGAAAAGGGGTTGAAGATTTTAGGGGCCCATGTTGATTCACCAAGATTAGATTTAAAGCAAAATCCTCTTTATGAAGATAGTGAATTGGCACTGCTTGATACACATTATTATGGTGGAATTAAGAAATATCAATGGGTTACATTACCGTTAGCCCTACATGGAGTAGTAGCAAAAAAAGATGGAAGTTTAATAGATATCACCATTGGTGAAGAGGAAAACGATCCTGTTGTAGGAATATCAGACCTTTTGATTCACTTAGCAGGAGATCAAATGGGGAAAAAAGCTGATAAGGTAGTTGAAGGTGAAGATTTAAATGTATTAGTTGGAAGTATGCCTTTAAAAGGAAGCGACAAAAAATCTGTAAAGGCAAATATTTTGAAAATACTTAAAGACAAATATGATTTTGATGAAGAAGATTTCTTATCAGCTGAAATAGAAATTGTACCAGCGGGAAAAGCCAGGGATTATGGTTTAGACAGAAGTATGGTAATGGCATATGGACATGATGATAGAGTATGTTCTTATACTTCATTAATGGCTATGTTCCAAATACAAGACGTTGATAAAACTTGTTGCTGTTTACTTGTTGATAAAGAAGAAGTAGGTAGTATAGGTGCTACTGGTATGCATTCAAGATTTTTCGAAAATATAGTTGCAGAAATAATTGATAAAGTTGAAGGTTATAATGATCTTAAACTAAGAAGATGTCTTACTAATTCTAAGATGCTGTCTTCCGACGTAAGCGCAGCGTTTGATCCTAATTACCCATCAGTAATGGAAAAGAAGAATGCAGCATTTTTTGGAAGAGGTATGGTGTTTAATAAATACACTGGAGCTAGAGGAAAGTCAGGCTCTAACGATGCTAGTGCTGAATACATGGCAGAGCTTAGAAATATAATGGAAAAACATGATGTATCAATTCAAACTGCAGAACTTGGAAAAGTTGATCAAGGTGGTGGTGGAACTATTGCCTATATATTAGCTCAATATAATATGGAAGTAATAGATTGTGGAGTAGCGCTTCATAATATGCATTCACCATGGGAAGTGGCAAGTAAAGTTGATATATATGAAACAATGAAGGGATATAAAGCTTTCTTAATTGAAGCATAAATTAAAGGTATTGTGAAGAACTTAAAGTGAAGCAATGAACAACCGAAATAGAATACATATATGTTCCGCAGGACTGTGAAAAAATTTCGCTGAGCATATCTAAACTGAAAGTTGTACCCACTTCTGCATGCTCCTGTGACAAGCACAGGACAAGCGGAATTGAGAGTGTAAAATAGTCTGTGTAAACTTCATTAGGATGATATAATAAATTATCAAATGAAGGGAGCACAGGCTATGTCTTTATCTAGAGATGAATTAGTAAAATTAATTTTGAATAACTCTGATATA
>NZ_MZGT01000066.1 GCF_002029255.1 Clostridium chromiireducens
ATATATTATAGAGTAATTATTAAAAAAATATTTAATTTCTATTGAATTTTTTATACTTTTGCTAGTATAATATAAAGAAAGATTTATGTAAGAGATAAATGAAAAAAATTATTCATTTAATTTTACATTTAAAAATTTTATTAGAATGTACATGAAATAAATTTTTAGAAGTATATTTTTAAAGATAGTGATAAGGAATAGTATATATTAGTTAACTTTTAAGAGAGCTAGAAGTTGGTGGAATCTAGTAAGTGAGCTTTATAGAAGCAGCCTTTGAATTTTATAGCTGAAAAATAAAGATTATAATTAACATAATTTTTAATTAGGCTATGACGCGTTCCTCGCGTTATAGAGGAAGAGCATGTATGTGCTCTAGCTGAGTGAACAATACTTGTATTGTTTATTAGGGTGGTACCGCGAAGTAGTTCCTTCGTCCCTTGTTGGGATGAGGGATTTTTTATTTTACAGAAATTTATTAAAATTTTAAAAACTTTAGGGTTTATTAAATTAAATGTTAGCAAATCAATAATGAATGATGAAAAATGAATAATGAATGATGAGAGAGGAAATTCCAAAGGAATTTCTATAAATATATAAAATTTAAGAAATCACGAAGTGATGTCAACTTTAATCATTAATTATTTATCATTCATCTTTCATTTGCAAAAATAAGGAGGTTATTTTTAATGGAAGAGATACTTGAAATTTTAGAAAAAAACAGTAGATATAGCGATGAGCAAATTGCTATTATGACTGGCAAAACGGTTGAGGAAGTTAGAGATGCAATAAGAGATTATGAGGAAAAAAGCATAATAGCTGGTTATACAGCACTTATAAATTGGGAGAACACTGGAAGTGAAACTGTTACAGCATTAATTGAAGTTAAGATAACTCCACAAAGAGGAGTTGGATTTGATAAAGTTGCAGAAAGAATATATCAATTCTCAGAAGTAAAAGCATGTTACTTAATGTCTGGTGGATTTGATTTAACTGTTATTGTTGAAGGAAAAACAATGAAGGAAGTTGCGCTTTTCGTATCAGAAAAACTAGCAGTTCAACAATATGTATTGAGTACAGGAACACATTTTGTATTAAAGAAGTATAAAGACCACGGAAAAATATTCAAGGAAAAGAAATTAGAAGATAGGGAGACAATATTCATATGATATTAGAAGATATGATTTTAGATAATGTTAAAAATATGCCTCCATCAGGTATAAGAAAATATTTTGATATAGTGAATGAAATGGAAGGCGTAATTTCACTTGGTGTTGGAGAACCAGATTTTGTAACTCCATGGAATGTAAGAGAAGCTGGAATTTATTCATTGGAACAGGGGCACACTCATTATTCATCTAATGCTGGATTTATTGAATTGCGTACTGAAATATCCAAGTATCTTTATAGAAGATTTAATCTTAGTTATGATCCAGCCAATGAAATAATAGTTACCGTTGGAGGAAGTGAGGGGATTGATGTTGCGCTTAGAGCATTAGTTGGACCTGGGGATGAAGTAATAGTGCCAGAACCGAGCTTTGTTGCATATAAAGGGTGTACAGCATTTACAGGTGCAACTGCGAAGGTGTTAAATCTTCAAGCGAAAGATGAGTTTAAGCTTACACCTGAAGCGTTAGAAAATGCGATTACGCCTAGAACTAAGGTTGTTATAATACCTTTTCCAAATAATCCGACGGGTGCAATAATGACTAAAGAAGAGCTTGCGGGTATTGTTGAAGTTCTTAAGGATAAAAATATTATTGCAATTTCAGATGAAATATATTCAGAACTTTGTTATGGAGAGAAACATGTTTCAATAGCATCATTCCCAGAGATGAGAGATAAGACTTTGGTAATAAACGGATTCTCTAAATCTTATGCTATGACTGGCTGGAGATTAGGATATATTTGCGGTCATCCAGTGCTAATAGATGCTATGAAAAAGATACATCAATATGCACTTATGTGTTCACCTACAACAGCTCAATATGCTGCAATAGAGGCTTTAAAAAGTGGTGATAAAAATGTGGAAGAGATGTGTAGAGAATATAATAGGAGAAGAAGAGTATTAATAAATGGATTCAGAAAAATGGGATTGGAATGCTTCGAGGCTCTTGGTGCATTTTACTTATTTCCAAGCATTAAATCTACAGGCATTACATCAGATGAGTTTTGTGAACAGTTACTCTTAAGCGAGAAAGTATTGGTTGTTCCAGGCAATGCTTTTGGAGAATGTGGAGAAGGATTTATAAGGGTATGTTATGCTTCATCTATGGATGATATTCTTGAAGCATTAAAGAGAATAGAGAGATTTGTTAATAAAATAAGAGAAAAATAAGAAAGGTGGAATAATCTATACATATATTGTTTGGGTTATTCCATTTTTATTTTCAAAGTAATGAAAGAAAAATATATTTGTAGATTATTTTTGAAAAATTAGACGTCATATATAATAAAAAAAGTATATAAGATTCCCCTCAAATGTAGATATATGCTACATAATAATTAAAAATAAAATTAATTTTTATAATAAAAATAGGGAATACTAAGATTATTGACATAGAGTTCCTAATATATTATGATAAATGTGGAAGCGATACCATAAAGCTAAACTTTTTATGTGTAGTTTTATACTCCACATAAATTTAGTTCAAATAATGCCCTAAAGGGGTATATCGTCCAAGAGCGTGCAGCCATTATCTGTCAGATGAAGAGAGTTAAGGATGCTAGATATCGGAAAAATTAAGTTTGCAATGAGGTGGATTTTCATGCCAGTAACTATAAGCGATATTGCAAAAAGAGCAAAAGTATCTCCGGCAACTGTTTCAAGAGTTCTTAATAATTCAGGATACGTGAAGGAAGATACTAAACTTAGAATATTATCGGCAATAAAAGAGATGAATTATACTCCAAGTGCGATTGCTAGAAGTTTATCAAAAAGTGAAACTAATACAATTGGAGTTGTAGTTCCGGACATAACTAATTCCTATTTTGGAGAAATTATTAAAGGAATAAGTGAAATTGCTGAAAAGAATAATTTAAATATTATTTTATTTAATACAGACAATTATTTAGAAAAAGAAATTCGTGCTTTAAATTTATTAAAGGAACAAAGAATTAAAGGGATTATAATGACGCCAGGTTTTGGTGCAGAGCAATTTAATGATACATATATAAAAACAATAAATAATTTAAATATTCCTATAATTCTAGTTTCTGCGGATGTAAAATTTAAAAAATTAAATGGGGTATTTGTAGATAACGTAAAAGGTGGTTTTGATGCAACAAACCTGTTAGTTAAAGAGGGACATACTAAAATAGGAATAATGACAGGATTACTAAGCTCAGAACCAGTTATGGATATGCTGGAAGGGTATAAAAAGGCATTAAAAGAAAGTAATATACAATTTGTAAATAAATATGTTTTCTATGGTGATTTCAAATTAGATAAGGCATATGAAGTAACTAAAAAATTTCTAAAAGAAAAAGATCCTCCAACAGCAGTGGTTGTTTGCAGCAATATGATGACAATGGGAGTAATAAAAGCAATAAAAGAGCAAAATAAAGATATTCCTGAAGATTTAGCCATTGTTGGAGTTAATAAAATTGATTTTTTAGATGTAGTTGGCCTAAATATTACATATATGGAAGACTCCCCAATTGAACTTGGGAAAGCTGCTATGGATATGCTCAGAGATGTTATTAATAATACTGATGATACAGAGGTTAGAAGATTAGTAATTGCACCTCAAATAGTAGCCAAGGGTTCAGAGAAAAAATATAGATAAGATGCACAAATGGGTATAACATAAGTAATATTTAGCATAATAAATTTGACATATTATAAATATAAATAAGTAATATTAATAATAACTACTTTATTAGATTTAAGTCATGAAAACTTCATGAGTTTAAATATTAAATATTATATTTAGGAGGAAGGTTAATGAAAAAGAGATTATTATCATTATTAGCAGTTTCAGCAATAACAGTGACATTATTTGCTGGATGCGGAAGTTCATCATCAGGTAATGGTGCAGGCGGAGGAGATAAAGCCGCAAAAGAAGAGAAAATTAAAGTTGGTATGGTAACTGATTCAGGAACAATTGACGATAAGTCATTTAACCAAGGTACTTGGGAAGGCTTAAAGAAGACTGAAACTGACTTTAGTACAGAAACTAAATATTTAAAACCAACTGGAGAAACAGAAGCAGATTACTTAAAGAATATCGGAGATCTTTACGATTCAGGATTTAAGTTTATAGCAACTCCAGGTTTCAAATTTGAAACAGCTATTTTTAAAGCTCAAGATAAATATAAAGATGCACATTTTGTTCTTATAGATGGTACTCCAAATGATGGAGCTCAACCAGCAAATTATAAAGTAGGAGATAATTCAGTTTCTATCTTATTTGCAGAACATCAATCAGGATTTATTGCAGGTGTTGCTACATCAGTTCAACTTAAAGAAGGTGAACTAGGATTTATTGGTGGTATGGAAATACCAGCGGTTCAAAAGTTCAACTGGGGATTCCAACAAGGTGTTGCTTATGCTAATAAAAATTTAGGAACAAAAATGTCATTAAAAGCAGAAAATGTAGTATACCAAGGAACATTTAATGATGCGGCAGCAGGACAACAACTTGCAGCTCAAATGTACGATAGAGGTGTTAAAGCTGTATTCTGTGCAGCAGGTGGTGTTGGTACAGGTGCTATAACTGAAGCAAAAGCAAGAGCAGCAGCTGGAAAAGCAGTTTGGGTTGTTGGTGTTGACGTAGACCAATATCAAGAAGGTGTAGGTTCAGACGGTAAATCAATAATTCTTACTTCAGCAGTTAAGAAAGTGGATTCAGCAAGCTATAACATGGTTAAAGCATTAAAAGAAGGAAACTTCCCAGGTGGTCAAACTTTAACATTTGATATCACAAAGGATGCTGTTGGTATTCCAGAGAAAAATCCTAATTTAAATGATGAAACAATGAAAGCTGTTCAAGATGTGACAGCAAAACTTAAAGATGGATCAGTAAAAGTTAATGATAAGAATGATGGATCATTAATAAAATAATTCAAATTAAATTCCTAAAACAATGTAGTTAGGATTCTATAAAATAGCAATGGGGATGCATTTCTACAGGTTTTATAATCTTAAGCGATTTAAATCTGATAGAAAAGTCATCCTCTATTGTTCACTATAAACATATTTTATCCGATAGCTAGCATCCATAATACTCCATCTTCTTTAAAAGAGAGATAACGGCTGCACGCTCCTGGATAAGTTCAACTAAGATTCAGATGGGGAATAAAATCCCACCCGAAGCAAGTTTCACTTGATAAATTGTAATTTAAATAAGGAGGAGTCTGATTATGGAATATGTAGTTGAGATGCTAAATATTCGTAAAGAGTTCCCAGGTATAGTGGCAAATGATAACATTACTCTTAGACTAAAAAAAGGTGAAATTCATGCACTACTTGGTGAAAATGGTGCAGGTAAATCGACATTAATGTCAGTACTTTTTGGAATGTATCAGCCAGAAGTGGGAAGCATAAAGATAAGAGGTAAAGAAGTAAAAATATCCAATCCTAATGTTGCAAATGATTTAGGAATAGGAATGGTTCATCAACATTTTAAATTAGTAGAAAATTTTACTGTAACTGAAAATATAATCTTAGGATACGAGCCTAAAAAGGGTCTAGTAGTAGATATAAAAAGTGCAGCTAAAAAGATAGAAGAATTATCAAAAAAATATGAATTAAGAGTTGACCCTTATGCAAAAATAGAAGATATATCAGTGGGAATGCAGCAAAGAGTCGAAATTCTAAAAATGCTTTACAGAGATGCTGAAGTGTTAATTTTTGATGAACCTACAGCAGTGCTTACTCCACAAGAAATTGAAGAACTTATGAAAATTATGAAAAATCTCATTAATGAAGGAAAATCAATCATACTAATAACTCATAAACTTAAAGAGATAAAAGCAGTTGCAGATTACTGTACAGTTATTAGGCGTGGAAAATATATAGGAAGTGTAGAGGTTAAAGCTACTTCTGAACAAAAAATGGCTGAAATGATGGTTGGAAGACCTGTCAGCTTTAAGGTTGACAAAAAAGAAAAAGAACCTGGCGATACAGTTTTAAAAATAGAAGATCTTTCGGTTTTGAATAATAAGAAAGTTCTTGGAGTAAAGAATTTTTCATTAGAAGTAAAAGCAGGAGAGATTCTTGGTATAGCAGGCGTTGAAGGTAATGGGCAAACTGAATTAGTTGAAGCTATTACTGGTATGAGAGCTGTAAAATCAGGAAAAATATATTTTAAAAACGAAGATATAAGTAATATATCAATACGTAGGCGTATAAACAAAGGAATAGCTCATATTCCAGAAGATCGTCATAAAAGAGGGTTAGTTTTAGATTATACTATCGAAAATAATATGGTTTTAGAAATTTATGATAGAGAACCATTTTCAAAGCATGGCTTATTAAAAAAGAATGCTATACACAATTATGCAGAAAAAATAATAAAAGAATTTGATGTAAGATCAGGCCAAGGGGGAGCATCTCTTGCAAGAACGATGTCAGGAGGAAACCAACAAAAGGCGATAATAGGACGCGAAGTTGAATTAAATCCGGAATTATTAATAGCAGTTCAACCTACTAGAGGTCTTGATGTAGGATCAATAGAATACATTCATAAAAGACTTGTAGAACAAAGAGATGCAGGAAAGGCAGTACTTCTTATATCTTTAGAATTAAGTGAAGTAATGAATTTATCAGATAGGATTGCAATTATTAATAGTGGAGAATTAATAGGAATAGTAAATGCTTCTGAAACAAATGAAAATGAAATCGGCTTAATGATGGCTGGAATTCAAAAAGGAGGAAAGTCGCATGAATAAAAAAGAAGCTTTAAATTCAATACTTGCAGTTGTTCTAGGATTGATTGCAGGAGCAGTTTTAATGTTCGCTATTGGAGATAATGCTATAGACGGATATTCATATTTATTTCAAGGCGGATTGAAAAATATATCTAGAATTGGAGATACTTTAGCAACTGCGACTCCTTTGATACTTACAGGGCTTTCAGTAGGATTTGCATTTAAAACAGGACTATTTAATATTGGAACACCTGGGCAAATGCTTTTTGGTGGATTTTGTGCAACAACTATAGCATTAACATATAATGCAAGTATGCCGAGGCCAGTATTATTATTAGTTATGATAATCGTTGGAGCTTTAGCTGGTGCTTTATGGGCATTTGTGCCGGGATTATTAAAAGCTAAATTTAATGTAAATGAAGTTGTATCTGCCATTATGATGAATTGGATTTGTTATTGGATAGTGTATTATGCTATACCAACTTATTTTAAGGGTTCAACTGAAACAGAATCTAAGAATATTCCAGAAATAGCATCATTAAGAACTACTTGGTTTTCAGATTTATTTTCAGGTTCTTATATTAACTTAGGAATACTTATCGCAATTATAGCTGTTATTATTATTGGATTCATTTTGAATAAAACAGTTTTAGGATATGAATTGAAGGCGGTTGGATTTAATAGGGATGCTGCTGAATATGCAGGAATGTCAGTAAATAAAAATATTATTATTGCAATGATGATATCTGGAGGACTTTCAGGACTTGCAGGAGTGGCTCAATATGTTGGAAATGCATCTAATATTCAAATAGGAATAATGCCATCACAAGGGTTTGATGGAATAGCTGTATCATTACTAGGAGCTAATAATCCAATAGGTATTCTTGTATCAGCCATTTTCTTTGGACTTTTATATTCAGGAAAAGGATTTATGAATGCTAACACAAGCATACCTCCAGAAATAGCAGATACAATAATTGCCATTATAATATACTTCGCAGCTATAAGTGCAGCGGTGCCAATAGTAGTTAATAAAATTAAACATAGAAGAGCCATGGCAGCTGCAAATAAAGCTGGTAATACTGGCGGGACTGGTATATTACCAAATGAAAATGCAAGTAATGAGTCAACATTAAGTAGTGATGAAGAAGTGGATGATTCAGAAAAACTTGGTGATACAGAAGAAGTAAATAATAAGGGGGAGAAGTAATATGTGGGACATAGTACAGCAAATTTTTCCATATGCTATAGCATATACAATTCCTTTACTTATGACTGCGCTTGGAGCATTATATTGCGAAAGAAGTGGAGTAATTAATATAGGACTTGATGGGTTTATGATTATAGGCTCATTTTCTGGAGCTTTAACAATAACAAAGTTACAAGATGTTTTTCCAGGCAGCAATCTCCCTCTTTGGATAGGATTGATTGTAGCTCTAATAGTTGGAATGTTATTTTCACTTTTACATGCATTTGCCAGTATAAACTTAAATGCTAACCAAGTAATTAGTGGTACAGCTATAAATATGATAGCAGGAGCATTAACTATATTTTTGGCAAGAACTATTTCAGGAAGTGGACGTATAAGGATTAGAACTGGATTTTTTCAAAGTGATATTCCTGGGCTTTCTCAAATACCTGTACTCGGTAAGTTGCTTTTTGCAAAATCATATGCTACTACTTGGCTTGCATTAGCAATATTACTACTAAGTATATTTTTAATATATAAAACAAGATTTGGATTAAGATTAAGGTCTTGTGGAGAGTATCCTCAAGCAGCTGATGCTGCAGGAATAAATGTATATCGCATGCGTTATATAGGGGTATTACTTTCAGGAGGTTTATCTTCACTATCAGGAGCAATAATACTCGTGACATATTCGGGTGAATTTAATGGAAGTGTTGCAGGTCTAGGATTTTTGGCACTTGCAGCTTTAATTTTTGGGCAATGGAAACCACTTGGTATCCTTGCAGCAACAGCCTTTTTTGGATTTGCAACAACAATTGCTAACGTATCACAAGTTATTCCTGCTCTAGGTTCTATACCATCAGTAGTACTTAAGATTTTTCCTTACGTAGCTACTTTGATTGCCCTTGTGATATTCTCTAAATCGTCACAAGCGCCTAAATCAGCGGGTGAACCTTTTGATTCAGGAAAAAGATAATATTTACTTTTAATAATTATAATGCACAATTTAGTAATAAGCCTTTAGTATAAGATTATGTTAAAGAGCTAAACATTAAAGTAAGAGTTTTGTTCTAGGTTGTGCATTTAAAGATATATAAAAGTATACTAAAATAAATACTTTATATTATATATGAAAGAGGAGAGATACAAAATGGATATAGCTAAATATATAGATCATACAATACTTAAGCCAGAGGCTACTGTGGAAGAGGTAAAGAAACTTTGCAAAGAAGCAAAAGAATATGGTTTTGCATCTGTCTGC
The DNA here is from genome assembly GCF_002029255.1 of Clostridium chromiireducens. GTDB lineage: Bacteria > Bacillota > Clostridia > Clostridiales > Clostridiaceae > Clostridium > Clostridium chromiireducens. Next base: position 9,321 of record NZ_MZGT01000066.1, read on the forward strand.
GTAAATGCATGTTATGCAAAATTAGTTAGCAATGAACTTTCAGGAACCGATGTGAAGACTTGTGTAGTAGTTGGTTTTCCATTAGGTGCAATGACTAAAGAATCCAAAGCATTTGAAACAGCTCAAGCTATTGAAAATGGTGCAACTGAAATAGATATGGTTATTAATGTAGGCGCATTGAAGGACAAAAATTATTCACTTCTTAAAGAGGATATAGAAGCAGTAGTAAATGCGGCTAAAGAAAAGGCGCTAGTTAAAGTAATTATAGAAACTTGTTTATTAACAAACGAAGAAAAAATTAAAGCGTGTGAAATATCAAAAGAAGCTAAAGCAGATTTTGTTAAGACATCAACAGGATTCGGAGCAGGTGGAGCTACAAAAGAAGATATAGCTCTAATGAGAAAGACTGTTGGACCAGAATTAGGCGTTAAAGCATCTGGGGGAGTTAGAGATTTTAAAACCGCTATGGAAATGATAAATGCTGGTGCAAGTAGGATAGGAGCTAGTGCTAGTATAGCAATAGTTAGTGAAAGTAAATAATTTTTAAGTTTAGAATCTAAATGAAAAAAATTAATTATTAGAAGTTAACTGGTGAAAAGGGTGATTTTATGAAGATGACTGATATTATAAGTAAAAAAAGAGAAGGTATGGAACTTACTACGGAAGAAATTAATTTTGTTGTTGAAAATTATACAAGAGGTAGTATTCCAGACTATCAAGTTTCAGCATTACTTATGGCAATTTGTTTTCAAAAAATGAATATGAGAGAAACTTCGGATCTTACCATGGCAATGGTTAATTCAGGAGATATTCTTGATTTATCAAATATAGAAGGAATAAAAGTAGATAAACATAGTACGGGTGGAGTTGGCGATACTACGACACTTGTATTAACTCCAATGGTTGCTGCCCTTGGGATTCCAGTTGCTAAGATGTCTGGAAGAGGTCTTGGTCATACAGGAGGTACAATAGATAAATTAGAATCATTTGAAGGATTTTCAGTTGAAATAAGCGAAGAACAATTTATGAGTAATGTTAATAATAATAAAATTGCTATTATGGGTCAAACAGCAGATTTGGCGCCGGCAGATAAAAAATTATATGCTTTAAGAGATGTTACCGCTACAGTTGAAAATATATCCCTTATATCATCAAGCATAATGAGTAAAAAAATAGCAGCTGGGGCTAACGCTATTGTTTTAGATGTTAAAATTGGCGATGGAGCTTTTATGAAATCTTTTGAAAGTGCTAAAGAACTTGCAGAAGCTATGGTTAGTATCGGTAAAAATGTTAACAGAAATACTGTGGCTGTAATATCTGACATGGATCAACCATTAGGATTAGCAGTTGGAAATGCATTAGAAATAAAAGAAGCCATTGATACTTTGAATGGAGCTGGACCAAAAGATTTATTGGAACTATGCTTAACTCTTGGAAGCAATATGGTGGTTTTAGCGAGGAAAGCTGAAACAGTCGAAGATGCTAGACAAATGCTTCTTAAAGTTATAGAAGATAAATCTGCGCTAAATAAACTAAAGGAATTTGTTGCATCTCAAGGAGGAAATCCAGAACAAGTTGAGAATACAGAACTTTTACCAAAGGCAAAATATGTTGTAGAAGTTAAAAGCGAAGAAGAAGGATATGTATCTAAAATAGATTCTGAGCATATAGGCCTAATAGCAATGGAACTTGGAGCAGGCAGAGCAACGAAGGAAGATACTATAGATTTAGCTGTTGGTATAGTTTTGAATAAAAAAAGAGGCGATAAAGTATCAAAAGGTGAAACTTTAGCTTATATACACGCAAATGATGAAAGTAAAATAAAGAGAGCGGAAAAGAGCATAATTGAAAGTTATCATATAGCAAAAGAGAAGTCTGAAGATATACCATTAATTTATGGCGTTATAAAATAACTCCAAATTAGTTAAGAAGAAAAATTTGAGGATTCAACAGGAAAAGTCATTGGAAACAAACCAGCGTTAGGTACGGCTATATTAGATGAACTTTGGGAAGAGCAAATGAAAAATTGCAGTATTATTTTAGGAACCAGAAATTCTTTTGTAGACATGGGGCAGACAGTAGCTGAAATCTCAAATATAGAAAAGATAAAAATCGGATTATTTGACCTATAAAATTATATATATTTTTAGAATAAGAGGGGGGATATTTATGGATTACAAAAATCTTATTAAAATAGCATTAGATTATAGGGAGAGGGCTTATTCGCCTTATTCAGAGTTCAAAGTTGGTGCAGCTATTCTTTTTGATAGTGGAGAAATATATGGAGGATGCAATATAGAAAATGCATCTTTTGGAGCAACAAACTGTGCAGAAAGAACTGGGATATTTAGAGGAATATCTGAGGGGGAAAAAAGAATAAAAGCTGTAGCAGTAGTAGGTAGTTTAGAGGAATACACATTTCCATGTGGAATATGTCGCCAAGTAATTGTTGAATTTGGCGATGAAGACGTTAAAATAATAATAGCTAAAAATGAAGATGATTATATAGTAAAGGACATGAATGATATTTTGCCTGGAGCTTTTAAGAAAGAAGCGTTAGGAAAATAAAGAGAACAACGAATCGGAGGTAACAAAATGAGTGTTCATATTAATGCACCAGATGGTGCTATAGCAGAAAGTGTATTATTACCAGGAGATCCATTAAGAGCAAAATTTATTGCAGAAACATTTTTAGAAAATGCGGTATGCTACAATGAAGTTAGAGGAATGTATGGATTTACAGGAACATATAAAGGAAAGAAGATTTCAGTTCAAGGAACAGGAATGGGAATACCATCAATATCAATCTATGTTAATGAGTTGATTCAAAGTTATGGAGCTAAAAACTTAATCAGAGTAGGAACTTGTGGGGGATATAGTGAAAAAGTTAAGGTTAGAGATCTTATTATAGCTATGTCAGCTTCAACTGATTCAAATCTTAATCTAGTGAGGTTCCAAGGAAGAACATATGCACCAACAGCAAGCTTTGAATTATTAAAGCCAGCATATGATATCGCAGTAGAAAAAGGATTTGATCCTAAAGTAGGAAGTATATATAGTTCTGACGTATTTTACGGTGATGATAGTGAAGATTGGAAGAAATGGGCTAAGTTTGGCTGTTTAGGAGTAGAAATGGAAGCAGCAGCGTTATATACAATTGCAGCAAAATTTGGTGTTAATGCGTTGGCATTACTAACAGTAAGTGATCACTTTGTAACAGGAGAAGTTACAAGTGCAGAGGAAAGACAAAAAACATTTACTAATATGATGGAAGTTGCTTTAGATACGATTGTAAAATTAGATAAATAAATTTTGATTAATAAAAGAGTTGAGGAGTATACTTCAACTCTTTTAAAAGTATTTTATTATTTTTTTATAGTATCTAAGGAGGGGGAGATCTTATGAATATACAGATATTTGGAACAAAGAAATGCTTTGATACTAAAAAAGCAGAACGCTTCTTTAAGGAGAGAAATATAAAATTTCAGTTTATTGACTTAAATGAAAAGTCTATGAGTAAAGGCGAATTAAATAGTGTATTAAATTCAGTTAAACTTAATGAATTAATAAATACAAAGAGCAAAGAATATACAAAATTAAATTTTAGCAATATACGAAGTGCGGATATAAAAATTGAATTGTTATTAAAAAATCAAAAAGTTATGAATACTCCTGTGGTTAGAAATGGGAAGGAAGCAACAGTTGGAGAGAAAACTGATATCTGGAATGAATGGATAAACAAGAGTTGATGTATCTTCGATAAAAGGTAAAATTATTCCCATAGTTTCAGTAAAAGTCAGGTATATAATATAATAGTTTTTAGAATACTAAATTTGAGATAATTTCAAATATATATATAAATATCTAAGTAGAAATGAGTCTAAGGTTTGTATTAATTATATGTGAGTACCTTAGATATGAAACTACTCTTTTATTTATTATTCTATATGTTATAGAAAGGGTGAAAATAGTTATGGCGAAAGCAGGAATGAGAAGACCAGATCCGAGTGAACCACATGGAACAGAAAGTAATCATATAACACATTATAAAAAAAATGATGTAAGAAATGTTCCGCAAGAAATACAAGGCAAAGCCAAAACAGGAAATAAAAAAGCGTCACCAATAGAATAAGATTGCAGTTATGTGTGATTAACTGTAAAAAGGGCAAGGGTTTTATTAATCCTTGCCCTTTTTATAATATAAATTATAGATGTTTCACTAGAATAACTAATATTTTAAGAATTTGAATAAAGGTACAGAATATTTAATGTAGCATGTGGGTAGAAGTGTGTAATATGGATATAATAAGAAAAATAATAACACATATATTTCCTGAGAAATTTAATAACTACATTATAAAAAAACATAAAACTTCTTTTGACAAAAGTTAAAAAATATAGAATAATATAAATAAATAAGTACATTTTAATAAATAATTGGCTTAAAAAACTTTATAAATAAATTTTTCACTTTTAGATATTAGTATTTAGTTTAATTAAATTTATTTTTGTATAAGTTGTTATCTATAAAATTTCAAATTGTTTAAAATTATAGGTATGATTGGTGTGAGTATTGTGGAAAAGAAGACAAAGATAGTGAACTTTAATGAGTTAGTAGAAGGTATGGTAGTAGCTAAAAATGTAGAAGAAAATGGGAGTGTGCTCCTTAAAAAAGATTTGTGTATAAATAGCCAAATGATAAAGAAGCTGAGAAGTTTATTATTTATAGGCAAAGTGGAAATATATGAAGAGAGCGTTGAAAAAAAGCCAAGTAATATAGAAAATAAAAAAGAAGAACAGCACAGGAAGATAGAAGAAGAGTTTAAAGAAATATCATTAAAATTGCAAAAAACATTTAGACAATTGGCAAATGAAAATGGAATAGCAATGAATGAAATTAGAGAGTTTTCAAAAAAGATTCAGAATGAGTTAAATCCAAGTAGCGTAGTTATAAAGAACATTGTGCTTTATGGAAGTGGAGCAGATTCGATATATAGGCATGGAGTAAATGTTGCGGCATTGAGTGCGATCATAGGGAAATGGTTGGGTTTTGAAAGTTCAAAATTAAACTTACTCGTATACGCAGCAATACTTCACGACTTTGGAAAGACAAAGATAGATAGAGATTTACTTAAGAAGGAAGAAGCTTTAACAAGAAATGAATTTAACAATATAAAAACTCATGCTCAGGTAGGCTATCAATTTATAAAAGACATATCGTTTCTGGATAAGTCAGTTAGTTATGGAGTATTAATGCACCATGAAAGGTTAGATGGGTCAGGATATCCGCTAGGGTTGAAAGATGAGGCAATACATCCTTTTGCTAAAATAATTGCTATTGCAGATGTATTTGATGCAATTAATTCAGATAGAGGATATAAAAGAAAGAAACTCCCATTTGAAGCGTTGCAAATAGTTAAAAATGAAAGCCTAGGGAAATTAGATTATGAATATTCAAAAATGTTTTTAGAGCATATTTCAGGGTACTATATTGGTGAAGAGGTATTACTAAATACTAATCAGAAATGTAAAGTAATACAAATGAACCTAAATAATCTAGAAAAACCCCTTGTTTTAAAAGATGGAGAGTTTATAGATTTATCAAGAGAAACAGATTTGTATGTGAAAGAAATGTTGTTATAACTTTTGTGTTATTATATAGGAGAAGACTTAGTATTAAGTACAGGTGAGAAAGCTAAAATAATTTATTATCAAAACAAAGGCTTTCAATATTAAATAATAGAAATTAGCTGTCTTAGAAAAAATTTATTTCTGATAAATTTAGATTAAGAGAGCTGTTTTTTTTGTATGTTAATAATTGTAAATTGAGTTATTTTTAACCTAAAGTTATAATAGATTTAAAGAAACTATTGTATATTAAATCTAAGTAATTGAATAAATTATAAATCATAGAAATAATTGTTGCAAATAAGGAGGATTGTTTATGAGTAATAATGCCGCTCTAAAAATTACTTCAGATCTAGATTATATAATTACAGGTAAGGGAAAATATGTTTCACAAAAGAACTATAAAGAAGAGATGTTGGATAAAGTAGAACCATATATAAAGAAAAATTTAAAAAGTGGGTATATTATCGGAGAAAATAATTTAAAATTATATTACGAAAAATTTATGGTAAAAAACCCAAAGGCTAATATTGTTATATGTCATGGTTTTGGAGAATTTACGGAAAAATATTATGAATTAATTTACTATCTAATGAAAGAAAATTATTCTGTTTTTATTATGGAGCATAGAGGGCATGGTCGTTCTCCAAGACTAGGTATAGATAGTAGCCAAATAAGCGTTGAAAAGTTTGATTATTATACTGAGGATTTCAAAAGATTTATAGATGAAATTGTTATTCCTAATAGTAGTAATAAAAACTTATTTTTGTTTGCTCACTCTATGGGAGGTGGGATTGGTACGCTTTTCCTAGAACAATATACGAATTATTTTACCGCTGCTGTATTAAGCTCACCAATGCATGAAATAAATACAGGAAAGGCACCAAAAATCTTTGCAAATATTGTTTCTAGAAGTCTAAGAATTTTGGGAAGAGGGATAAATTATTTACCTGGCCAAGTTCCGTATGCTAAGAAAAAGGCATCGCCTACTAGATCTACTAGTTGCAAAGAGAGATATGAGTACTTACATGAAAAAATTAAAAAACATGATGAATATCAGTGCGGGGGATCGTCAGCACTATGGTACATCGAAGGTGTGAAAGCAACTAGAAAACTTATAAAAAAAGAAAATGCCTCAAAGGTTAAAATACCTGTATTGCTACTCCAAGCAGAATATGATACACATGTTATTCCAGAGGCACAAAAAAAGTTTGCACAATATGCTACGAACTGCGAGTTGGTCAAAGTAGATGGATCAAAGCATGAATCATATTATGAGCGAGATGAGATAGCATTTAGTGTCTTTGATAAGATCATTTCTTTTTACACTAAGAATGTTTAAAATAAATTTACAAATAAAAAGAACAAAGTTTAAATATTAGCTTTGTTCTTTATGCTATGTATTAATAAAGTATTATCTTAAGAATTGATTCAATATATCTTGAGTATTTGGTTTAGAACCGTTAATTATATCTCTATATTCTTTTAATCTTTTATCCTCTTCTTCTGTCAAACTTTGATTAGATTTTTTCTTTTGGATTAAAATTTTGAAATCTTCGTAATCATCATTACCCAATCTTCCTTTTATTATGCTGTCAAGAAGCGTATGCAAAGTTTTTTGTTGTTCTTCAGAGAAGGCAGTACCATTATCTTTACATTTTTTTAGTTCCAATAATTGTTTTTTCTGATCAGGGGAAAGATATTTATAATTTTCCTCACTAAAAATATTAAGAATTCTATTTTTTTCATCTTTATCTTTTTGTGAGTAAAAAACAGATAATTCTAAATCAGGCTTGTAATTAAGGATACTATTTGCTATTACTGGGCTTGAAAGTGCTATTAGACAATTCAGTACAATAAATAAAGAGATTAATAATTTTATGGTTTTATCATTCATGTTCATACCTCCATGGATATTTAATTTATGCAATTATTATGTGACAAAATTAAGAAAATTATTATTATTATTGCTAAGTTGTTGAATAATTATTTTATTATATAAATAAAGCTTTTAATTACATATATAAGAACTTATGTTAAATATAGTGTAAAAAATAATGGTTTGTATTTTAAATTACATTAAACTTCTATATAATAAAAAAGTATTTATATGAATAAAATTTACAATTATAAATATGAAATAATAGTATATTGAAAAAAGTGGTATAATGTATAAAGGGGAAAAGGGGATGAATTTATGAATACATGGATTAAGGAAAGCATTTTTTATCAATTTTATACACTTGGAGTTTGCGGAACATTGGAACCCGGCAAGGTATATAAAGAAGAGAATAGATTAGCTAAAATAGAAAACTGGATACCTCATTTGAAAGAAATGAGCATTAATGCTATTTATTTTGCACCAGTATTTGAATCAAGCTACCATGGATACGATACGAAAGATTATTATAAGATTGATAAAAGACTTGGAACTAATGAAGACTTTAAGGAGCTATGTAATAAACTTCATAATAATAATATACGGGTAATATTAGATGGGGTTTTTAATCATGTAGGAAGAGAATTTTGGGCGTTTAAGGATGTTCAGAAGAACGGACGAAATTCTAAGTATTGCAATTGGTTTTCAAATCTTAATTTTAATAGCAAAAGTCCAATGGGTGATGAATTTAATTATCAAAGTTGGAATGGGTGTTTTGATTTAGTTAAGCTTAATTTGAGAAATCAAGAAGTATTAAATCACTTATTACAAGCCGTGGGACTTTGGATAGATGAATTTGAAATAGATGGCTTAAGACTAGATGCAGCAGACAGTATAGATTTTGAATTCTTTAAAGTCTTGAGGAAATTTACTGAATCTAAAAAGAAAGATTTTTGGCTTATGGGTGAAGTTATTCATGGAGATTATACTAGGTGGGCAAATAAAGAAAGTCTAGATTCTGTTACTAATTATGAATGTTATAAAGGAAATTATTCGAGTCATAATGATAAGAATTATTTTGAAATAGCATATTCATTAAATAGGTTATTTGGAAATGGCGGAATATATAAGGATCTATGCCTATATAATTTTGTTGATAATCATGATGTTAATAGATTAACAAGCATCCTAAAAGTTCCGGAATATGTATATAATGCTTATATATTATTATATACAATGCCAGGAGTACCTAGTATTTATTATGGCAGTGAATTTGGTATTAGAGGTGTTAAGGGAAAAGGTACGGATTTACCTCTCAGGCCGGAATTAGAGCTTGGAAAAATAGAACAAACAAATAATGAACTATACGAATTACTTAAGAAGCTTGGAAAAATTAGAAGCCAGTGTGAAGCATTAAAATATGGGAATTACGAACAGGTAGTTGTTAAAAATGAACAGTTTGTATTTTCTAGAACAAGTAATAATGATAAAGTTTATGTGGTTTTAAATCTAAGTGATAAAGAAAGTAGTTTAAATTTTAAAATGACTTTTTCTGAGGGAATTGATCTATTGGATGATAATGAAGCCTTGGTTAATGGCGGAGAAGTTTATATAAAAGTTCCTGCCTTTTCAGCTAAAATAATCAAGGAATTAAAAAGAATTTAATATAAAATTTTCTATAAGTCTCATCTGAAATAATATGACTAATAGGACTAATAAGGGGTAATAATATAATGAATTTATTAGATAATGATTATAATAATTATACAGGAAAATTGGGAGCAGAATATTCTAAGGAGAGTACAAAGTTTGTATTATGGGCACCAAATGCTAATAATGTTAGATTAGCTTTATTCGGTGATGACGGTAAAAATTATACAAATGCACCAGTAGAAATATTAGATATGAATAGAGGTGCACAGGGAACTTGGAATATAGAAGTTAAGAGAGACTTGAAAGGCGAATTTTATAATTATTTAGTTACTAATAGCGGTAATGAAAGAGAAGTAACAGATCCCTATGCTAAAGCATTAGGTGTAAATGGGAATCGTGGTATGGTTATTAATTTAAGAGAAACAGACCCAGTAGATTTCCATAAAGATGAGAAGCCAGAACTAAGTAGTGCAGTCGGATCGATAATATATGAAGTCCATGTAAGAGATTTTTCTGCAAATGAAAATTCGGGAATCAAACCTGAAAGGAAAGGAAAATTTATTGCATTTTGTGAATATGGAACTACGGTACCAGGGAGATATACTAAAACTGGTATAGACTATTTAAGGGAGCTAGGAGTAACCCATATTCATTTGCTCCCAGCCTTTGATTATGAAACTGTTGACGAAAGTAAACCAGATGTGCCACAATATAACTGGGGATATGACCCAAAAAATTATTTTGCACCAGAGGGTTCGTATTCTACAAATCCTTTTAGTGGAGAAAAAAGAATAAATGAGTTTAAAGAAATGGTTAAATGCCTACATAAGTCTGGATTAAGAGTTGTTATGGATATGGTTTATAACCACACTTATAGAAGTTATGAATCTAATTTAAATTTGGCAGTCCCAGGATATTATTATAGGCAAGATTCTAATGGTAACTTTTCTAATGGATCTGGTTGCGGTAATGAATTAGCATCAGAGCGATATATGGTAAGAAAGCTAATTGTTGATTCGGTAGTATATTGGGCAAAAGAGTATCATATAGATGGATTTAGGTTTGATTTAATGGGACTACATGATATTGAAACCATGAAATTAATCAGAACCGAGTTAGATAAAATAGATCCGACTATAATTATGTATGGGGAAGGATGGACTGGTGGGTTGTCGCCATTAAATGGGGAAGATTCGTCAGTAAAACAAAATATATTCAAATTTGATAAGATGCAGATAGCTGCTTTTAGTGACGATACCAGGGACTCAGTTAAAGGGCATGTATTTAACATTAATGAAAGAGGATATATAAATGGAAGAATAGGCCTGGAAGAAAGCATTAAATTTTGCGTAGTTGGTGCTACCGGCCAAAAGGGAATAAATTATGATAAGGTTATGTATTCACATTGGGCATGGGCTAATGAGCCATACCAATGCATAAATTACATTTCTGCTCATGATAATTATACATTGTGGGATAAATTACACATGACTAACGAAGATTCTTCTTTACAGAAACGTAAAAATATGAATAAGTTAGCGGCGGCTATAGTGCTGACATCTCAAGGAATTCCGTTCTTCCAAGCAGGAGAAGAATTTTTAAGAACAAAGAAAAATGAAGATGGAAGTTTTAATCATGATAGTTATAACGCACCAGATAGTGTTAATAGCTTAAACTGGGACAGCGTTCATGAGTATGAAGAAATCGTGAATTATTATAAAGGACTAATAAAATTAAGGAAAAAGTATAGAGCTTTTAGAATGAATTCAAGTGAAGAAATAAAAAAGAATCTGATATTTTTAGAGTATGGAGAAGATTTTTATAAAGAAAATGTTGTTGCATATAAGATTGAAGATAATAGTGGGAAAAATTTATCTAACACTATAGTTGTAATATTCAATCCAAATGATGAGGAAGCATTCGTAGAGTTAAAAGAATGTGGATGGAGTGTTCTTGTTAATAAAGAAAGAGCAGGGGTCGATGAGATTTATGCTATAGCTGGAAACAATGTAACTGTTCCTTCAAAGTGTGCACATGTTTTAATTAAAAAATGATTTTGATGGAAGGTTTTTGGTGATATAAATGGAAGAAGAAAAGTATTTAGTATTTTTAAATGATATAAATAAGGATAAGCCTAATGAATTTCAAAAAATAAATATAAAAGAATGTCCTTTTTGTAATAGAGACAAACTTACAGATATTATCGATGAAAAGGGTCCATTTATGTTACTTAAGAACAAGTATCCAACCATAAAAGACACTTGTCAGTTAGTCATTATAGAGACCTATACTTGTGAAAATGATATGGGGGAATATTCTGAAGAATATATGGAAGACTTAATAAGGTTTGGTGTAAAGCACTGGTTAAGGATGGAAGGCAGTGGAGAATACAAATCAGTTATATTTTATAAGAATCATGGACCAAGATCAGGTGGAAGTTTAAAACACCCACATATGCAAATTGTAGGTATTGATGATATAGACTATAAGTCAAGAATAAAGGATGAATACTTTAATGGGATAGAAATCCATAAAAGTGATAATTGTTTGGTAAATTTATCCCATACACCATTTAATGGATTTACTGAGTTTAATATAATAATAGATGATGATTTAAATGCATTAAGTGAACTTTCAGTTAATCTTAGAAAAATAGTTCACTATCTTTTAAATAATTATTTTGTAAAATGTGATAGTTTTAATATATTCTTCTATCACTTTAAGGAAAAGATAATATGTAAGGTTATGCCTAGATTTACAAGTTCACCACTACTCCTTGGGTATGGCATCAGACAAATCTCAAGCTGCGAAGAAGAAATTGTAGATAAAGTAAAATCGTTATATTTCCAATAATATTAAGTTTTAGTTTCTATACATATCAAAATGTATAGAATTATATAGATAAACAACGTGATAATTAAACTTAGACATGATAACTCGCAAAATGAGTAGCATACGTTTTGTTCCAGTTTCTAAGGAATTTTCATGGGTGATTCTAAGAAAAAAAGTTGCTTCATAAATGCTAGCCTCGAAGGCAATGCGCTCACAGAGAAAGTACGAGAATCCAAATGTAAAATTTGGACTCTCACTTTTTGAACTAGCATATTTGGAACAACTTTTTTTCTAAGAATAACTACCACAAAAATTCCTTACGAAACATTATACAAAAGTATGTTACTCATTTCTAATTGGGTTATAATTCAAAGTGTATATTAAATTTACGCTTTGTTTATCTATGATATGTGAATAATAGCATTATAGTTTTAAGATTATAATATTAACTATTTTAGTGAAATAAATTTTAATTAATACTTATATATTTAATAGTATTTGTAAATAATTAGATTAGGCAATATATATTAAGGGGTGAAAAAATGGATAATAATGAAATTGAAATTAATAAACCTAAGACGAATAAAAAAAGCAAAGCTAAGATGATGTCATTAAAAATTATTCCATTAGGTGGGCTTGGCGAAATTGGAAAAAACATGACAGCTTTTGAATACGACAATGAAATAATTGTTATAGATTGTGGATTAGCATTTCCGGATGAAGATCTTTATGGAATTGATATTGTAATTCCGGATGTAACATATTTGATAAAAAATAAAGATAAAGTCAAAGGTATCTTTATTACTCATGGACATGAAGACCATATAGGTGGATTGCCATATATATTAAAGCAAATCAATATACCTGTATACGGCACAAAACTTTCACTTGGACTAATTGAATTGAAACTAAAAGAACACGCTATTCTTAGTGATTGCACTCTAAACATGGTGGAACCAGCGGAAACAGTGAATTTAGATAAATTTAAGATTGAATATATTAGAAATAATCATAGTATTCCAGATAGTTGCTCAATTGCATTACATACACCAGTGGGAGTTGTTGTCCATAGTGGAGATTTTAAAGTAGATTTTACACCTATAGATGGAAAAGTCATGGATTTACAAAGGTATGCTCAATTAGGTAAGAAAGGCGTATTACTGCTAATGGCGGATAGTACCAATTCTCTTCATAAAGGTTACACAATGTCAGAAAAAACCGTTGGTGAAACTTTAGAGAACCTATTTAGCAAAGCTACTGGTAGAATAATTGTTTCTACCTTTGCATCTAATGTTCATAGGTTACAACAAATTAGCAATTGCGCTGTAAAGTATGGAAGAAAGATAGCATTTAGCGGAAGGGGCATGGAAAATGTATCGGAGGTAGCTAGGGAACTTGGTTATTTAGTCATACCAGAAGATATGGTAATAAGCTTAGATCAAATAAAAAATTACCCCAATGATAAGCTAACTATCGTTACAACAGGAAGTCAAGGGGAATCAATGGCAGCACTTACAAGAATAGCAGCATCAACACATAAATATATTCAAATATTTGAAGATGATATGGTTATAATCTCAGCAACACCAATACCAGGTAATGAAAAAGCGGTATCCAATGTAGTAAATGAACTGATAGAAAAGGGAGCCAATGTAATATATAAATCTATAGAAGAAATACATGTTTCAGGTCATGCTTGTGAACAAGAACTTAGATTGATTCAAGCTTTATTAAAGCCTAAATTTTTCATTCCTGTTCATGGCGAATATAAACATTTAATTACACATGCTAAGATTGCTCAAAGTATGGGAATAGATAAAGATAATACATTTATACTAGAAAATGGAGATGTACTTGAATTAACTAGAAATAGTGGAAAGATAACGGGAAAAGTTCCATTTGGAAGAGTTCTTGTGGATGGTATGGGTGTAGGCGATATAGGAAATATGGTACTTAGAGACAGAAAGAATTTGGCTGAAAATGGAATAATAACTGTAGTTATTGCTATAGATAGGAGAAATAAGGTGATAATATCAGGTCCAGACATTGTTTCAAGAGGTTTTGTTTATGTAAGAAATTCTGAGGAATTAATTGATGAAGTTAGAAATATTGTAACTGATGTTGTGGAAAAGTGTTTAGATAAAAATATTACTCAATGGGCAGAAATAAAAAATGGTATAAGAAGAGAAGTTGACAATTTTGTATATATGAAAATGAAAAGAAAGCCTATGATTTTACCAGTGATTGTTGAAATATAAAAAGACTTTTAGATAATGTCTGTATACCAAAAGAAGAAATTATTTAAAATATAAAATAGTTATTTAATAATGATAAAACCACCTATTTTAGATTGATATTGGCTTATGGAGAAATCAACTACGATAGGTGGTTTAATTAATTTATGAACAAAATAAATTTCGCCTTGACTCTGACCTAAGGTATGAGTTTATAATAAACTTAAAGGATTATTAAAATGTTATTTTATCCTTGATTTGTGTAATAAGAAATTTATTATTAAAAACTTTATCTAAATTAGGAGAGGATTGAATTATATGAAGAAAATACCATTTTCGCCACCTGATATAACAGAAGAGGAAATACAAGCTGTTGCAGAGGTGCTAAGATCAGGGTGGATTACATCTGGCCCACAACTTTCTAGATTTGAAGAGGGAATAGAAGAGTACTTGCAAGTAAGTAGAGCATTAGCGTTAAACAGCGCAACGGCTGCTATGGAATTAGTACTTAAGGTATTTGATATAAAAGAAGGAGATGAAATTATAACTACTCCTTATACTTATACTGCAACTTCCAGTGTAGGCATACATAGAGGCGTTAAGCCAGTATATGTTGATGTTAAGAAAGACACTTTCATGATGGATATAGATAAAATTGCAGAAAAGATTACAGATAGAACAAAAGTAATCATGCCTGTAGATATTGCAGGATTACCGTTTGATTACGATGCGTTAAAGAAAGTATTAAAGGATTTAAATAGAGAAGATATTATAATAAATTGTGATTCAGCTCATTCCTTTGGTGCAAAATATAAAGGTCAACCTGTTGGATCTCAATGCGATTTTCATTCATTTTCATTCCATGCAGTTAAGAATTTAACCACAGCTGAAGGTGGAGCTGTTACTTTTAACAATAATAATTTTAGAGGACATGAAAATCTGCTTCAATATATGAGATTTACAGCAATGCATGGTCAATCAAAAGATGCTTTGAGTAAGCTTAAGGCTGGGGCTTGGGAGTATGATATTATAAATGATGGACTAAAATGCAATATGACTGATATGAGTGCAGCTATTGGAATTGTTCAGCTTAAGAGATACAACCAAATGCTTGAAAAGAGAAGACAAATATTTAAGACTTACAGTGATATCTTATCAAAAGAAGATTTTTCAATAATACCAGTTACAAAAGATGATAATGGAACTGAAACATCATATCATTTATATCTTTATAGAGTTAAAGGATTTAATGAAGAAAAGAGAAATATTGCTATCCAAAAGTTAGCTGAAATGGGAATTGCAACAAATGTTCATTATAAGCCACTTCCGATGCTGACATTGTATAAGAATTTAGGATATGATATCAAAGATTATCCAAATGCTTATGCTCAATATGAAAATGAAATTACCCTTCCAGTGTACACTACACTATCATTAGAAGATGCAGCGTATATAGCTGAGGAAACTGTAAAAGTAATTAAAGAGATACTATAAGTTATGTGAAACTTACCGAAATTATAAACATTTTATCCGCTAGCCAACTCCTGGATAAGTTCAACTAGAGATTTAGGTGGAGATTGGCTCCACCTAAATCAAGTTTCACTTAATTCCGAAAAACTATGAAAATATCGCTGAAAGGTTCTATCAACTTTAGAATGCTCCAACTTTCAGTTTGACAAGCTAAAGAGAAACAACCGCTAGCGGAAACTCGACTCACGTTCGTTCGCTGAGTAAGCGATTCACACTAAATCAAAGATTTAGGTTCACTGCTTAAGAACCTTTAACAGCTCATTTTCAAATGTTTATAATTTCTAGTGAAGATATCAAATTAAAGTTTTAGTAAATTTGTAAATATGTTTATGGAATAAGTCAAGTGTTTAAATTAGACATCTATATAGGACTATGTGATTAACTATAAATTTATATCTACTAAGCCCTTATAAATCAATATGTTGGTAAACCAATCATAATCTTAACATATATTTTGAAATATAACCCAACTGGAACAAAAGTATGCTATTCATTTCGGTGAGTTTATTGGATAAGTCTAAGTTACATGTTGTTTATCAATAAATATATTAAGCTTAATTGGAGGGACGATATTGAAAATAGGTGAATTTGCCAAAAGATCAGGAGTAACAGTAAAGACACTACTTCATTATGATAAGATTGGACTTTTAAAACCATCTGAAAAAACTGATTCGGGATATAGAATTTATTGTGAAGATGATTTTTTGAAGTTGCAGCAAATTACAACTTTAAAGTTTATCGGATTATCCTTAAGCGAAATCAGCCATACAATTAACGAAAGTGGAGAAAATCTAGAGCATATGATAACTATTCAAAAAAAAGCACTAGAGGAAAAGAAGAAGCATATAGAATCAGTTATAGCTGTTTTTAATAAAGCTGAAAATAAGGCAAAAGAAAGTAAATTTATAGATGTTAACAATTTAATTAATATCATTAAGATAACCAATATGGAAAAAAGCGTAAAGGAACAGTATAAGAGTGATAAAAATCTTAATCTAAGAAGTAATCTTCATAGTTATAATATCAATAAAATAGATTGGGATAAGTGGTGCTTTAATCAAATGTATTTTCCTGATCAAGCAAAAATATTGGAACTTGGATGTGGTGTAGGAAAGTTATGGTATAAAAATAAAGATAGTATAAATAAAGAATTAAGTATTACTTTATCTGATTTTTCTAAAAGCATGCTAAAAATTGCAAAGAATAGATTAAAAGAAATAGATCATGAATTTACTTATCAAGAGATAAATGCAGAAGATATACCCTATAAAGACGGGAGCTTTGATGTAGTTATTGCACAACATATGATTTATTTCGTACCTAATATAGAAAAGGCTTTATCTGAAATAAGAAGAGTACTGTCACCCGGCGGCATATTTTATGTGACTGCTAATTCTTGTAAATCAATGTATGAACTTAATGAACTGGCAGAAAGTTTTGCACCAAATCTTGGATTAGATAGTAACGGATTTTCCAATAGATTTGATTTAGAAAATGGTAGAGCAATTCTTCAAAAGTATTTTAATAAGATTGATATAGAAGTTTTAGACGGAAAAATAATAGTCAATAGTGCAGAACCAGTAGTATCATACAAAGCATCGACCATACAAGGAAGCTCGGTTTTAATAGGGGAGCGAAAAAAAGAATTTACAAGATATTTAGAGGAATACATTAAAAAGCATGGCAACATTTCTATAACCACAAAAGCATGTATGTTTAAAGCGAAAAAATAAAGGATAAAGAAGACATTTTTATATAGTGTCTTCCTTATCCTTTATTTATTTTATTATACTTCGTATTCATTATCTGAATTACAGTATTCTATTTAAATTTTAATAAATATTTATAAAGAATATTAG
>NZ_MZGT01000067.1 GCF_002029255.1 Clostridium chromiireducens
GTGTATTAACACCGATGGAAAAGCATGAAATATATTTACATGCAGCATAAAAACTGCCAGCAGGTTAGCCCCACTGGCAGAAAATTTTTTTATTTTTTTAATTGTCTACTTGACGGGAAGCAGTTCAAACAAGGGTTCTTTTTTTGTAATTAAATTAGATATTTTATATTACAATTTTTGAACATTTATAGCCATAGGTCCCTTTTCGCCACTTTCAATGTCGAAGGTAACACTTTCATCTTCATGCAGATCTTTATCAGGCCCATTATGTTTAAGTTGAGAATGATGTACAAAAACATCATCTCCTTTGTCGAAAGATATAAATCCATAGCCTCTTTCTGAATCAAACCATTTAACCACACCAGTAACTTTAGCCATGAGAAATTCCTCCTTTTGCAATAATTATATCTTATAGTCTTTGTTAAAAGAATGGATTTTAAACATCGATAATAAAATATTTAGAAGTATAGGGGATTAACCTTAAATTTATGTCTAATTTAACGTGAGTTCGAAAAGATAGGATTTTTTATCCCTTAAAATTTTCCATCGAACTCACGTTATTTAGTAGGTAAAAAACCTGATGGCGATCAAAAATCAAATTTTTTAACAAAGCGCGGAATTTCTAATACATCTATATATATAAAGAGTGCGGTGCACAATACGGAACTTAACCACAGTCGCCTGCGATCTTTTTTATGAATATAGAAAAGTCAAAAAGATATAAAGAGTGATGTTAGAAATAAAATTTAAAGAAGCCTAATAACTTAAAAACAGATTAACTATTGATAGTATTCAAGTTATAATTGATCTCATATTGGGTTGGGTTTAAATATATATTATATATCTAAAAAAGTACCAAAATACATATTAGAAATATGTATAATATACAGCATATAAGTATTAGATAAGTTTTGAAGATAATCATTTAAATATCTAAAATATAGATGAGAATTAAAGCAAATTAATTCTAAAATAGGAGGAAAACATATGTTAAATAAAAAGAAGATTATATCAGCTGTTTTTTTAATTTCAATGGCTGCTACTTGTTTAATTTCACCACAATTAGCTTATGCTTATGAGGATGAAAATAGTGAATATCATCAAATAGAAGGTTATAGCGCTCATTATGCACAAGATAAGAATCAAAGAACATGGTTTTATTCTAATCTTAAAAATGGAACAATTGCACTTTGGGGAACAGATGATGTGGCCAGTTATTTAGAAGTGCCTGAGACTCTTGATGGAAAGAAAGTAACACTTATACAAAAAATAGTGATGGGAACTTCACGTTTTGAGCCTGAGTATGGTAAAAAGGAAGCTATAGTAACAAAAATTAAATTACCACAAACTGTTAAGATAATTGAAGAGGGAGCCTTCTTTCTAATGAAGAACTTACAAGACATAGAAATGCCCCAGAATGTAAAAATGCCAGAAAGTGTTTTTGCTAATTGTCCTAATGTAAGAGTTAATGGCAAAATAAATAATACCAATATAAATGCTCCAACAGATACTAGAAATCTAACTTCGGGATGGAATCAAATAGGAAATGATAGATATTACGTAAACTCAAGTGGAAAATTACAAACTGGATGGATGGACTTAAACGGAAAGAGATATTACTTTTACGGAAATGGACAAATGGCAGTTGCGTTCATAAATTTAGGTGATGACTCAGTTTATTATTTAGATCCAACACCTGGTGATAATATGGGGAACTTAATTACAGGTTGGAAGAATGTAGATGGTAATTGGTTTTACTTTAACTTAACTGGTAAAAATGAAAGAGATAAGGGCTTTATGCAAACAGGCTGGTTTTATAATAATGGAAGCTGGTACTACTTCTATGGAAATGGACAAATGGCAACGGGCTTTATAAACCTTGGTAATGACTCATATTATTATTTAGATGAAAGCAATAGCAGTAGTAGTGGCGTTATGAGGACAGGCTGGCAAAAGATTAATGGTTATTGGCATTACTTTAACAAAAGTGCTAGCGAAGGTATAGTAGGAATGATGAAAAAGGGTTGGCAAAATATAGATGGAAAATGGTATTACTTCTATTCTGATAATGGAAGAATGGCATACAATACATGGATAGATGGATATTATGTTAATTCAAGTGGAGGATGGGTAAAATAAATTTTAAAATATTTAAATGTTGTTTTGCGGTCTTAATTGAAAATCGCTCGCAAATTCACGACTACCACCTAGGTGGTCCAAAAAAATTCCAAGTACAATGAATATCAAGGATTTAAAGAACATCTTAAATACAATATTCAAAAAAGCTATCCACAATGGATGGCTTTTTTGAATATATAAACAAAATTACTGTCTAGATTTAATGTACGATAAAAGAAATCACAATATTATCTACAGTCAGATCAATATGATAAATTTATGGATAATGCTAATCTTCTTAATGTAGCTATATCAAGAGAAGAAAATAATCTGATTATTATTTTAGAGGTTGGGAAAATTTTAAAATACTATGGTTAATTGGCTATAATATTGCTAATAATTCGAATAAAAGATAAAAAATAAGGTAATAAAATAACATGGGTAAAACTTTAAAGTAATTAAACCTTGAAGATGCCTGAATGATAGAGAGTTTTGTTGTATAGATAGTTGACGTTTTAAATTAAGAATAAATTGTTAAGTACTAAAAACAATGAAGTACAAATATAAGGAAGGAATTTAAATGAATAATGCACAAAGAATTTTAATGGCAATTTATTTTCCAATAACTATTTTGATTCTCATTTTTGATAATATTTATCCTAAAGAAAATATGGTTTTATATCTTAAATATGCTATCATGGTTACTCTTTTTTTATCAGCTATAACAATAAAAAAGAAATTTTTTGAACAAAAACTTATGGCATTATCCTTCTTTTTCCTTGTTATTGCTGATTTCTTTTTAGTATTTGCGTATACGATACAAAATTTAAAGATAGACTTATCTCCATTTGGAATTTTGGGATTTCTGTGCGCTTATCTTTGTTTAATTGTAGCTTATCAAAAAGAATTTAAATTAGGAAAGGCAGAAATATTAATAGCAATACTCTTTATAATTATTTTTATTGTGGTGTTTTGCATTCTGATACCATACATTAATAATGTAGTAATGAAAGCAGGAATATTAATATTTGGTGCTGTTTTATCTTATATGACTTGGACATCTGTCTGTACTATTTTTAGAAATTATTTTACTAAAAAAGCTTCATGGATAATAGCTGTTTCTGGGTCTTTAATGTTTATCTGCGATGTTGGCGTAGCATTTTCAATATTTTATCCTCCTTTTGTGATGCAACACACTCCATGGCTTACTAATATTATATGGATAGCATATATTCCAGGATGGACACTTTTAGCTGTATTAATTTGTGAGAAAGATTTACTCTATTAGCTATATAGTAACAACTTGAAAGTCGCTCGTAAATTCACGACTGCTACTTCCAAGGTCCAGAAGATTAAGATTTTTGGATTTTTGCCATCTTTGTAGGCTCATCTCAAGGAGGTATTCAAGCATTAAGCAGGTCATATTTCGGAAAGATGGTGTCTCAGGAAAAGAAAAATGAATTCTTATGTAAAAATTTTCATCTGTAATCAATATAAAAACAAAAAATTACAATGTCTCTGTGAATATATGTTATAATTATCTTTTAGTGAGAAATTATGTAAATATATAAAGAGTATTAAAATTAAGCCTCTTCAATATTTAATACTAGCTTTTGAATTTAGTATACATATATTGTTAGGAGAATAGAGAAAATGAACTTAAATGTTGATTCAGATAATTTTGAAATAAAGAGAGAGTTACTTATTAAAGTGGATACAGATGGAGTAATTAAATTTATTTCTAAAAACTGTTATAGAATTTTAGGATTTATGCAAAATGAAATTCTAAATACTAATATTGATAAATTATTAGGTTATAGATTTGATGATTTATTATCACGTGAAAGTTTTGAGACTTTAGTTTTAAAAAAAGATGGTAATCAGTTACTTTTTGAGGTTGTCTCTAAACCTGTTTTTAATGATGATTCTAAAATAGCTGGAGCATACCTATCTCTTATAGATATAAGCAAATATCTTCACATTGAAGAGAGATATAATCAACTAATTAAAACGTGTGAAAAAACTAAGGACGTTTTTTTTGCATTTCAAATTCTACCTGAGTTCAAATTTATATATCTCACTTCTTCCATTGAAGAGATTTTAGGATATGATCTAGAAATGCATTATACTGACTCTAATTTTCCATTTGAAATTATTCATCCTGATGATCTTCATATACAGAAATCTAAAATAGATAAAAACTCGGATTTTTCCAAAACTTTTTGTGCAAGATTTAAACATAAAGATGGACATTATGTTTGGTTAGAGGATTTTTTAGTTCCTACATACAATGAAAATGGTGATTTGGTATCTGTATCAGGATTTAGCAGGGATATTACAGAAAGAAAAAAATTAGAAAAAATGCTAGAAGAACAAAATAAATTATTAGAGATGGATGTTACTGCTGAAATAAAAACGAATAAAATCATGGAAAAGACATTAAAATCACAGGAAGAGTTATTAGTTAATATATCTCACGAACTTAAAACTCCATTAAATGTAATTTCGGCAACGGCCCAGTTATTAGAAATGTATTGTATGGATGATTCAATAATAAATAAAAAGGATACACTTATCAAACATGTTAAATCAATAAGGCTAAATACCTATAGGTTATCAAAGCTTATTAACAATATAGTGGACTCGTCAAAAATAGAAGCAGGATTTTTGGAACTTAACCTATTAAATGCGAATATAGTTAATGTCGTAGAAGAAATAGTCATGTCAGTAACCAGTTTTGTTAAAATTAAAGGCTTAAATATTATTTTTGATACGGATACAGAAGAAAAGATTATTGCATGTGATCCAGAAAAAATAGAGAGAATAATGCTAAACCTTATTTCGAATGCCACAAAATTTTCAAATGATAATGGTGAAATATTTGTAAATGTTAAGGATATGAATGAATGGGTTGAAATATCAGTAAAGGATAATGGGATTGGTATTGAAAAGAAAAAATTGAATATTATATTTGATAGATTTGAACAAGCGGATAAATCTTTATCTAGAAATGCGGAAGGTACTGGTATTGGATTGAATCTGGTCAAGTCTATTGTTGAATTACATGGTGGTAGTATAAATGTTGAAAGTGAATATGGAAAAGGAAGCAAGTTTACTGTGACTCTTCCAGCTGGAGCAGTAGCTAAGGAAAATATGTTATATGATAGAAATATTAAAAATAAGGATGAACGCATAAGGTTAGAATTCTCAGATGTATATTATTAACTTTTGAAATTATGAATTATTAAAAATTTAAAAATAGATTTAGGCACATAAAAGAAGATAACAAATCCCAATATGCTAATGGATTAACTTTTTATTTTCTTGGTAGTGGCTTAATTAGTACTTTTAAGATTAAAAAAACCGTATTTAGCACAGACACATAAGCTAAATACGGTTTTTTAAAGAGCATAACAATCTTCACTAGCACAATAAAAGATAGTTTATCATCATATTATAATCTTTCGACTATAATACAACAAATCGCAACCAGTTATTATGTTTCGCTCCACCACGTAACATATTTATTCAACTTAATATAACCTCACGGCTATATTAAATCAATTCAACACATTAAATAATGTTAACTCGACCTTATACACTAAGTTGGAGTACTAATATAATAGATATAAATCAACTATAATAAAACTTTTCCCCACCATATAAAATCTTATCGCCGACTATTATAACAACTATATGTTATAACCATTATAAAATCTTTGTTCGACTTATATACACCCTTATGTCAAGAGCATATATAAATCTTTGCTCAACTGTTATGTTCCTTATGATATTAATATGTGCAGTTTTATTTTAAATATACATGTGTTTTAGAGAGTCTCAGTTTTAAGTTTTTTTAAATTATTATTTAAAAAATACCCATTGACCTTGACCTTAGGATAACCCGTATAATGTAATTGAAGGGGGAGAAAATCATGGAAAAGGATAAAGTATTTTATACTGCAGGGATATTTGCAAAAAAAGCTGGAATAACCTTAAAGACTATTCATCATTATCATAAGGAAGGTCTTTTGTGCCCAAGTAGTTATAATGAGGCAGGTTACAGACTTTATAGTGATGAAGATTTTCAGATACTTCAAAATATATTAACTCTAAAGTTCATAGGTTTTTCACTAGAGGAAATTAAGGAACTTATAAAATCAGATCATCTTAAGAATGATGTAAGAGAATCCTTAAATCTGCAAATGGAGATAATTGATGAAAAGATTAATCATCTTGTGTTAGTAAAGAAGGCTATAAATGAAGCTGAACTTATGATGGATACTGAAAGCACCCTTGATTGGACTAAATTTACCAATATAATAAAAATAATAAATACAGAAAAGATATGGTTAAATCAATACATGAATTCAGCTAATTTATCTGCACGAATAAGTCTTCATGATTTATTCAGTACAAATAAATATGGTTGGCATAAATGGTTTTATGATCAATTAGGGCTTTGTGAAGGGATGAAAGTTTTAGAGCTTGGCTGCGGAAATGCAAGTTTATGGCTTAGAAATATTGATAGAATTCCAAAGAACTGCAAAATAACTTTAACAGATATATCTGAAGGGATGCTTAAAGATGCAAGGCAGAATTTAGGGGACTACTCAAAAAAATTTAACTTTAACCAGGCTGATGCTCAAAATATACCATATGAGGACAATAGTTTTGATGTTGTTATTGCAGATCATATTTTTTATCATATATCGAATAAACAAAAGGCACTCTCTGAAATTAAACGAGTTTTAAAACCTAAAGGATATTTATATTTATCGACTATTGGAAAAAATCATCTCATTGAATTAAGAGAATTACTTAAAGAATTTAAATCAAATATAGTTATAGCTCAATCAGATTTTTCTGAAGACTTTGGTCTTGAAAATGGAGCATCACAAATTTCTAATTATTTTGATGGCATTGAGTTATTAATGTATGATGATTCACTTATAGTCTCTGAGATTGAGCCTATTATTAATTATTTATATTCAACTACAGGAAATTCAAAGGAAGTTTTAGTTGGTGAAAATCTAAAGAATTTTAAAAAGTTTATTGAGAGTAAGATGAAAGCAAAAGGAAGTATATTTATCTCAAAGGAGACAGGTTTGTTTAAGGCATTTTTAAAAAAATAATATAAATATTGAAAGGATGATTATAATGAAGGTTTTAGTTACAGGCGGAGCAGGCTATATCGGCAGTACAGTATGTTCTGCACTAGAGGACAATGGACATACTCCAATAATTCTTGACTCTCTAGTTCGAGGTAGAGAGGAATTTACTAAAGGAAAAATATTCTATAAAGGTGATATTGCTGATAAGAGTTTGCTAGAAATAATATTTGAAGAAAATCCTGAAATTCAGTTCACTATTCACCTGGCTGCACTTATTGTAGTGCCAGAATCAGTTGAAAAGCCTTATGAGTATTATCATGAAAATGTTACAAAATCTATAGAGCTTTTTAAAAATTTAAACGATTTAGGGTGTAAGAATGTAGTATTCAGTTCTTCTGGTTCAATATATGATGATGTTGAAGGGTTTATGGTATCGGAAAATTCACCTCTTAATCCTAGAAGTCCATATGCTCGTACAAAATATATGATGGAAATGGTCTTAGAAGATTTTTGTGAAGCTTATGGAATGAGAGGAATATCCTTAAGATATTTTAATTTAATAGGAGCGGACCCAAAGCTTAGATCTGGTGCTCACATAAAGAATCCAAGTCATGTACTTGGAACATTACTTAATGCAGCAGCTGAGAAGGGAAATGTTTTTAAAATAACTGGTTCAAATTGGCCAACAAGGGATGGTTCAGCAATAAAAGACTATATTCATGTTTGGGATCTCGCCCTTGCTCATGTTAAAGCTATTGAGAATTTTGATAGAGCTTTCAATTTATCTGGAAGTCAAGCTTCCTATCTGGTAATAAATCTTGGAACAGGTACTGGAGTCACCGTTAAAGAACTTGTGGCTTCTTTTGAAAATGTAATTGGAAACCCAGTTAATAAAGAAAATACTAAACCTAGATTAGGGGATGTACCAGGGGCTTTTGCAAATGTTTCTATAGCAAAAGAACTTATTAAGTGGGAGGCTCGTTACTCTCTTGAAGATGGTATTCGCGATGCACTAAAATGGGATGAAATAAGAGAGAATATAATTAATTTCAATTTATAATATCTAATAATGTAAAAATCATGCTAATTTGCAGCATGATTTTTTACTAGTTCGAGTACAGCAGGAATATCTGCTGGAGCCCATTTCAAAGAAAGCAAGCTTTCTGGTTTGAGCCATAATAAAGCTGCATGTTCATTTTCGTTATGAGTTTTATAATACTTAGAAATATTTATGAAGCAAGTCGCTCGTAAACTTACAACTACCACCTCCGAGGTCCAGAAAATTACCAAGTACAAGCAGCCTCAAGGATTAAAAAAATGAATAGTTATATGATGGATGAAACTTTCACAAAATATAAGTATAAGAGATTTTTTTATAAGGACGATATAGAAAAAACAATATGTTTCTAAAAAAAATAAATACCTAAAAGGTATTTTTTGTTACCAAATTTTTCGTATAAAATAAGTTTTTACTATTATTGTGATATAGTAAAATTAAAAAAAGATTTTAATGGAATGTTTAAATTATATAGAAAGCAAGCTGGAGAGGAAAACTACAATGGAAAAAAATAAAATCACGGATTTAACAACAGGAAATCCTGGGAAACAAATTTTTTATTTTGCATTACCTATATTTCTTGGGAGTGTGTTTCAACAAATGTACAATTTGGCGGACACAGTGATTGTTGGACATACCTTAGGTGAAAATGCTTTAGCAGCTATAGGCGCTACAACACCACTGTTTGGACTTATTGTTGGTATGGCCATTGGTATAAATAATGGATTTGCTATTGTAATTGCAAGATATTTTGGAGCAAAAGAAATGGACAATATGAGACAAGCTGTGGCAATGACAGTAATTCTAGACCTTATAATATCAATAGTATTTACAGCTCTTGGAGTAGGTACAATAATGTATCTTCTTAAATTTTTAAATACCCCAGCTGAAATAATAAATGATGCATATGGATATATTGTAATTATTTTAATGTTTATGATTGTTACTATAATGTACAATATGATAGCAGGGGTTCTAAGAGCACTGGGTGATAGCCGTAGTCCACTTATATATTTAATTTATGCTTCAATTTTAAATGTAGTGTTGGTTTTTACATTTATTTTAGTATTTAAATGGGGTGTTAGAGGTTCTGCTTATGCAACTGTAATATCACAGATTGTAGCTGTAATCTTAGGATTTAATCATATTATAAAAAAATGTCCGGAGCTAAAATTATCCAAAGGAGATTTTAAGTATGATAGGACTATGGTAATGGAATTAATTACTTCAGGATTGTCTATGGGATTTATGCTATCACTTGTTTCAATTGGTTCGGTTGCACTTCAAGGTGCAATAAACAGTTTTGGCAAGGAAATAATAACTGCACATATGGCAGCAAGAAAAATTAGTGAAATTTACATGATGCCCCTTGGAACCTTGGCAACAGCAGCAGCCACATTTGTAAGTCAAAATTATGGTGCAAAGAAATATGAACGTATAAATATTGGACTTAAGAAAACAGTTATGATGGGTGCAATATGGTCAACAATAGTTGTTATTACGGCCTTTGCCTTTGGAACATATATAATAAAATTTTTAACTGGATCAAATGATACTTTAATTATAGATACAGCAGTAAAATATTTAAGAATTAATACTCCTTTTTATTATGTACTAGCCATACTTCTTATATATAGAAGTACGCTTCAAGGAATCGGAAAGAAATTTACGCCTCTTGTTTCTAGTTCAATTGAGCTTTTTGGGAAATTTGCAGTTGTAGGATTTTTAGCTCCATCAATGGGTTATCTAGGAGTATGTATATCAGAACCACTTATTTGGATTACATGTACAATTTTCGTACTTATAGTTTTCTACTCAGATAAAAATTTTAGAGTTGAAATAAAACAAGATAAAAGTGTAAGAGCCATAAGATAAAAATTAAGGAAGAAATTATAGAAAAGGAAGAAGAAGAGAAATGATTAAATTAATAGCAGCAGATATGGATGGAACATTGATTGGGAAAAATCACGATATACCAAAAGAAAATATAGAAGCAATAAGGGCAGCACAAAAAAATGGAATTAAGTTTGCAATTGCTACAGGAAGAGCATATTCCGATGTAGAGCCCTTTATACATAAATATGACTTACAATGTGATTGTGTTGTATTAAATGGAGCAGAATATAGAGATATTAATGGAGATATAGTTGAACATACTTATATTGAGAAAAAACGAGCAATAGAAATTTTAGAGGTAATGAGATGTAAAGATTTAGCTATAGAAATATACACAGATGATGGATTTTATACAACAAATACAAAAGAAGAAACTTTAGCTGGAATGATAAAAAGATCTCTTACATTCCATCCAGAATTAAAAGATGAAGAAGAAATATTAAAATATGCTAAGAATAATCCGCATTTTAAAAATATGCAATATATTACTGATATGAATGAGTTTTTAAATAGAAACAATAATATAGCAAAGTTTGTATCTTTTTCGCAATCAGAAGAAATTATAAATAAGCTTCGTAAAAAGATGGAAGCATTAGAAGGACTAGCTGTATCAGCAAGTTTTGGAACTAACATTGAAGTAAATCATATGGATGCTGAGAAGGGAAAAATTCTTGCAAAAGTAGCACAAAAATTGAATATAAAAAAAGATGAGGTAGTAGTGCTTGGAGATGGCTTAAATGATTACTCTATGTTTACAGAATTTGAAAATTCCTTTGCAATGAGTAATGCAGTTGATGAAATAAAAGAAGTAGCTAAATATATTACAGATACAAATGTAAATTTTGGAGTAGCTAAAGCAATATATCGAATATTAAACGGGGAATTATAAAAATATTAGATTCTACCAAAGAAAAGGAAGTTATTCATTGATTGCAAATAAAATACATGGGTATGATATAATAAAAAGGTTAGTATGCGAGCTATCGGATAAAAAGGTATATTTTTAACAATAATAGTAAAAAATATAAGAAAAGAGATGATCAAATGATAAAAGAAGATTTTAATGATTATCATTTAAGCAGTGAGTTATTAAAAGCAATTAGTATGTTAAATTTCAAGAAGTTAACAAAAGTTCAGGAACAGGTTATACCAATTGCGTTAAATGAAAAGGATATAGTAGTAAAGTCTCAAACTGGAAGCGGGAAGACTGCAGCATATGCTATTCCTATTTGCCAATTAGTGGATTGGGAAGAAAATAAGCCTCAAGCATTGGTGCTTACGCCAACAAGAGAACTTGCTATCCAAGTCAAAGAGGATTTTTTTAATATAGGTAGATTTAAGAGAATTAAAGCAGCTGCAATTTATGGGAAGTCCCCTTTCTATGATCAAGAAAAGGAACTTAAACAAAAAACACATATAGTAGTTGGGACACCTGGTCGTATTATAGATCATATAGAAAAAGGTACATTTGATCTATCAAAGATAAAGTATCTTATAATTGATGAAGCTGATGAAATGCTTAATATGGGATTTGTAGAGCAGATAGAAACAATAATAAAAAGCTTATCAAAAGAACGTATGACCATGTTATTGTCAGCCACAATGCCAAAAGACATAGAGACTTTATGCAACAAATATATGAAAGATCCTATACATATTGAAATTGAGGGGCAAAATAAAGCTGCAGATAAGATATGCCAAGAAAGATATAACGTAAATGAATCGGATAAAATAGAACTTTTAAGAGATATAACTATATTAGAAAATCCAGATAGCTGTATGATATTCTGCAATACAAAACAAAAGGTAGATGAAGTTTATAATAAACTTTCAAATCTCCAGTATAATTGTAGAAAAATACATGGCGGAATGGAACAAAGTGATAGGTTAAGAGAAATGAATAATTTTAAGCTGGGTTATTTTAGATATCTAATAGCTACAGATGTTGCAGCTAGAGGGATAGATATAGATAATATCACCCATGTAATTAATTATGATATACCAGAAGACAAGGAAAGCTATGTTCATAGGATAGGAAGAACTGGGCGCGCAGGCAAGATGGGTAGAGCAATTACTTTTGTAGCACAAAATGAAAGTAAGTTTTTAAATGATATACATGAATATATAGGTAAAGAGATTATTTTGAAGGAGAGGCCTTCATTGGAAACTGTAAATAATCTCAAAGAAGAATTTGTTTTGAAAATGAATATAAGACCTGAAATTAAAGAAACAAAAGGTGCGAAGCTTAGCGAAGAGATTATGAAATTACATATTAATGCAGGGAAGAAAACAAAGATGAGGGCGGTAGATATTGTAGGTACACTTTGCAATATTGAAGGTATGACAAAGGACGATATAGGAATCATCAATATAGTTGATATATCTACCTTTGTGGAAATATTGAATAATAAAGGGGAGTGGGTGTTTCAGCAGTTACAAAAAACACCTATCAAAGGCAGACTTCGTACCGTAAGTAAAGTAGATATATAAGAATAAACAAGAGTATCCTTATGAAGAGGTAATAAAGAAGCCTATTTCTAAGGTAAAAACCCCCGACATTAGTCGAGGGTTTTTATGTAGATTGGATACCTGATATTTTAAATATACCAATTTTTATTTATAGGAATTTCTATATATTATGGCTAAAGTATGTGTTTTAATTTTAACTTATTAATGCTTTGCTTAACTAAATCAATTGCTTGGGACTGGCTCTGTCCCTTATGCTTTATTTCTGTATCTCCTATTTTTGCAATTGCCTTATATGGGTATTGATTTTCATTATTCTGTATTACAATTATTTCATGATTTCCATATTTCTCCATAAAGCATACCACCTCTATATATTTTTATCTTATTATATCATATTCTAAATATTTTGAATATTCTATTTTTTAAATATATTAATTTTTATATAGAATTTTAGTAACTGCAATTTAATTAAATGAATAGTGTGAGGCAATCCACATAAGTAGGATACGATATATTATTTTAATATTCATTTACTAATCACTCATGAGATTTGTGAAAGAATAGTGAAATATTAATATCATCAATAACCGGGAGAAATAAAATGAAAAGGTTAAAATTAGGAAAAATAGTAGTAAACACACTATTAGTACTTTTGAGTGGCGCTAAGAAATGTGGTAATAATAAAGCACTAATTTCATGTATATAATAAAAAATAGATGGCAGCAAGCCATCTATTTTTTGTGCCTTAAGCAATACTGTAATCAGTAACGTTCTTAGCAGTAAGCTTAGCATCAGCCTTTTTAACAAAAGCTCCCGCATTAGTTTTAAATACGTTTTTTGAGATTATTGTATCCATAAGTGCATTAACCTCAGCTTCAGTAACAGTAGATTTAACCCCGCTGATACTTAAAGAAGCTTTTGTCCCAGCTTCAGTTAAAAAAGTCATTGATAAAGTGTACTCCATATCCATTTTCTTTGCCTCCTTTTAAATTTAATTTTATGGCGATTGAAGTGTTATTTTTTTGATTTTGCCTAAGCTTGTTCTAAAGCTGAAGATTCATTTAAGTACACATCGCCAGTATTAGCACTTAAAACTCCCTTTATAGCTTGTGCAACATCAAAAACATTTTGAGGATCTGCACCATTTTTGATGTTAGAAAAACTTTTCTTAGTATATATAGGATCTCCCGCTTTATCCACTGAAGATTGCACCTCGATACTAAGAGTAGTAGTTGAAATTACTTTACTTGTAGCCATATTTGTTACCTCCTTAATTTTGATTTCATATGAGATATATAACTAAGCTGCAAAAATTACATATAATTTTTAAAATTCTTTGTAATTTATGATTGATTTAGGTTTTAATACTTAAATGCATATTCAAACAAAGAAATAAGAGATATGTGTGTGAAATAGGCATTGAAATTAAACTGTTAAAAGCACTAAATTGGGTTGGTTGCTACTTAAGTGTATACCGAAACAACAGAGCTACCTCTGCTTCGGTAAATATACATTTAAGAATTGTCAGCATCTGTTTCAATTACAACACCAAGCTTGGTAGATATTATGGTATTTAGTTTATTAATTGATGATGATAACCCAAGTATTTGTTTTTCCAGTCTTATAAGAAGATAAGCACTTACAACAACGGGAAATCCAGCATTAGTTATCAAATTTACTAATTCATTAATTTCCATGAAAATCACCTCCTAATAAGCTTATATGGAGATATAGGAATAATTTTATATTTAAAATAAAAAAATCTTCCCTATGTTTGTAATAATTTAAGTGAAACTATATATCTCAAAAGGAGGTGTATAATATGAATAATTTTATTATAGCTGCAGGTCACACGGCTAGTGGAAGTAATGGATGTGGAGCAGTTGGCAGGATTGATGAAAGCAAATGTGTCCGTGAAATTTGTCCTTTAATCGTAAAATATCTGGAAGAAAAGGGCTATTCAGCAAAACTACTTAGGATTGATAAAGGTAATATTGTAAATTTAGAGGATTGTTATACTAGGGTTAATGATGCTAATAATATAGACAAAACTAAAAGAGTAGATTTATATGTAGAAATTCATCTAAATGCTGGGGGAGGAACAGGGTCTGAAGTTTATATCACCGGATTATCATCTTTAGCTAATCAATATGCAGAAAAGATTAGTAATTCTTTAGCAAAAGCTTTGAGTATACCTAATAGAGGCGTTAAAAAAGGAAATTTTATTGTACTTAACAGAACGATAATGCCAGCAGTTCTTGTTGAATGTTTATTTGTAGATAGTGAAGATGCAGATAAATATGATCCAGAATTGATTGCAGAAGCTATTGCGTGTGGATTAGTAGGAACTGAAAATTTTAATGAAAAACTATGGAATATGGGATGGAACAAAAATAATATCGGATGGTGGTATTGCACTAACAATTTGAAGAAGTATTACTATACCTCTCAAAATGGTTGGAAGAATATCGATAATGAATGGTATATTTTTGATGATAATGGATATGCTTTGCGAAATTCATGGCATTATGATAATTCTGATGGACATTGGTATTATTTAAATGAAATATGTAAAATGGTTAAAGGAACTAAAAATAAGCCTTTGTGGCTTAAAATCGATGATGATTGTTATGCTTTTGATGAAAGAGGCGCAATGTATTGCAACTGTATAACTCCTGATGGTCACAAAGTTGATGAAAGTGGTTCGATTGTATGTTACATAGGAAACAACCTATAAGTTTTAGAAATGGTGTATATGTTTGAAAATAATCATATGCACTATTTTTATTGTTTGCATAAAATATTAAATGTAAAAATACAATTGATTGTGAACTAATTGTCGTTTTATACAATAAAATGAGAAAATTGGATAATTCTGTGTGAGCGAAATTTCGAGAAAAAGTAGTCAAAAGATAATAAGTTGGGATTAAAAGGAAAAAAATATTTCAAAAATACGAAAAAAGTGTTGTACGAATTTTCTAAATATGATA
Organism: Clostridium chromiireducens; assembly: GCF_002029255.1. GTDB lineage: Bacteria > Bacillota > Clostridia > Clostridiales > Clostridiaceae > Clostridium > Clostridium chromiireducens. Next base: position 15,645 of record NZ_MZGT01000067.1, read on the forward strand.
ACATCTGGATATGGTAAAAATTTGAATTTATTTTAGGAGTGACGAGATGAAAGTATTTAAGATTAAAGAAATAAGGAAAAATTTAAATTTAACTATTAAAGAACTATCGATTAAAAGTGGAGTGGCAATAGGGTATTTATCAACCTTAGAAAATGATATAAAAGGAGCATCAAATCCTTCGAGAGAAGTTATGATTAAAATAGCGGATGCACTTGAAACAAGTGCAATTGAAGTTTTTTTCTAAAGAATAATACTAGAAAATTTAAATTGGGAGTTATTGAGAAGTAAATTCTTGTGAGAGGAGAAAAACTAGTGAGTCAAAATGTTAATAATATAATCTTAAGAGAATCATTAACCATTGATACTAGAGATATATCAGATTTTACAGGAGTTCCTCATTATGCAGTTTTAAGAAAACTTGATGGTGCGAAAAATAAAGATGGAACTACAAAATTTAATGGTATAGTAGAAGTTTTAAGAGATGAGAGGATTTCTGTAGAAAAGTATTTCGTTGAATCTATTTATGTAGATGCTAAAGGGGAAAAAAGAAAGTGCTATTTATGTACTCGTCTTGGATGTGATTTATTAGCTAATAAATTTAATGGTCAAAAAGGCATTATATTCACTGCTAAGTATGTGGACATGTTTTACAAAATGGAAAAAGCATTAAGGCAAAATAAATATAGTTATCTTATTGATGACCCAATAGAGCGGGCAAAGAGATGGATTACTGAAGAAGAGGAAAGAAAAGGACTTCGAAGTGAGGTGTCAAAAAGCAGGGCCAAGGTTATTTTTGCTGATGCAGTTTGTAACTCTAACAGTACAATTTTAGTTAATGAACTTGCAAAGATACTTAAGCAAAATGGGATAAACATTGGAGGACTTAGATTATTTGATTATCTCAGAGAAAATGGATATCTAGTAAAAAGAAAGGGATCAGAATATAATCTTCCAACTCAAAAATCTATGGATCTTAAGCTTTTTCAAATAAAAGAAACAATTATAAATCACGGGGATGGCAAGGTAATAGTCTCTAAAACTACTAAAATAACAGGAAAGGGCCAGAAATATTTTATAAACAAGTTCATAGGAAAAAATTATGATGGTTGTTAAATGTGCTTTTAAAACATGCCTTTATTATAATAAGGGAAAATGTAATAGAATGTGTATTGAACTCATAAGCTTTGATTATGTAGATGAAAAAAATGAGGACATTCAAGGATTGAGCTGTAAAGGTTTTAAATACAATAGTAGCTGGATGTATCAAGAATAAAAGGTCAAAGATTTGTGAGCCTGAAGATATATATATTTCTTTTGGGATCAGATATCCAGATCTTTTAATAGGTTTTTTAATATAATTGATAATTTAGAATCATATGTAAGCATATATTAGAAGGGGGTGTACTATTGAGAAGCATAGAATTTCATAAGGAAAGACAGAAGGGAATCGGTGGCTCTGATGTAGGTGCTATCATGGGAGTTAACAGACACAAAAGCATATTTGAGATATTTGCTGAGAAAATTTCTGATGACATATTGAAGGAAATTAGTTTAAAACCTTCATATAAAAATATAGCTGAAAGTGCCTATTGGGGCGAAACCTTAAAAGAAGTTAATGCTAAAGAGTATACAGTAAGGACAGGCAAAAAAGTAAGAAAAGAAAACAAGATATTAATTGATAGTGAATATAATTTTATGAGAGCAAATATAGATAGAAAAGTTATAGGTGAAAATTCAATATTAATGTGTAAGACTTCAAGTGTATTTTCAGCCAAAGAGTATGAAGGGGAAGAGATTCCAGCAAATTTTATACTTCAATGCCAGCATAATATGAGAGTTTCCGGGGCAGATAAATGCTATATAGCATCATTAATTGGTGGCCAAAGGTTTGTTATAAAAGAGATCGAGAGAGATGATGAGTTAATAAATATGATAATTGAGAAGGAGAAAGACTTTTGGTATAACCACGTTTTAAAGAGAATCCCACCTTTAATTGATGGGAGCCTTAGTGCTGCAAAATATATAGATGGTAAATATAAAAATAGTGAAAAAGGGTTAGAAGTGACGCTGCATGAAGATTATACGAATATGCTTACAGAGTATACAAAAATTAAAGATAGCATACAAAACTTAGATCAGCAGCTTAAACAAATAGAAAATAATATTAAAAATGAAATGAAAAGCGCAGAAATAGGAATTTTAGAAAAATATCGAGTTGACTGGAAGCGCATTTCTTCTAATAGGATAGATGCAAAAACTTTGAAAAATAATTATCCTGAAGTGTATAAAAATGTAATAAAAGAAATCATTTCTAGAAGATTTGAAGTTAAAGAAATATAAATAGAGATAGATAATTCAATAGTATTTCAACAATAAATTGTAGAAGAAAAAGAGTGAAATTACTCAATATAATAATTATTATGTAAACTAAACTATGACGAAAACTTGATTTCGAGTGCGGAGATAACTCAATAGGAATTAATAAGGGCACAGTAGTAAAAGGAGGTGAATTTTAGTGGGAGTTCTGATGAAATGCAAGCTCCTACTAAAGATTTTTTATGGCAACAAATAAGAGTTTAAAAAGGGATTTAAAGATTATGGCGGAAAGCGGAATCACTGGAGATAAAGAAAGTTCAGTAGATAATAATGATATAAGTATATTAAAGAATGAAGAGATTATGATAAATATTGATAATGGTTCCACAAATAAAGAGGATGAAAAAATTATTACAAATTTTAATATTTCTGAATCGCCTATAGATCAAACTAATGTTAATAAGAAATTAGCTAAAGATATTAATACGGCACAAACTTTAGAAGAGCAGGATTCTAGAGAAGATGGGATAAAAGGTCAAAACATCATAAAAGATTTAATTAATGAAGAGGAAGGCTGCAATATGAAATTTGAAATATTTAAAAAGTATATAGAACTATGCAATGAAGTTGGATTGATTCCATCATGGAGCGAATTAACAAAATTCAAAAAATATTATGTTGGGTAATACTGATAAACAGTATGTAGCTTAGAATTATGAGATAACTTACCGAAATCAAATACATTTTTGTTCCTCAAGACTATGAAAATATCGCTGAAAATACTAAATGCAAGCTTGTTCCGCATTAGCTTGCTCCCAATTTCATTGTGACAAGCTAATGCGGAACAAGCCTCCATTAAGTATTTTTAGCAGCTCATTTTCAAATGCCTGCTCCATATTATGCCCCTTGTGGGTACAAAAATGTATTTGATTTCTAGTGAAGATATCCAATTAAAGTCTAACAGCTATATAAATATGTTTATCTGATAAGTCTTACCTATATTTTGTTGATTAGAAAAGAATAAGGTTACAGGGATAATTGGTGAAAGGGAGATGGATGATGAAATATGAATTATATGTTCATCATTCATTATTTTATATAAAGGGGAGAATAAAGTGAGTGATATAGCTTGGATTAAATTATATACTGGAATATTTGATGGGGAGAAGTTGAAGTTTATTGAGGTAATGGAAAATAGGGATATTATAATATGTTTGTTAATGAAATTATATATTCAGGCAGCTAAAACAAATGATAAGGGATTAATTTATTTTAATGAAAAGACTCCATATACTAATGAAATGTTTTCTATAATATTTAATAGACCATTAGGTTCTATTGAATCAGCATTTAAGGTATTAAGTGATTTTAAGATCATAGAAATATATGAGAATAACTTTATTAAAATTTGCAACTGGGAGAAGTATCAAAACATTGAGGGTATGGAGAGAACCAGAAGCTTAAATAGGAATAGAGTTAGAGATCACAGAGCTAAGAAGAAAGAAAACTGTGCTGAAGATAAAATCAAGAACAATGATTTAAATACGCAGACTAGTGAAAATTCAGCTTTAAATAATATTGAAGAAAGTAATTTGAATACACAAAGCAATGAGAAGCTTATTTCAAATAAAATTGGTGAGGGTAACTTAAATAATCTAAATAATATAGATGTGACACATACAAATGAGATTTTTTTTGAAAAAAATTGTAACGTTACTGTAACTAAGGAGATAGAGAATAAGACAAAGAATAAGAAGGAGATAAAGAAAGAGAATAAGAGTGAGATAGAGAGTAAAAGACGTAACAGTATAGAGAAAAGAGCTAATTTACTGGTAAGCAAGACAAGCAATTTCACTCAAAGTAATGACCTTGATAATGATAATTCCAAATCTCTCTCTCCTGTATCTGAAAAACAAAAAGTTTATAAAGCAGCCAATGAACTTTTGGAACATTACAAAAAGAATTCTATAAAGGTAATAGGGCTTAATTTAAATGCTCTTAAAAACTGCATATCAATTCATGGCAAGGATAATGCTAGATTTGCTATAGATAAATCCTTAGAATTAAACAAACCTAGCATGAAATATATCAATGGAATCCTAGGGAATTGGAAAAGAGAAGGGTATCCAGTTCTAGATAATATGCAAGTTAACTATGGCGTAGGAGCTTCTGGATCTAAACCATTAAGATTTAATAATTTTAAACCAAGGGATTATGACTATGATTCTTTAGAGAAAGCTCTTTTAGGATGGGATTAATTTAACCATACTTATTTCGGTAAGTTACCACCTAAATTTAAGTTACATGCTGTTTATCTAAAGTAAGGCACCAATCTTTTTTAAAACATTATTCTTCTTTAAAATCGCAGTGGAATAGCACATATTCTTAGAAAAGGCATAAGTTCTAACGGTATTATTTTTGAAAAATATATAATTAATGAGTTCTTTTTCGCCCTCATTTAAATTGTTAAGAATCATATTTAATTTTTCTTTATCGCATTTTTGGCAAAAAGAATCTTCAAGATTAAGTTCAGTTGCAAATAAGGTATTTTCTAAATTTTCATATAAAGAAAGGGCCTCATTTCCTTCAGAACTTGAACGATTAATACTTTTTTTAATAAGGGAACTAAGTTGATTTTTTATTGCGTTAATGGCATACCCAACAAACTTATGACTTTGTGTATTATATCTATCAAGGCAGTAAAATAATATTTTATAACATTCACTTTGTATATCATTTTTATCGTATCCATTAATAAAAGTTCTTTTAGATAAACTTATAATAAATGGTTTAAATTCATTAACTAATAGTTCCTTGCTTTTTTCATCTCCAAGCTTAGATGCGGAAACTAGTTCTTCAATATAGTCATAATCCATGTAAACTCCTCCAATATAGTAAAATTAAAAGGTGTACGTTTTACAATTCTTCAAATGTAAATAAATACCTCTTAAATTGTTATATATGAATTCACTCAAATAATTACATATTTTTTTAAAAAATTATGTAGGTAAAGTGACTAATTTATGAGTTTTAACCACGAGAATTTTATCGCCGTTAAAATTATAAGGGGCATATTAAGATTTGCCTTTATATATAACACAAAGTCTTTATCAATTATATTAAGTTCAAATATCAAATAACTAGAAAAGCATAAGAATATAATCAATTTTTAAAATATTAATAGTGTCAACAATGTAGTGAATGTTGACACTTTATATTTTTCGAAGGGTTTACATTTAATCAAATCAAGAGTTGCCTGCAGTTCCGTATGGACTTAAATAATGAGATACGTAGAGAAGAAATTAAAAGTTTAACTGAATATTGTTGATATTTAAGGCGTATTTAAAGAAAATAACAAGTGAATTATACTAGCATACTGACTTGTTATTTTTTTTATTATGTCTAAAGTGACTTAATTAGCGATTCTAACTCTTGCTTAATTACAAAAATGTTAAAGAATTATAAAGAACAAAATAGTGTTATAAAAAGTATGCACTAAATAATCCTAAATGAAATGAGCAAGTGAATTTGAAATAATAGAATAAATTGTACATAAAATGTTTACAGGTGTCGTTTTTATAATTTTGTGTAAGAAATTTGTAAGAAGAGTATTTTAATATATAAAGATATAACTTAAAAAATTAGTGGAATTAGTGCTTGTGGAATTCTATAAGTAACAATAAATATATATAGAGAGGATTGAATATATTTATGAAAAATGAAAAGTTAAAAAAAATAATAGCGACTGCTCTAACGAGTACAATTATATCAACTATTGTACCAGTAGCTGCATCAGCAGAATGGCTAAAGAATTCAGAAAATAATTGGGCTTGGATGGAAAATGGAAATGGAATAACAGGTTGGAAACAAGTTGAAGGAGCTTGGTATTATTTTGATAATGATGGTAACATGAAAACGGGTTGGATTCAAACATCAGATTCTAAATGGTACTATATGAATCCTGAGGGAGCAATGAAAACAGGGTGGTTACAATTAGCAGATGGAAAATGGTATAACCTTGCACCTACTGGAGAAATGAAAACTGGGTGGATTCAAGAATCGGATGGAAAATGGTACAACCTAGCTCCTACTGGGGAAATGAAAACTGGGTGGATCCAAGAATCAGGTGGAAATTGGTATTTCGCAAATTCATCAGGAGTAATGCAAACAGGAGTGATTCAAGTAGAAGGAAAAGCATATGTACTTGGAGAAAGTGGTGCAATGTTAATTGGGAAAAATGTTTTGTTTGAAGAAAAAGGATATACAACTGATAGTAGTGGTGTAATTATAGAAGGCAATTCATCTAATGACCATAGAGAATTTACTAAAGATGGAGTGCTTATAACTTCCAATGCAAATTCCGGTACAGAAAAAACTCCAACTGCAGTAGGTAATTCAAATACTAGCTCACAGACTTCATCATCAAGTAATAGTAGCTCATCAAAGCAATCAATAAAGAAAATAGAATCAATAAATGATATGGAGGTGGAAAAAGGAACAGAATTAGATGAAGTAAAATTACCAGGTAATGTAGATATAACATTAAGTAATAATAAAACAATAACTGTAGCAGTAATATGGGACAAAGGAAATCCAATATACGATAAGAGTACAGCGGGTACATATAGATTTTATGGAACAATAACATTACCTACAGGGGTAATAAATTCAGGTAACTTAAAAGCAAGTATAAACGTAAATGTAAAAGAAAGTGATAATCAAAATGAAGAAGAAATCACATTAAGTAGCGTAGAACAACTTGATGACATTGATGTAGAAAAAGGAACAGAATTAGATGAAGCAGAATTGCCAAATAGTGTACAGATAACACTAAGTAACAATACAACAACAAGTGCTGCAGTAATATGGAATGAAGGAAATCCAACTTATGATGAAAACACAACAGGAACTTATATATTTATTGGAAAAATAAAATTGCCTGAAGGGGTGACAAATCCAAATAACTTAAAAGTAAGTATAAAAGTAAATGTAAAAGAAAGTGGAAATGAAGAAGAAATCACATTAAGTAGTGTAGAACAACTAAATGACATTGATGTAGAAAAAGGAATCGAATTAGATGAAGTAGACCTGCCAAATAATGTAGATATAATATTAAGTAATAGTATAACAACAAGTGCAGCAGTAACGTGGAATGAAGGAAATCCAACTTATGATGAAAACAGAGCAGGAACATACATATTTATTGGAAAAATAAAATTGCCTGAAGGGGTAACAAATCCAAATAACTTAAAAGCAAGTGTAAAAGTAAATGTAAAAGAAAATGAAGAACAAAAAATAGTTACTAATGTAGAAACAATAAATGATATAAGCGTAGCAAATGGAACAGAATTAAATGCAGCAGGATTACCGAATAGCGTAAATGTAACCCTAAATGATGGAACAATAACAAGTGCATCAATATCATGGGATTTAGCAAGTGCAAATTATGATAAGAACGCAGCAGGAACATATACATTTAATGGGACAATAATATTACCTACAGGGGTAACAAATCCAAATGGCCTAAATGCAAATGTAACTATAAAGGTAGAAGCACCTGTAGTGGAAGATAAAACAGTTACTAATGTAGAAACAATAAATGATATAACTGTAGCAAATGGAACAGAATTAAATGCAGCAGGATTACCGAATAGCGTAAATGTAACCCTAAATGATGGAACAATAACAAGCGCATCAGTATTATGGGATTTATCAAGTGCAAATTATGATAAGAACACAGCAGGAACATATACATTTAATGGAACATTAATATTACCTACAGGTGTAACAAATCCAAATAATTTAACTACAACTGTAAAAGTAAATGTAGAAAATAAAACAATTAGTGATGTACAAGTATTAGACGATATAAGTGTAGCAAATGGAACAGAATTAAATGCAGTAGCATTACCAAACACTGTAAATATAACATTAAGCGATAATACAATAGTAACTGCAGATGTAACATGGGATTTAGCAGGTGCAAATTATGATAAGAACACAGCAGGAACATATACACTTACTGGAACAATAACATTACCTAATGGTGTAACAAATCCAGGTAATATAAAAGCAAGTGTAAATGTAAAGGTAGAAGAAAAAACGTTAAATAGTGTAGAAGCACTAAACGATATAAGTGTAGCAAATGGAACAGAATTAAATGCAGTAGCATTACCAAACACTGTAAATATAACATTAAGCGATACTACAATAGTAACTGCAGATGTAACATGGGATTTAGCAGGTGCAAATTATGATAAGAACACAGCAGGAACATATGCACTTACTGGAACAATAACATTACCTAATGGTGTAACAAATCCAGGTAATATAAAAGCAAGTGTAAATGTAAAGGTAGAAGAAAAAACGTTAAATAGTGTAGAAGCACTAAGCGATATAAGTGTAGCAAATGGAACAGAGTTAAATGCAGTAGCATTACCAAACACTGTAAATATAACATTAAGCGATAATACAATAGTGACTGCAGATGTAACATGGGATCTAGCAGGTGCAAATTATGATAAGAACACAGCAGGAACATATGCACTTACTGGAACATTAATATTACCTAATGGTGTAACAAATCCAGGTAATTTAACTGCAAGTGTGAAAATAAAGGTAGAAAATAAAACATTAAATAGTGTAGAAGCACTAAGCGATATAAGTGTAGCAAATGGAACAGAGTTAAATGCAGTAGCATTACCAAACACTGTAAATATAACATTAAGCGATACTACAATAGTAACTGCAGATGTAACATGGGATTTAGCAGGTGCAAATTATGATAAGAACACAGCAGGAACATATACACTTACTGGAACACTAACATTACCTAATGGAGTAACAAATCCAGGTAACATAAAAGCAAGTGTAAATGTAAAGGTAGAAGAAAAGACGTTAAATAGTGTAGAAGCACTAAGCGATATAAGTGTAGCAAATGGAACAGAGTTAAATGCAGTAGCATTACCAAACACTGTAAATATAACATTAAGCGATACTACAATAGTAGCTGCAGATGTAACATGGGATTTAGCAGGTGCAAATTATGATAAGAACACAGCAGGAACATATGCACTTACTGGAACAATAACATTACCTAATGGTGTAACAAATCCAGGTAATTTAACTGCAAGTGTGAAAATAAAGGTAGAAAATAAAACATTAAATAGTGTAGAAGCACTAAGCGATATAAGTGTAGCAAATGGAACAGAGTTAAATGCAGTAGCATTACCAAACACTGTAAATATAACATTAAGCGATACTACAATAGTAGCTGCAGATGTAACATGGGATTTAGCAGGTGCAAATTATGATAAGAACACAGTAGGAACATATGCACTTACTGGAACAATAACATTACCTAATGGTGTAACAAATCCAGGTAATTTAACTGCAAGCGTAAATGTAAAGGTAGAAGGAAAAACAGTTAATAGTATAGAACAACTAAGTGATATTGGTGTAGCAAATGGAACACAATTAAATGCAATAGCATTCCCAAGCAATGTGAATGTAACATTAAGTGATGGTACAACAATAAGTGTAACTGTAACGTGGGATAAACAAAGTTCAAATTATAATGGATATGCAAATGGAACATATACATTCACAGGAACTTTAAATTTGCCAACAGATGTTAGCAATTCAAATAATTTAAGTGTATATTTGAAGGTGATTGTACAACAAGCCATAATTCAGTCTCCTTTTGCAACTACAGTTGACAGTTTAGGAAATGTATACGTAGGAGGTCTTAATGGTGGCAGTATAATAAAATATAATTCTAATGGAATTTATCAATCTACTATTAATAGCGGATTGAGTAGTGTCTGGGGTTTAATGACAACTAGCTCTGGAGATATGTATATAAGTGGTGGAGGTGACGGAAGAATATTAAAATATAAATCTAATGGAGTTATTAGTGAAGTACCTATAACTTACGACTATTTTTCACCAACACAGATAGCTTCAGATAGTCTTGGGAATTTTTATGTTGCTAACGAGTATAATGCTGAAGTAATTAAATTCGATTCTAATTGGCAGTACGTATCAAGATTAAGCACTAATAATAACGGATGGGGGACATATGCAGTAGCTATAGATAAAGATAACAATATTTATACAGCTTCTGATAATGGCATAATTAAAATGTCTTCTGATGGAATGAATCAAACAACTTTTTATTCAAATTCCTTAAATTCAGGATATTATTATGGTGAAAGCTATGGAATGGCATTTAATAGTAAAGGAAATCTTTATGTATCGAATAATAATGGGTATAATGGCTATGGAGGAGAGGTAATAGTTATTAATCCAAGTGGAGAGTTAATCCAAACTATTACAGGTACACAAAATTTTTCGGGGTTAATTACGGGGTTAGCGATAGACAGTGAAGATAATCTTTATGTGGCTGATTATTCAAATTCCAATGTAATGAAGTTTGATAGAAATGGAAATTATATAAGAACATTAAAATAAGATAAATATTATTAATATAGGCATTCCTGAAAAGGAATGCCTATATTAATATAAAAATAATTATAGATTACACAT
>NZ_MZGT01000068.1 GCF_002029255.1 Clostridium chromiireducens
ATCTTACAGATTTATTATGTAGCAATGATAACTTAATCCTTTAAATAAATAAATTCGTAATAATTATAAAACATATATCAAGCCAGATTAATGCTCATTTTCGTAAAAATATATTTAAATTGTTTATTGTCATAAATATTAATAATATTGAGAATACTATTCTTATAATCATATGGCTGATTATTTTCATATTGTTATTGTAAACAATACTTATTAATTTACACAATAAGAGCATAATTTTCAATTTTATGTTTTCATATAGTAAATTTTAGAGTATAATTAAATTGAAAAAGGAAACTTAGTATGAAAAATGTAATAATAGGTTTTCTTGAGATATTATAGTTTTTATAATAAATATACAAGTATACGGAGGTCGTAAAATGTTAACATCAGCTAAAGAAATGTTAAACAAAGCTAGAGAAGGAAAATACGCGGTTGGTCAATTCAACATCAACAACTTAGAATGGACTAAAGCTGTATTATTAACTGCACAAGAAAACAATTCACCAGTTATATTAGGTGTATCTGCAGGTGCTGGAAAGTACATGACTGGATTTAAGACTGTATCAGCTATGGTTAATGCTATGATTGAAGAATTAAAAATTACTGTTCCAGTAGCATTACACTTAGATCATGGTACTTATGACGAATGTTATAAATGTATTGAAGCTGGATTCTCATCAATCATGTTTGATGGATCTCACTATCCAATAGCTGAAAATATTGAAAAGACTAGAGAATTAGTTGCTGTAGCTAATGAAAAAGGTCTTTCTTTAGAAGCAGAAGTTGGTTCAATCGGTGGAGAAGAAGACGGAATCATCGGTAAAGGTGAAGTTGCTGATGCAAATGAATGTAAGCAAATTGCTGATTTAGGAGTTACAATGTTAGCTGCTGGAATTGGAAACATTCACGGTAAATACCCTGCAAACTGGGCTGGATTAGATTTTGATGCATTAGCTAAAATAGAAGAAGCTGTTGGAACTTCTATGCCATTAGTATTACATGGTGGTACTGGAATTCCTGAAGATATGATTAAGGAAGCTATATCTCTTGGAGTAGCTAAAATCAACGTTAACACTGAATGTCAATTATCATTCCAAGAAGCTACAAGAAAATATATTGAAGCTGGAAAAGATTTAGAAGGAAAAGGATTTGATCCAAGAAAGTTATTAAATCCTGGATTCGAAGCTATTAAAGCTACAGTTAAAGAAAAAATGGAATTATTCGGTTCAGTGAATCAAGCATAATTTCATTATATATAAAAGGAGCATCTATTTTTAGTTGCTCCTTTTTAAATTGTTATTTTGATTAAACTCCCTTCAGAATCTGTGATAAAACCTTCATAATATCTATCACTAATTATCCTAGTTTCTTTATCTTTCTCATATCTGGCTTGTCTGATTCTTTTAGTTAAATCATATAGTTTTTCTTGTCCTCTATTAGAGCTTACTATCCTAGAATACACGTCAGTTGAATTCTTATTCTCTTTAGGATTGTTATATTTTTTATTTATTAACTTTAAGTTAGCTCCAGCTCTAAAGTCATTAAGATATGAAGGTAAACATCGATTATTATCAACAGCATTCTCCTCTATTCCTATATTAAAAATATTATCAGCGCGATTTTCAAATGGCGTCACATTATTAATTAATGTATATAAATTAAATTCTGAATTTTCTTCTAAACTCATTTTACTATTTAGTTTTTCAAAAATCCAATTATTACTTTTATTTTTTACAAGCTTACCTAAAATATCTAACTTCTCTCCACCAGTCAAATTATATTTACTTAAAATTTGAATAACCTCAGCAATCCTAGCATTTACTTCTACAAAATCTAACCCTTTTTTTATACAAGCTAATTGAGAAATATATTTTGTATCATTTATAATTGCGCTAGTTGAACGTTCACAATTACTTTCTTTTATTTTCTTCAAACCATCGTTTAATAAATTTAATATATATATAAACATTTTATCATCTCCTTGATTGGAATAAACTTATAAATCTATACGTTTACATCTATTGCATAATTATATTCTATTTTTCGTTTTATTTCTACATAAATTAGTGATTTCCTTATTATTTTTAATAATATTAATTTATTTTTATTTAATTTATTATTTCTCTATGATGTAAGTTAATATAATTAAGTTTCCTAATTAATTTAATAGTTTAATTAACTATTTTATTTCGATTTGCAGACTCTATAAATTTCTATTATCAACCTCTCGAAGAAATTATTATTTGCAGTTTTTAATTTGAGTATTATATTTGCTTTTGTATATATAATAATATATAAATACTATAATTTATACAATGGAGGTATCTTATGAATAATAAATATAGTGATTTATTTGATGAATTGGTTAAATCATACTATAACGGCAATTTTGACGAAACTCTTAAACGCATTATGGTATGTCATAAAAAATCACCTCAAGAAACCTTTAACATCATTAAGTCTTTATGTGGAGTTGATTTAGAGTTTGATAATAATTATGTATATAATTTAAAGAAAGCAATAACTGATTATACTGTTGAGACAAGATTGCTTGATAAAATTAAAGGATGCCCTGAATCTTGTATTAAAGATGAAAATGGAAAATACAGTTGTCAAGCAGCATGTCCTTTTGATTCTATAATATACGATAAAAAAGTAAAGAATGCTTACATAGATAATGATCGCTGTTTACAATGTGGAAAATGTGTAGACTCTTGTAAAGAAGGGTTAATTTTAGATAAGGTTTATTTCCTACCCGTTTTAGATTTAATAAAAAATAATGAACATGTTTTTGCGGCTGTGGCTCCTGCAATAACAGGACAATTTGGAGATGAGGTGACAATGGATCAAATAAGATCTGCACTTATTAAAATTGGTTTTACTGACATGGTAGAAGTTGCCTTTGCTGCTGATGCTTTAACAATTAAAGAAGCAGTAGAATTTGATAAACACGTTAGTGGACCAGACGATTTTTTTATCACCTCTTGTTGCTGCCCTATATGGATAGGAATGTTAAAAAAGGTATATAAAGAGCTCGTTCCAGAGTTATCTCCGTCTGTCTCACCAATGGTTGCTGCTGCAAGAATGATTAAAAGACTAAATGAAAATGCTAAAGTTGTTTTTATAGGTCCATGTATTGCTAAAAAAGCAGAAGCTAAGGAAAAAGATTTAAATGACGCTGTAGATTTTGTATTAACTTTCCAAGAACTTGATGATGTATTAAGAGCTTTGGATATTGAACCAAGTAAACTTGAAGGCGTTCCTTCAATTGAATATGCTTCAAGAGGTGGAAGATTGTATGCTCGAAGTGGTGGTGTTTCAACTGCAGTTGCTGATACTATTGAGGAGCTCTACCCCGAAAAATCCCAACACTTTAAATCTGCATATGCTTCAGGCGTTAAAGAATGTAAGGAACTCTTAGATAATGCTTTAAAAAGAAATATAGATGCGAATTTCTTAGAAGGTATGGGCTGCGTTGGCGGATGTGTTGGCGGTCCAAAAGCACTCATTCCACCAGAACAAGGAAGAGAAGCTGCTAATGACTTTGCTTATAACTCGGCAATAAAAGTACCTATTCATAGCAGATTACTTGACCAAGTGCTTGAAAAACTTGATATTCACTCTGTTGATGATTTTAAAAATCATGAGAAAGTTAGTATTTTCGAACGTGAATTTTAATTTTATACGTAATTTCATCTCAAAAATGCATTAAAAAATATAAAAGAGGTTAATCCATTTTTTATCTTATTAAAAGTATTAGGATAAAAAATGAATTCAACCTCTTAATAATAATCTATATAATTTTTAGAACTAATTTCCCCAAAATTTTCATAGATAAATATTATATTATTTTACAGTTTCTAATGCTTTCTTAACTTTAGGGACTACATAATGACTTCCTCCCTTATCCTTTACATCTTCAACCATCATTACAACTAACAAATTATTAGGTGCTTTATTTGTTGTCATACCTACAAACCAACCAAGTTCAGTTCCGTTTTTATCAGTTTGTGAAGTCTTTATTTCAGCAGTACCGGTTTTACCAGCTATAGTTAAACCTGCTGTATATGCTTGATGCCCTGTACCCCTCGGATTTTCTACAACTTGAACTAAATCTTGCAATACAGTATCTGCTGAATCTTTTGATACAGCACTTTCCTTCCATATTTCACTTTCTGGAGTATCCTTATAAACAAGATACGGAGTCAGAATATTACCGTTATTTTGAAACATTGTATATATTGATGCCAGGTGTACTGGATTTATTAAAACTTCAGCTTGTCCGTATCCGCTATCTGCAAGCTGTATTTCTGTCTTAAAATTCCCATCACTTGAGAATTGTGAATTAAATAAAGGATATTCAAAAGGTATTTTATCAGAAAATCCAAAATTATTTAATTTCTCTTTAAATGTATCTTTACCTATGTCTAATGCTGCTTGTGCGAAATATATATTATCTGAATAAACAAGTGCATTTGAAAGATTTGAAGGGCCTCCATAATCACTTACTCTTGTAACAGAATAATTTCCCCAGCTACTATTCTTTTTCCATGAAAGACCTGTAATATTTTTATTAGCATTTGGATCAATTTTCTTAGTATCAACTCCTATAGCAGCAGTAATTGGTTTAAATGATGAACCCGGCACCGAAATTGCTTGAAATCTATTATATAAAGGCTTATTAGGATCATTATTCAAGCTATTCCATTTATCGTTAGATATACCCAAAATAAAATCATTAGGATTATATGATGGAGTACTTACCAATGCTAATACTTCCCCTGTGCTAGGATTCATAGCAACTGATGCTCCTTTTTCCTTTGAAAGTTCATTATATAATATACTTTGCATATTACTATCAATTGTTAATTTTAAATCAGAACCATCTTTAACTTCCTTAGTTAATAGGGACTTCTTTTTTTCTCCTTCTTTATTTTGAATGTATATTTCTACCCCATCAATTCCTCTAAGTGTATCTTCAAAAGTTTTTTCTAGGCCAGACTTTCCAATCATAGAATTTTCATTATATTCTTCATCTTTATGCTTATCTAAATCATCAGCATTTATTTGTTGGATATATCCCGTCAAATGTGCGGCTTGTTCACCAAATGGGTATATTCTTGCATCCTTATCATTAATTTTAACACCGGAAATCTTAAGTAAACTTGGAATTCTTGCATCCCCTGCTGGTATAGTCTTTATAGGTACAAACATATCTGGCTTTACATAAGATGCATTCAATTGGCTGTTTATATAATCTACTGATATTTCTAGCAACTTAGCAATATCATTTATTGATTTATCCTTATCAGACCCTAAATTTCCTGGAACAATCCCAACATTAGATGCAACAGAATCAGTTGCAAGCTTTACACCATTTCGGTCTAAAATATCCCCTCTTTTAGCTTTTATTGTTTTTACTCTAATCTTATCATTATCAGTTAGATCCGGGAAAATCGTTTTTGAATTCCAATTTATAAAATAATCTTTTCCAAGATCCTTTATCATAGTTATGCTATTCATAAATTCAAACTCACCACATATTGTATCCATGCTTGTATCATAAGTTACAGTAGCCTGACTTCCATTCTTCTCAATATTTTTAATTGTTACTTTTAAATTACCTGCTTTAATCCCTTCATAAATGTTTTTATTTCTCGTAACAAAGTCGTCTTTTGATAACTTTTGTTTGGTCTCAGCATCTGTTAATTCATACATTTTTTCATAATCTTTAGCATTAATTAAGTTGACATATTCAATTAATCTATTTTCGGGTTTATGTTTGTTATTATATATGAAAAATGCTATTACGCTTAAAATAAACGGAATAACCACTATGCCAACCCCAACAAATATATATGTGTTTTTCCTTTTCTCCATAACTATACCTCTTTACTTTAATCTATGAATAAATTATATCACAAGCACTTATACAACGATACATACGCCTCATATTCTGTAAATTTCAAAAGAGATTGCTTTAAAACAAAACAATCTCTCTAACTCTTAACTAGCTTATAAACTCAACTTATATTATATATTACTATTTACTCAATAAAATACTTACTATTTTCTTATTACTTCTACCATATATCCATCTGGGTCAGTTACAAAGTAATATCCCGGTTTTTCTCCTGGCAAGCCCTTTAGTGGAGTAACTTCATATCCCATTTCAATATGTTTTTCTCTCATTTCTTCTAAGTTTTCAATACCTATTGCAGTATGACTAAATCCATTTCCAATATCATACTTCTCCACTCCATAATTATAAGTAAGCTCAATTTCATATCCACCAATTTCATTTGATAGATAGACAAGAGTGAATTTATGTTCAGGAAAATCTTTTCTTCTAGTTTCTATAAGTCCCAAAGCATCTCTATAGAATTTTAAAGATTCCTCTAAATTTTTAACTCTTATACACGTATGCAACATTTTTACTGCCATTCTAGTACCTCCTTAGTTATTATTAATTTTAAAATTCCTAATCAGTTCAAACCTAATCTTTAAATTAAGCGTAATAAATAATAAGCAATTTATTATTTTATTATACAATATTTTCTTATTAATAATATACCATATAATTTAAATTCTAAAAATAGTTTGAAAAAAAATTATAATTCAGTTATTATTTATTGAAATAACTAGCAAAATATAGCATAATTAAGTTTTATAAATTATAATATTATATATCGCCAAATTATTAGTTAAGCGCATATTAATATTTGATTTCAACTTTTTTAAAATTCATAATTAAGTTATAGAATTAAGTACACAGTAAATTAAGGAGGATAATTATTTTATGAAACCATTAAAGTATATGCTTATTTTTATTCCAATAAGCATTATTGCAGAATTTATGCATGTGTCTCCATCAATTATGTTTATACTTGCAGCATTGTCGATAATTCCTTTAGCAGGACTCATGGGAGAGGCAACAGAAGAAATTTCATTTTATTCTGGCCCTAAAATAGGAGGCTTTTTAAATGGTACTTTCGGAAATGCTACAGAATTAATAATATCTTTTTTTGCTCTTAAGGAAGGCCTATTTGAAGTTGTTAAATCTTCCATAGCTGGTTCAGTGATAGGAAATATTCTTTTAGTTCTTGGAGCAAGCATGCTTGCAGGTGGCTTAAAACATAAAACCCAGACTTTTAACAAAAAAGTTGTGGAAGTTTCTTCTAGCATGCTTTTATTTGCCGTAGTTGGCTTGTGTGTGCCTGCATTATTTACACATACTGTTGATTCCTCACTTCTAAACACAAAATATGAAGGATTAAGCATTATTGTTGCTATAATAATGTTTGTAATATACATATTAAGCTTAATCTTTTCTTTCTTTACTCATAAAGATATTTATTCAGTCGATCACGAAGATGAAGGTGCTACGGCAAAATGGACATTGAGAAAAGCTATATTAGTATTAGTTGCCGCAACAGTATTAATAGCAATAGAAAGTGAGTTTTTAGTAAGCGGCATAGAATCTATTACTGAAAGCTTTGGACTTAGTGAATTTTTTGTGGGTATAATCTTAATACCAATCATAGGAAATGCTGCCGAACATAGTACATCTGTTGTAATGGCAATGAAAAATAAGATGGATGTTGCTATCGAGATAGCTATTGGATCAAGTTTACAAATTATACTATTTGTTGCCCCAGTTTTAGTATTTTTAAGTTTACTCTTTACTCCAATGAGCATTATATTTAATGAATTTGAATTAATTGCATTGATAGT
This sequence comes from Clostridium chromiireducens, assembly GCF_002029255.1. Lineage (GTDB taxonomy): Bacteria > Bacillota > Clostridia > Clostridiales > Clostridiaceae > Clostridium > Clostridium chromiireducens. Next base: position 7,738 of record NZ_MZGT01000068.1, read on the forward strand.
CGCAGTGTTAATAGCTAACAGAGTATCTAATGATGGAGAATCCAATTGGCTGGAAGGAGTGCAGCTCCTTGCTGTATATTTAATAATTGCAGCATCATTTTTTATATTATAAATTGAAAAAGTACCTAAAAGCTAACTATTAAAGTTTACTTTTAGGTACCTTTTCTGTTTAAAATATACATTCTTATTTCAAATAATTATGTAACTTCTGATTTTTCAGCCAATTTACTAATTTCTTCTGATACAACTTGAAAACCACATTCGTAATCAATATCTGAAATCTATATTTTAATTAGATAATTCATATAATGAATTAAAACCATTTATTTTTTTTGAACCAAAGAATACATAAAACAACTATACAAATACTTACGAATATAACAACTGGGTAACTATAGCTCCAACTATATTCAGGCATATTAAAATTCATTCCATACCAGCCTACTATAAGAGTAAGTGGTAAGAATATTGTTGTAACAACAGTAAATAATTTCATTAAGTTATTTTGATTTATATCCACTTGAGCTTGATATGCTTCTCTAACTTGTGTAACATAATCCCTTAAATTATTTACTCCTTGATATAGACGATTCGTTCTATTAGTAAACATTCTGAAATATTTTATTATCTTTTTTTCAATTAATCCGTTATCATTTTCTTCAATTGATTCTGCAATATTTATGAGCCGCTCATAATATCTTTTTAATTTCAAAAGCTTCTTCCTTAGAATAATTATTTTGTTTAAATAATTGTCTTTTTTAGAAGTTATTAATCCCTCCTCAAGTTCTGCAATTTCATATTCAATCTTTTCAATCCAAGCTGTATCCTCAAATGTAAGTTTATCGAAAAAGTAATATAATATCTTACTAAGACTTGTAAATTTCACTTCCCCACTTTTAGCCCTTGAGATGATATCATCAATAATGTGAAAATTATCGCCTATAAATACAAGAATACTTTTTGTAAAAAAAATACAGACTTTTTTAGATGGCTTTAAAACATCTTTTACATTTGGAATCTTTATTGAGATATAATCAAAGCCTTCATAACTTTCAAACTTTGACGTTTTGCCATTTAAACATTCAAAAAGTATTTTTTCATTTATAGATAATTTTTCTGCATATTGTGAAAGTTGAGCAAATGTTATTTTACAAATAAAAGACCTTTCACCGTTTTGGCTGATGTTATCAATTGATTCTTCAACGAGTATATCATTTTTTAGTGTATATATCATATTAATCACCTATTTTTAATTTTCTTCTATTTTACTATTTTTTCAATCAACGCATGTAAAATAATCAATAATTATTTTGTAAGCTTTAAAATTAATTCTTTATATTGGGGATATTTTTCCAACAAGTATATTTTTTCAAACAATTCAAAATCTTTAAATTCAAATCCAGGCGAAACCATACATCCTACTAAAGCATATCCTTTATTATTCATTGCGGAACCAAATATATAGTTTTTTGGCACCAATACTTGAGGTTTCTCACCTTTTTCAATATTTAAGCCAAGCTGTTCTATAATGAGCTCCCCTTCTGGATTAATCATATAGATTGTTAATGGTGAACCAGAATGGTAATACCACATTTCATCTGATTTTAATCTATGAAAATTTGAAACCTCACCGTCTCTTAATAAAAAATATATGCTCGTCCACAGCCTTCTAATTTCTGTAGATTCAGAGGTTGTTCCTCTTACAGGAATGTTTTCATCAGATGCATAAACCTCCTTGTAATAACCCCCTTCTGGATGAGCAGTCATATTTAAGTTTTTAACAAAATAATCTGCTGTATACATATTATTACTCCTTCTATAACTTATTAATTTACTATGTAAATAATATTATAAACAAATTTATTTTGAAAAACTATGTTTAAATAAAATAATATAAAATCTATTTTTGCACATAATAAAAATAGTATCAAAAGGAGGTTTATTTATGAATAAAGGTATGAAAATTGCAATTATTGTAATTGGAATCTTAATTATTATTGGTATTCCTGTTAGTGGATATAATCAATTAGTATCTTTAGAGCAAACAACAAATTCTGCTGCTTCAAATATCGATACACAATTACAAAGAAGATCTGATTTAATTCCCAATCTAGTTAATACTGTTAAGGGTTATGCTGCTCAAGAAAAAACTATATTTACAGACATAGCAAATGCTAGAAGTAAACTTGCAGGCGCTACAAATGTACAAGAGCAAGCTACTGCTGATACTCAACTTTCTGGCTCTCTCTCAAGATTATTAGCTATAGTTGAAAATTATCCCGAATTAAAGTCAAATCAAAATTTTAGAGATTTATCAGTTCAGTTAGAGGGAACAGAAAATAGAATTGCTATTGCGAGGCAAGATTATAATACAGCTGTAACAAATTACAATACTAAAAGAAGAAAATTCCCTATTAATATAATTTCATCAATATTTGGGTTTCAAGAAAAACCACTTTATAAAGCAAGTGAAGGTGCAAAAGACGTTCCTTCAGTGGATTTCACTAAATGATAGAGACGTTTAAAAATAAACGTATATATTGTTTTATATGTTTTCTTCTTTTAATAACATCATTTTTTTGTTATGAAGTAAAAGCTGAAACTAACATTCCTTCTCCTACAACATTAAAATATGTAAATGATTATTGTAAAGTAATTAGTCAATCGGAGTTGAATTCTATAATTTCTATCGGAAAAGAATTAGAAGACAAAACAGGAGCACAAGTTGTTGTAGTAATAGTAAATTCTACAAATAAAATTCCCATTGAAGATTATTCTCTTAATCTTTTTAGAAACTGGGGAATTGGGCAGAAAGGTAAAGATAACGGGTTACTTATTCTTTTATCATTAAATGATAAAGCATGGCGAGTAGAAGTGGGGCGTGGACTTGAGGGAGCAATACCTGATGTTCTCAGTAATAGAGTTATGGAATCACTCGCCAAACCATACTTTGTTAAAAATCAATTTGGAGAAGGTCTTCTTAATTCTTATAGTACTTTTTGCGATTATATTGCTAAAGAATATAATGTCACTCTAGATAAGTCGTTAAATATATCTTTACCAAATTCAACTACAGTAGTTAATAATACAATTGGGAAAATTTTTGGAGGCATATTAATTAGTTTATTTCTTTTAGATATTATTTTTAATAAAGGAAGAATATCTTATTCACTATTACATTTTATGTTTTGGAGTAGTTTTTTTAGAGGTAATGGTCCAAGAGGCGGTTCGTCTGGAGGAGGTGGATTTGGAGGGTTCGGCGGTGGTTCTTCAGGTGGCGGCGGTTCAAGTGGTAATTGGTAAGGGATTTTATTAATTAAGATAGTTTACTGTATCATTTCCCTATGAAGAAATTACACTTACAATTTCTTCATATGACTAATTACTATCTTAATTAAATATACCTATTTGGGTTTGTTATCTATCATGATTAGGGTTGATACTAACTTTATTAATCGCTTTAGTAACTTGTACTATAATATCCGTTTCTACTTGTTGTTTAGTACTTTCTAGCTTAGCCATTATTTTACCTAAAGGTGTAGCAACATAGTATGGCTTAAGATTATTTAAAGCTAATGTGTAAATATCTCTTTTACATTTATCACATTGACAACCATCGATTTTTTCAATCAAAACCTCCATATATTCCCTTACCCATATTTCCATGTAGTTAATAACATTATCCATTATCTTTTCTCTCCCTTTATTGTTACAGTAAATATACTCTTATTAAACATTGCATTTAATAATTTCCACATAATTTACTGATGGCGCAATTATACTTATTGTACAACATTTTCACTTAAATGAAAAGTATTGAATCAGTAATATTTTCATATATAATCCATTTTTTTAAATTATAGTATATTTTTTTATTTTACCATGTATTTACACAATTGATTATACTGTCTTTTACATAATATGTAAAGGTTGAAATCTAGTCTACTAACTTTTTATACATTATATTAATATGCTTAATAAAAAAACAAAAAATGAATAAAGAAGGTAAATTTGTTTTTTATCACCAAACAATTATTGTACCTTCTTCATTTTACATAATAATCCACTAAAAAAACAAATTCTATACCACTTGGCCGTTCTTACTATCTATTATCTATTATTCATCTTTAATCTTTTTTGCTATTTCAAAAAGATCTTGCTGATTATTTAATTCTGGATATTCTATAACTATCTCTAATAATTTTTGCAATGTCTCTCCTATTTCTTTGCCTTTAACAAATCCTAAACTTATTAAATCTCCCCCATTGATCTTCAAATCCTTTAGATTAAAACATTCTTTTTGCGCTATTATTAGATTTAATTTTTCTTCAACTTCAGCTAAATTCTCTAGCCTTTCCCATCTATAATCGGGATTTTGAGCTAATATATCTGCTCTTTGAACTTTTATGAGATCTCTTAAAAGTTCCTCACCAATCTTATTTAACATTCTTTTTACTGATAATTTACTCTTCAAAGTACAATCATGGTACTGTATAAGTGTTAATATTTTTTCTATTGAATTATTATCATATTTTAATGATTTAAGTATTTCTTTTGATAATCTCACTGATTCTTTTCCATGACCATAATAATGTGAAATACCTTTTTTATCAATTCTTTTAGAAATAACCTTTCCCAAATCATGTAAAGCCATAGTTAATCTTAAATATAGACTCGGCTCTATTGACTCAATAGACAATAGAGTATGACTATAAAGATCATGTATATGATATGGATTATTTTGATTGAAATTATAAGTTCCTTTGAACTCAGGAATAATGAATTCTAAAAGTTCACATTCTCTTAAAATATCTATTTTTCTTGGGTTATAAAGTAATATTTTATTGAATTCATCTCTTATTCTTTCTCGTGATATATTTTTTATATTATTTTTAAGCTTTTTTATTGAACACAGAACATTTTCACTAATGTTAAAATCAAGTTGGGCTGAAAATCTAACTGCCCTTAGCATTCTTAAAGAATCTTCATTAAACCTTTTTTCTGGTTCACCTACTGTTTTGATAATTTTATTCTTTAAATCTTTAGCCCCTTCAAAATAATCTATTAATCCCACTTTATAGTTGTATGCCATAGCGTTTATTGTAAAATCTCTCCTTGCTAAATCTTCCTTCAATGAATCTACAAACTCTACTTCCTTTGGATGTCTGTTATCCTCGTATTCTCCGTCAGTTCTGTAGGTCGTCACCTCATAATTTTCTCTATCAAGGACAACCGTTACAGTTCCATGCTTTAACCCCGTTAAAATAACTTTATCAAATAATCTTATTACTTCTTCAGGTCTAGCTTTAGTTGTTATATCCCAATCTTTGGGCTCTTTATTTAAAATAATATCACGAACACAACCGCCCACGATAAATGCTTCAGATCCACTTTCGATTAATGTGTCAATAATATATTCAACATTTCTAGGCATATTCACTAACATACTCATAAATCTATCTCCTTAAAATTTCAACTTTTTATATTCTTACTTTAGTGAGTTCCATTGTATAAAGCAATAATAATCTTCCACTGACAAATAAGCACTATAATACATGATTATTTTATAAAAGTGAGCTGTTCTCGTATTTTTCCGAGAACAGCTCACCACTTATATTATCTTTATATATGTTTAATCATCAGATACATTTCTATTATTGTATGAATAAACATTATATGTTTGCCATATTTGTTCTAAATTTCCGAATATGTCTGAAATATTTTCTTTTTCTCTCATTCCAACAGCTATTATCAATGCATTAATTACTGATAATGGTGCAACTAATGAATCAACAAAAGATGCCATATTACTTTGTGCTATTAATGTATAATCAGATCTTGATGCTAGTGGCGATAATAAACTATCTGTAAGTGCTACTACTTTTGCACCCCTATCTTGAGCAAATTCTAAAACATCTATTGTCTTGGCTGCATATCTAGGAAAACCAATTCCAATTACTAGATCCCCATCACCTACATTTATCATCTGCTCGAATACATCGGATATCCCATAGCTTACAATTTTGACATTTTGAAGTATTATATTAAGATAAAATCCTAAAAATTCAGCAATAGCTGTTGAACTTCTAAGGCCTATGATGTAAATTCTTTTTGCATCAAATATGCTTCTTACAACGTCTTCAAATGTATTTTGATTTATTTTTTCTAAAGTTGCTCTTATATTTTCCATATCTGCTTTAAGAACACCCTTTAAAGCGTCTCCATCCGAAAAATAATCATTTCTAAGTTCTAGCCTTTGAACTGTAGTCAGCTTATTTTTTATAAGTTCTTGCAATGCCTTTTGTAACTTAGGATAACCTGAAAATCCCAGCTCGTTTGCAAATCTAACTACTGTTGATTCAGATACTCCTACTGAAATTCCAAGCTTTGCTGCTGTCATAAATGCAGCTTTGTCATAATTTTTTAATATGTACTCTGCTATTAGTTTTTGCCCTTTACTTAACCTAATAAATTTCCCTTGAATTAATCTCATCAAATCTTTACTATTTTCGTTATTTATTTCGTCCATCTTTTGCCTTCCTGTTATCACTTTGAATAATATTAATTTAATTCTATCATCTTATCTCCAAATGTTCAATAAATAACTGATTATTCACAGAAATTATTAAAAATCTGCAAGTTTTTATTTACTTACTGTTATTTTCTATAAATTATTTATATATTCAAGTTCTTCTTTACTTAACTTTCTATATTCCCCTCTTTTTAAGTAACCTAATTTTATTTCTCCAACAGCTATTCTCTTTAATGATAAAACTTCATGATTTAAAGCTGCGCACATTTTTCTTATTTGTCTGTTCTTTCCTTCATGTATTCCAATTTCTACTGTTGAAACATTCCTATCATAGCTTAAAACATTTATTGTAGCTGGAGCTGTTATATATCCGCCAATATCAATACCAATTTCAAATTTTTGAATATCTCTCTCTAAGATTTCACCTTTTACCACAGCTATATATTTTTTTATAAGCTCTACTCTTGGATGAATAATCTTATTATAAATTTCTCCATCATTTGTTAATAATATCAATCCTGAGCTATCATAGTCCAATCTACCTATTGGATATATCCTTTCAGTTGTTTTAACAATATCTAGAATTGTTGTCCTGCCTTTTTCATCCTTAACAGAGCTTATATACCCTTCTGGTTTATTAAGCATTATGTATACTTTATTTTCTTCTTTCTTTATAATTTCACCATCAACCTCAACTATATCTTTTGATGGATCTATTTTAATTCCTGGTTCATTTACTAAAACCCCATTGACTTTAACTTTTCCTTCGGCTATAATTTCTTCGCATTTCCTTCTAGATGCAACACCACAACTAGCCATATATTTCTGTAATCTTTCTTCCATAACTTTAATCACTCCATAATTTTAGTTCTTTATATAAATAATTCCTCTTCCGTAATTTAAATTATATCTTTTTAAATAGTATAATACAACTTTCAGAATATTATTATTTATGCATAAAAGATAATAGAAACGCTGATTACAGCGTTTCTATCATCTAATTATAAGGCCACTATACAGTTGATTCCTTAAGATTAATCAAATTACCAGAAAAATCCTCCGCAACCTGCTCCGCCACCAAGGAATAAAATTAATAAGATCCAAAGCCAGCTTCCGCAGCCTCCAAAGCCACCGCAGCCTCCTCCGAAACCTCCACCGAGGCCTCCTCCGAAACCACCACCGTAGCCACCGCCACCATATCCACCACAGCCACAACCACAGCTATTACAGCAGCTAGGTTGGCATTGGCAACATGGAGTACATTTACAACAGCAACAATCTTTTGAACGTCTAGACATGTTTATCATCTCCTATTCTTTTGTTAATATATACTATTCAATCTTAATATTTTTTGTTCTTTTTTGATTGAAATAAATATTATATAAGAGACTTTTTATTATTCTTTATACGAAATTTCTTATTATTTTTCTAAGAATTTTATATATAGCGAATGCTACTACTGCAATACATGCTATATCGGCTCCAAATGCTTTAAGAAAATTTTCTCCAAGTAAAGCTGGTGCCCCATTTTTATGCTGCAGGTTGTTAATATAATTCTCCAAGAGAAGAAATGCCCCAAATGAACCTACAGCTACTGATATTATGGTAACAATAATTTTCTCATTAACCTTAGATGAAAATATTTTGTTACATTTCTCTAATCTAAATTTTCTTTGAACAATATTATATATTATAATCAATGAAACAATTATGATTGCAGTGACTACAATTTCAATTGAAAGATTATTAAGAGTAATATCTTTTACTGTAATCTCATCAATTAAAATTTTTGAATATCTTCTAAACTCTTGATTAGGGTTAACTAATTCCAATTTATCTAATAAGCTATAATTATCCCCTACTCCGAAGTATCTTAAAATATTAATTATTTTCATAAATATTATAAAAATAGAAAATGGAACTATAGAAATCATGCTCACAAAACCTATTACTGAATTTGAGAACATTGAATCTATAATTAACATAGAAATGATTCCAATTATACCAAACAAAACTATTTTCAGAATTTCTATCAATATAATAGTTTCATAACCTTCAACAATATACAATAATTCTCGATTACCTATATAAGACATAGTTGCAATATATGCATAGGTTATAACAAAAAATATTAATGTAACTAGTAGACTTATTAATTCGTTATATTTAATTTGTTTCTTTGTATAAGGGCCACTAGATAAGAACATTTCAGTATTCCTTTTATTAATCCCTTTTGCCATAGAATAAATGCCTATAAATATTACCCCTAACATTATATATTCATATAATCCAGTAGCATGATAATAATTATCGAAATTATTTGCTATCTCATTTTTTACCATGGATAAGTTTCTTTTTATAATCATGTTTGCAATAATACCCCATACAAAAATGCCAATTCCAATAGGTGCTTTTGCAGAGTTGAACCATGCATATAATAATCCCTTATTTAAATACTTTTTCATAGTTCTCCTCCTTGTCAACTTTATATATAAAAACATCCTCTAGGCTAAGATCAATTTCCTCAATAAACAATGGATTGAATTTCCTTAAACTTTTCACAAAATTTTGGTCATACTCATCTGTTATTATAGTAAACACTCTACCAACTTTATTTATTTTAAAGATTCCTTTTAAATCTAAGTCTTCCTCATAAACAGGCTCATTAAATGCTACTTGTATTTTTCGTATTTTATTTTTCATATTCTCTACCGAGTTTTCATAGGTAATTATACCATCATCTAAAATAGCAACATCATCACAGATTCTCTCAAGTTCATTTAAATGATGTGAACTTATTATAATTGTTGTATTATTCTCAATAACCTCATCTATAAATATCTTAAGAAGCTTATTTTTTAGTATTGCGTCTAAGCCTGATGTAGGTTCATCTAGTATTAAATATTTTGCATTAATTGAAAATGCAAGAACTATTGAAAGCCTCATCTTCATTCCTTTAGAAAGTTGAAAAATATATTTATTTAATGGGATATTAAATGTTCTATTCAACTCATTAAATTTTTCTTCATTAAAATCCTTATATGAATATCTATAATATTTTAATATGTCGCTTACTTTGAAATTAGTTTGCATTATATTTTCATCTGCCACATACCCAATTTTACTTTTAACTTCAATATTATCGTAAACTTCTTGTTCATCATAAATTATGCATCCTGACGGAGAAGAATATATTCCAGTTAAGCACCTTAGTAACGTCGTCTTACCAACTCCATTTGGTCCTATTATGCCAAATATCTTCCCTTCCTTTATTTTCAAGTTTATATTTTTTAGGATTTGTTTCCCCTCAATTTCGAAAGAGAGATTATTTACTTCTATCATTATCACTCACCCCTAATTCAGAAAATATCTGAAGTGTCATTTTCATAAATTCTTCCTTACTAATTCCCCCATAACTAGCTTCAAGTATAAGCTTTTTTAATTCCCCTGAAATGTACTCCATTTTCTTCTCATCTACTTTCCCTTTATAATTATTTGTTATGAAAGTCCCCTTTCCACGTAGAGTTTCAATTACCCCTTCTCTTTCAAGTTCTCCATATGCTTTACTTATCGTATTTGGATTGATAGTTAAAATTGATGATAATTCTCTGACAGATGGTAATTTTTCTCCACCTTTTAATGCACCTTTTAATATTAGTTCCTTTATACCAAATTCAATTTGTTCATAAATAGGAGTGCTACTCCTCGGATCTACTCTAAGCATCAGCGTTGCCTTCTTCGTCAAATCTATCAGTGTTATATTCCTTAATATAATCTATAACTAAGCCTTCCCCTTCATCAACAAGTACCAAATCAATGGTAATTTTTTGTGGGTCGTTATATTTCAACTTTCCTTGACCAGTATACATATAATGATATGCATCAACATTTAATCTAATTGGCTCTTCAATTGTGATTGGATGTCGTTTAGAAAAATTATTTCTAAGGATTTCATATTCATTTAAAATAGATTTCTTTTGCTTATCATTTAGATCATAAATTCTCTTAATATCAATTTTCCCGTAATGAAAATTTAAATCTGTTAGTCTCTTCCTTTCTGAAAAACATTCTTTCAAATCATTTGTTTGCGTTATTTCTCCATTATCTTTACTTCCTACAAGTGGTTTATCTTTCATTTGTTCTAACAGCTCACTAGCAGTATTAAAGTGTTTTTGTTTCTTATACATCAGTTCTTCACTCATTCCAAGAAAAGCTGTGAGTATAATAAATACTCCAATTATCACTACAACAGTAGATTTTTTCATATTTCATCCTCCTATTTGTATTAAGTGTACTATTTCAAGTAGTACACTTAAATTATATTAAATAATAAATAGGTAATCAACTAAAAACTTCTTTATTATTTCTTAAGATTTTCTTAAAAATCCAATTAACGGAAACTACTTTAAAAACTTTGAATATATTTATATCTCCAATTAATATAACGAATGATCGTACATCTTTTATCAATCCATAAAAAATAACTAGAGTCAAAATCACTCTAGTTATTCTATAAATCATTATTTATTTTCTCTTTTCACTACTTCCATAAATTAAAGACGCCAGGATGATAAATAATATTGGTCCTGCAATCATAGCTATTGCTGAACTATAATTTCCATTTAAAGCTGGTTCTATGATAGTAAATATGTTCGCAAAGCCAACCACAGCAGTTACTATAATTCCTACAACTACTGCATTTTTTTTATTCCTTATCATTAAGAAAGGTTTCTTTATGTTATCCTTTTTTCTAAATGAAATATACGAAATAGACAAAAATAAATATGGTAAAGTCATTGCAACATTTGTCATATCCACTAATAATCTAAAAAATACTTTCGCGCTGCTTCCCCCCATTGAAATAAATATTACCATAACTGCTACTATAAAAGTCTGAATTTTCATCGCATTTATTGGCATTTCATTTTCATCAATAACAGACATCTTTCCAGGCCACAGTTTTGCAGGAGTACCTTCGATTAATTGTTTTAGTGGTGCATATGATAGTGTAAAAAATGCTCCCGTTAATGCTAAAAACATGGATAATCCAACAAACCTAGCAAGCCAATTTCCCATTTGTGTTGCTATATCAACACTTAGCCCAAGTGATTCTCCAATTGTATACCCTAAGTTGTTCATAACAACATAAGCGATGTTTCCCATATTTACATTTTCACCTGATAATTTTCCAGCCCAATTTGTAAATATACCTATCAAGAAAATCCCAAGAGAGTATCCAACTGAAATTATAGCTGCTGCTATAAGAATTCCCTTAGGAAATGTCTTTTCCGGATTTTCTGTTTGATCAACAAGTCCACTAACTGCTTCAATGCCACCATATGCAAATAAAGCAAAAACCAAAAATGATAAAATCGAACTGATAGTTTGATAGCCCGGATTTGGCGAATTAACAAATGACATAGCTGATGTAATAGGTTCTCTAAATTGTCCCTTATTGAGTGCAAATACAATAATTGCCCCTATTATAAGAACTATATTTAAAATCGCAACTGCCATCCCACCAACTGATGTTATTTTAGTTATCTTACTTATTCCTCTTTTTGATATTGTAAATGTTGCGTACACCCACATAACACCAAGTATTCCTAGCACTTGAGTTGAATTCAAACCAGCTATTCCCCACTTTGATGTAGTATCTACTCCGAAGATTGTATTTGATAATGGTATCCAAATAACTGAACATATATTTATCATCCAAACTACATATGAAGCATACCACATAAAAACTCCCATAAATGCGAATTTAGGACCTACAGATTTCTCCATCCAAGAATAAATTCCACCTTTTTCATTTTTAAAAGCTGATCCATATTCTGCCATCATGAATGCAAATGGAATGAAATATGTTATTCCACCTAGGATGAACCATGGAATTGCTCCATAACCCATAAGATAAAAGGATCTAGGCATATTTGCAAATCCAAAGACAGAAGTGAAAATCATTAGTATTAATGTAATTAAAGTCAATTTCTTTTGTTTTTCGTTTTTAGTCATTATTATAACTCCTTATTTTTTTCATTTCGTGTAATAAAATTTAATCTACTTTTATTATTTACTTGCATTATTAAAATTATTGATGAAATAAATAATTAGCTTTGTTTTTATATATTTACTTCATTATGATTTTAATTTGCATCTGAGAAATTCATATCAACATATACTAAGCCATAAATATAATACTATCTATACTTCGTCATTTCAAATTATCTATTTTATCTTTTACTTATAAAATTTTTAATATTTTTGACAATTTATTAAATCAACTCAGCTTTAAGATTTAATTTGAAAACCATTTATCTAAATTACTACCTTATTGCTATTAATTTTTAATATCAAATATAGATAAGTAAGCTCTCTTTATATGCAACATAACAAGATTCTAATTTGCTCTAATTTCATTTTTTCAAAGGAACCCTCAAAATATGACAATTAAAATATAAATAAAATATAAAATTATATTCTAACTAATTTTAATAAGCTATTTTTGTAGCAAAATAAGTCTTTTGAAATAATCTATTATTAGAAGCAATTTTATCTTAGGAGAGAAAATGGTAAAAGAAGCTATTGATTGTATAGATGCTGGAACTGAATACTGCCCCTGTAAACTTGCAGAATATGGACAATGTTTAATTTGTTCTCAATGTCAAGGTCAAGTATTTTGCGACTGTTTAAATTGGAAGGGAGTTTGTATTTATCAAGAACTTCATAATAACGGATATAAAGCAAAGGAAGGACGCAAGACTTTTGACTGCAATGTAGAGGAAGTAATAAATAATAATAATAATAATCTGATTATTATTAAATTCAAAGCACCACATAAGTTAGTTTTGGATTTAGTTAAGCCTGGAAGCTATATATTTATAAGGACAGATGATAATCATTATTTTGATATTCCTATTTCAATTATGAATTCCGATATAGAAAATGATATAATTTCAATTGCTGTTGAAATTAGAGGAATAAAAACTGCTAAATTACTAAACACAAAAGCTAATGAAAACATAGTAATAAGGGGGCCTTATTGGAATGGCGTCTTTGGAATTAAAAATATATTGGCTCAAAATAATACTAAAGCCTTAATTCTTGCAAGAGGTATTGGGCTAGCTCCTATGATGCCTGTAATTCGTAAACTACTTTCTCAAAATAATGAATTACAGGCTGTTCTGGACAAAGATCCTTTTAATGTAAATTTTGCTACTGAACTTTTAGAAAAATATAAAATTAAAACTTCTGAAAATTCTTTACTAGATAAAGGCCAACTTTCTGACCATGCAAAGGTCATAATTAAAGATGCTCTCGAAGATGGTGTAACGTTCATCCATATTGCAGGTGCTGATATTTTGACTTATTCTGTAATTAATTACCTGAACGAAATCAATAGAAACGACGTTGTTCTTTCTTGCTGCAATAACTTTAAAATGTGTTGTGGTGAAGGTATTTGTGGCGCTTGTACCTCTAGATTTTCTGGCCATAGAGTAAAAAGATTCTGCAAAGAGCAGGCTGACCCAAGAAATATTTTTGAAGGGAGAAGATTTATATGAAGGTTATTATTATTGGTGGAGGTTGGTCTGGTTGCGCCGCAGCAATTTCAAGCAAGAAGGCTGGTGCAGATGTTACTGTAATTGAAAAAACAGATTTATTACTTGGCCTTGGTAATGTCGGTGGGATAATGCGTAATAATGGACGTTTTACTGCCGCAGAAGAGCTTATTGCTTTAGGATGTGGAGATTTAATTGAAATAACAGATAGAATATCAACTCATAGAAATATAGATTTTCCTGGACACAAACATGCCACCCTTTATAATGTAAATATGATTGAAGGGGAAGTTAGTAAATATCTAAAATCTTTAGGCATCAATTTGATGATGGAAAGTAGAGTAAATGATATTAGCTTTGATGGACAAAAAATAAACGGAGTTAATTTAAGTGATGGAACTTATATTGATGGAGATGTATTTATAGAAACCACTGGTACAACTGGCCCTATGGGCAATTGTTTGCGTTATGGGAATGGATGCTCAATGTGTGTCTTAAGGTGTCCATCATTTGGACCTAGAATAAGCATTAGTGAACGATGTGGCGTTCCAGATATTCAAGGAGAAAGAGGCGATGATATATTAGGGGCATTCTCTGGGTCTTGTAAGTTAGCTAAAGAAAGTTTATCTGATGAGATTAGAAACGAGCTCGACTCTAAAGGTGTTGTTATTTTAAAAATACCTCAAGAAGATATAAATTATGATAAATTAAGCACAAAGGTATGTCAACAATATGCTTTAAAAGAATTCGCCGAAAATATCATTTTGCTTGATACAGGACATGCAAAGTTAATGACTACTTACTACCCACTGTACAAGCTAAGAAAAATTAAAGGATTAGAAAATGCTAAATATGTAGACCCATATGCAGGAAGTAAAGGTAACTCAATACGATACTTGTCTGTAGCACCACGAACTAATGACCTAAAAGTCACTGGTGTGGATAATTTATTCTGTGCTGGTGAGAAAAGCGGTTTATTTGTCGGCCATACAGAAGCAATTTGTACAGGTACTTTAGCTGGTCATAATGCAGTAAAACTTGCAATGGGAATGCCACTTTTGATATTACCATCTTCTATTGCAATTGGAGATATAATAACTTATGCAAATGAAAAGTCTTTGACTAGAGAAGGAAGAAAGGACAGATATACGTTTGCAGGATCTGTATATTTTAATAGAATGAAAGATTTAGGTTTATATACAACTGATATAGATGAAATAAGAAAAAGAATACAAAAAGTAAATTTAGATAATATATTTAACCAAAAAATTTGCTAACCTATATTCATATATAAATTAAAGCTACCTAATGTTTAGGTAGCTTTAATTTATAGTTATACTAATTCTTTTACCGTATGGTTTCCAAAAGCAACTTTTTCTAGTACATGATTATATATTTTATCTGTCACATTCCATCTATCTGGACAGTTTAAAACAACAATTATTATATCTTTACCATTATTATTTACGGATGATACTAAACACTTTCCGGCTTGGCCTGTATACCCTGTTTTAACGCCATTTGCTCCCGGAATTTTCCATAATATCTTATTGATATTATTATAATCTCTAGTAAAATTATATTTATCTTTTGAAATTGATTTACTTCCTACAACTTCCCTAAATAACTCGTAATCCATACCTTTAGCCGTAAGTATAGCTAAATCATAAGCTGATGAATAATGATTACTGCTGTCAAGTCCATGTGGTGATTCAAAATGTGAATCTAATATTCCTATTCCCCGTGCATAATGATTCATAATTTCAGAAAATCCTTCTATAGATCCACCTAATTCTTCAGCGATTGCAATAGCTGCATCATTTCCTGATTTAAACATCAGTCCAAAGATTAATTCTCGTAAAGTTATTTCTTCATTTACTTTATAGCCAACTGTAGAACCTCTAATACTTGCTGCTTTTTTACTTATAGTAACTTTTTTATCTAACTCGCCATGTTCAATAGCAATAAGAGAAGTAAGTATTTTAGTTGTGCTTGCCATTGGAACTATTTCATAAGCATTCTGCTCAAATAAAACAGCCCCCGTTTCTTTGTCCAATGCAATCGCACATCTTGCATTAACTCTAAAGTTTGTATCATTCTTCCCTTTAGCACTTACACTAATATTTAATATTTGAGTCAAGATAAGGCCTAGTATTAATATCGAAATCTTTATAGTACCCTTCCTCATAATTAATCACCTTCTAAACTTACTATTTGGTTCTAGTTTCCCTTTAAAATAATTTTTTAAACCTAGTTTTATCAAACTTTAGGTTTAAAATTTTTCTATTAGTCAATAATTAGGATGTATACCTATTGGGGAGGAACTTTATGAAATTATTTTTTATTGTTTTTGGAATTTTATTAATATTTTTTATTCCTATTCCTATTAAGCTTAGTATGTACTTTTCTACAGTAGATTATTATATAAAATTATATAAAATTACTATTTTCTCAAAAAAAAAGCGTAAAAGCAAAACTGATTCTCGAAATAGCAAACCGGTCGTAAAAAAAGAAGGTGAATTTTTCTCTAAATTTTACAAGAAAATTAATTTTAGCTCTTTAATAAAATCCCTATATCATCTAAATTTGAAATTCAAGCCGTCATTGCGCATAAAATTATCACTTGACTACTCATTAAATGATGCTGCAAGAACTGCAATATTTTATGGTATATTGTCTCAACTTAACCCAATTATATATATTACACTAAAACGTCCTTTTCACGTAAATAGATATAATATTAAAATTAACCCAATATTCGAAGACAGGTTTTTACTAAAAATTGAAACTTCAAGTATAATTTTCTTGTCCTTTGCAAACATTATATATATAACAATTATATTTCTAAAAATATTATTAAAACAAGGGAGGTGACCCCTGATTTTAGGGGGGTAATTATGTCAAGCGAAAAACACGTTGAAAATTTAATGTCTAGTACAATGGAAAATCTTAAAGATATGATTGATGTAAACAAAGTAATTGGAGAAGCAATTGAAACGAAAGATGGCACCTACATAGTTCCTGTCTCAAAATTAAGTTTTGGTTTTGTTTCAGGCGGAAGTGAATATCAATATGAGAATTCCGACATTTCTAGTTCAGCTTTTCCATTTGGTGGTGGTTCCGGTGCAGGTGTTTCAGTTAAGCCAGTTTCATTCTTAGTTGTAAAATCTGATGGTGTTAGAATGCTGCCAATTAATCAAGATACTACTTATGATAGAATTGTTGATACTGTTCCACAAGTACTCGACATGGTTAAAGGTATGATAAAAGATTTGTGTAATAAAAATAAAACAAATGAAACAAATAGTACTACTAATATAACAAACATTACAACTACAGACGAACATTTAGCCAGCGAGGATGATAGTGTTGATTAATTAATCAGAAACTTTAATAAAATTCATAGGAGAAATATAATTTGTTTATTATACAATTTCTATTTCTCCTATTAGTCTTTAAGTGTAACTATTCCATCTCTACTTCCTTTTCAATTAAATTATCTTCAAGCAGATCTTCTTGTCCAAATAAATCTAGCGAAGGTAGCTGCTTTAAATCACTTAATTCAAATTGTCTTAAAAATTCATCTGTTGTCCCATAAAGAATTGGTCTTCCTGGCACTTCCAATCTTCCAACTTCTTTTATAAGTTCCTTTTCTATTAATCGTTGAATCGCGCTATCTGATTTAACTCCTCGAATTTCATCTATATCTATTCTTGTAATAGGTTGTTTGTATGCTATTATTGCTAAACTTTCTATTGACGCTTGGGAGAGTGACTGCCTTTTATTTTTCTTTAAAAGTTTTTGTATGTAATCAGAATTTTCAGCTTTTGTGACTAGCTGATAATTCCCTTTAATACATATTATTTTTATCCCTCTACTCAAATCTTCATATTCTTCTATCATCTCTTGAATAAGTATTTCAACTAACTTGTCCTTTTCTTCAAGATGATTTACTAATTCCTGCAAACTTAACGGCTCACCACTTGCAAATAATAATGCTTCAATTGCCGATTTCAAAGAATTCTTTTTTATATCATCCATAAATGGAATTTGAAGCCCTTCATCTTTATGCATCTTCCGTTCTCCTCTCTATCAATATATTTCTAAAATTATCACTCTGATATACTTTAACCATTCTTTGTTTTATCATTTCAAGTAAAGCTAAAAAAGTTACAACACACTCTAATTTACATTCACAATTTTCTATAATTTCATAAAAGCTGTTTACATTTTCATACTTAAGTTTATTCATAATATATTCCAGCTTATCTTCTATTCTGTATTTGTCTACATATATTTTCTTCTGTATAACATTATTTCTATTCTGTTTATTATTATATATTTCTAGTAAATTATTATATATATTAT
>NZ_MZGT01000069.1 GCF_002029255.1 Clostridium chromiireducens
GTAATAACCTCTAATTATTATGTATATAAAAATATTAAATTTAAGTTATTATATAAGAATATTAGTGACTTTTAAAAATATAAATAATAATGGAATAAAAGTATTATAAAGAGGTGTAACTATATTGAATCCATATGAAGTTTTAGATATTGATGAAACTGCTTCAGAAGATGAAATTAAAAATAAATTTAAGTCAATGCTTGAAGAATACTCACAAAATCAGGATCAAAATACACGACAAAAAGTACTAGTTATTAGCGCAGCCTATGAACGTATTATTAATGGAAATCTATATAAAGAAATTAGGAATCTAATCGATAATAAAAAATTTGTGGAAGCTGAAGCAAAATTGAATTTAATTAATAATGCAAATTCTGCTGAATGGAACTATCTTCAAGGATTTATATCAGTGCAGAAGGGCTGGTTTGATAGTGGACTAAATTATTTAAAGAAATCTGTAGAATTAGAACCCAATAATAATGAATATCTAGATAGTTTGAATAAATTACAATCACGAGTTATTGATTACATGAAAAAATATTCGAATAAGGATGTTAAACCTAACAGTAATAATATGAATGCGTGTGGCGGAAATGATTCTGGTGGAAATGGGGGAATGTGTTAGCAATAACTTTTTATTTATTATTAATGTTGATATTGAAGAATAATTATGTTATTATAAAAGAGCAGTTGGTACGTAAAGTGCTAATGTGGAGCTTAGAGTGTCCTTCGCCGGTCTCTAAGCTCCTTTTTTTTGACTATAATTAATTGATTAGTGAATTAAAATTTGATTATTTTAGAGATATATTAATTAATAAGTTATAAATTTAGAAAATCAACAGAAAAATTACATGATATAATAAATATTTTTCAATTAATGCAATTAAAAAAACTTTTAATACATGCTATAATAAAGAATAGTGATTATAAATTTGTACCGAAATCTAGTATTGAAAAAAATGTGGTTTAGAAATTTAGGAAAACAGTCAAAAATGTTAAAATAAAACTTAACATAAAAGTTTTTCATTTATTTAATAAAAAGTACCAAAACTTATAGTTTTTTTTGTATATTATAATGACCGGGGAAGGGAGCGTATGGAATGCTCGAATGTGTTTTAATAGATTTAAATGTTGACAAGAACACAAATATTAATGAACTTATAGAAAATCATATGCCTTTTATAATAAAAAGTATTTCAGATGTAACAGGTAGATATGTATCATGTGAAAATGATGAGGAACTAAGCGTTGGATTGCTTGGGTTTCATGAAGCTATTGAAAGATATGATAATGAAAAAGGTCATTTCATGTCTTTTGCGAAACTTGTTATATCAAGTAGAATTAAAAATTATTTAAAAGGTGAAAATAAGCATCAACATTCATCCTTTGAAGAATTAGTGGACAAGGGGTTAGAAATTAAAGATGAGTATTTAGAACAAAAAGAAGATAATAGCATATTGGTCGAAGAGATCAATAGATTGAAATCTGAAATAAGTTCATTTGGTTTTACTTTGGAAGATTTAGTTAATGAAGCTCCCAAACAACAGGCAACAAGAAAAAATGCAATTATGCTATCAGAAGAGATTAGTAAAGAAGAGGAATTTCTATCCTTTATGTATTTGAAGAAGAGATTACCTATCAAAAGGATTGTATTAAAATTCTCAGTTACTGAAAAAGTAATTAAAAGAAGTAAAAAATTCATAATTTCTGTAGTTATAATAATTGATAAAAATCTTAGTGCTTTAAAGAATTGGATCAGGAAGTAGGTGAAAAGAATGAATAAGGGAATAATAATGGAAATTAAAAGAAATTATGCTATCGCATTAAGTGATGAAGGCGTAATGGATAAAATAGCATCAAAGCAGAATATGAGGGTTGGACAGAAGATTTTTTATTTTGATGATGATATTATAAAAACAACAACAAATAATATTAGCAGGTATAATAGTTTTATGAAAGCAATTGGATCAATTGCTGCATTATTTTTGATAGTATTCACCTTCTTTCATACAATAAAATCTGAAACTGCGTATGCAGTTGTAAGTTTAGATATTAATCCTAGTATACAAATAGAGGCTGATAGTAATTTAAAGATTATAAAAGTTGAAGGGGTTAATACAGATGGTAAGAATATAGACTTTACTGATATGAAGGATATGACTCTAGATGATGGAATAAAAAAAATAAAAGAAAAGCTTATAGAAAAAAAATATTTGGAAACGAATAAGGATGTATTAGTTGGCATTGCATTTGTAAAAAATGGAGACAATAGTAATTATGAAGAGAACTTAAAGGTTGCTATTCAATCGACTTTTAGTACAGAAGATGTTACTTTAACATATGTTAAGGGTGATAAGGAAGCAGTTGATGAGGCGAAGACAAAAGGAATAAGCTTAGGAAGATATGAAGCATCATTAAAAGTTGATGATGAAACTAAGAAAAAGATAGATGTAGCACCAGTAAAAGAGATAACTGCAAGTATAAAAGATAAGGATAATGTTACTCAGTGGGATGCAAAAGATGAGAAGGATGTTAAATTAACTCCAGTTACAAAGCCAAGTTCTGATGCGATAACTGAAAAACCTTCGACAGATAAACCAGTAATTAATGCACCAAGTGATAATAAAGATACTAATACTGATGCAAATAAAGGAAGTGAAGGAAATTCTAAACCTGAAAAGAACAATGATGTTTTAGAATTAGATCCAGAAGTACCAGCTCAAACTGATAAAGATGGAACTTCTACTCCGCCTAAAAAGGATGATGTCATAAATATTGAACCTAATAATGGTGGTGTTATTCAAAACAATCAAACTTCGGGAAAGATTGATGAATCTCCTAATACAACACAACTTGAACCATCAAAAAATCAACAAAGTGTAATAGACAAAGTTGTGAAATAATAAAACAACTTTGATTGTATAAAATAGGATTATCTGAAAAAAGGTAAGCCTATTTTTTTTGAAGAAAAATAGGTGAATAAAAAAATGTTAATTAACAATAAACATTTTAAACATAAAAATTGAGGACTAGATTAAAATTTTATAGTATACTTACTATTAAGTATTATTAAAAGAAGTTGGGGAGATTAAAATGATAAAAAAATATTTACAGAACAATGTATTGATATCAGATGGAGCAATGGGAACGTATTATTCAGAGTTAACCGGAAATGATGCATCTTATTGCGAATTTGGTAATTTAAATGATAAAGATACTATCAAAAGAATACATACTGATTATATTAAAGCAGGGGCTAAGTTAATTAGAACTAATACTTTTTCTGCTAACACGTATGATTTAGGAGTATCCTTTGAAAGATTAAAGGATATAATTAAATCAGGAGTAGATATAGCTAAAGAAGCAGCAATTGGGAATGATGTTTTTATAGGAGCAAGTATTGGGCCTATAAAGGAACTTAATTTAGATGAATCTCACAGTAGTATTTTAGATGAATATAAATTTATTGTTGATTGCTTTTTGAGCAGTAAAATAAACGTGTTTATATTTGAAACCTTTAGTAATTGTAATTATTTAAAAGAAATTAGTGAATACATTAAAAGCAAAGATTCAAGCAGCTTTATTTTAACGCAATTTGCTGTTAAACCAGATGGATTTACAAGAGACGGATTAAGCGTAGGAAAAATAATAAAACTAATAAAGAAAATACAGTATCTAGATGCTTATGGATTTAATTGTGGTTCTGGACCTAACTATATTTCTGAAATAATAAAAAAAATAAATATAGGAAGCGATATTGTTTCAGCTCTGCCTAATGCTGGATATCCTGAAATCATTCATGAAAGAACCGTTTATCCTAATAACCCAGCATATTTTGCTAAAAAGGTCAATGAAATTAAATCATTAGGAGTATCTATTGTTGGAGGATGTTGTGGAACAAATCCAAATTACATTAGACAATTAGCTTCCTTAATTGATGACAAATCAAAAAAAATTAAAAACATTGTTAAAAATGAAGAAGAGATTAAAAAATATGAAAATAAAACTGAAAATGCTTTTAAAAATAAGTTAGATAATAATGAGTTTGTTGTTGCTATAGAGTTATCTGCACCAATAGATACAGACATATCAAAGCTTATTGTTGGAGCTAAGATTTGTAAAGAAAATAATATTGATTTAGTAACAGTTCCTGACTCACCAATGTCAAAAGTTAGAGCAGATTCAACGATTATAGCTGCGAAAATTAAAAGAGAAATAGGAATTGAAGCAATGCCACATATTTGCTGTAGAGATAAGAATACAAATGCAATAAGATCGAGCTTAATTGCTTCACATATTGAAAATGTAAGAAATGTATTAGCAATTACTGGCGACCCTATTTCTGACGCAAGTAAAGTTGAGACAAAGAGCGTATTTAACTTGAATTCATTTAGACTAATGGAATTAATTCAGGATATGAATGAAGAATTTTTTAAAGAAGAAAATATATTAGTAGGTGGAGCTTTAAATTTAAATGTTCGGAATAAAGAAGTGGAATATAACCGTATGTTAAAGAAAATAGAAAAAGGAGCGAAATTCTTTCTAACTCAACCTATATATGATGATGATGCAATTGAATTTTTAAAGAAAATAAAAGAAAGAACAGATATAAAAATTCTTGCTGGGCTTCTTCCTGTAGTTAGCTATAGAAATGCTGTTTTTTTAAACAACGAACTTCCAGGTGTTACAATTCCTGATAAATACATAAAGATGTTTAATGAGGACATGACTAAAGAAGAAGCACAGGAAGTAGGAGTGAAAATAACAGTTGAAATTGGGAAAAAGCTAAAAGACTTCTGTGACGGATTATATTTTATAACTCCATTTAATAGGGTCAATATGCTTGTTGAGATAATTAAGCAGATTAAAGGCTAAAAACGTTTTGTGATGGTTAAATTTTACAATTAGAGACCGGGGGGATTTTTATGATAATAGGTCTTATAAGGCATTTTAAAGTTAATTATCAAAAGAAATTATTTATGACATCGAAAGAGTTTAAAGAATGGGAAGAAAATTATAATAATAGTGATGTTATTATAAAAGATGTGGAACTTATGGGGGTAATGTGGGATAAATGTTATTCTAGCACGTTAATAAGAGCAATGATAACAGCACAGCATGTTTATAAGGAAAATATTGTACATAATGATCTTATTAGAGAGACTATAATAGACCCTATATTTCACAGTGATATAAAACTTCCTTATTGGTTTTGGGCAGTTAGCGGAAGACTTGCTTGGTATTTTAACCATAAATCACAAGAGGAAAATAAAAAAATAACAATTGAAAAGGCCAGACAATTTGTTGACATGTTGTTAGATGAAGCAATAAAAGAAGGGAACAATAATATTCTTATAGTTACACATGGTTTCTTTATGTATAGTCTTCAAAAAGAACTTAGAAAAAGAAAATTTGTTGGCAAGTTAATTTATAGTCCTAAAAATGGGTTATTATATATGTATAATAAAATCAATTAAAAGATATAGCATATTATGAAAAAATATATAATTTATATGAAAATTATTGAAATATGCTACCTTTTTTAAATAAAAAGGTAGCATATTTTGCTATAAATTATTGAAATAATACATAATTTAAGTTAGTATAACTATTGTGAACAAAATAATAAATTATTCAATTATGAGATAAATTGAAATATATAAATAAATATAATTATAAATAGATAAGTTAAAAGGTGTTTTAAATGTACATTATTGCAAAAATGGATATAAATTATTAAAATATTATATAGAATAAAGAAAGTAATTTTTTACACAGTATAAATATATATTGATAGAGATTTACATAAATAAGGAGTGTAAAGAAAAAATGAGTGTTACTATAAAAGATATCGCAAAGATTGCCAATGTTTCACATACAACGGTGTCGAGGGCTCTTAATAATAGTCCATATATTAATGAAGAGACTAAAATTAAAATAAAAGCATTAGCAAAAGAATTAAATTATGTACCAAATTATAGTGCGAAAAGTCTAGTATTATTAAAATCATATGTAATAGGTGTATTCTTTTCATCAATTAGTGAAGGGACTTCAGATACATTTTTCCATGAGATTGTTAAAGGAATAAACAAGGTTATTGATAAAGAGTATAACTTAGTTATTAGAGGAATTGACGATTGTGAATATTCTCATCCTATAGATAATAAAAATTTTGATGGAATAATTGTGGTAAGTCAAAGCAAAAATGATGATAAATTTATACATACTATTCTTGAAAAGAATATCCCAACTGTTGTAATTAATAGATACATAGACAATGAAGGATTAGTAAACATAATGTCTGATGATACTAAGGGTGCTTATGATGCGGTTACATATTTTATTGAAAATAACCATAGAAAAATAGCATTACTAGAAGGAAACAAGGAATTCGAATCAAGTTTTTATAGAAAAAAAGGATATATAAAAGCATTAGAAGAGAATAATATTCCTATTAATGAAGATTATATTATAAGTGGTAGATATAACTTACAAAGCGGATATGAGAATATGAAAAAGCTATTAGGATTAGAAGATAGACCAACAGCTGTATTTTGTTCTAATGATGATATAGGGGTCGGTGCTATGAAGGCTATCGCTGAAGAAGGATTAAGAGTGCCTGATGATGTTTCAATTATAGGATTTGATGATAGTAATTTTTGTAATTATGTAACTCCGCCATTAACTAGCGTAAAAAAAGATTCTTTAACTATGAGTCAATATGGAGGAATAAATCTGTTAAATATTATAAAAAATAAAGAAGTTAGTAAAGAAAAGTTATATATACAATCAAAACTTGTTGTAAGAAAATCTGTGAAAAAACTTTGATAAATCAATAATTAGTGGTAATATATCGCTAATTATTTAAAAAAAACTTGTTAACGTTAACAAAAAAGTATTGCATTATTTATAATATGATATTATAATAAAGACATCGAGTAGATACTATTAAATTGTTCACGTTAACAGAGTTTGGCTGATGTTTTTGTTAACGTGAACAAGAAGGAAAGAGGATTTGATATGAAAAAGTTTATGGATGAAAATTTTATTTTAAGTAATGAAACAGCAGAAAAACTATATCATGATTATTCAGCGAAAATGCCAATTATTGATTATCACTGTCACATTAATCCGAAGGAAATATTAGATGATAAGAAGTTTGAGAACATAACTCAAGTATGGCTTTATGGTGATCATTATAAATGGAGACAAATGAGAACTTTTGGCATAGATGAAAAATATATCACAGGAGATGGAAGTGATTATGAAAAGTTCTTAGCTTGGGCAAAGACTATATCATTTGCAATAGGAAATCCACTTTATCATTGGACGCACTTAGAGCTTAAAAGATTCTTTGGTGTAGATGAAGTTTTAAATGAAAAAAGTGCTCCAGCTATTTGGGAAAAAGTTAATAAGATGTTAAGCAGCGATGACTTTACGGTAAGAAATCTTATTAAAAAATCAAATGTAAAAGCAATATGCACAACTGATGATCCAATAGATTCATTAGAATATCATTTAGCAATTAAAGAAGATAAAAGTTTTGATGTAAAAGTATTACCAGCTTTTAGACCTGATAAAGCTCTAGGAGTTAATAAAGATACATTTAAAGATTGGTTTAACAAGCTAGAAGAAGTAGTTGGTTCTAAAATTTCAAACTTTGATGAATATTTAGAAGCGTTAAAAAAGAGAGTAGAATATTTCCATGAAGTTGGATGCAGAGTATCAGATAATGCATTAGATTTTGTTCCAGTAGGAAATTCGTCATTAGAAGAAGTTAGAGAAATTTTTGCTAATGTACTTAAAGATGGACAAGTATCTTTTGAAGATGAAAATAAATTAAGAGTATATATATTAAAGTTCTTTGGAAAATTATATCATGATTTAGGATGGGTAATGCAATTTCACATGAATTGTGTTAGAGATAATAACAAAGTGATGTTCGAAAAATTAGGCCCTGATACAGGATTTGACTCGCTGAATGATACAGAAGTTGCAATTCCGCTATCAAGATTATTAGATGCATTAAATAGTGAAAAAGCTTTACCTAAGACCATTATATATAGTTTAAATCCAAATGATAATTCTACAATAGGAACATTACTTGGATGTTTCCAAGGCGATGGAATAAAAGGTAAAATCCAATTTGGATCAGCATGGTGGTTTAATGATCATAAGATTGGTATGCAAGATCAAATTAGAACTCTAGCTAACTTAGGAATGTTAAGTACATTTGTTGGAATGTTAACAGATTCTAGAAGCTTCTTATCGTACACAAGACATGAATATTTTAGAAGAATCCTTTGCAATGTAATTGGTGAATGGGTAGAAAATGGTGAATTACCTAATGACATCGAACATTTAGGACAAATTGTAGCTGATATTAGTTATAATAACGCAGATAAATATTTCAATATGTAATTTTATATGTATGAAAATAGGTGAATAACTTATTTTCATACGCAAAGATAAAACAAATCATAAGCTAGGGAGGAATCACTGTGAAATTAAATAAGGAATTATATAAAGAATTTAAAACATACCCAGAAAAAGTGTTGCAATTTGGAGAAGGTAACTTCTTAAGAGCATTTGTTGACTGGCAAATAGATAAAATGAATGATGAAGCAGGTTTTAATGGAAGTATTGTAGTCGTACAACCGTTAGAAAATGGTCTTATAGATATGCTTAATGATCAAGATTGCTTATACACTCTATATTTACAAGGTATTCAAAATGGCCAAGCGTCAAAGACTCATAAAGTAATTAACAGCATAAGCAGAGGAATTAACCCTTATAGAGATTATAATGAATATTTACAAGTTGCAGAAAATCCAGAATTAAGATTTATAGTATCTAATACAACAGAAGCAGGTATTGCATTTGATGAAAACGATACATTAGACGGAGGATGTCAAAAAAGTTATCCAGGTAAATTAACTGCACTTTTATATCATAGATTTAACTTCTTTAAAGGAGATAATAGTAAAGGGTTTATAATAATTCCATGCGAATTAATTGATAGAAATGGTGAAAAACTAAGAGAAATAATATTAAAGTATGCAGAAAAGTGGAATTTAGGACAAGCATTTGCGGATTGGATAGATAATGCTAATACTTTTTGCTGTAGCTTAGTTGATAGAATAGTCCCAGGATATCCAAGAGATTCAATAGATGAAGTTAGAGAAGAACTTGGATATGATGATAATCTTGTAGACGTAGGAGAAATGTTCCATCTATGGGTAATTGAAGGTCCGCAATCTATAAAAAATGAATTACCAATAGAAGAAGCAGGATTAAATATTAAAGTTGTAGATGATATGACACCATATAGAACAAGAAAAGTTAGAATTTTAAATGGACCTCATACAGCAATGGTTCCAGTAGCTTATCTTTATGGATTAGAAACTGTAGGAGAATCTGTGGATCATGAAGTAATAGGAAAGTATGTGCATGATGTTATATATGATGAAATAATAGAAACATTAGATTTACCACATGAAGAATTAGTAGAATTTGCAGATGCAATCATTGAGAGATTCCAAAATCCTTATGTAAAACACTTTTTAATGAGTATATCATTAAATTCAATGTCAAAATATAAAACAAGAGATTTACCAAGTTTAACTGAATATTTAAAAAGAAAAGGTGTACTACCTAAAAAATTGGTGTTCTCGCTTGCAGCATTAATTGAATTCTATAAAGGAAAAAGAGGAGAAGAAGATATTCAATTAGCTGATGATGAAGATATTTTAGAATTATTCAAGGGATTATGGTCAAATTATGATGGAACAAAAGAAGGCTTAAATAAAATTGCGACTTCTGTTCTTGCATATGAAAAGAATTGGGGAAGCAATTTAAATGATATCCCTAACTTAACTGATGAAGTTTCAAGATACTTAGAAATAATTGAAAAAGTAGGTATGAAAGAAGCTGTTAAAGAAGTTCTATAATGAAATTTATTATTATACAATTAAGCATTGCTTAATTGTATGATAAATAAATATAAATAATTAATAAGGAGGAAAAACATGAGTTTTGATGCAAACTGTTTTTATTGCTCAAAGAATCAAGATTTAGATTCTTTAATGATTAAGATTTGTGATTTAGATGTATCAACAGTATACTTATTTAAAGAACAAACTTACAGCGGAAGATGTAATGTGGTTTATAAGGAACACAAAAGTGAGATTTCAGATTTAACTGAAGAAGAAGCAGCAGCGTTCATAAATGATGCTCGTAAAGTAGCGAAGGCTATTCATAAAGCCTTTAATCCTGATAAAGTAAATTATGGAGCATTTGCTGACACAATGAAACATCTTCATCTTCATATAGTCCCTAAATATGAAGGTGGTACAACTTGGGGGAAAACTTTTGAGATGAATCCACAAAAAGTATACTTAAGTGATGAAGAATACCTAAATCTAATAGAGAAAATTAATAGTAATCTATAAAATTTGCAATTTATTTATAAGAAATAAAATTAAAGATACGGAGGAAAAGGAATGCAAAATTCTGTTAAAAACAACGCATCAACTAATTCTACTAAAGATGGAAACGTTAAATTAAGTTTAAAAGAAAAAATTTCTTACGGTTTTGGAGATTTTGGGAATGGTTTTATGTTTGACTTAGGTCAATCATATCTTACAAAATTCTTTATTGATACATGTGGAATGAGTGCAGGAGCAGTTGGAGGTATATTCGCATTTACGAAGATATTTGATGCATTTATGGATCCATTAGCAGGATCAACAATAGATCGTAGAAAAGCAGGTAAACAAGGTAAGTTTAGACCAGTAATGATGATTTCAAGTATAATTCTCGCAATACTTACAGTTATCACATTTACAATGCCGGATGTATCACTTTCAACTAGGATAATATATGGTTATGCAACTTACATGGCTTGGGGACTTGTGTATTCATTTACTAATGTTCCTTATGGATCAATGGCATCTGTTATGACAAGAGATGTAGAAGACAGAAGTCAATTGGCTACATTTAGACAAGCGGGTTCATTAGGAGCACAATTAATAACAGGTGTAGCTTTTGTACCTATTTTAATGATGTTTAGTGATAAAAAAGTTGGTTATCCAGTTGCAGCAGCAGTTATGGCTGTTATAGGAGTTATTTCATTCTATATTTGTTTTGTTAATTGTAAAGAGCACGTAGTTGTTAACAGAGAAGGTAAATCAGAAAAAGCTAGTGCTAAAGATTATTTCAAAGTTGTATTTACAAATAGACCGCTATTATGCTTAATTCTTATGCAATTATTTACAATATCAGCTATGAATACTAATAACCAAATGATGATATTCTTCTGTCAATATAATTTAGGAGATATTAAACTTCAACCAAAAGTTAATGGTATAATGATCGGATGTTCTGTAATTGGTATATTCGCTATTCCATTCTTAGTAAAGAAATTTGGTAAAAAGAAAACTGCAATTACAGGATTAATAATCGGAATTATAGCTAATGGATTAAACTTTATCATACCAACAAATCCTACAACTTTCACAGTTCTTGTTACTGTTGGATATGTAGCTCTAGCTATTCCAAACGGAGTTACTTGGGCATTCGTAACAGATGCGATTGACTATGGTCACTGGCATACAGGAATAAGAAAAGAAGGCGTAACTTATGCGGCTTTTAACTTCTCAAGAAAAATCGCACAATCTATGGCTGCTCTTGTAAGTGCAGCGGTATTAGGTATGACTGGATATGTTGCAAATGCACAACAAAGTGCAGAAACTCTACTAGGAATCAAAGGTGCAATGACATTATATCCAGCAGTTGCACTAGCTATAGCTGCTATTGTAGTAGGTGTATTACACAACTTACCAGATGATAAATATAGAAAAGTGGCACAAGATTTACAAGAAGGAAGATGGGAAAATGGTATATTAGAATAATATTAAATATATTATTCACTAGTTGATACTTAAGTCATCTACCTAAATGAATATAAAAATGTTAAGCATCATGGATCCATTTAGAATCCGTGGTGCTTAACTTATAACATTAAATAAGTTAAGAAAAAAAGTTGTTAACGTTCACAAAAAAGTGTTGCATGATTTTTAAAATAGTATTATAATAAACTTAACCAGTTAATGCGCTCTGTTGCAAATTGTTCACGTTAACAATTAATAAACAGGCTAATTAATTTGAATTTATACAAAGATATATACACCATAAAAATTTAATAAAAGGTTTAAAAGTTTGATAAGAAAACAATATTTTGATATGTAAATAAGTTAATAACTTATTTTATATATAGCACAGTTCTCAATAAAAAACGACCAAACATATACTTAACCATAATGGAGAATTTCTTCAAACACATAATTTTCATACTATAATTTATTAAAAATATTTTAAGTTAACCTTTTGAGAACTGTGCATTTAATTATTAATAAAGAGCATAATTAAACTAGAAAATAATAATTTCATATATATATTATATAAAAGTAATCGAGGTATAAAAATGAGATGTGAAGAAGTATCAAGGAGTGTTAAGGAAGCTGTTGCTGTTGGAACTGGTGGAGATTTAACTAAAGGTGCTAAAACTGGCGATTATGATTTAGTCGAAAAAATAGCTAAAGAATTTGTTTATGCTCATAGAAAAGCGGAGGAGAATAGGTAATATGGATGTTTTAACTTTTGGAGAGTCAATGGTTGTATTTAGCCCTAATAACAATGGACCAATAAGACATGTTCATACTTTTACTAAATCACTTGGTGGAGCAGAATCAAATGTTGCTACTGCTATTGCAAAATTAAATCATAGTGTAGGTTGGTTTTCAAAAGTATCTGATGATGAGTTTGGAAGATTTGTAATTAATGCAATTAAAGCTGAAGGAGTAGATACGTCAAGAGTAGTAGTAGATAAAAATAGAAATACAGGTATTCTTTTTAAAGAACGTTATCAAAGAAGTAATCCAAATGTTTATTATTATAGAAAAGATTCAGCGGCAAGTAGCCTATCACCAGAAGACTTGGATGAAGGATACATAAAGCAAACCAAAATTCTTCATTTAACAGGAATAACTCCAGCTTTATCAGAAAGCTGCAGAAAAACTGTATACAGAGCAATAGAGATAGCAAAAGAAAATAACATATTAGTATCTTTTGATCCAAATATAAGGTTAAAACTATGGCCAGTTGAGGAAGCAAAGAAGGTATTAGTAGATATAGCGTGTAGAGCTGATATAGTTATGCCGGGATTAGATGAAGCCGAAATTCTTTTAGGATTAACAGATAAAGATGAAGTTGCAGATTATTTCTTAAGTAAGGAAGCGAAAATTGTTGCAATAAAATTAGGGGCAGAAGGATGTTACATAAAAGATAGAAAAGAAGGAGTAAAGGTTCACGGTTATAATGTTTCTGATTTAATTCAAGATACAGCTGGAGCAGGCGATGGTTTTGCAGCTGGGTTCTTAGCCGGATATCTAGAAAAATTACCATTAAACGAAATAGGACAATATGCTAATGGGGTTGGAGCTATGGCTACATTAGTTCAAGGTGATATGGAGGGGTATCCTTATTTTGATCAACTTATGGAATTTATAGGTAAAAAGCAAGGAATTGAAAGATAATATATTAATCAATGTGGGTAAGTAAGAAGGCTATTTTAAATAATGAAATTTTAAGTGTATTCTATCTCTAAAAATAAACTTTAAAATAACTTTGGAAATAGGCTTTTACTTACCCTCAAAAATATTGGACAAGAAAATATCAATGAATAATTGACAATGTACAGTATAACATTTTGAGAGGCTTTGCATTGTGAATTGTGTATTGAATTAGTATGTTAAAAAAAGTATTGCACTACTTAGGAGGAATAATTAATGAAATTAAGTAAAGAATTGTACAAAGAATTTAAAACATACCCAGAGAGAGTTTTACAATTTGGTGAAGGGAATTTTCTAAGAGCTTTTGTTGATTGGCAAATTGATAAAATGAATGAAGAAGCAAACTTCAATGGTAGTGTTGTAGTTATTCAACCACAAGAAGGCGGGTTAGTTCATAAATTAAATGAGCAGGATTGTCTATTTACACTATATCTTCAAGGTGTTCAGAATGTAAAAGCGATAAAAACACACAAAATTATAAATAGTATCAGCAGAGGTATCAATCCATATAAGAATTATGATGAATATTTAAAGGTCGCTGAGAATCCAGAGTTAAGATTCATCGTATCTAATACAACTGAAGCTGGAATTGCTTTTGATGAGAATGATAAATTGAATGAAGGCTGTCAAAAAAGTTTTCCGGGTAAACTGACTGCTTTCTTATATGAAAGATTTAGAATATTTAATGGAGATAATAGTAAAGGTTTTATAATAATACCTTGTGAACTTATAGATAGAAATGGTGAAAAACTTAAAGAAATAATATTGAAGTATGCTGAGATTTGGAATCTTGGACAACCTTTTATAGACTGGTTACATAATGGAAATACATTTTGTTGTAGTCTAGTTGATAGAATAGTTCCAGGATATCCAAGAGATACAATTGATGAAGTTAGATTAGAACTTGGATATGATGATGATCTTGTTGATGTTGGTGAGATATTCCATCTATGGGTTATCGAAGGACCACAATCAATAAAAGAGGAACTGCCAATTGAAAAAGCAGGATTAAATATAAAAGTTGTTGATGATATGACACCATATAGAACTAGAAAGGTTAGAATACTTAATGGTCCTCATACAGCAATGGTTCCAGTAGCTTATCTTTACGGATTAGAAACTGTAGGAGAATCTG
Organism: Clostridium chromiireducens; assembly: GCF_002029255.1. GTDB lineage: Bacteria > Bacillota > Clostridia > Clostridiales > Clostridiaceae > Clostridium > Clostridium chromiireducens. Next base: position 14,767 of record NZ_MZGT01000069.1, read on the forward strand.
TAGAACATGAAGTGATTGGAGAATTTGTTCATGATGTAATTTATGAAGAGATAGTTGAAACGTTAGATTTACCACATGAAGAATTAGTTGAATTTGCAGATGCAATAATTGAAAGATTCCAAAATCCTTATGTTAAACACTATTTAATGAGTATAGCTTTAAACTCAATGTCTAAGTATAAGACAAGAGATTTACCAAGCTTAACTGAATATTTAAATAGAAAAGGAGTCCTTCCTAAAAAATTAGTATTCTCTCTTGCAGCATTAATTGAATTCTACAAAGGAAAAAGAGGAGAAGAAGTTATTCAATTAGCTGATGATGAAGATATTCTAGAACTTTATAAGGAATTATGGTCAAATTTTGATGGAAGTAATGAAGGATTAAAGACAATAGTAACTTCGGTATTAGCGTATGAAAAAAACTGGGGGATGGACCTAAATGGAATACCAAACCTAACAGAAGAAATTACAAAATACTTAATACTTATTGAAACATTAGGAATGAAAGAAGCTATCAAAGAAGTTCTATAAAGGTTATAAGTAAAGCCCTATAATTAAATCTATATAAAATTTATAAGTGGTTTTAATATATAATACTAAAACCACTTATAAATAACTAATAACTGTTAGATTCAAAATAAAAATTTAATGGAAGTAGGTAAAGAATTAATGAAAGAAATTATTAAAATAAATGAAAAAGATAATGTTGTTGTAGCACTTAGAGATATTCTAAAAAATGAGATTATTGAAGTAGAAGATAATAAAATAGAAGTAAAAGAGGACATAAAGAGAGGTCATAAGATAGCAATTGGAAATATTAAAGAAGAAGAAAATGTAATTAAGTATGGGTATCCAATAGGACATGCGACAAAAAATATTGAAATTGGAGATTGGGTACATACACATAATATAAAAACTAATTTAAATGGGATAATGGAATATACTTTCAATCAGGAATTAATACAAAGTTCATTAGATAACAGAAATATTAATTTTGAAGGATATAAAAGAGAAAATGGAAATGTAGGAATTAGAAATGAACTTTGGATAGTACCAACAGTAGGTTGTGTAAATGGTATTGGAGAAAGAATAATTGAAAAGTTTAGAGAAGAAGTTCATCCAGTGGGGTTAGATGGTCTCGAAGTATTCAAGCATAATTATGGTTGCTCTCAGCTAGGAGATGATCATGTTAATACAAGAACAATGCTTGGAAATTTAGTGAAACATCCAAATGCTGGCGGTGTGTTAGTGCTTGGACTTGGCTGTGAAAATAATACAATGGAAGATTTCAAAAAATCATTAGGAGATTTTGATGAAAAAAGAATTAAGTTCTTAATTACACAAGAGGTTTCAAATGAAATGGAAATTGGAGTTGAAATATTAAAAGAACTTTATGAAAACATGAAGAACGATAAGAGAGAATCCATTCCATTATCTAAATTAAAGGTAGGATTGAAGTGTGGAGGTTCAGATGGACTATCAGGAATAACAGCAAATCCTTTAGTAGGTAGTTTTTCTGATTTATTAATAGCTCAAGGTGGTACTACTATTCTTACTGAAGTTCCAGAAATGTTTGGAGCAGAGACAATACTAATGAATAGAGCTAAAGACGAAGAAACTTTTGATAAAACTGTACACTTAATCAATGATTTTAAAGAATATTTCATGGCATATGATCAACCAATATACGAAAATCCATCGCCAGGAAATAAAGCAGGTGGAATAACAACTCTTGAAGATAAATCTTTGGGATGTACACAAAAATCAGGTAATGCAACAGTTGTAGATGTTCTAAAATACGGGCAAACATTGAAAGTCAATGGATTAAATCTATTAAGTGGACCAGGAAATGACTTAGTTGCAGCATCAGCACTTGCAGCAGCAGGTTGTCATATAGTTTTATTTACAACAGGAAGAGGAACACCATTTGGAACATTTGTTCCAACTATTAAGATATCAACAAACACTGCAATTTATAACTTGAAACCTCATTGGATGGATTTTAATGCAGGATGTTTAGTTGAAGATAAAAATTTAGAAGAAACAACTGAAAAATTATTGAAATATATAATAGAAGTTTCAAGTGGAAAATTAGTAAACAATGAAATAAATAAGTTTAAAGAAATATCTATTCTTAAGCAAGGGGTTACGCTATAAGAATAAATTATAATTGAATTACTGTTATTGTATAGGTATTTAACAATATAACGTAAATATACGAAATTTTAAGCATATTAAAACATAAAGTTTTAATATGCTTTTTGTTGCTAAGTGATGATATTATACTAAAAATAAGTATAGAAGATAAAATGAGAAGACGATCATTATAGGTTAGGTATGAAGTTTTATGAATGAATATGATTGAAAGTGAGTACATTCTGTGATACAATTGGTGTCAAATAAAGTGCTGTTAATGCAAGTTGAAAGTATCTATAAGTATTCTTAATATATACAATAATAGATTTACTTGTATTATGTCATGTCGATACTCACTATGAAAAGGATTTAGCATGATTATATTTTAATTAATATAAGGCTATAAAAAGCAGCGTTTTGGCATGTTTAAGCATAGGTAAGACTAATAAATAAGGGGGTTTTTAAGTTATGGAAATTAGTTTTGTAAGAATTGATGATAGGTTAATACATGGACAAATTGCTACGATTTGGTCTAAGGAAAGTGGATGCAATAGAATCATGGCCTGCAGCGATGAGGTGGCGAAAGATGATCTTAGAAAGCAATTGTTGCTTCAGGTAGCTCTTAAGGGAATTAAAGCTTATGTTATTAGTATTGATAAGGCTATCGAAGCATATAATGACCCTAAATTTGAAAGTTTCAAAACATTATTCTTGTTAACAAATCCCTTAGACGTGCTTAGAATGATTGAAGGTGGGGTTGATATAAAATCAGTAAATGTTGGTGGAATGTGTTATAAAGAAGGTAAAAAACAAATAACAGGTGCAATATCTGTTAGTAATACAGATATTGATGCATTTAAAAGACTTCATTCAATGGGAATTGAGTTAGAAATAAGGCAAGTTGCTAAGGATCATAAAATTAACTTGATAGATAGATTAAAAGATTTAAACCTTATATAACTTATAATAATTCTGTCTGAGTAAAAGAGATGCTTAAAGATTGTTATAATATCTAAATTAAAATCTATTATAAGATGTAAAATCACTTTTGATGTTTGAAGTAATAATTATAAACACTCAAAAGTGATATTTTATTGTCGTAAATGATTATTTTTGGAATAAATTAATTGCTAGATGTTTTTGTTAATATTATAATTTTCTTATGTAAATAGGATATAATTACTAAATACTACAATTATATTTTCATTAACAAAAGTTAGTAGTGAAATTTATTTAGAAAAGGAGAGAAAAATGAAAAAACCAATAAAACGGGTTGCAGCTATTCATGATTTATGTGGAATCGGAAAAGCTGCTTTAACTAATGTAATTCCGGTTCTAGCAACACTAGGAGTAGAAGTTTGCCCTGTACCAACTATGATTTTATCGACACACACTGGAGGATTTGGCACACCAAGAATATTAAAATTAGATGGATATATAAATAAAGCAATTGAGCACTATAGAAGTATAGATATCACTTTTGAAGGAGTGTTTATTGGTTACTTAGGAAATGAATCATGTGTTAATGAAGTTATAACTTCATTGGAATATTTAAATAACGATAATCCTTTAATTATATTTGACCCTATCTTTGGGGATGATGGACATTATTACAGTAATTTTGATAAAAATTATGCTGAAAGATTAAAAGAAATAATGTGCTATTCAGATATAATTACACCTAACTTTACAGAAGCATGTATTTTAGCAGATGAAGATGTAAAAAATGATGGTAATAAAGACGACATATTAATGATTAGTAGGAAACTACGCAAATTAGGAAGTAAAGATATTGTTATCACAAGTATCCCTATGCCTGATAGGAGTAAAATTGGAACTGCAATATATGATTGGAAAAAAGATTCTATAGAAATAATTGTTTCAGATAGATTAGATAGGTCTTATCCAGGAACAGGAGATGTATTTACATCAGTTCTTTTAGGAATGCTATTAAAAGGAAACTCTCTATTAGAAAGTGCTAAAAGGTCATGTGAGTTTGTGGAAAAAGCAATTATTGAAAGTAAGAGATTTGATTACCCTACAAAAGAAGGTCTTTTGCTTGAATATGCGTTAAAGTATTTATATTAACTTTAAAATGAGCAAAAACAATAAAAAACTTTTAGAATAAACCAAAAACAATTAAAAAATAAAAGAAAGTGAATTTAAATGAATTATTTTGAAAGAAAATGATTGATTTATTATAAGATATGAGTTATTATAATATCAGAGGAGTGGTGATAATGTTTACAGAAGAAAGATTCAATATCATTCTTCAAGAACTTAAAGTTAAGGGAATAGTATCTGTTACAGATCTAGTGAAGTTGCTAGATGCTTCCGAATCTACAGTAAGAAGAGATCTAAATGCACTTGATAATGAAGGACTACTTAAGAAAATACATGGTGGAGCAATAGCAATTGGCGAAAGCACATCAAAGCATGATTATAAAGTAAATGTTAGACAATCTCTAAATGTTGATGAAAAATACGAAATAGCAAAATATGCAGCTTCTCTAATTGAAGAAGGAGATGTAATTTACTTAGATGCAGGTACAACAACTGAGCTTATTATAGAATTTATAGATGCTAAAAATATAACAGTTGTTACAAATGGTATTGTTCATGCTAAGAAACTTTTAGAAAGAGGATTTAAAACCTTTATTTTAGGAGGTGAAGTCAAAGCTATTACAGAGGCTATTATTGGCAATACTACCGTTGAAGAATTGAAAAAATATAATTTTTCAAAAGGCTTTTTTGGTGTTAATGGAGTGAGCAATCAAAGTGGATATACTACTCCTGATGTAAATGAGGCTATGGTTAAGGCTCAGGCAATAAAAATGTGCAGACAGTCATATGTATTAGCAGATCAATCTAAATTGGAAAAAGTTAGTTTTATAACTTTTGGAGCAATAGCAGATTCAATATTAATAACAACTAAAATCGATAGAAATAATATTAGTTATGATACTAACGTAATAGAGGTGATAAAAATTGATTAACACAATAACGCTCAATCCTTCTTTGGATTATATAGTTAAAGTTGATTCTTTTAAAGTTGATTCTTTGAACAGAATTGCGGAAGAAAGGATATATGCAGGTGGTAAAGGAATTAATGTATCTATAGTACTTAAAAACTTAGGTGTAGCGAATACTGCTCTTGGTTATGTTGCAGGTTTTACCGGGGATGAAATACTACGTCAAATTGAAAGTCATGGAGTAACTTGTGATTTTATTAAATTAAAAGAAGGTTTTTCAAGAATAAATGTAAAACTTAAAAGTGATGGTGAAACAGAAATTAATGGGTCTGGACCAGATATTAAAAATGAAGACCTTAAAATTTTATACGAAAAGCTTTCACATTTAACAAAAGGTGATTTTCTGATATTATCAGGAAGCATACCAAATAGTGTGCCGGATGATATCTATGAAAGTATTATGAGCAGCTTAGCTGACAGAGGCGTGGAATTTATTGTAGATGCAACAAAAGACTTACTTCTTAAAGTGCTAAAGTTTAAGCCATTTTTGATAAAGCCTAATCATCATGAATTAGCAGAAATGTTCGATGTTGAATTAAAAAGTGATGAAGACATAATAAAATATGGTAGAAAGCTTCAAGAAATGGGAGCAAAAAATGTGCTTATATCAATGGCTGGTGATGGTGCGATTCTTTTACCAGAAAATAGTGAAGCAATAAAAAGGGAAGTGCCAAAAGGTGAACTTAAAAATTCAGTTGGTGCGGGAGATTCAATGGTAGCAGGTTTCTTGTGTGGTTATCTAAGAAATAAAGATATAGATGAAGCTTTCAAGATGGGAATTGCTACTGGTAGCGCAAGTGCATTTTCTGAAGAACTAGCAACCAAGGATGAAGTAGATAATTTGTTGAAACAAATTGTATAGAATGTTGAAATATTTTTTAGTACTATATTAATTTAATGAAAAGATATTAATATCTTTTCATTAAATTATAGAATAAAAGGAATATATTTTTAAATTAACGGAGGGTGAAAGATGAAAATTATTGATTTATTACACAAACAGGGTATGAATTTAAATTTTAATCCTGGCTCAAAAGAACAATGTATTAATGAATTAGTTAACTTAATGGACAAGACAGGGAATTTAAATAATAAAGAAGAATTCAAAAAAGCTATACTTGCAAGAGAAGAGTTAAGTACAACAGGTATTGGTGATGGAATAGCAATTCCTCACGGGAAAACAAAAGCTGTTAAAAAAGCAACTTTAGCAGCAGCAATTTCAAAAGAAGGTGTTGATTATGATTCTCTTGATGGGGCTCCTGCAAACCTTTTCTTTATGATTGCGGTACCTGATAATAGTGATAATTTACATTTAGAGGTTTTAGCAAGATTGTCAACTATTTTGATGGATGAAACTTTTAGGAATAATTTATTAAGTTGTTCTGATAAAGATGAATTCCTCAAATTAATAGATAAAAAGGAAATGGAGAAATTTCCAAATGAAGTTATAGGGGGAAAAGAAATGAGTAATAAAGGTTATAAGGTATTAGCTGTTACTGCATGTCCAACTGGAATTGCACATACTTATATGGCAGCAGAGAGTTTAGAAAACAAAGCTAAGGAGTTAGGGGTTTCAATAAAAGTTGAAACTAATGGTTCTGGGGGAGCTAAAAATGTTTTAAGTAAAGAGGAAATTGCAAATGCTGACTGCATAATCATTGCAGCTGACAAAAATGTTGAAATGGCTAGATTTGATGGCAAAAAAGTAATTAAGACAAAGGTTTCAGATGGAATTCATAAAGCTAAAGACTTAATTAATGAAGCTATTAGCGGAAATGCTCCTGTATATCATCATAGTGGAAAAGCTGATGAAGGAAGTATTGATACTGGAAATGAATCTGTAGGACGTCAAATATATAAGCATCTTATGAATGGTGTATCACATATGTTACCATTTGTTATAGGTGGAGGTATACTTATAGCACTTGCATTCTTATTTGATACATTTAACCCAGCAAATCCAGGAGGATTTGGTTCGGGAACACCACTTGCTGCAGTATTAATGAAAATTGGTGGTAGTGCATTTGGATTCATGTTACCAGTTCTAGCAGGATTTATTGCAATGAGTATTGCGGATAGACCGGGTCTCGCAGTAGGGTTTGTTGGTGGAGCATTAGCTAGTTCAGGAGTTACTTTTGCTAGTGCATTTGATTCAAAGATTCCGGCAGTTAGCTCTGGTTTCTTAGGCGCTTTACTTGCAGGTTTTATCGCAGGTTATATAGTTCTTGGTCTTAAAAAATTATTTGCAAATTTACCTAATAGTTTAGAAGGTATTAAACCAGTTTTATTATATCCTTTACTTGGAACATTATTAATTGGTGTTATAATTTTATTCATAAATCCAGTTATGGGAGTTATCAATACAGGTATCAGTAATGGTCTTAACTCAATGGGTGGTACTAGTAAGATTCTTTTAGGAATTGTATTAGGTGGTATGATGTCAGTTGATATGGGTGGTCCAGTTAATAAAGCAGCTTACCTATTTGGTACAGCTTCACTTGCAAGTGGAAACTTTGATATAATGGCAGCTGTTATGGCTGGTGGTATGGTTCCACCACTTGTAATCGCATTAGCTACTACATTCTTTAGAAATAAATTTACAGAAAAAGATAGGCAAGCAGGACTTGTAAACTATATAATGGGTCTTTCATTTATCTCTGAGGGTGCAATACCTTTTGCAGCAGCAGATCCAATAAGAGTATTGCCATCATGCATTGTAGGTTCAGCAGTAGCTGGAGCACTTTCAATGGCTTTCGGATGTGCATTAAGAGCACCTCATGGTGGAGTATTCGTTATCGCAATTGTAAGTAATCCACTTGCTTATATAGCAGCAATAGTTGCAGGGTCTATCGTTGGAGCAGTAATATTAGGAATATTAAAGAAACCAGTTCAACAATAGAATTTAAAATTTAGTAAAATAAAAAAGTTATCTTCGAATGTGTAAGTTTGAAGATAACTTTTTTATTATTAAAAAATTGGTGGATTTTTCATCTCTTGTATCAAATGTTACAGAAAAAGTACGACAAATACTGTATTATTTATTTATAGAAGCAAAATACTATTAATAGATTTAATTATAGGAGGAGATACAATGAGTCTATATTTAGGAAAAATACATTACTGGTTATTTAGCAAAATTTTATGGTTTGAAAAATTAGAAAAAGAAATAATTGATCTAGCTCAAGAGGAAGGGGTAGATATAGATAAATTATCGAAAGAAATAAATAGTAAATATGGAGAACCAACTCCAGATATTCCACTAGAAGAAATGATAGATACAAGTAATATTCATGGATGGTTACAATCTAAAATTAATTCAGCTGAAGGAAGAATGGCAGCTTGGACTACTAAGATTATAGATAACGATGCAAGTGTTAAAGCAAAAATGGAGGATATTTATACAAATCAAGGTGTGAAAGCTGCAAAAGAAGTTAAAGAAAAAGGGATTGAACTAACAACAGCCGAGGACATTTTTAATAGTGTAAATGACTATATATTGGATGGCATGCCATGTGATAGAGTAAATGAAATAGTTAAAGCAGAGGAGAACTCTATTGAGTGGGTAAGAAGAGTTTGTGTTCACAAAGATATTTGGAGTAAGGAAGAGGGCGATGTAGACTATTTCTATAAATTAAGAAGCCTATGGATTAAGGCTTTTGTAAGTGAGGTAAATACAGATTTCGAATATATAGAAAGAGACGATGAAATAAAAGCTATAAATAAAAAATAAACAATTAAGAATAAGATATACTTATATTTAATAAAAAATTAATTGGTATAGGAGGGAAGGTATGAATGCAATAGATTTAATGATGGAAGAGCATCAATACATTAAACGTATGTTGGTAGTTGTAAGAAAGGCCTGTTTTAGAGTATTTAAAGGTGATAACATTAACTATGAAGATTTTTATTCTATGATCGCTTTTATTAGGAATTATGCCGATTCACATCATCATAAAAAAGAAGAAGTAATGCTTTTTAACAAAATGGTTGATGAAATAGGCGAAACAGCAGAAAAAATAGTAAAGTATGGTATGCTAGTTGAGCATGATTTTGGACGATTATATATAACTAGCTTAAGTGATGCTTTAGAGAACTTGAAAAAAGGAAATGAAGAATCTGTCTTAGACGTTATATCAAATGCTATTTCATATACTCATTTGTTAGAAAGACATATTGATAAAGAAGACAAGGTTATTTATAAATTTGCACAAAGAGAATTAAATAAAGAAACTTTAAATAATATTGATGAACAATGTAGTGAGTTTGAAAGTACCAATACAAATGTAAAAGATGAAAATATAGCTATATTGGAGAAATTAGAAGGGAAATATAAATAGAAAATAACTTTTTAAGAGTGAAGGATAAAAGCAGTATCTGATTATTAGAGTCTGTCAAGATTTTTGTGTAAACTTCAAAAAGTAATATGATCATTTGGTAAGGTTGGAGGTATAGTTTAGACTTCCAACCTTTATTTTATAAATGTTGAATATTATTACATTACTTATGTATAG
>NZ_MZGT01000070.1 GCF_002029255.1 Clostridium chromiireducens
TATATCAGAGTTATTCAAAATTAATTTTACTAATTCATCTCTAGATAAAGACATAGCCTGTGCTCCCTTCATTTGATAATTTATTATATCATCCTAATGAAGTTTACACAGACTATTTTACACTCTCGTTTTACAGGGACTTATAATATTTATTATCACGTAAATATATATCTAATTTTAGTATCATAACTTGAGAAATAATCTTTATACATGTAATAAGTTCCCTTGAACCAAGAAATTTAATATTTCTTGTTCGTTTAGAAATATATCACCTATCATTCCGTGAGCTCTGAAAGGTTCGCTGCAACTATGAAAGTCTGAACCAGCCGTGTAAATCCAATTTCTATTTCTAGCCACTTCTAAGAAGTATTCTGTATCTTCATCTGTATTACTGAAATATTTTGCTTCTAAACCATCAAAATTTAATTTTACTATTTCTTGAAAATGATTTTTAGTTAAAAGGACAGGATGTGCTAATATGACCGTAGCTCCAAAAAACTTTAAAATTTCAATTCCAGTTTCCACAGATAACACATCCTTTTTAGATTCAAAATTTATAGATTTTCCTAATAAGCGTTTGATAGATGAGATTTTGTGCCTCTTAACATTTCTTAATATCTCTATGAGAAGTTCATTTTTATAACTATCATCCTTAAAATATCCTAAAACATGTACTCGAGAGTCATTATATCTAGTAGAAAGTTCTACTCCAGGAATGACTTTTATTCCAAGTTGTTTTCCAGATGAAATAGCTTCGTCTATACCATCAGTATTATTATGATCGGTCAACGCAATAATATCCACATTCCTTTTTTTAGATAACATTACTATTTCTTTAGGATTATGTCCTCCATCTGAGAAAGTGGAGTGGATATGAAAATCACCTTTTTTATACATTATAACTCCTATTCAATATTATCTACCCTTCAGTATATGGATTTTTATATTAATTGTTAAACTATATATTTAGTAGATCTAATTTATTATAGAAATAAAAAACAGTTCGGTTTTTTTGAGATAGGGGGAGGCTAATATAGGATAGTAAATGAGGGAAATAGCATAGGATTTCAGAGAAAAGTATAGTTAATTTAAACTATTACATTGTGAAAAGTGGAAGTGAAGTTGTAAAATGTCGAAAATGTGCTAAAATTGTTATAGGGATAAATGTTATAAGTCTTTTAGAATGTGAAAACAATTTTGAAAGGCAACCTTGAATTAAAACTGTAAAAAAGAATTAAATAACAAGGTAAAGGGGATAAACTAATGAAAAAAGCTTTTTTAACGAAGACAATGAGTGCAATTATTGTTGCTACAATTACTACTATATTACCGTTAGGAGTATCGGCCGAATGGAAACAAAACATTGATAAAACGTGGAGCTATACTGAGAGAAATACAATAGCAAAAGGCTGGAGATATATTTCAGGTGAATGGTATTACTTTAATTCAGATGGAAATATGAAGACAGGATGGACTTATGACAGAGGACAATGGTACTATTTAGATAGTTCAGGTGCAATGGAAGAAGGCTGGGTTAATATTAAAGGCACTTGGTATTATTTTGATAGTACTGGTGCAATGAAGACCGGGTGGATTAAGGAAAATGGATACTGGTATTACTTGGATTATCAGGATGGAATGAAAACAGGGACTGTTGAGCTTGGTAGCAGAACATATTATTTTGATAACTCAGGTAGACTACGAAATTATGCTACTGTAAGTGAAGTAACAACATCAACTACTTCAGGCAGCAATCAGCAGACTACACAAACTAGTAATTCTACTAGTTCAGGAGCGACAATATCAGTAAGTGGATTACCGAATTTACCTAAAAATTATTCAGTAAGTGTACAAGCAGCAGCTGAAAATAAAATTCTTGAATTAATGAATCAAAAAAGGACTGAAGCGGGATTGAAAGCATTAGTTATGGATAATACCTTATTACAGGTTGCGAGGTATAAGAGTAATCACATGATACAGTATAACTATTTTGATCATACAACTCCGCAGGGGAATAACTGGACAAGCTGGTTACAAGCAATTGGGTATAAATATACTGCAACTGGAGAAAATATTGCATACAATACTTATGATGCGGTTTATCTATTTACACAATGGTGGAATTCAACAGGCCATAGAGCAAATATGATGAATCCTTCTTACAATAGAGTGGGTATAGGAGTTTTAAATGGAAATGGTAAGTACATGGGAACACAAACTTTTTCAAATTAAGTATTAAGCAGAATAATACATATAATAAATATAATTAAAAAGGTTTGAGTGAGAGTGAAAACTGCTAATTTTTTAAATTAGCAGTTTTTAATTACTCAAAATATAGTATAAAAAATTAAAATAAATAAAGTAAATCTAAACATTTACAAAAGGGGGAGAGGTATTATATAATGAATTCATGCCAATCAATTCATTATGTGTTTCTAGGAGGGATATGTTATGTTAACAATAAGATTATTTTGTGCAGCAGGAATGTCTACAAGCCTTTTGGTTAGTAAAATGAAAGAGGCTGCAAAAAATAAGGGGATTGAAGTTGATATTGAGGCTTTTCCAGAAAGCCAAATGGATAAACATTTAGATAATGTAGATGTTGCATTATTAGGACCACAGGTTGGATACACAATTGCAAAAGCAAGAAGAGTATGTGAACCTAAAGGAATCCCAGTAGATATTATACCAATGGTTGATTACGGAATGATGAATGGTGCGAAAGTACTAGATTTTGCATTAAAATTAGCTAACAAATAGAAAATAAGAAGAGAAAATTAAAAGCATTATTCAAAACACTTTATGAAGAATTTGCATAATTAATAAGAATTATTGTGCAAGATTCCATGTGGTTATAAAGGTAGTAGTATCAAAACCACATGGAAGATTGTAGCTTAAAAAAATAAAATGAAAATGTTAACCCAATATTTCCAAATGATTTTTGCGAAATATTGGGTTTATTAATACAAAAGTAATATATAACAATGTATATCAAATATTAAGTATTGTTGTTTGTTAGTCAAATGCCTCAGGGACTAGATTTATGATTTTTAGTGAATATATTACCTCAAAGCTTTAGCAGATTTGCCAATATGTATGTCTATTAAATTAAATATTTATATTGGTTATATTTCTTTATGAAAAAATTATATAAGTTCTTTAATTAACCAACTTTAAAGGTTGACAATTAAAGTATGAAGTGGTAAATTATAAAACAATATAAAGTGAAATTGAATAATTAATATATTAGAGGATATAAAAAGATAGATATAACTAAATACATTATTTTAAATCGTTGAAAAGGAGATAAAACTATATGCGCACTTACAGAGAATCGACGGTGCTGAAAAGTTGATAGAAAGCGGTATAGTAAAAGTAGCCTTTGAGAGTGTGGGTAAAAGGAATTCATAATGATTTTTCTGAGCAAAATTTTTTGTGTAATGGATAAATATTATTTGAAGTTCTCAGTAATTCACAACGTTTGGATTGCGTTATAAATCCGGAATGTGTTTGCATTCTTATAAAGTGGGTGTATTTTCATCAATTAAGGTGGTACCGCAGGAATTAGAATCCTGTCCTTTGCATTAATCAGAGGACAGGATTCTTTATTTTATAAAAATTAAGGAGGGGAAAATTATGAATTTTAATTATGCTGAAAGAATGTCTAATTTAAAGGCTTCAGAAATTAGAGAAATATTAAAGGTTACTCAAAGACTAGAGGTGATATCTTTTGCCGGAGGTCTTCCAGCACCAGAGTTATTTCCTATTGATGAAATAAAGGAAGTTAATAGAATTGTTCTTGAAGAAGATGGAGAAAGTGTTCTTCAATATACAACAACGGAAGGGTATAATCCTTTAAGAGAATGGTGCGCTGATAGAATGAATAAAAGATTGGGGACAAATTTTGAATATGACCACATATTAATTACCCATGGTTCTCAGCAGGCTTTAGACCTTTCGGGAAAAGTATTTCTAAACAAAGGAGATATCGTTTTATGTGAGAGCCCAACATATCTTGCAGCAATAAGTGCATTTAAAGCTTATGAATGTAATTTTATAGAAGTTCCAACAGATGATGATGGCATGATTATCAGTGAATTAGAAGATTTATTAAAAACTACTGAAAATGTTAAAATGATTTATGTTATTCCGGAATTCCAAAACCCAACAGGTAGAACGTGGAGTATTGCAAGAAGAAAAGCCATTGCTGAACTTGCATCAAAATATAATGTAATTGTCCTTGAAGATAATCCGTATGGAGAATTAAGATTTGAAGGAAAAACTCTACCGTCCATAAAATCTTTTGACAATAGTGGACAAGTATTGTGTATGGGAACATTTTCTAAGATATTCTGTCCAGGATATAGGATTGGATGGATTGCAGGGCATAAAGAATTAATACAAAAATATATACTAGTAAAACAATGCACTGATCTTCAATGCAATACTATAGCTCAAAGAGATATAGCTAAATATCTTGAACTTTATGATATTGATAAACATATAGAAAAAATCCGTGAAGTTTATAGGGAACGATGTGATTTGGCATTTAATACAATGGAAAGAGAATTTCCTAAAGAAGTTAAATTTAAAAAGCCTCAAGGTGGATTATTTATGTGGATTGAGCTTCCAAATAAAATAAATGCGAGAGATGTACTTGAAAAGTGTCTTGAAAGGAATGTTGCTTTTGTTCCGGGAGGTTCATTCTTTCCAAATGGTGGGCATGAAAATACTTTCAGAATTAATTTTTCTAATATGCCTAATGAAAGAATTGTTGAAGGAATAAAATGTATTGGAGAAGTTTTGAAAGAGTATATTTAATTTTATAAATATTTATAGTCTATCTTATTAGGAATCATCTTTAGATAAATTTATAGAACATATTAAGGGTATACTAAATATTGTGTAGCGGTTAAATTTATCTAAATTTAAGACTTACTTATAGTCAGTATAACAAGAAAAGATGTTTTATATATAAGCTTATGTAGGATAATGATTGTATATAAGTATATAAGTATATAAGTATATAAGTATAGAAAATAGAGGTTATATAATAATGAAAGATTGATATTAAGACTAACTTAGCATTATTGGTTTAATTTTGCTATAATAGATAGTATGGGAAGTTTAATAAAAAAGATCAAGGGGATGATTCCAGATGATAAAACTTATCGCATCAGATATGGATGGGACATTGTTAAATGAAAAACATAAAATAGATAAGGAAACAGTTGAAGCTATAAGGAAGGCAGAAGAGTCAGGCATAGTTTTTGCTATTTCTACAGGAAGAGAATATGATACTGTTGAACCGCTTTTAAAAGAGAATAATATAAGATGCCAATGTGTTCTTATGAATGGTGCTGAGTATAGGGATGAAGATGGTAATATATTAGAAGATATAAATATAGAGCTTGAAACTGCGACTAAAATAATAGGAATACTTCAAAAAGAAAAAGTTTCAGCAAGAATATTTACTAATAAAGGAATATATACTACAGATACTAAAGAAGAAGCATTAAAAGAAATGGTATATAGGACATTATCTTTTGAGCCTAATCTTACTTACGAAGAAGCAGAGAAAATTGCCAAAACTCAGCCATATTTTGTACAGCTTAAGTATATTTCGAATTTGGATGAGTTTTTAAAGAGTGGTATGGAAATTAGAAAATTCGTAGCTTTTCATAAAGATGTAGAACTTATAAATAAGATGAAAAAGGTAATAGGACAAATAGAAAGAATTGCTGTATCATCTTCTTTCAGGGATAATATAGAGGTAACTCATATTACTGCACAAAAGGGAATAATACTTGCTAAAGTATCTGAAAAAATGGGATTTAAAAGAGATGAAGTATTAGTACTAGGGGATAGTTTTAATGACTATTCGATGTTTACAGAATTTACGGAATCAGTGGCCATGGGTAATGCAATCCCAGAAATAAAAGAAATTGCAAAGTACATTACTGATACTAATGATAACCTTGGAGTAGCAAAGGCTATCTACAGAGTTTTAGAGGAACAGAAATAAAAAATATACATTTCACTTAAGCGATAATTAATTTATACTTTATAAAATAGATTATTCAAGGCAACAGATTCTATAGGTTAAATCTGTTGCCTTAATATAGTTACATTTTGTAAGATAAGAATTTGGTGTCAATACCTTTTAAATTTATACTTATCCATTTCGCTTTCTATAAGCTGAGTTTGAGATACCAATTCTTCAGTGGATGCTGCTAGTTCCTCCGCTGTTGCTGAATTTGTTTGAACTACTTGAGATATTTGATCAACTCCAGAAGTCATTTCAGTTATTGCTTCAGTTTGATTTTCGGAGGCTATAGTTATTTGTCTTACTAATTCAGCTGTATCATCAACATTTTTAACTATTGTGTCCAGAGAGGCAGCAGTTTCTTCAGCTAGTTTTTCACCACTAGATATTAGCGATAACGAGCTTTCTATTATCTTTGTAGTATTATATACAGCTTGAGAGGATTGTTCAGCAAGATGTCTTACTTCTTCTGCAACAACTGCAAAACCTTTTCCGGCTTCGCCGGCTCTAGCAGCTTCTATAGCAGCATTTAATGCCAGTAAATTAGTTTGTTCAGAAATTTCCTCGATTGCACTAATAATTTCATAAATTTGCTTTGACGATATACTTATCTGTTTCATAGAACTCATTAGTTCTTGCATCTTACTATTTCCATTTTCTACGATTGATTTTGTGTTTTTTGAAAATTCATTAGCTTTCTCAGCATTTATTGTATTTTTCTTAACTTGACTAAGTATTTCTTTAAAATTCATTAAAAGTTCTTCAACTGTTTCGGCCTGGTCGTTAGAACCCTGAGAAAGTATTTGTGTGGTTAAAGATATTTGTTCTGAGCCGTTAGAGATTGAGGAAATTGATTCGTTCATATTATAAAATATAGAGTTTAAAGAATATATTATATTTTTTATAGATTTTTGAATAGGAGCAAAGTCCCCAACATATTCAATAGATGTATCTAAGTTTACATCAAGAATGCCACTTGATAATTTTTCTAGGGTATTTGTTATGTCGCATATATAAGAAACTAGCATTTCTATAGAGTTAGTCAAATCGTTAGACATCTCTCCCATTTCATCATCTGAGTTGTATGAAGTATCTATTTTGAGATTTCCTGAAGCTATATTTTTAGCTATATCTTTAACATGATTAATACCCTCGAGTAATACATCACTTAATGTTCTAGTTAAGAAAAGTGATATAACAATTAAAAGAAGCATAATAATAATAATAAATACTAATGAAATATTTTTATAAGAGTTTGAACTGGTAACAAAAGATTTAGCATTTTCCTGAGATGCCTTAAAAAGCTTAAGTATACTGTCTTCAGATTGCTTTATTTGTGAAGAATAGGTATCTTGACTTACTTTCATTACTGACTGATTAGTCTTAGATTTAAGCAATTCGCTTAATTTTGCTCTTTTTTCTTCTGAATTTTTCACACTTGATAGAAATTCATCTAATAACCCAGTATCACCCTTATAGATTTCTTTTAAGATTTCTATATTTTTAGTGAGACTTACAGATTCAGTATCGGCTTGTTCTAAATAAACAATTTTTATTTGTGAATCTGTTTCAGTAATAGATCTAAACATGTCCATTTTTATTGATTGTAGATTAACTCTAATATTAGAAATAGTTTCAGAAACTTTATATGGTCCATCATATAGTGAATTTGTACGTGATG
The DNA here is from genome assembly GCF_002029255.1 of Clostridium chromiireducens. GTDB lineage: Bacteria > Bacillota > Clostridia > Clostridiales > Clostridiaceae > Clostridium > Clostridium chromiireducens. Next base: position 7,728 of record NZ_MZGT01000070.1, read on the forward strand.
AAATAAAAAATATAACACAAATGGCAACTGTCATAAGAAAAAAAGTAAGTCCTAAAATTGATGCAAATGTAATTTTTAATTTATTACGAATTGAACAATTCCTGATAATCTTTGCGAATTTATTATACATATACTCCCTCCTTCGATAGAAAATACCAATGATCGATAAGGCTGTTAAGCTCAAATAGCACTTAAACGTTTTCTTGAATTTAAATATTATAACAATTTAAAAATATGTATAAATTGATACAGTTAACATTTGTTGTTAACTACCAAATTTGTCTTAAAAATATTTTAAAGCAAATTTGGTAGTTGTTTTAAATATCAATCACTAATATTTAAAATATAATAGATATTAGTACATTAAAAGTATATCTTCACTTTTAAATATATAAAGGCTATAAAATAGAGAATTTATAAACTGTTTTGTGATTATATTCTTCACCGGCCTTAAGTATTGGAGATTCAAATTTATCACAATTTATAGAATTCGGGAAATATTGAGTTTCGAGGCAGAAGCCATTTCTAATATTATAGATAGCGCTGTTTTTACCTGCACCTAATCCATCAAGAAAATTTCCGCTATAAAATTGTATACCAGGAGTACTAGTAAATACATCCATTACAATACCTGAATTTTCATCTATTGCTTGAGCAGCTTTTACTTCAAGTGAGCCATTAGCATTTAATACCCAGTTATGATCATAGCCTTTTCCAAAGATAATTTGATCATAGTCGCTATTTATATTTTTACCAATAGGAGTTAATGTTTTAAAGTCCATAGGTGTTCCTGAAACTTCTTTTATTTCTCCCGTAGGAATTGAGTACTGATCATTTACTGTAAATTTATCAGCATTTATCATTAATTTTTGATTAAGAACATCTCCGGAAGAATGTCCAGAAAGGTTAAAATAAGCATGATTTGTAAGGTTTACAACCGTATCTTTATCGGAAGTTGCATTGTAATTTATTTCAATTGCATTATCTTCAGTAAGAACATATGTAACCTTAACATTAAGATTACCAGGATATCCTTCTTCACCATCTTTACTAAAATAAGAAAGTTGTAATTCATTCGAAGAAGCATTAGATATTTCCGCTTCCCATACTACTTTATCAAAACCTTTTATTCCACCATGAAGATGATTTTCACCATCGTTTTGTGCTACAGTATACTCTTGTCCATTAAGAGTGAATTTACCATTTTGTATTCTATTTCCGAAACGGCCTATTAATGCGCCAAAAAACTTATCGCCCTTTAAATAGCCTTCTAAATTATCATATCCTAGCATTACATCAATAAATTCACCATTTTTACTCGGAACTAGTGATGTGACAATTATACCGCCGTAATTAGTGATATCAACTGTCATTCCATTATTATTTTTTAGAGTATAAATATAAATTTCTTTCCCATCAGGCATTGTTCCAAAAACTTTTTTTTCTATTGCCATACTAAACACCTCCAAATTAAATCAAACAATGTCTTATTATTAAGTATACATTTACATATGATTGACATTGTTTTCATGTATGCACAAGTATATTATAATACAATGACGTTGTACATACAATTATTTTGAAAAATAATTCCGAAATATATTGAAATAATATAAATATGTAACTAATATAGTATTATTAGGAAAAGTAACGAATTAAAACATTGGAGATATCACTGAAAGCTAATAAGTATAAAAAATGGAGGGTTTTATGTGGAAATTGGTTGTTGCTGATGATGAACCTAAAATTAGACGAGGAATCGAGAAAGTTTTGGAATGGAGTGGATTTAATATTGAGATTGTAGGAGAGGCAGAAGATGGAGAAATTGCATTAGAAATAATACAGAAGAAAAATCCAGATATTATTTTGTTAGATATAAATATGCCATTTCTAAATGGGCTGAATCTTTTACAGAAATTAAAGGAAATTAACAATAAAAGCATTGTTATAATAATAAGTGGGTATGATGATTTTTCCTATGCACAGAAAGCATTGCAATTTAATGTCTTTGATTACATCTTAAAACCAGTAAGTAAAAAAAATATTGAAGAAGTAATAATCAAAGCAGTTTACAAACTTAATGAAAGAGAAAAGGAAGATAATTATTTAGAATGGGTTAAAGAACAGCTAACTGAAAATAAAGATATGCTTCAAAAGACTTTTTTTAGTGAATGGTTTAATAATAAATTATCTGATGAACAGGTTTTAAAAGAGATAAAGTTTTTCGGTATTGAATTCGGAAAGAACGTTGGAATTATAGTTATAAAGCTTATGGAAAAACTAAATATCGAGAGTATAGGAGAGAAATGGGACTCAGAATTATTGGAATTTGCAATTGCGAATCTATTAAAAGATAAATTCAAAGAATTAAATTCAAATTTTATTTTTTCTGATGAAAAACATAATATAGTACTAATAAGCAAAATAAACGATATGTTGGAATGGGTTGCTGTAAGCAGTAGTATAGAAGCAGATATATCAAAATATTTAAAGTGTAATGTTATAATTGAACAAGCCAATGTCTCTGAGGGTGTATTAAAAATAAAAGCGGAATATATAAAGATTAGAAATAGCGTAAGTGAAAAAAAGAAATGTACTCCTATTGTGTTACTAACAATCAAGCATATAGAAGATAGTTATTATTCTAATGATATAAACATCAACGATATATCAGAAAAATTGGAAGTAACTTCATCATATTTAAGTAAGTTATTAAAAAAAGAAACAGGATTATCTTTTATTGATTATTTAACAAATATAAGAATAAAGAAAGCAATGTATATCATGGAAGATCCAACAATAAAAATTTATGATGTAGCTGAATTAGTTGGGTATAGTAACCAACATTATTTCTGTAGAGCCTTTAAAAAAGTAGTTGGAATATCACCGACAGATTATAAGAGGGGAAAATAGAATGAAAAATAGAAGAAAAACTTTCTATATATCTGTAATTATAATTTTTATATTTATATTAATGTTTTTTTCAGTTTACTTATATAAGACAAGCACTGAAAAGAAGGATACGTTTATAATCGGAATGTCTCAAGCTAATCTATACGAGCCTTGGAGAATATATATGAATAAGGAGATACAAGAGGAGGCTAAAAAACATAGTAATATAAAAATAATTTTCAAAGATGCAGGCGGAGATGTAGAAAAACAGAAAAAGGATATCGAGGATCTAATAAATTTTGGTGCAGATCTACTTATTGTCTCAATTAATGACTCCAAAGAGTTAACATCTACAGTAAGAAAGGCATATAAATCCATTCCGGTAATATTGTTAGATAGGGCGGTAGATGGATACGATTACAGCTTGTATATAGGTGCTGATACAAAATCTATTGGCGTTCAAGCCGGGGAGTTCATAGGAGAATTATCGGGAAATGATAAAGTTAATGTTATTGAAGTTCAGGGAATACTAGATTCAAGTACGGATAAGGAAATAACTAGCGGTTTTAAAGAGGCAATTAGTAAATATAAAAATATTTCTATAGATAGGACTATTGTTGGAAATTGGAAGAAGAATGAGACTCAGGATAAGTTAGAAGAAATTCTGAAGGAAGATAAAAGTGTAAATATAATTTTTGCTCATAGTGATTACATGGCACTTGGAGCATATTATGCAATAGTGAGTACTAACTCAAAGGATATTAAGATAATTGGAGTGGATGGACTTGAAGGACCACAGGGCGGAATAGAATTAGTTAAGAACGGGGTATTACAAGGAACATTTACATGTAGAACTGGAGGGAAAGAGGCAATAGAATATGCATTGAAAATTTTAAATAAGGAAGACGATATTCCTAAGAAGATAATATTAGAATGTAATAAAATAGTCAAAGATACCTTGAGTAATTAAAAAAAGAATTTCCAAAATTCGTAAAAGTATAAAAAAGTGCTGATTAATGCAAATACAATTTTAAACTGAGGATATATAATGAACTCATGAAAACGAAATCATAAAATACAGGGGGAATTAATTATGAAGTTAAAAAAGATGATCGCATTAATGGCAAGTACAGTTATATGTATTGGAATGCTTGCAGGATGTGGAGGTTCAGCAGGCGGAAATGGATCAGCACAGACATCAAATGAAAAATCTTCAGGTAAAAAGGTAATCGGATTTGCACAAGTTGGTGCAGAAAGTGGTTGGAGAACAGCAGAAACTGATTCCATAAAATCAATTCCAACTTTAGATTCAAATTTTGATTTGAAATTCTCAGATGGTCAACAAAAGCAAGAAAATCAAATAAAAGCAATAAGATCATTTATTGCTCAAAAAGTAGATTTAATAGCTTTAGACCCAGTTGTTGAAACAGGTTGGGATACTGTACTTAAAGAAGCTAAGGATGCTAAAATTCCAGTAGTAATTGTTGATAGAAAAGTTACAGTTTCAGATGATTCACTCTATAAATGTTTCTTAGGTTCAGATATGGTTGCAGAAGGTAAAAAGGCTGCACAAATACTAATAGATCAATTCGGTAAAGATGCAAAGCTTAATATAGCAGAGCTTCAAGGAACAGTTGGATCAACTGCAATGGTTGGAAGACAACAAGGATTTAATGATGCAATAAAAGATTGTCCTAATTATAAGATAATAAAATCACAAACTGGTGACTTTACTCGTGCAAAAGGTAAAGAAGTTATGGAAGCTTTCTTAAAATCTGACGGAGATAAGATAAATGTATTATGGTCTCATAATGATGATATGGCAATGGGAGCTATTCAAGCAATTGAAGAATATGGTAAGAAACCAGGAAAAGATATATTTATACTATCAGTTGATGGAATTAAGGATATATTCCAAGCAATGGTTGATGGAAAAGCTAATGCAACAGTTGAATGTAACCCACTACTAGGGCCACAATTGTTAGAAGTTGCTAAAAACATATTAGATGGAAAAGAAGTAGAAAGAACTATAAACTCAAAAGAAAGCCAATTCTTACAAAAGGATGCAGCTGCAGAATTACCAAATAGAAAATACTAGTAGTAACAAACATAAGAGCTTGGTTTTAGTCCATGCTCTTATGTTAAAAAAAAGGTAGTACGTACATGTTTGGAGTTGTGTGAAAACAAGAGGAGTGATATAAATGAGCGATTCTAATATAGTTTTAGAAATGAAAAATATTAGTAAATTCTTTCCTGGTGTTAGAGCTCTCTCAAAGGTTGATTTTACTCTTAGAAAGGGTGAAATTCATACACTGATGGGAGAAAATGGAGCAGGAAAATCAACATTAATAAAAGTACTTACGGGTGTTTATGAAGTAGATGAGGGTACAATTACATTGAGAGGTAAAGACATAAAGATTTCATCTACGCAGGAAGCTCAAAATCATGGTATTAGTACAGTATATCAGGAAGTAAACTTATGTCCCAATTTAACTGTTGCAGAGAACATATATATTGGACGTGAACCTAAGAAAAATGGCGGTATTGATTGGAAAAAGATGAATAGTGATGCAGAAAAGTTATTGGAAGAAAGGTTAAATTTAAAAGTTGATGTAAAAAAAGCTTTAAATAATTATTCAGTCGCAGTTCAACAAATGGTAGCTATTGCACGTGCGGTGGATATCTCACAAGGTATACTAATCCTTGATGAACCTACATCAAGCTTAGATGATAAAGAAGTAAAGCAATTATTTAAAATTATGAAAAAGTTTAGAGAAGAAGGAATGTCAATAATATTTGTTACTCACTTTTTAGATCAGGTATATGAGGTTTCAGATAAACTTACAGTACTTAGAAATGGAGAATTGGTTGGAACATATGATGCTGATAAGCTTTCAAGAATTGAATTGGTTTCTAAAATGATAGGTAAAGATTATGGTGAAATAGAAAAAAGCACTAGAATTAAAAAAGAAACATCTAAGGTAAAGAGAGTAAATTTTATATCCACAAATAAATTCGGTAGATCTGGAACTATTAGTCCGTTTAACATAGAAATTAAAAAGGGCGAAATTCTTGGTTTTGCTGGACTTCTTGGATCTGGAAGAAGTGAATGTGCAAGAGCAATATTTGGCATAGATAAATCTACAAGTGGAAATATAACTATAAATGGAAAGACATATTCATATATTTATCCTAAAAAAGCAATAGAAGAAGGACTGGGGTTCTGCCCTGAAGATAGAAAGATTGAGGGAATAGTTGGAGATTTAACCATAAGAGAGAATATAATATTAGCTCTTCAAGCAAACAAAGGTGTATTTAAATATTTGCCAATGAAAAAACAACAAGAAATTTCACAAAAATATATTGATTTGCTTAGAATTAAAACACCGAGTATGGAGCAAAAAATTAATAATTTAAGTGGAGGCAATCAACAAAAAGTAATACTATCAAGATGGCTGGCTACAGAGCCAGAACTATTAATATTAGACGAACCAACAAGAGGTATTGATATAGGAGCAAAAGGTGAAATAACAGAATTAATTTTATCTTTAGCCAAGCAAGGTATGACAATTTTATTTATTTCATCTGAACTTCCAGAGGTAGTTAAATGCTGCGATAGAGTAATAGTACTTAGAGATAGAAATGTTATTGGAGAATTAGTTGGAGATGAAATAGAGGAGTCAAATATTATGAAAACTATAGCGGGAGGTGCTAGATAGTATGGAAAATAGAAAAGAAATAAATATTTTTCATAAAATGTATAACGCTAAAATATTTTGGCCATTAACAAGCTTAATTATATTGTTGTTATTTAATTTTATAATGACACCAAGTTTCTTAAGCATAAGTATGAAAGATGGACATTTATTTGGGAATACTATCGATATATTAAATCGTGCAGCACCATTAATCCTAATCTCACTTGGAATGACACTTGTAATAGCAACTCAAGGTATAGATATTTCTGTTGGATCTATAATTGCAATAAGTGCAGCTCTATCAGCAACTGTAATAGTTGATGGCGGTTCTGTCCCATTAGCAGTTGCGGTAGGTATAATTAGTGGACTAGCTTGTGGAATATGGAATGGTTTTTTGGTTTCATATATAGGCGTTCAGCCAATGGTTGGAACACTAATTCTTTATATAGTTGGAAGAGGAATCGCTCAACTTATAACAGGAGGGCAAATACTAACTTTTAATAATAAAGATTTTATTTTTATAGGAACTGGATATATACTACTTCCAGTAGCTATATTCATTGCACTAATAGTAGCTCTTATTATGTATGTTTTAATTAGAAGAACTGCATTAGGATTATTTATTGAGTCTATAGGAGTTAATAATAATTCATGTAAGTTTGCAGGTATTCAGTCAAGGAAAGTTGTATTTTCACTTTATGTTATATGTGGAGTACTTGCTGGAATAGCAGGAATAATATTATGCTCAAATATTAAGAGCGCTGATGCTAATAACGTAGGATTATGGTTAGAGCTTGATGCAATACTTGCAACTGTTATTGGAGGAACTTCTATGTCTGGAGGCAGGTTCTATCTTTCAGGAACTGTTGTTGGAGCGTTATTTATTCAAACATTAACAACAACTATATATAGTTTAGGAGTTGCGCCAGAAATTACACTAGTTGTAAAAGCAATTGTTGTTATTGTTGTATGCATTATTCAATCTCCGGAATTCAGAAAAATGCTGAAAGTAAAGAAAACTGCAAAAGCTCCGGTAAATGAAAAAGAGGTGATTAGAGCATGAATAAATCCATAGAAAAAAAGAATATATTTAAATTAAACAAAGATTATATTGCAATTTATGCGACAATCGCATTGTTTATAGGATTATTTCTAATTGGTTCAGTTTTATATAGAGGATTTTTATCACCGCAAGTATTTACTAACCTATTTATTGATAATGCGTATTTAATAGTAGTAGCAATTGGTGAGGCAGTAGCAATATTAACTGGTGGAATTGATCTTTCAGTGGGCTCCATGATTGCTTTTATAAGCATGATTACTGCAAGTTTACTACAAAAAGGAGTAAATCCAGTTCTTGTAATCTTAATAGCGCTTTTTGTGGGAATCATTTTTGGAACAGTACAAGGCTTTTTGATTCAAAAGTTTAAGTTACATCCATGGATTGTAACCCTTGCGGGGATGTTTTTCGCAAGAGGAGCAAGTTATATTATAAGCATTGATACAATTACAATTGATAATCCGTTTTTTACTGCCATTTCGTCATATAGAATTGCAATATTACCAGATGCATTTATTTCAATTAATGTTGTTGTAAGTCTAATAGTTGTAGCAGCAGCATTTTATATGCTAAAGTTCACAAGATTTGGAAGGACAGTATATGCAATTGGTGGTAATGAAAATTCTGCAAAGTTAATGGGACTACCTGTAGAAAGAACAAAAGTACTTGTATATACATTTTCTGGATTTTGTTCGTCTTTAGGTGGATTGTTATTTACAATATACACGCTTTCAGGTTATGGGCTTCATTGCAACGGAATGGAGATGGATGCTATAGCAGCATGCGTAATTGGCGGGATATTGTTAACTGGAGGATACGGAAGTATCATAGGGCCATTATTTGGAGTACTTACAACAGGAATAATTCAAAGTCTTATAATGTTCGATGGGACATTAAATTCCTGGTGGACTAAAATAGCTGTTGGGATGCTATTATTCCTGTTTATTGTATTACAAAGGATTATAGTTATTAGAGATGAAAAACGCAAAAGTGTAATTTCCTAAGCTATACAATTTCTCGTAGTAAAAGGTATTGCGTAGAACTTAAAGTGAAGCAATGAACAACCGAAATAGAATACATATATGTTCCGCAGGACTATGAAAAATTTCACTGAGCATATCTAAACTGAAAGTTGTACCCACGTCTGCATGCTCCTGCGACAAGCGCATGACAAGCAGATGTGGAACAACTTTCAGTTAAGATATGCAGCAGCTTATTTTTCAATGCCTGACTCCACATATATGTATTCTATTTCTTTGTTTTGCTATGATCTTAAGTAGTTGACAGATACCCGTGCCAAGAGTTATATGCATTCTATTAAGAATTGTAAATAAAGGTATTCTTAATATAAGAAATATAAAAATACTTGATTAAAGCATTCTTTATTTTGAATTTATACTAAACTAGAAATGGAATATATGTTTTTGCGAAGCGTTCATAAGAATATTTAGCTGGCTATAATCTTAGAATCATCCAGCAAAAGATTCAAGGAACCGGAGCAAACACATATATTCCATTTCCTATTTTAGCAATAAACCTAAAATAGAATTTTACTGCAAGTATTTTTATATTACGGGTGGTTTACAAGACCTTTAAATTTAGAAGTAATTCTAAATTAATTATTGTTAGTGCTATAAGTGTGGAATACATATTTAGTTAATAGTAAAATAAGAATTGAAACAAAGGTAACAGCTATATAATAATTTTTTATAGTATAAGGTTGGAATTTATTGGGGGGATCTAATTGAAGAACATAAAGAGATATTTTATGAATAAGAGTATAGGGGACAAACTTATATTTTATTTTTTTGGAGTAATTTTGGTTGTGACTATCACAATAACTACTCTAGGAAATTTATTATACAAAAATTCAATTAATTTCTCACAAAATGAAAATACAAATCAAATAATAAAGCAAATAAATAGCAATATAGAATCTTATGTTAAAATTACTGAGAATATTATAAATTACATGTCATGTGATCCTAGAATAATAAAGTTCTTAAATGATAATAAGCCAGAAAATAATGATATGGAAGATGAAGCATATAAGTCAATTTATAATTTTATTAAATTTAATCCGGAAATAGCTGGGATAATGGTAGTGAATAATAATGGTGGATATATAAGTGATGTTATGAATAAGGTATCAAGGGACTCCTTAACTAACGAAGACTGGTATTCTAAGGCATGCAATAAGCCGGAGAATATACACCTATTTACTAAACCGATAGGACGGAATATTGATAACATTTTTAGGTATTCAGCAGATGAAGTTTTCTCAGTATCTAAGGCAGTTATTGATCAATCAACTGGGGAAACAAAAGGCGTGATTCTCATTGATATAAAATTAGATGCTATTAAAAACATTATTGAAAATTCAAAACCGGGAACAGCAGGATTTATTTATATTATGGATAATAATAAAGAAATAGTATACACGCCTGTAAATAATATAGTGTATAAGATTAAAACAGAATGGATTGAAAATAACAATGATGAAAAAATTATAAAAAATATAAATGGAGAAAATTATCAGTTAACAAAGGTAGATTCACAATATACAGGTTGGGAAACTGTTGGGGTGTTCCCAGAAAGTGAAAGCTTACAGGTAATTAAGTATACAAGATACTATTCGCTTGCCGTAGCGATTTTAGCATTAGTAATAGCTCAAATTTTAGTTATTATTTTTACAAGATCTATAGTCAATCCAATTCGAAAGTTAAAAAAACTTATGAGGAAAGCTCAAGAAGGTGAGTTGACAGTTTCGTTTAATGCAAAATATAATGATGAAATTGGTGAGCTTGGTAATTCATTTAATACAATGGTAAAAGAAATAGATAACCTAATAAACTTAGTTCAAATAGAAGAAAAAAATAAGCGGATTGCAGAAATGAATGTTCTGCAAGCACAAATAAAACCACACTTTATGTATAATACACTCGATACAATAAGATGGATGGCAGAAGAACACAAGGAAGATAATATAGTAGAAATAATTGAAGCATTTACTAATCTACTAAGGATAAGTTTGAGTAAGGGAAAGGAAATAATAAGCGTTAAAGAAGAGCTAAGCCATGTGCAAAGCTACCTTACAATTCAAAAGATAAGATATGAAGATAAGTTAGATTATGAAATTAACTTTGATGAAAATATGTTAAATTATAAGTTGATAAAACTGATATTACAGCCTTTGGTAGAAAATGCAATTTATCACGGAATAAAAGAAAAAAGGGGAAATGGAAAAATTTTTATTACAGGTAAAATTGAGAATAATTCATTATGTTTTACTGTAGTTGATAATGGAAAGGGAATAGAGGAAGAAAAATTAAATAAAATAAATTGTATGTTAAAAAGTGGATTCGAAAAGAAAAATGAAATAGGTTACGGGATTTTTAATGTAAATGCAAGAATAAAGCTTATTTATGGCGAGGAATATGGATTGACCTATAAAAGTATTTATGAGGAAGGTACAATTGTTGAGCTTAAGCATCCAATAGTTGAGTTTAGCTAAAAATTTAACGCCTATATAAATATTGTTGTGAAAAAAAGATAAAGTCTGGGGAGCAGACTTTATCTTTTTTATTTTAATTAATGAGGGGGAATAGTAAATCTTAGAATTAATAGTGAGGATACTTGTTTTTAGAAATATAACGATTTGCATATTCTAAAATTAATAACTAAGATTTACTATTATATCTATATAAATAAGTTATAAGCATTTAACAATTATTTCCAAGCGGTGCTAGAAAATTTTAATTCATTTTTAAATGTTGAAAGTTTAGTATCATTATTTATTACTACACATTCGATTCCAACCAGATCAGCCCAATCTAATAATTGTTCTTCATCAACTATGAATGAGAAACTAGTATGGTGAGCTCCACCAGCCATGATCCATGCTTTAGCGCCTTCTTTTAATGATGGTTGTGGTTTCCAAAGAACGCTTGCTACTGGTAAGTTTGGCATATCTTCAGTCACTTCAACACAATCAACACTATTAACTATTAAACGGAATCTGTTACCCATATCTATTAATGAAGCAGCAACAGCAGGACCAGAAGCACCTTTAAATACTAAACGAGCTGGATCTTCTTTATCTCCAATTCCAAGTGGGTGCACTTCAATTACTGGTTTTGTTGCAGCAAGTGTTGGGCATATTTCAAGCATATGTGCTCCAAGAATTAATCCATTTTCTGAATCCATATTATAAGTGTAATCTTCCATTAAACCAGTGCCTTTTCCGCCTGCCATGATTTTCATAGCTCTAAGAAGTGCAGCAGTCTTCCAATCTCCTTCAGCACCAAAGCCATAACCTTCAGCCATTAAATGTTGAGCAGCAAGACCAGGAAGTTGTTTCATTCCATGAAGTGCTTGGAAGTTAGTTGTGAAAGCTGTATATCCTTTTGCATCTAAGAAAGTTCTTAGCCCAATTTCGATTTTAGCTTGTTCACGGATAGAGTCTATAGGAGCTTTAGGATCTATATCATATAATTTAGAATATTCAGCCATAAGTTCATCGATTTGACCTTCAGTAACTTTCTCCATTGATTTAACTAGGTCACCAACTCCATAATAATCAACTGTCCAACCAAACTTAATTTGAGCTTCAATTCTATCACCATCAGTAACGGCAACATCTCTCATGTTATCTCCGAAACGAGCCACTTTAATGCTACGTCCTTCGGTAAATGCTACTGCAGGAGCCATCCATTTAGCTATATCAGCAGCAACAGAAGAATCTGTCCAGTGACCAACTACTATTTTACGAGCTATATCAAGTCTAGCTCCAATATATCCAAATTCTCTATCTCCATGAGCTGCTTGGTTTAAGTTCATGAAGTCCATATCAATTGTTCCCCAAGGAATTTCTTTGTTAAATTGAGTATGAAGATGAAGTAATGGCTTTCTAAGTTCAGTTAAACCATGAATCCACATTTTTGCTGGTGAGAATGTATGCATCCAAGTAATTATACCAGCACAGTTCTCATCGTTATTAGCATCATTACATACTTTTCTGATTGAAGGAGAATCAGTAGCAACTGTTTTAAATACAATTTTATAAGGTAGATCTTTGGTATTTAATCCTTCAACGATTATCTTTGAGTTATCAGATACTTGATCTATTACTTCAGGACCATATAGAGGTTGACTTCCTGTAACAAACCAAAATTCATAATTTTTTACTTTTAACATTTAACATTCCTCCTAATATATAAAGTGAAACCTTTTGGGTGGAGTTTTAGCTCCAGCTAAATTTAGTTGAACTTATCCATGAGCGTGCAGCCGTTATCTTCCAGTTCATCTATTGTGGAATGCTACGAATGCTAGCTATCGGATAAATAAAAATACTTATCTAATTTCAGTATACCTTTTCATGAGTACAAACAAGCCTTGTTGTATGTACAAGCTTATTATAATACAATAACGTTGTACATACAAGATGTAAAATTAAAAAAAATTAATATTTTTTTTTCCAGACAAATATTATTATGTCCTAAATTAGGTAAGGACACGTTTACAGTAAAATTATCATTTAGGATTAAGATAAAAATTATGAAAGTAGATGATGTGCATTAAGTTTAAAACCTAAATAAATTTAGAAAAAACTATTGATATATATAAGGAATAGATATATAATCAAATCATCAAGTGCGTACAACCCTTAAGAGATTATTTTAGAAGAATTAATTTGTAGATTATTCTTAAGAAGTTGTTGCATAGTAATTTGATGAAAGTAGTTGAGAAAGATGAAAGAAGCTGAAACAAAGCATGAACTAATTGAAAATTATTATATCAGCCTGATAGAAGAAAACAAGGTTTCAGCAGGAGACCAATTACCTTCTGAAAATGAAATAGCCAACTTATTCAATGTAAGTAGGCATACAGTAAGACAAGCTCTTACTTATTTGGTGCAAGAAGGCTGGATATATAAAGAAAGAGGAAAAGGAAGTTTTTACTCTAATAAAAAAGGTAATGAAATTAAAAAAAATGTTGCCGTTCTTACAACTTATATATCAGACTATATTTTTCCTAAAATTATATCAGGTATAGAGGAAGAATTAAGACGCAAGGGATATAATTTATTATTATTTAATAGTAATAACGACATTCAAAACGAAAGAAAATGTTTTGAGGATATCATAAACCAAGATATAGCAGGATTAATAGTTGAACCTGCACAAAGTACAATAAATAATCTGCATCATGACAGCATTAAGAAACTAGAAAAGAACAATATAAAATATATTGCAATAAATGCCAACTGTGATGAAGAAAATTCTGCATATATTGTAGTTGATGATGAACAAGGCGGATATAAGTTGACAAATTACTTATTAGAACTTGGTCATAGGAATATAGCTGCATTATTTAAAGCAGATGATTTACAAGGGGAAAAAAGGAGAAGAGGCTATATAAAGGCTCTTAAAGAATATGATTTGAGTTTTAACAAAAGCATAGTAGGGGAATACATAACTGATAATCAAGAAATGTATATAGATCAGTTTACAAAGAAGATTTTAAATCTTGAAGAAAAACCAACTGCAATTGTTTGCTATAATGATAAAGTTGCCTTGAAGGTAATAGATAATTGCAGAAGAGAAAATATAAAAATACCAAAAGATTTATCAATAGTAAGTTTCGATGATTCTAGTTTAGCAGTTTCATCAGATATTAAACTTACAACAATAAAGCATCCAAAGGAAGACATGGGAATAAGAGCTGCTAAATGTATTATAGATATGATTGAGGGAAGAATAGATAAACCTCAATATACATACAATGCAGAACTTATAGTTAGGGATTCTTGCTATAGAGTTTAAATTTTATCTTTGCTTTAGTGACTTGATTTGAAGTAACTGAAGCAAAGATGAATTTTAATGATATATACAATAAAGTATTTTTTTTATGTGCGCTTGTACGTACATATATACAACAAGGAAGTAGGGGTGTTTAAATGTTAGAGAAATTAAAAGAAAAAGTTTATGAAGCTAATATGGAACTTCAAAGAAAAGGTCTTGTAATCTATACTTGGGGAAATGTTAGTGAGATCGATAGAGAAACTGGATTAGTAGTCATAAAACCAAGTGGTGTTGATTATGATACTATGAAACCAGAAGACATGGTAGTTGTAGACTTAGAAGGAAATGTTGTAGAAGGAAAGTATAAACCTTCAACAGATACTCCAACTCATTTAGTTATGTATAAAACCTACCCTAATGTTGGAGGCGTTGTTCATACTCATTCAGATTGGGCAACAACTTTTGCTCAAGCAGGAATGTCTGTACCAGCTTTTGGTACAACTCATGCAGATTATTTTTATGGGGATATTCCTTGTACTCGTGACTTAACAGATGAAGAAATTAGCGGAGAATATGAAAAAGAAACAGGAAATGTAATAGTTGAAACTATTGGAGAAAAAGATCCATTAGAAATTCCGGCTATTGTTGTTAAAAATCATGGTCCTTTCGCTTGGGGAAAAGATGCTAATTCAGCAGTTTACAACGCAGTAGTACTAGATAAAGTTGCTGAAATGGCATATAAGACAATAACTTTAAATAAAGATGTAAAGGGTGTCAAGCAGCATCTTTTAGATAAACACTATCTTAGAAAACATGGTGCGAATGCATATTATGGTCAATAAGATAGTATGGTATAAACCTATTATATTTTGGAGGAGAATTTCAAAATTATGATTGGAACTCCTATTTTGAAATTCTCTTAAGTGCAAGCAATAGTTTGTTAAATAATGACAAACAAAATATATAAAGAGGAGATGTTAAGGAAATGAGATTTTTTTTAGACACAGCAAACGTAGAACACATTAAAGAAGCAAATGAAATGGGAGTTATCTGTGGTGTTACAACTAACCCATCACTAGTAGCAAAAGAAGGAAGAGACTTCAATGAAGTTATTAAAGAAATAACAGAAATAGTTGATGGACCAATAAGTGGAGAAGTTGTAAGTGAAGATGCTGAAGGAATGATTAAAGAAGGAAGAGAAATAGCAGCAATTCATAAAAACATGATAGTAAAAATCCCAATGACAGTTGAAGGCTTAAAAGCTACAAAAGTTTTAGCTAGTGAAGGAATCAAAACAAACGTGACTTTAATATTCTCAGCAACACAAGCATTACTTGCAGCAAATGCAGGAGCAACATATGTAAGCCCATTCCTTGGAAGAGTAGATGATATTTCAATGATAGGTATGGATTTAGTTAGAGATATAGCAGAAATATTTGAAATTCATGGATTAGAAACAGAAATAATAGCAGCAAGCGTAAGAAATCCAATCCATGTAATTGAAGCAGCAAAAGCAGGAGCGCACATATCAACAGTTCCTCATAGCTTAATATTACAAATGGTAAAACATCCATTAACAGATCAAGGACTTGAAAAATTCAAAGCTGACTGGGCAGCAGCATTTGGAAAGTAGAAATAAATATAAAACTATTTAGATATGAAACTAGATAAAAATAAATCCAGGAAACGAGGAAGAAAATGAGTAGAGAATTAGATAAATTATCTATTAATGCAATAAGAGTATTATCAGCAGATGCTATCCAAAAATCAAATTCAGGACATCCAGGGTTACCACTTGGGTCAGCTACTATGGCATTTACATTATGGTCAAAAATGAATCATAATGGAAAAAATCCAGAGTGGGATAACAGAGATAGATTTGTATTATCAGCAGGACATGGTTCGATGCTTGAATATTCATTATTACACTTATTCG
>NZ_MZGT01000071.1 GCF_002029255.1 Clostridium chromiireducens
ATATAAAAGCAATATATAACTGATACTTTTTAACTTTTTCTTAACACTAAATACACATCAATCTATATAGTCACTTTATGCAAAAGTTAAATTATTGTTACAAAATAGTATTATGAAGAACTTTTAATAACTATACATTATTTTCATATACAAAAAACAATATATCAGCGATGTTGCTGAAGCTATCAAGCTAGTTATAGATGCTAGCACTAGAGTTTCATTTATAACTGAATCTTCTAGCTTAATTAATACTTAAGGTAGATTACTTAGGAAAATTTTAAAAATTGGAGGTAAATTAAATGGAATATACTTTATCTATGATTTTTTTAACTGATGCTGGTGAAAAAAGTACTTTAAGTGTTTCAGGTGTTAAAGCCGGTCTTACTAAAGCTGAAGTAAATACTCTTATGGATACAATTATAACGAAGAATATTTCCATAACTAATTCAGGTGCTTTAGTTAAAAAGTCTGGTGCTCAATTAACTCAAAGACAAGTTACTAAATTTGATATAGCTTAAAAATAGTATTTCTTATTTCTTGACTTGTATCAACTCTTGTATCATTTAATAATTTATAATATTTAAACTTATCCTTCCCTAAACTTTCACTAACAAAGAAATTTGGTGAACTATAAAATTTTGTGCATTTCTTTTATTAATCGTGTATAAATAGGTATACTTTTAAGTAAAGTTTCTCCTTTAATAAGTGCTGTAGAATAATTAAGAACTTCTTCGATATCAATATTCTTCTTATTTTCATCAGCGCCATATTCAAGCATATCATCCAGAGTTACCTGAGTTCCATCTATTCTTATTGATTAAATTGCTTCTTGCAAAGTTATTGGTACTAATAATAACTCCGGATTTATTTTGGACTTTTCTAAGAGCACTTGATATATTCCTAAAAGCTTGTTTGCTTCAAGAAGCTCATTTATAAATGCGTTTACATCAATTAAGCTATCTAAATGAAGACATTAATGTACTTCAAGCAAAAGAAAATCTACATTTTTAAGAAATTCTCTTAGTATAGTTAGTACCTCCACGCCACTTCTTTCAGCTTAAACTTATTAATATATTTTGATTATGCTCGTTACACCCGCAAATTAACTTTTATCCATAAAATAAGAAGTCTGCCTCACCAAAGACAAACTTCTTTATTTTATATCAAATAAAATTTTAAATTTTTAGTCACATAATTCTAATTTTGTTTTTGCTTGTAGCTTCTTTTCATTCATTTCCTTAAAGAAAATTTCTGTTTCTTCAACTATAACTTTTCTAAGACCTATAAGACCCACTAAGTTAGGGAATGCCATACATCCATTAACTATATCAGCAACTATGAATATTAATTCAAGTGGTAAGAATGGCCCTATAGCTACAAATGCTATATATATTATTCTATAAGGTAATATTCCTTTAACACCAAAAAGATACTCTGTGCATCTTTCACCATAATAATTCCATCCAATTATTGTTGTGAATGCGAAAAATAATAATCCAACATTAACGATGAATTTTCCAAGCGCTGCAATTGGTAGCCCTGCTTGAAAAGCCACTGTAGTTAAGTCAGCTCCTGAAACTGCCCCACTCATTCCTTGGCTCCAAGATCCAGTAAGTACTATCACTAGTCCTGTCATAGTGCAAACTATTATTGTATCGAAAAAAGTACCTGTCATTGTTATTAACCCTTGTCTTGCTGGTGATTTGGTCCTTGCTGCTGCTGCTGCAATTGGTGCACTACCAAGACCTGATTCATTTGAAAATATTCCTCTTGCTACCCCACTTCTCATTGCTAATATAACTGTGACACCCGCTGTTCCTCCAAGAACTGATTGAGGATTAAACGCACTTGTTATAATTAGGCCTATGGCTGCTGGAATGGCTTTATAATTGCATACTAGAACTGCAATTGATCCAAGTATATAAGCTGCTGCCATGAATGGTACAATAAGTTCTGAAACTTTAGATATTCTTTGTATTCCTCCAAGTGTTATGGCTGCAACTAATGCTGTTACAACTACAGCTGTTACTATTAATGGTACATTATAACTTTTTGCTGCTGCTGCAATTGAATTAACTTGTCCAAATGTTCCTATTCCAAATAGTGCAACACCAATACCAAAGAATGCGAATAATTTAGCAAGCCATTTAAGACCTAAACCATTTTGAATATAATACATTGGTCCACCAGACATTTGGCCATTTTCATCGACTTCCCTGTATTTTATAGCAAGTAAGCCTTCTGAATATTTTGTTGCCATCCCAAAGAATGCTGCAAGCCACATCCAAAATAATGCTCCAGGTCCACCAGCTGAAATTGCAGTTGCAACCCCAACAATATTACCTGTACCTATAGTTGCAGATAATGCCGTACATAATGCCTGAAAACTAGATACATCTCCTTCTGCTTCATCATTATTTGCCTCATCATCTTTACCAAAAACATACTTTAATGCAAGCGGTAATTTGAATACTTGAAGTAATTTAAGGCGAATTGTTAAGTAAATTCCTGTCCCCATTAAAAGAACTAATAATGGCGGCCCCCAAACGATGCTGTCAATTGTGTCTAAAAAGTCCTTAATTGTTGATGTTGATAATAATAAATTTGATAATAACATAAAAAAATCCCCCTATTTTTTATTAGGCGGGAAAATAAGAATAAAACCAAAAATTATTTTTGGTTAATCCTATCCCCTGTCCTTTTACCTGAGAGTTTCAGTAACTTTAAATAGTTTATTTCAAGGTTTCTGAAAATAATTCACTTTAGAAACCATATTAAATTACTATAGTTACCTTGCTCCTTCGGTGCTCATAATTAAATGAGTCTCTCCAGAGTTTCGTCCAATAGCGGTCCTTATTACCTGAAAGATTCCCCTCTTCGGTGTATTACTAAATCTATTTTAATAAAAATAGATTTAGTAATAACTCTCCCACTATCTTCATCCGAACATTCTATTATTTTAATTAAATTATATATGCATTATTTTATTAACGCAAGAACTTTTACAAATTTTTATTGAATTTGAAACGTTTATTTCAAATTTAATTCGTGTTTTTTATGTGTATTTATCTATTTAAATACATAATACGAACATTAATCCATTTCCTATCCTTTCAATCATCATCCTTCTTAATTTTAAATATATAATTTAATATCATCCTTTGAGCAATAAATATTAAATTGTTATGCCTTTCTCTTGTAAAAAATTACATTGAAATAAAAACAAAAACTGTTAAAATACTATTAAATGTAGAATAATATAAAATATTTTTATAAAAGCAGAGAAAAATGCATTTATAATTGATATTCTAAATAAGGTTATTAACCTTGAGGAGATGCATATGACAGATATTTTAGTAAAAAAACCAAGCCTTAATGCTGTTCAAGTACTTTCAATGGGCTTCGCATTAGTTATTTTGGTAGGTGCCGTTTTGCTTAGCTTACCAATTTCATCAGCAAACAGAGAAAGTACAAATTTTTTAGATTCACTCTTTATATCAACTTCAGCGGTGTGTGTCACAGGACTTGTCACTTTAGATACAGGTACTCACTGGAGCAACTTTGGTAAAACAGTAATAATGCTTTTAATTGAAACAGGTGGTCTTGGTTTCATGTCTTTCACTATTTTTATAGCTATTTTATTAGGAAAAAAAATAACCCTTAAAGATAGACTTATTATTCAAGAATCTATGAATACCTTTAATATACAAGGCCTCGTTAAAATGGTTAAGTATGTCTTAGGCTTTACGATAGTTATACAAATTTGTGGTGCAGTATTACTATCAACACAATTCATCCCGCAGTTTGGATTAAAAACTGGAATATTTTATAGTATCTTTCATTCAATCTCCGCATTTTGTAATGCAGGTTTTGACTTGTTTGGAGATTATACCAGTTTAGTAAGTTACTCAAGTAATTCTACCGTCTTATTAACCATAAGTGCATTAATAATTATTGGAGGACTTGGCTTTACTGTTTCACTAGAGATATTTAATTATAGCAAAGCTAAAAGACTATCTACTCATTCTAAAATTGTAATATACATAACAGCTGTTTTAATTGCTTTTGGTTTTATCTTTATGTTACTCATTGAATATAAAAATCCTGAAACTCTTGGGTCTATGAATTTTAGAGATAAAGTACTTAATGCTTTTTTTGCTTCTGTTTCACCAAGAACTGCTGGATTTAATAGTATCTCAACTGATGGTATGACTACAGCTGGTAAACTTATGACAATAATACTAATGTTTATCGGTGGAGCCTCTGGATCAACAGCTGGAGGTCTTAAGGTAACTACATTTGGAGTACTTGCTTTTAGTTTAGTATCAGTGCTTAAAGGAAGAGAAGATACTGAAGCTTTTGGAAGGAGATTTTCTAAAGAAACAGTATATAAAGCATTTACTCTATTTTCTATAGCTATCTTATTGGTATTAACAGTAACTATAGTTCTAACTATAACGGAGCCAGATAAACTTTTTATAAATCTGCTTTATGAAGCCACATCAGCTTTTGCAACTGTAGGATTAACTACTGGAGTGACTCAAGATATAGAAACGACTTCTAAACTAATTCTTATTATAACTATGTACCTTGGCAGGGTTGGTCCATTAACAGTCATATTGGCTCTTGTCAATCGCAAAAAAAACAACAGACTTAAATATCCTGAAGCTAAAATATTAATTGGATAGGAGGAATTTGATTGAAAAAGAAACAATTTATCACAATCGGACTTGGAAGGTTTGGAGCTTCTATAGCTAAAACAATATACAGCTTAGGTCAGGATGTACTAGTTATTGATATTAGTGAAGATAAAATTCAAGAAATTGTAGATAATGTTACTCATGCTGTTCAAATGGATGCAACAGATGAAAATGCCTTAAAATGTTTAGGTGTAAGTAATTTTGATGTAGCAATAGTAACAATCGGAAGTAATATCCAAGCTAGTACAATGGTAACCCTGTTAGTTAAAGAAATGGGTGTTAAATATATAGTAGCAAAAGCTACTAGTGACTTACATGCCAAAATTTTATACAAAATTGGTGCAGACAAAGTTATTTTACCCGAACAAGATATGGGGATTAGAGTGGCTCATAACTTAGTATCTTCAAATATATTGGATCATATAGAATTATCTTCTGATTACGGTATGATAGAACTTGAGCCACCATATGAATGGATTAATAAATCATTAAGAGACATAAAAATAAGAGGAAAATATGGTATAAATATAGTTGCAATAAAGGGTGATAAAAATGTAAATATTTCTCCTTCTGCAGATTATATAATTAAAAATACGGATATTTTAGTGGCCCTTGGTTCTAATGAAGATTTAAGTAAATTTGAAAGTATAATAGTTGAAAACAAGTAGATATATATTTAATGATTATGCTGGTAAAAATTAAATATAAAGTTTTTAATTTTTACAAAATTTATAGCTACAACTATATGAATTTTTAAATCGTCATATAATCCCTGAATATGCAATTAAAACTCAGCTTTATAAAGAGGTAAATCCCCTCTAAAGCTGAGTTCACTTTTTTCAGAATGACTTTTATTTGTATCCAAATACTTTATAATAATACAATAACTATACAGAAAAATCCTTTAATTTTCATTTAGTTTTTCGCTTTTAAACTTGATAAATTTAAATACTATTGTACCGTATGTTGCTGCTAAAATTGAAGCGATCATGATACACATTTTTGCTTCAGATAATATAGCTGCATCTGTAAATGATAAAGATGAAACAAAAATTGACATAGTAAACCCGATCCCACCAAAAACACTTGCCCCATATAAATGTCTTTTTGTTACATTAGATGGAAATTTAGCTATTTTCAATTTTATTAGAACAAATGAAGTTGCAAATATACCAATTTGCTTTCCTACAAAAAGACCAAATACAATTCCTAAGGAAGCTGGTGAAAACAAATTATTCGAAAAATTATCAGTATTAATTATTATACCCGCATTTGCAAAAGCAAATATTGGCATAATTCCGAAGCTAGACCATGGTGTTAAAGTATGTTCAAGTTTATACAATATTGAGGTTTTAAATTTATGAATATTTTCTCCAATTGGCAATGTCATGCCTAGTAATACACCTGCAATTGTTGCATGTACACCTGATTTTAAAAGACAAATCCACAAAATTACACCTAAAATAATATAAACAGATGTATATTCTACCTTAAATTTGTTAGCTAAGATAAGTGTAATAAAAACTATTAACCCTAGTAAAAGCGCTATCCAAGAAATTTGACTATTATAAAATATTGCTATTACTATAATAGCGCCTAAATCATCAACTATAGCGAGTGCAGTAAGAAATACAACAATTCCTTTTGGTGCATTTTTTGCAACTAAAGAAAGCATTCCAAGTGCAAACGCAATGTCTGTTGCCATCGGTATTCCCCATCCTGTAATAGTTGGCTCATTATAGTTAAATAATACATAAATGGCTGCTGGAACAATCATTCCTCCTATAGCTGCAGATATTGGGAGTATTGTCTTTTTAAAAGATTTAAGCTCACCAAACACCACTTCCCTCTTTATTTCCATACCAACAACTAAGAAAAATATAGCCATCAATCCATCATTAATCCAATGAAGAACTGACATTGACAAAGAAAACTCTCCATATCCTATGGTTACATTTGCGTGCAGTATATGCTCATAAACTCCTGCAAGGCTTGAGTTTGCAATTATAATTGCTGCAATAGCACAAATCAAAAGAATTATCCCACTAGAAGATTCACTCTTAAAAAAATATAAGAATGGACTTAGTACTTTAGTTTTGATTTTATTTTTCACTGTTAATCCCCCTTTTTCAATACAATACTAGTTAGAATTACTTTCCAATACTTTTCATTATTAAAAAGCCCCATAAAAAAGAGGTAGGAAACACTCAAAAAAAGAGTTTCCCACCCCAGAAACTGATTGCTTGAAAGCAAATTATATAATTTGCCCAACCGTATCTAATCATATTCGTTTATTTTTACATTACTGATTATATTATAGATTAATATAATAATCAAGATTTATGCAGTATGCTCAACTAACATTGATAATTTATTCTACTCGCTCAAGGTTCTTTATCATATTTTAGCTCATATCCCAACTGACCACTAACTTCAATAGTTACATATTTAACATCATTTATTGAAGAAATCGTTGAGGAAATTCCTTCTTGCTTAAACGTGTCTCTAATCTATCAATAGTCAACCTAGTTTTTCTTAATTAGCAACTATTTGCTATATTTTTTAAATAAATCATCGAGAGCTTCTCTAAGAAGAAACGCTTCAGTTCTATCAGTTGCTTTAGATAGTCTTGATAATCTATCAAGTTGAGTTTTAGTAAAATAATTAGATTTTAACACCATACTCTCAGCTTCAGAAAGACATATTCTATTCTTACCTAATTCTTTTGCCCTAAATAATGCACTATCGGCCACTCTAAAAAGTTCAACTGCGTTTTTAGCATCTCTTGGATAACTTGCCACACCAAAGCTTAAAGTGAAATAAACATTATCATCAGAGTTTTCAACTAGGTTGAATGTATTATCCGATAAATATCTTCTTATTTCCTCAAGCTCCATAAAGCTTCTTTCAGCACCTTTTTTTACAAGTAATATATTAAATTCATCACCTGATCTACATACCATATCTGTTGAAGATAGATTGTTATTTAAAATTGAAATCAACTTTTTAATTACTTCATCCCCAGTAGAATGACCGTATAAATTATTTAAATTCTTAAAATCATCAATATCTGCAACAACTACACTGAAAGGACCTTCGTTATTAGATATTAGTTCCTCCATTTTAGAAATTAATTCCTCTTTTGATGTAAGCTTGTTATCCATAAATAACCTCCATATATAATTAAGTAATTATTAACAATTACTTTATTTCTTATAACTATACTATAACTTAATTATACTAACATCAACATATATATGAGTCAATATATACTAATCATTAAAGCTACATTTACCCCTTTACCAGTTAGATTTAAAGGTGATCTCATTTGCACATTACTTGCCTACGATGCTTCACGTGGCGAAATCTGATTTAACGTATAAAACTCTTCTGACACAACATAAGTTATTCATTGAATAAATGGTTCGCCTCCCATATTAAAAATTATTCCTTAGGACGGCTCAAATATTAACTATATATTGATAATTTAAGTATAAATATCTCAAATAAATCCAAGTAATATATATACAATAATATATACTCATAAATATATATATTGACATATATATGTTAAAATGATATGGTTATATACAGATACTAACAAAAAAATAATATTAGTAACGCTGAATCTTTTTGAACGGGAGAACCAATTTTTGGGGTGAATCTTATTTTAGGATAAGTAGGGTTATTTTTCTTCAATCCGAATCCGTCAGCTAATCTCGTAAGCGTTGAAGAGAAGTTTTTGTATATTGCTAATATACTTTCTTTAGCATACCCATAAATATTATTGCTTAATAAGCTATAGAGACTTCTCTATGGCTTATTATTTTTTATCAAGTAATTTAAAGGAGGATTTCTTATGTTAAAAGTATGTCTAATAGGACTTGGAAAAACAGGCAGAGAAATTGCAAAAATGATATTTAATCAAAGAAGTATGAAAATTATAGCTGTTATGTGTAGCCCTGGAAGCTTAAGAAAGCACATGGATTTAGGCGAAGTCATTGGAATTCAAGAAATTGGTATAAAAATAGAAGGGACTAATAAATTAGAGGAAACATTAGTACTTTGTAGACCAGACGTTGTAGTCGATTTTTCAACACCTGAAGCTACTTTAAAAAACTCTAGAATTATTTCACAAATGGGAATTAATATGATAATAGGTACTACAGGGTTTTCAGAAGCAGAATTAGATAAAATAAAAAATTTAGCCTATAGAAATCATACAGGTATAGTGTATGCTCCAAACATAACCCTTGGAGTAAATGTACTAATGATACTAACAAAATTGGCTTCAATTTTATTGAATAATTATGATTTTCAAATTTCCGAAATACATCACAAGGAAAAAAAGGACATCCCATCTGGTACCGCTTTAAAGATAGCTAATGAAATAAAAGATGGTTTAGTCTACTTAGGCAAAGATATTTCTAAAGAAAATATTCCAATTAATTCAGTTCGAGCTGGCGGTGTTGTCGGAAAACATGAAGTTTTGATTGTTGGAGAAAATGATAGAATTACAATTTCTCATGAATCCTTTTCAAGAAAAGTTTTTGCCTCTGGAGCAATCCACGCAATAAATTTTATACAAGATAAGATTGGATTCTATGAAATGAGTGATGTCTTAAGCTTATCAAAGGTAACAAAAGATTTATATGCTCTTGAAAGTAATGCCAAGGGTAATAATTTTGAAAGTCTAATAGCAACAGATATTCAATAATCTATTAGACTTTTAATATAAATATGTTAACGTTTAAAAGGAGAGAACAATTTTATGAGAGCAGATAGATGTGACTTAAATAGCAACTATTATACCAAGATCGATCGTACGAAAGCTTTTGTTGATCTAACAAATAAACGTCTGAAAATACTTAACTTGAATACTATTTCACTTCAAACTCTTAAAAGAATAATTCATTTTGCATCAAAACTTCACCTTGGAAAAGTTATATGCAATTGTGATACAGAATCTTTTGAAACTTTAATAAATGCAGGTTTCACTCAAGAAGGAAAGATTGATGGATACTTTAAGGGTAAAGATGCATTTTGTATGTCTTACTTTATTAATAGCGATAGAAAAATCTGTAGTAATTTTACGCAAAAAAATTTACTAGTAAAAGAATGTTTAAATGTACGGAATACTTATGTATACAGCAAAATCAATCCAGTATATCAAATAAGAACTGCTACCGAAAATGATATTTCTGAAATGATCAAACTATTCTCTACAGTATTTTTGACTTATCCTACTCCTATATATAATGAAGAATATTTAAGGCAAACTATGAACGATAAAGTTTTATATAAAGTTGCCGTTTTTGACGGCAAAATAGTTAGCGTAGCATCAGCTGAAATGGATAAGGAGAATTTAAACGCAGAAATAACAGACTGCGCTACCTTACTTGCCTATAGAGGCAAAGGAATTCTGGCAAACATAGTTCATTGTTTAGAATGCGATCTTAAAAATAAAGGATTCCTTACTTTATATAGCTTATGTAGAGCAATAAATCCTAGTATAAATTTTATATTAAGTAAGCAAAGTTACAACTTCACAGGTAGAATGGTAAACAATTGCAATATTTGTGGCACCTTTGAAGATATGAATATCTGGGTAAAAAATATTAATTAATAGCTAGAAAATAAGTTTTAATTATGATGTATTTTAAAAAAATAGTTGATTGCTTTTTTGCTTTTAGCGGAAGGGCAATCTTTTTTATTCTAATAAATTAGTATAAAATTTATAGAAGTTCTTACTCTTCTATAAAATTTAAAGTATCTTATACTATTAACATACGCTTATATATATGATAACATATATATGTTTGTATGATTATATACAAAATAATTTTTTCATCTAATGTATTGGGGGAATAGAAATGGAAAATAAACAGAGTACCTATAATACTTTGTTTCATTGGCATAGTTTTAAGCTAAAACTTGTTTTTGAAGGAATATGCATAGGTATCGTTACTGGTTTATTAATTGTGCTATACCGTTTAGCACTTGAAAAAGCAGGCATTGTATTAAATTATATTTATAAGCTTATATCAATTAATCACCTTATTATCTTACCATGGATTCTATTAGTGATAATCATCGGTTACTTAGTTGGATTGATGGTGAAAAATGAGCCTATGATTAGTGGAAGCGGAATTCCTCAAGTTGAAGGAGTTTTACTTAGAAAACTAGATATGAAATGGTGGAAAGTAATTTTGGGTAAGTTCTTCGGAGGCATTCTTTCAATAGGTTCTGGACTTTCATTAGGAAGAGAAGGCCCTTCTGTTCAATTAGGTGCAGCGGTTGGACAAGGATTTAGTAAAATATTTAAAAGAATAAAACTTGAAGAAAAATATCTTATTACGAGTGGTGCAAGTGCAGGACTTGCAGCCGCATTTAACGCTCCTTTAGCTGGAGCAATGTTTGCTTTAGAAGAAGTTCATAAAAATTTTTCACCATTAATTTTACTTTCTGCACTATCCTCTGCATTATCAGCTGATTTTATTGCAAGCAGTTTCTTTGGACTAAAACCAGTCTTTAATTTTGGAGATTTTGCTACACTGCCACTTAATTTTTATCTGTATGTAATTATACTTGGCATAATTGTTGGAGTGCTTGGAGTTGTATTTAATAAAGTTCTTTTAAAGACTCAAAGCTTATACTTAGAACAAACCTGGCTAAAAAAAGAATTTAGAATCATAATTCCTTTGTTATTCTCAGTAGCCTTAGGTCTTTTATTACCAGAAGTTTTAGGTGGCGGCCACGAATTAATTACATCATTAACTGAAAATAACTTTTCTTTTACATTATTAGTTATTATTCTAATTATTAAATTTGCATTCACCATGGCTAGTTTCGGTTCAGGTGCCCCTGGTGGAATCTTCCTACCCTTACTTGCGATTGGAGCACTAATTGGAAATGTATATGGAGAAATTCTTATGCATATTGCTCACTTGGACAGTATTTACATAAATAACTTTATAATATTGGCCATGGCTGGATATTTCGCTTCAGTAGTCAAGTCGCCAATAACTGGAACAATCCTAATTACAGAAATGACAGGTTCCTTTAATCATTTGCTCGCTTTAGCTATTGTTTCTATAATAGCATATATTGTAGCAGACGTTCTTGCTTCTAAACCTATATATGAAGCATTACTAGAAAAGTTTTTGCAAAATCAAGGTAATAAAACATCCATTGGTGATAATATAAATAAAGCTTTACTTGAGTTCGCTGTATGTATGGGATCAAAGTTAGATGGTAAACAGATTAAAGAAGTAAAATGGCCATCTCGCTGCCTCCTTGTGGCTGTTAGACGTGGTGAAACCGAACTAATCCCTAAGGGAAATACTATGATTCTACCAGGAGACTATTTAACCGTCCTAACTAATGAAGATAGAGTTTCCAAAGTAAATGATGAGTTCATATCAATGTCCGAAACTCCTGATACTCTAACATAAATATCTGATAGTTTAATTTATCTTAATCAAGAAAACTAAAAAGCCAGTAGAGCAAACATATAAATAATATATCGCTCTGCTAGCCTTTCTTTAATTTATGAAAAGTATTTTTACATATAATTAGCTATCTTCTTTGTTGATTAATTATTATAAACCTTGTTCATAGCTTTCTATCATGTGTTTTACCATGTTTCCACCAACATATCCATTTTGTCTTGAAGAAAGGTTTCCTTTATCAATTTGTTCATAGTCATGTAAACCTACTTCTGAAGCAACTTCAGCCTTTAATCTGTTTAATCCTTGTCTTGCCTCTGGTACTAAAGTTCTGTTTCTTCCACTGTTATTTGATGACATATACATCTACCTCCCTTAATAATATTAATTTTGTTTGGCAGTAATATCTTAACCATTACCGAAAATTATAATCTACAAAAATATTAGTAAAAGTAGTATTCATGACTTGTATTGGATTACTTTAGAATATATGCAATTACTTTATAAAACTTCTTTTACAATTGTTATCCCAATATCTTTATCATGTATTCTATATCAACACTTTCTTAAAACTTCTCCAAATTCTACTAATTATTTTACTTTAAATGTAAATAATATACTCTCTTAATTAATTTTTAATCATTATTTTAGTAATATTCTTTATTAAGACTTAATTATATATTGGAGGAATACTTCCTTTATCACTCATATAATTCTCAAGAGAAACGTGAAGTTCTTTCTTAGTGTTTACAGATGCAAAGAAAACTTCATCTAAATTTTTCACATCAAGATTTTTCAATTCTTGCTGTAACCAATCATTAGAAAGTTCAAGTTTAGCAAGCACATCTTCATACACCTTCCCATCAATTATTACCGGATACGACAATGACGAGTTCTTTTTTTCTAACTTCATGTCTTCTATTGTAATGTTTTCCTTATTAGGCTGCTTTAGTATAGATAATTTACCGTTTGCTTCAATAATCCCTAAATATACATCCTTTATATCAAATATCCCCTGTTCCCTTATCATTTGTAGTAAGTTATCTATTGAATAACGCAGTCTTTTAAGGTTTCTTTTTATTAATTTACCGTCTACAACAACTATTGTAGGTTCAAAAGTAATAATATGACCTAACTTTCTATACTTAATTACAAGTTTTGAAACTACTATCTGTAATAGTCCTATTAGTACAATCGCTACTGCAGTATGAATATGAGGTATTGTTGGATCTGCTATATCAGCTCCAACAACTGCTCCGAAAGTTATTATTACAAGAAAATCAAAAACCGGAAGTTCTCCAATTGAACGTTTTCCCATACAAAATGTTACTCCTAGCATCAGTGGCAGGATTGTTACTATTCTTACCCCTACTACTAGAAGTTCCTTAATTAATTCCATATAAATACATCTCTCCTTAATGATATCATCCGCAGTGTTAGTGTTACCAAGTAACTTAATAAACATTCAAGTTCACTTTTTGACAAAATTAATATAGACTTCTCATTATTTTTATAATGAGAAGTCTATGAAAATTTTATAAGTGTGCTTTAACTTTTCTACTTATATTTTCTCTTGGCATAAAGCCTGCTAAATTTTCCACTGGAACTCCGTCTTTAAAAATAATCATAGTTGGAACTGCTGCTATTCCATATTTTTGAGCTATTCTACTGCTCTTATCAATATCTACTTTAAAAAATTCAGCTTTATCCACCATTTCATTACTAACCCCTTCGAATACTGGGCCTAACATTTTACAAGGACCACACCATGTCGCAAAAAAATCTACAACTACCACACCTTTAGTGTTTTCAACTTTTTCAACAAACTCATTACTATTTATTATTTTAGCCATATTAAATTCCTCCATCTTCTAATTTCCAAATGATTTATAATTTCATTATAAACTCATCTTATTTTTATTTCTGTGATTTAGTTACTTATGGTAAAAAATAAATTTTCTGTTCTACTATATTAATTATTATTTACATATACCATTTATAAGCTTAATACAATATATAAATAGCATATAACAATAACAGATTCTGGTGATTTATGTCATGATCATGACTGTCATAATGAATAAATAAAAAGTTCAC
Source organism: Clostridium chromiireducens (assembly GCF_002029255.1). Classification (GTDB taxonomy): domain Bacteria; phylum Bacillota; class Clostridia; order Clostridiales; family Clostridiaceae; genus Clostridium; species Clostridium chromiireducens. The sequence goes on from NZ_MZGT01000071.1 coordinate 14,246, forward strand.
AAACAAAAAAATAATAGACCAATATATGTATACTGGATCTATTATTATTTTTCATGCTTATAAGTCTTAGCTTTAAATTATTCATTAGCATCTATGTTATTACTTCTACACCAATTTTTGCAGAATCCTGCTTTTTTACTACACATAACCTTCTCTGAACCACAACTTGGGCAAATGGCTCTGTCTTGATCATAATTTATTTCATAGATTGTTCCACATTCAGCACATTTATATTTGCAAAGCTTTGTAGTATAATGACCGCCGCTTATCCTTATTGCCTTGCCTTCTGTTAAAGCAGTAGCTACCTTTTTCCTTGCACTATCTATAATGTTTTGAAAAGTCTGCCTTGATACCTGCATTTTTTCAGCACACTCTTCTTGATTTAAATCTTCAATATCCTTTAATCTCATTGCTTCAAGTTCTTCTACTTTTAAAACAATTTCTTCAATTTGACATTTTGGTTTTCCCCAGGGTACAAAATAATCATCTTTCGGGAAAAATTCAACTCTTCTAAATTTTGTTGGTCTTGCCATTCTTTATCCTCCTAGGATTATCATATATTCAAACCGATATAACACCTAAATCTGCTATCACTATTTATATGTAATTATACTCAATTTAATAAAATGCTTCAAATTTGCATATATAGTAACAAAACCACAGTATTACTACTAAAAATGTGACTCTAAATTTTCTATGCATTATAAATATACATTTTATCTAAATACCATTTATTTCATGTGATTTTATATATTCATATATTATTTCTGCCGCATCACCAACAATTTCTGCACAAGGGCGTTTCTTATAATATTCATCTGTTCTTTCTTCTGGTATATAACTCTCTTTTTGAGCAGATAATCCTAAAAGATCTCTACAAACTATAGAATTATTCTTCTCCTTAAATTGTTCAGCTAACTCTTGAATTCTCTTATAATGTTCAGTTTTAGATAAACTATCCTTCGGATCACTATAACCATATTTCATACCGGCTACCATAAACATACCACTCACTGCTCCACATACCTCACGCAATCTTGCCATACCACCACCAAAAGAAGATGATAATTTAAGTGCTGTTTCAAGATCAATTCCACACTCTTCACAAAAAACTCCAAATACTGATTGAGAGCAATTGTATCCTTGCTTAAATAATTCCATAGCACGTTCCCTTATATTATCCACTTATATCTATCCCCTTTTAAAAATTTTCAATAATTCAAATCATAAAAATATTATTAATCATTTTTTAAGATTATTAGCATTTGACAATTACATATTACTCCATTTGAATTTTACTGTCAAATGCCAATAATAAAATAAATATTTATTATGAAATCATTAGGTCTTTTCAATTCCTTTGCTTTCAACTTCATTTTCTGCATCCATCATATTAACTTCATTAAATATATCTTCTATGAATTTCTCAAAGTTTTCCCTTTGAGTATGCTTATTATCTTTATATATTTCTTTTGAGGTTAATATACTATTTAATTTTTCAGCATCTAATGTGCTCAAAATTTGGAATTTGTCCTTTTCATATAAATCTCTTAAAGTTTTTCCTATTTCTAAGAGGCTTTCATAATAGATTCCACTTGAAAATCCTCTGATTCTTGATTCATTAATATATTCGCTGGCAAAAAATAAAGATTTAGCAAGCCACCCTTCATCTGCAATTCCCATTCTGGTGGTATTTGTTAAGACAAAATTCAGGTATTCTGTGAACTCAGTAAATTCACCGGTCATAGTCTTTATCCCTACAATAGGATACCATAATCCTTTGATTTTTCCGCTATTGGTTCCTGACGATCTAAAAAAAGCCAGAGTTACTTTTTCTATTCCGTAAATATATTCAATACTTACATCAATTAAGCCAATCATCCTAAAAGGTTCATTAGAATACTTATTAGCTCTGAAACTTTCATTATATATTTTTAATATTTCTATTGAATTTGACATAATACATGCCTCCTTCACTTAATCTTTTGCTTATTGCTGAATAGACCATGTGATGTTAAAGATATAATCTCGAATCACATGGCTTATATTCTAAAATTTATTCATATTTTTGATTTTTTCAAGTTGTTTTTTTATTTCTTCAATATTTCCGTAACTTTTTTCGATACCCATAAGTCTTTTTAGAAATATCTCTTCTTCGGAATTTAAATCAAGTTCTTCAAACCAAGGTCTTTCTTCTAATTCATTTTCTTTATATGATGAATAATATAAATGAATTAGAAAATCACCTATAAACCAATAATCCATCTCTCTCACATATTTTTTATTATCTATAATTCTAGCTAATCCAAAATCAATTAGCGATAATTCTTTGCTTTCTTTCAATATTACGTTAGGAAGTCTAATATCTCGGTGCACAAAATTATTATTATGCAGTACCTCTACTAATTCTAAAAGTTGTCCTCCGATTTCATAAATCTCATTTCTACTAAATTCATACCCATCCCTAACTAACAAGTCTTCAAACACTTTACCTTCTATATATTCTAAAATATAGCCTTCCCTATATTCATCTTTGAAATTTGATATAAACCTTGGGAATTTAGGATTGTTCAAACCTTGTAATATTTTCTCTTCATAGAACAATTTTTCTCTAGTTTTTTCAAGCATATCTTCTTTTAATTGTTTAATTACAAACTTTTCATATTTGTCATTGATAGCTAAATATGCTATCCCGTATCTTCCCTCACCTATTACCTTAAGAATTAAATATCCATTTACTATTTCATTGACGTGGTAATACCTATCCATATTAATAATCTCTATAGAAAATTTATTTAAAATGCTATTATCTGCTATATGATTCGCTATATGGTCTGCTGTGAGAATAGCTTGCATTGCTTCGTGATTTACTGTCGCTGCTTTGTGACCTACTGTCATTACTTCTTGATTTACTTTCATTACTCTTTGATCTGCTAGCGCTGCTTCTAGAATGACTTGAATCACTTCTTGATTTACTGTCACTACTATTAGATTTGCTTACCTTATAATAATCATGCCCTTTATATGACTCATTTTGATAAAACCCCATATAAAACACCTCTTTTGTATTTTTCAGCTATAATAAGCTATTATTTTAATTATATATTATGAAAGATATTTATGTAATGTTCCATAATTTCACCAATAATATATACTACATCTTTTCCTTTAGCAATAACTGAATTTGTCTTACATACTTGTACACATTCGCATATGATTAAAAATATATTCATTCTAAAAGTTTATAAAAACCCCTTCAAATGTCTATATACTAATTGATATATATGATACTTCTTCAGTAATCTTCATAGCTTCTTGTGAATTATATTAAAGAAATGATAAAAGCACAAAAAAGTTTTTACTTGAAAATTGTAATCTTTTTTGTGCTTTTATTAATATTCAAAGTCTATTGAACATTATACATGCCTTTACTCTGCATATACTTAAATATAGATTCGCCATGTTTTTGTTCTTCTTTTTGGATATGATTTAATACATCACGTACTTGAGTATCTTTAAATTCAAAGATAGCAGTATCATAAGTTCCAGAAACATATTTTTCTGCCATTAATAAATCTGAACATATATCTTTGTCTGATATATTACTAGGTACTGATTGAGTATTATTCATATTTTGTGCAGCACTTTGATTTTGCTGTTGATTCATTTGTGGAATATTACCACTTAATAATTGATTAATTGTATCAAGATGCTGCCTTTCAATTTGCCCATTATTATTACATATTTGTTTCAATTGATTATCTTGTGCCGCATTTGCATAATTAGAATACTTTTGTATACAAATTTGTTCATGACTTTTTTGATCTTCTAACAACATTCTTTCTTTTTGAGTTAAAGTTACATTCATAAATAAACACCTCCAAATTTTATTTTGTGGAGTTTTTATTTTTTTATGCCTTCGTAAAGATTATTTTCGATTATTTCTTTTAGTATTTGAAATTAATTACCCTATCCATATAAGTCTTTTGAATTTCATTTGTACTCCCTACTTATCTATATTTACAAAAAATAAAACATGATATAACACAACCTTCAATTTACACCTCGTTGTGTTATACCATGTTTTGTTATATTATCTATTAGTTTATTATTCGATTCAACAATTTTGTTGTCAAATGCCAAAAAATATATTGACTTACCATTTTATTTCTAATCCTACGCCTACTTCTCTAATGGGAACTGATTTATGTATTTCTGCTTTTACAATAAAAGAAGTACAATGACAAGGATATAATTCCTTTATGTTGTTTTTCTTTAAGTAGTTTATAGTTTTATTTACCTGTTCATTTACTTCAAATAAATGAAAGCCCCCAATTATGCCTAATATTCTATTATCTTTGCACACCTGTTTGGCATATTCTACAATATTACATATCCCACTATGAGAACATCCTGTAACAATGTAAATGCCATTTTCACTTTTGTATACAAGTGCTGTATCGTCCATTAAATAATCATCCACGACTGTATCCCCGTTAATTTGCTTGCCAATAGGTTTTCTACTTTCAAAATTATTGTTTTGAGGTATTTCTCCTAAAAAAATCAGATTTTTACTCACTCTTATAGGTTCTTTGGATAGAATCAAATTGCATTTTCCCTTTAAATCCTCCTGTAATATAGGAGAACAAATTTTCAAATTACTAATTACTTTTTCTTTAAATGCATCTGGGTGAGCAATTATATTAATATTATTTCTATTGCTTTGCGCAAAATAATATTGTAATCCTCTTGTATGATCATCATGACCATGTGAAATTACAATGGCATCTATATTTTTTAAATCCACACCTAATTCATATGCATTTTTAATAAATAAATCTGAATATCCTACGTCTAACAATAACTTTGTATCTTCATCTTCAATATAATATGAAACAGCAGGTTCTCCACAATAATATTGGTCAATATATGTATTGTTGTCTACTAAAACTTTTAATTTCAATTCCCTCTCCTCCACTTAACATAACTAATTTTCATATGTATTACATACTTTCTTTAATATATCAAGTTAAAATTCTAATCTAGAATTTGCTACATAACATCTGCAATTAAATATTCTTGCCATTCCATCATTCCTTACACACTTTTCTCTTTATTACTCTTTTATAATAACTTAAGCCTATAAACACTATCCATAAAACAACTCCACTTAAACTTACTAATTGAGCCATCCTAATACTTCCTAGCATTAAACTATCCGTTCTCATTCCTTCGATTATAAATCGGCCTATTGAATATAAACCAATGTATGTAAAAAATGCTGCGCCATTGACCTTGCTTTTTCTTAATATAACCATTAATATCACAAACACTAATAGATTCCAAGTTGATTCATATAAAAAAGTCGGATTATAATATGTTCCATTTATATTCATTCCATTTTGAATAAACATTGGAAAATGCTTAATAAATTCATAACTTACAGCATCTCCATGTGCTTCTTGGTTAAAGAAATTCCCCCATCTCCCTAAAGCTTGTGCTAAAATAATTGAAGGGGCCGCAACATCTGCAAATTTAATAAAACTAAGTTTCTTAACCTTTGTATATATTAATGCTGTTCCTAATGCGAAAATCAGACCTCCATGTATAGCTAGTCCACCATTTCTTATATTTATAGCTTCAATAATATTATTTCTATAATGATCAAATTCAAAAATTACATAATATAATCTTGCACCTACTATACCAAATGGAAGAGATAACAATACAATATTTAACAAATTATCAAAATCAGCATCTCTCCATTTACAGTTATATTGAGATATAACTATTCCGAGTACAATGCCGGTTGCAATTAATATACCATACCACCTAATATCGAAGCTTCCAATTGAAAATGCTACTGGATTCATAATTCCACTTCCTATCTTTTATTTTTTTATTTTCTCTATAACCATAGCACACGCTCCTACTGCTATAGATGTGTCTTCAAAGTATCCGCTATCTCTAAATTCAATATCATTACTTTTTATATGACATTTTTCAAAAGCGATTTCCTTCGCTGTATTATAAAATAACTTTGAACATTCCACTAATGGGCCACTTAGAATTATTAATTCAGGGTTAAATAACTTCATATAGTTTGAAAGTCCAACTCCAAAATATAATGCTGAATTCTTAATAATATTCATAGCTATTTCATTGTTTTGTTCTGCTAAACTGCAAACATCTCGATAATTAAGGTTATTTAAATCTTTGTTTAATCCAACTGGATTAATTTCCTTCATCATGCTAATAAATCTTTGTGTTATATTTGATATTGACACATAGCTTTCTATGCATCCATAATTACCACATGAGCATAACTCTCCATTAACTTCAACAATCATATGCCCAAAAGCATCTTCTGAATTATCAATTGTACGAATTAAAGTACCGGATGATATAATACCTGTTCTAATGCCCACACCACAGTTTATATATGCAATATTGTCTTTACCTTTTCCAATTCCAAATTTATGCTCCCCAATAACAGCTGCATTAGCACCATTATCTATACATATTGGTACATCAAATTCTTTACGTAAAGTTTCATATAAAGGGTATATTTTGAATCCACTAAATATACCTATTCCAATTCCAACAATTTCTGATTTTTCTATTTGCAATCTCATACATAATTCTTTTATAGTACTAGGTATAAATTCAGAAATAGTCTCAATATTATATTCATTACTTAATAACCTTTCTTTTATTATTTTTAATTTCAAGTTTGTTATAACAACTTTAGTGTAAATACGAGAAATGTCTATTCCAATTATATAAAGTCCCTCTTGATTTATATCATACAAACTAGGTTTTCTACCGCCTGTAGATTCTCCTATATGACTCTCTACAATAATTTTTTCATCAAGTAATATTTTAAGTTCTCTATTCAATGTCGTTAATTTTATATTGCTTTTGCTTGCTAATTCATTTTTAGCTATAGGACCGTTCTCTTGTATAATACGAAAGATATATTTACACCTATCATTTAATGATTCAAAGCTTTCAAATGCTTCCAGCACACTCACTTCCTTTCTCATATAATAGGATATCACCTTTTGACCATTTTGGAAATAAGATTAAATCTATTTTAACAAACGCTATTGCTATTATCTTTCCTTAATTTTATTACATATTGCTTCATTCCTTCTCCATATATGCCATCTAAATTTCCAGGATAATAAGCGTCTTCTTTCATTTCTCTTTGTAACTCAAAAATATATCCAAAACATTCTCGGTCACTTTAGAACTTGGACAATCATCAATGGTTATATAATAGCTATTATTATCAATTGATAATACACTTCAATAGTTATACCTTGACTTTTCTTGCATATAAATATATTATATTATTGATTTGTTTATCAAATGATAATACTTATTTAAATATGGGGGAGTTTTATATGAATGCAAAAGTTAAAGCTGCAAGATTATCTCTTTTTTCAAATAGCATCCTAATAACTTTAAAGTTAATTGTAGGGCTTGCTACTGGTTCAGTAAGCATAATATCCGAAGCCATACATTCGACTATGGACTTATTAGCCTCTATAATAGCGTTTTTTTCTGTTAAAATATCTGATAAGCCAGCTGATGATATACATCCTTACGGGCATGGAAAAGTAGAAAATATTTCTGGTGTAATTGAGGCCCTCCTTATACTAGTAGCTTCTGTTTGGATAATAGTTGAAGCAGTAAAAAAATTAATAATTCCTGGAGAAGTAGAATCAATAGGACTTGGCTTTATAGTTATGTTTATTTCTTCTGCTATAAATTTTGTAGTTTCTAGAAAACTATACAAGGTAGCTAAGCAAGAAGATTCCATAGCCTTAGAAGCAGATGCCCTTCACTTGAAGGCTGATGTTTATACATCATTAGGTGTGGGAATTGGTTTGTTCCTTTTATGGATAACTAAATTTAACTTTTTAGATCCAATTGTAGCTATTTTAGTTGCTATATTTATATTAAAAGAAGCTATTGAGCTATTAATATCTGCATTTAACCCACTTTTAGATGTCAAATTATCTAGTGACGAAATTAAAGTTATTGAAAACAGTATAAATAAATTTTCTGCTATTTACTGTAACTACCATAACTTTAAAACAAGAAAATCCGGACGAGTTAGATATATCGAATTACATTTGGTTTTTCCTGAAAACATGCGAATTAAAGATGCGCATGACGTATGTGATAAAATTGAAAATGATATAAAGAACTCTTTAGATAACTCTGAAATTATGATCCATTTAGAATCTTCTGAAATTAGTTCTAGTTGTGATAACTGTAAAAATAAATGTGATTAAAATTACAATTTTAATTATATTCTCGATATAATCATAAAATTTATATACCTCTATAACACAAATAAAGCGATGGATTAAACATATTCCCTCGCTTTATTTATTAATTCACCTTAATTATTAATTACAATTATTTAAATTGAAAATGTTCATAGTTAAAAATTAAAACCCTAAACTTGCTATTCTTAAATTGCTTTTTTAAATTTTCCCTCATTGGTTTAGGCCCACAAAAATACACGTCTACGACATCTTTTATATTTACAGATTTGCTTATTTCTTCTACTGATAAAAATCCTTTTTCCTTTGAATTAAATAGGTGTATTCTTAGGTTATCCTTACTTAAAGCTTGTAATTCATCTGTATAGGCACCTTCTTCTGCATTATTGTATGCATAGAAAAAGTCTACAGAAAAATTATCATCTATATTAGACTGAGCAAAACTTCTAAAAGGTGTTACACCTATTCCACCTGCAATCCATATTTGATTTTTTGCCCCAGATTTATAATCAAACTTACCATGTGGTCCTGACACTATAAATTCAGTTCCTATTTTAAGTTTCTCAGTTAATACTTTAGTATCATCTCCTAGTGCTTTAATTGTAAATTGAATTTCTCCTTTTTTAGGCGCCTGACTTATTGTAAATGGATGGGATGGAAATTTACTATCCTTATTTAATACCTTTAAGAATGCAAATTGCCCTGGTTTAAAATCTATGTCATTTCCAAGTGACGCTCCAGTTATCTCTAAAGTTCCATTTGCTACCTTTTCTAAATTCTGCACTTTATATTTATATTTAAATGAAAGTTTTTCATAGAAGAATATACTATATGCTACAGATACAATTCCTATTAAATTTATAATGTCTAGCCATACGGAATATGGTTTAAAAGAAAATACAGCATAAGTTGCACTTCCATAATAATGATAAATTCCAAAAGCATATGGAATAATCATAATTTTATGAATGACTTTCCATCTTTCATAATTTAATTTTTTTGCAACAAGAGCAATAAATATAAGAGCTATAAATAAATACATACTAAATGACCCAAACATTGCATAAGGATCCTTTACTCCTTTTATCCCTAATCCCCTTTCAGTCTTTTTCCCAATATCTATTGTGACATTATGAAGTATAACTAGAACAAGTGCAGATATACTTAAATATTTATGATAAATATACGACTTATCTAAGCCGTCAAATAAATTATCTAATATTTTATGCCTAGTAGAAATAAAATTAATAAATGCAAATGCAACTAAAGAAAATGATGCTAATAATTGAGAATATCCCGTCATAGGTGAAATCTCTCTTACTGGTTCCATAAATAGCCAGGCCATCCAAGTTATCACTATGCTTAACAGAACAATTATAATCCCTAATTTCTTTTTCATAAGTACCTCCTATAATTTAAAAATAAATAATCGTATTTAATATTTAATCAGATAAATAATACTAATAATCTATAAATAATTATTATTTATAGATATAATTCTATAAC
>NZ_MZGT01000072.1 GCF_002029255.1 Clostridium chromiireducens
CGAATAAGTGTAATAATGAATATTCAAGCATCGAACCATGTCCTGCTGATAATACAAATCTATCTCTGTTATCCCACTCTGGATTTTTTCCATTATGATTCATTTTTGACCATAATGTAAATGCCATTGTAGCTGACCCAAGTGGTAACCCTGGATGTCCTGATTTTGATTTTTCGATAGCATCTGCTGATAATACTCTTATTGCATTAATAGATAATTTATCTAATTCTCTACTCATTTTTTACCTCACTTTATATATAAATATGACCTCGTAAAACGCTGCATGGCGCTCTATTACTATACCTTTTTATATTGTTATCTTTATTTCTTTTTAAATTCTTTTAAGTTTTTATTGATATCTTCTTATATTCTTATAAATATATATTCTTAAGAATATATATTTATAAGAAAAGCTGTAGGCTTTTCATCAATAACTGTTAACTGCTTTAAGACTGTTACTTGCCGAAAGCTGCTGCCCAGTCTGCCTTAAATCTTTCAAGTCCTTGGTCTGTTAATGGATGTTTTACCATTTGTAGAACTAAGCTGTGAGGAACTGTTGAAATATGTGCTCCTGCTTTTGCTGCTTCTATTACATGAACTGGGTTTCTTACACTTGCTGCTATTATTTCTGTTTCTATTCCATGAATTTCAAATATTTCTGCTATATCTCTAACTAAATCCATACCTATCATTGATATATCATCTAACCTTCCAAGGAATGGACTTACATATGTTGCTCCTGCATTTGCTGCAAGTAATGCTTGTGTTGCTGAGAATATTAAAGTTACGTTTGTTTTGATTCCTTCACTAGCTAAAACTTTTGTAGCTTTTAATCCTTCAACTGTCATTGGGATTTTTACTATCATGTTTTTATGAATTGCTGCTATTTCTCTTCCTTCTTTAATCATTCCTTCAGCATCTTCACTTACAACTTCTCCACTTATTGGTCCATCAACTATTTCTGTTATTTCTTTAATAACTTCATTGAAATCTCTTCCTTCTTTTGCTACTAGTGATGGGTTAGTTGTAACACCACAGATAACTCCCATTTCATTTGCTTCTTTAATGTGTTCTACATTTGCTGTGTCTAAAAAAAATCTCATTTCCTTAACATCTCCTCTTGTTTTTAATGAATAGTTAATAATGGATACTCTCAAAAGTAATATAACCGGATTTATACAATAATACCTTTTTTAAAATTCTATATTTTTTTAGAATATCCATTATCAGCTATCTGTTATTATTTTAAAGGTTCGTCTAAATCCGGAGTTCCAATCAAGATTTAAGACTTTCCTAATAATAATCTTACTAACGTAACTTTGAAAATATGTTTTCAAAATTTGTTTAATAAGTTTTCAAATTAATAGAGCAGCTATTCACTACTCTGTTATTTAATTTCTAAGAATTCTTCAATAGGCATCATAGCTGCCCCTAACAAATATGACTCTTTAAAATCTGCCATAGTAATTGTACAGCTGTTTTCATCTGTAAATAAATTATCCTTATAGATATTTTTCTTCAAAATATCCATTTTATCATTTAATATATTATTTATATCCCCACCTATAATTATTGTATCAGGATCTAATAACATAATTAAATTTGATATACCAGTACCTAATATTTTCAAGTACTTATCTAAAACTTTTTTTGTAGCTGTATCATTTTTCAAATACAATTCTTCAAATTCATCTATATCTGATATATCTTCTAACGTCGCCTCATTATAACTATCAACTAGAACATTTTTAGATGTATATGCTTCTAAGCAGCCTTTTGCTCCACATTTACACTTCTTTCCGTTTATAGACACTTTTATATGTCCAAATTCTCCTGATGAATTATTGTCTCCTCTATAAATCTTACCATTTATAATTATTCCAAGACCTAAGCCATCTGTTATGGATACATAAAGTAAATTTTTCACTATATCTTTTCTATTTAAAAATTCATAATATGCTGATAGATTTGCTTCGTTATCTACATATATTGGTACATTTAAATATTCAAACTTTTCCCTTAAATTAAAATCTTTAATACCAAGAAGATATGAATATTTTACTATGCCCTCTTGAAAATCTACTGTTCCAGGCAAAGATAAGCCTATTCCCAATAACTTTTCAGAATCTAAGTTATATTTTTTCATTACAAAATCAATGTTTTCACTAATTATTGTGATTAAATTTTCTATTCCATTATTTTTATGTCTAATTCTTATATTTTCAATAATTTCTTTCTTCAAATTAACCAATGCTATTTTAATGTGATTTGGTGTTAATGCAACTCCTATTGAGTATCTGCAGTTTTCATCTAACTTTATAGCAATAGCTTTTCTGCCACCAGTAGATTCCAAAGATCTTACATCTTCTACAATACCTTCATTTTTCAATTCAGTAATATTAGTAGAAACTGTAGTTATACTTATATCTAAAATTCTTGAAATATCTAATTTAGTAATCTCATTTTTTTCTAGTAATAATGCTATTATTTTTTTTCTATTCGTCTCTTTAATTTTGCTGTGATTTACCTCAATCAAATTTGATAATACTCCTCTCATCTATCATATGAACAATAGTAGCTTTCTTAAATAATATCACTATTATTATTTTTGTAAAAGTATTTATAAGTCATTACAAATAACTTTCACATTATAGTACTATTTAATGCTTTTAAAACTACGTATTATCAAGATATAAAGTGAAACTTTTCAGATGAAGTTTTTACTCCATCTGAATTTAGTTGAACTAATCCAGGAGCGCGCAGCCGTTATCTCCCACTTAAGCAGAGAACCTAAATCTATGATTTAGTGTGAATCGCTTACTCATCTATTGTAGGAGTATTACGGATGATAGCTATCGGATAAATTAGATATTTAAATTTATTCTTATATATCCTTGATTCTAGGATAAGCTGAGTTATATATTTCGTATACTTTTGAATATACTTCTTTTAACTCTTCATTTGGAGCTACTTTTTCATTTCCCTTAACAATTTTATTACAAGCATCCTCTACTGACTCGTATATACCAGCCCCAACACCTGCTAATATTGCCACTCCAAGTGCTCCACCTTCTGAAGCCTTTACTGTAGTTAGCGAGTATTGGAATATATCAGCTAATATTTGTCTCCATATACTACTTTCAGCTCCACCACCGCTTACTCTTATTTCATCAATATTTACGCTCATTCCTTCAATAAGGTCAAGACAGTTCTTTAAGCTAAAGCTAACTCCTTCTAATATACTACGTACAAAATCATCATGATTATTTATTAGGGATACTCCTAAAAATGCTCCCTTAACATTTGGATCTATATGTGGTGTTCTTTCTCCCATAAGGTATGGTAGATAAACTATTCCATTTGATCCTGGTTTAGATTGTGCAGCCTTTTCAGTTAATAAGTCATATATATCTCTTCCTAACTTTTCACTTTCTTCAACTTCTTTAGCACAGAATGTTCTTTTAAACCAGTTAAGTGATAGTCCTGCTCCTTGAGTTACCCCCATTATATGCCACTTGCCAGGAACAGCATGACAAAGAGTATGAACTCTTCCTTCTTTATCAAATCTAGGTGTATCAGTTGCTGCAAATACCACTCCAGAGGTACCTATTGTTGTCGATATTATTCCTTCGCTTACTATTCCATTTCCTATAGCACCAGCTGCTTGATCTCCAGCACCACCAACAACTGGTGTATCTACTGCTAAGTTTGTTAATTCTGCAGCTTCTTCTGTTACCTTTCCGCTGACAACTACTGATTCATAAACATCTGCTAATATATTTTTATCTATATTTAATTCATTAAGTAATTCTTCACTCCAGTTTCTAGTGTTTATATCTAACATTTGCATTCCGCTAGCATCAGAAACTTCTGTTGCAAATACATTTGTTAATTTATATCTTATATAATCTTTTGGAAGAAGAATCTTATATATATTCTTATAGTTGTCTGGTTCGTTATTTCTAACCCATAATAACTTTGAAAGAGTAAATCCAGTTAAAGCAGGATTACCAGTTATCTTAATTAATCTTTCTTTCCCAATTACTTCAGTCATGTATTCACATTCTTTTTCAGTTCTTTGGTCACACCAGATTATAGAGTTTCTTATTACCTTATGATCCTTGTCCATTAGAACAAGCCCATGCATTTGTCCACTTAATCCTATACCTTTAATATCTGAAGCTTGTACACCGCTTTTTTCAATAACAGCTTTTATTCCGCTAACACACGCTTGCCACCAATCTTCAGGATTTTGCTCTGCCCAACCTGCTTGTGGTTGAAATAAATCATAACCAAAAGTTGCAGTTTTTATCGTTTGTCCATTTTCATCAAATAGGGCTGTTTTAGTTCCAGATGTCCCAATATCTAAGCCTAATAAATATCTCATAGTAAACCTCTCCTGTTATATAATTTTTTCATTACTTAACGTTGTTAATGTTTCACTCTTAAACATATTTTAAAATAACTTTTTAAATGTTGTTTTATAAGTTTATAATACCCCCTTTTATTTAAACCGTCAAGAGTTTTTTGAATACATTTTCAGCTTTTTTGCCACAGAATATTTGAAACTTATTATAATAGAATTTATGTAAATTTAAATTTCATATTATTTTACATAATAGATGTAATTATATATAAATTTTGGTATAATAGGCATTGTTAATGTTTTCACTCTGGAATCTACTAGGAGTGATTTATAATGAAAAGAACTAAAAAAACCACAAAAAAAGTTAATAAATCTTTCAACCTAAAAGAGAATTTCAAAAATTATTCTATTACTAAAAAGATAGATTCAACATTTAATTTCATACTCATAGTTACGATGATAAGTATGATCATATCAATGGCAGTACTACTTTCTTTATCATTTAGAACCTCTTCCCTTTATAATGGACCATACTCTCTTTCACAGGCAATTTCAGATATTAGACTTTCATTTCAAACTTCTGATAATAATATTTATAGAGCTATAATAGAGAATAATACAAAAAATAAAGAAGTATTCATTGAAAAATCTGATTCAGCTGCGGAAGAACTTAATGCTAAAGTAAGATTATTAAATGATAGTCCTGGCAATGATGAAATCGTAATCAAACAACTATTGCAAAATTTATCCATTGCGGAAACTTATCGAAAAGACTTACGTAATGGAATAAAAAATAATGATCCAAATAGTAGTTTAGCCTCAAAATTAGATACATATAGTTTTCAAAGGGATATCGTTGAAAATTATATTTCTAAATTATACGAATCTTCAAAAGGAAATGCGAAAACTTTTGTTGACAGTTCTATCATTTATAGAAATATAGCCATGACTATTCTTGTTATTATAATGATTCTTTTAGTTATAGTTCCAAGACTACTAGGCAAAACACTAAAAGCAGTTCTTCTTGAAGGAGTGAATAATGTAAAACGAATATCCTATAATCTCTCTCAAGGAAAGTTATATATAGATAATGAATATAGTTCAAAGGATGAAATGGGTGAAATGTTTAATGATCTAAGCAAATCCATAAATATGTTAAAAGACTATATCAAAGATATAACATATAAATTAGAAGAATTATCTAATTGTAACTTAAATCTTACTATAGATAAATCAGTTAACTATATTGGAGATTTTATACCCATACACCTATCTTTAGAGAAAATAATAAATAATCTAAATGACAGTTTCTCAGATTTAAATAAATCAGTTGATTTCACTGCAAATAGTTCAAAAGAAATTGCATCCATAACAAAAGTACTTTCTGAAGGCGCTTCTGAACAAGCTAATGCAGTTGAGCAGCTTCAAAACAACTTTAGTTTAATGATAGATAAAGTTAAGACCAATACAAAAAACTCTGAGAAGGCATATGACTACTATAGTGAAACCAGAAAGATTATAGACGAAGGAAACAATAAGATGGAGCAGTTAATGAACTCAATTAACGAAATAGCTGTTTCATCTAATCAAATTTCTGTTATTATAAATACTATTCAGTCAATATCAGAACAAACAAATTTACTTGCATTAAATGCAGCTATTGAAGCAGCTAGAGCCGGAGAGGCCGGTAAAGGATTTGCTGTTGTCGCTGATGAAGTAAGAAAACTTGCTGATCAATCTTCTGAATCTGTTAAAACTATTACTCAAATTATTGAAAATTCATTAAAGGCCATATCTAAAGGTGAATCTATAGCAAATGAAACAAAAATTTCTTTAAATAATATTGTTAGCAATGTTGAGTATACATCACTGCTTGTAAAAGAAATAGCAATTTCTTCTGAAGAGCAAACAGCTTCTGTATCAAATATGACATCACATGTAAATATTATATCCGATATAGTTCAAACTAATTTAGCAACTGCCGAAGAAACTTCTGCTTCAAGCGAAGAGTTAGCATCTCAATCACAAATTATGTATGATCAGATTTCTGAATTCAAACTCAGAAATTAGCATACTACTATATAGAAAAATTTAATTTACCAAAGGTTTTTGATAAATCATCAATGCTTATTTATCCATTCATATAGTTGATAGTAACATTTTTTTGTGCTATCAGCTATTTTTTATATCTTAAAACTATGCTTATTGTAAAAATTTCACATAACAAAATGCGATAAAACAAAAAACTCCTTATGATAATGTAATTAAAATATCACAAGAAGTTCTTTTAATTTTCTTATATATGATTGTTAAATTATTAGAATTTAATCAAAACCCTTTCTAAAAACTCTATCTTATTATTATAAATAATAAAATTAATATTTTTCACTTTCATCAAATTGTCATAGTCTTGAGAAATTATTATGCCTTTATGGTTCAACGGTGTCTCTAATTTTGGTAGGTATCACATAATCATAAGTCATATATCATTTATCTATATAGATATACAAATTGTAAGTTTATTTATGCTTTGAAATATATACCATACCAGAAAGAGAAGGTGCTCTTTTACGCAGTGTTGCATTTAGAAAATAATTGTAGGTATTTCTTCAGTAAAAGTTGTTCCATTCTTGCTTGTCACGAGCTTGCCTCGGGAACATGCGGGAATGGGTACAACTTTTACTGGTAGAAATCCACAATTATTTTCTATAGCAACCGAGTAACAGAGCACCTTCTCTTTCGGTAAGTTATCACATAATTCTAAATTACATACTGTTTATCTATGATCTTCAAATATATATTGATTAACTATTGATTCAAGTAATTCTTGTCTTCCAGATTTATTAGCAATAGCATTATTATTTAATGCATATGCTTCTAATTCCTTGAATCCAACTTTTCCTTCAATTATTTCTTTACCTATACCTTGAGTAAAGCTTGAATATCTATCTTTTACAAAGTTCTCTAAATCACCATTTTCTAAAAGTTTATGTGCAACTCTTAATCCTTTAGCAAATGTATCCATTCCAGCTATATAACCCAAGAATAAATCTTCTTTTTCGAAGGATGCTCTTCTAACTTTAGAATCGAAATTAACTCCACCTGGTGCAATTCCACCATTTTTAAGTATTTCATACATAGCTAAAGTTGAATCGTATATATTTGTAGGGAATTGGTCTGTATCCCATCCAAGTAATTGATCTCCTTGATTAGCATCTATACTTCCTAAGAAATTATTAACTCTTGCAAAATGAAGTTCATGTTGGAATGTATGTTGCGCTAAAGTAGCATGGTTTGCTTCTATATTAACTTTAAAATATTTATCAAGATTATATTTTTTAAGGAATCCTAAAACAGTTGCTGTATCGAAATCATATTGATGTTTTGTTGGTTCCTTTGGTTTTGGTTCGATAAGGAATTGACCTGTAAATCCTATTTCTTTTGCGTAGTCAACAGCCATTTGAAGTAATCTAGCGAAGTTATCTAATTCTAATCCCATATCAGTGTTTAATAAAGTTTCATATCCTTCACGTCCACCCCAGAAAACATAATTCTCTCCATTAAGTTCTTTAGTTACTTCTATAGCTTTCTTAATTTGTGCTGCTGCATAAGCAAATACATCTGCATTACAGCTAGTACCTGCTCCATGAACATATCTTGGATTACTGAAACAATTTGCTGTTCCCCATAAAAGTTTCTTGTTGTATTTTTCCATTAAGGATTTACATAACTTAACTATTTCGTCTAAATTTTCGTTAGTTTCTTGTAATGTTTTTCCTTCTGGAGCTATATCTCTATCGTGGAAGCAAAAATATTCTATATCTAGTTTATCCATTAATTCAAAAGCAGCTTCCATTCTTGCTTTAGCTAAATCCATTGGGTCTGTTTCATTATCCCATGGACGAATCATTGTTCCAACTCCAAATGGATCTGATCCGTTAGCAGTTAATGTATGCCAATAAGATAAAGAAAATCTTAGATGTTCTTTCATTGTCTTATCACCAACTACTTCATCTGGATTGTAATACTTAAATGAATATGGATTTTTAGAATCTGCCCCCTCATAATTTATTTTCGAAACGTTTTCAAAGTATTCTCTCATATTAATACCCTCCTTATTTTAATTTACAAATAGAAATTATTTGTAGTAAATAACTTAATTCTATACCTTTAATAAAAAAGGCCCTCAACCATTTTTAAATAACTTTTTAAATGTTATTTTATAAGTTTATAATACTTTCTTTTTTTTAAATCGTCAATAGATTTTTTGAAAACTTTTTCATTTATTTAGAAACAAATTTCCACTAGTAGCTTTAAGTACTTGTTATTCTAAAAATATGCAATTTCATTTCTAAAAATCGATAGTAGCAGGCACCTAAGATAACCTGCTACTATGACTATGACTTATTGTCATCTATTTATAATAATTTTAATTAAGGGCTTAATTTATTATTTATTTAAGACCTACTTTTTATTCTTAGAAGATATATCCAACCATACTGCGATTAATAATATTAATCCTTTAACAATATACTGCCAGAATGTTGGAGTATTCATCATACTCATACCGTTATCCACACTTGCCATTACAAGTGCACCAACTAATGCTCCGACAACTGATCCAGTCCCACCTGCTAAACTTGCACCACCTATAACACATGATGCTATTGCGTCTAATTCTGCATTTTGCCCGGCAGCAACTGATCCAGCATTTAATCTTGCTGTAAGTAATATTCCTGCTACTGCTGCTAGTAATCCAACCATTGAATATACTACCAAAATATGTTTCTTTACATTTATACCTGATAATCTTGCTGCGTCTCTATTACCGCCAATTCCATATACTCTTCTACCAAATATAGTTTTTGTTCCTACAAATGATAGTACCAAAGCTATAACTAACATTATAAAAACTGGTATTGGAAAACCTTGATAATCGTTAAGAATTAATACCAATCCTAAAGACAATATTCCAATTGCTGCTATTATTGATACATCAAAAGCCATAGGTTTTACTTCAATGTTATACTTAATTTTGTTTTTTCTATTACCTAATATTAAATATGCTGAACCTGCAACTGCTAGTACAACTAATACATATCCAAATGCAGTTGGCAAATACGCTTGCCCCATTGTCTTGAAGTCTGCTGTCAGTGGAGCTACAGTATTACCACCTGTTATACCTATTAATATTCCTCTAAAAACAAGCATACTTGCTAAAGTAACTATGAATGATGGTACATTTCTAAATGCTATCCAATATCCATTCCAAGCTCCTATTACTATCCCAAGTAATAATGTTATAACCATGGTTGGAATAGCTGAAAGACCAAACCAAACATTTAATATAGCTGCAATTCCTCCAAGTAACCCAAGGGTTGATCCTACCGAAAGATCTATCTCTCCCAGGATGATTACAAATACCATTCCTATTGCAAGTATTCCAGTGATTGACATTTGTCTAAATAAATTTGATAAATTTCTAGTAGTCAAGAAATTTCCGCCTGTCAAAACCGTGAATAAAATCCATATTGCTACCGTTGCTATCAATATTGTTGCCATTTTAGATTTGAATATATTGCCTAATCCTATTTTTCTTTCCTTCTCCGAACTTACACTTTTGCTTAATTGCATATCTATACCCCTCCTACAGACGTTATAATTTCTTCATTATCTATTGCGTCATTTTCTTCGTTTTTCTTACCAACTGAATATGCCATAATCATTTCTTGAGTTAAACCATTATTATCAAGACTCGCTTTTATTTCACCTTCATTCATAACTAGAACTCTGTCACTAATTCCGAGAACTTCTGGTAATTCAGATGAAACCATTATTATTGATATACCTTGCTTAGCTAACTTAAAAATCAATTTATAAATTTCAAACTTAGCTCCAACATCAATCCCTCTAGTTGGTTCATCTAGTATTAGAATCTTAGGCTCAGCTAAGAGATTTTTTGCTAGTATTACTTTTTGCTGATTACCACCACTTAGGTTCTTTATTGCTAATTCTGTTGATGCAGTCTTTATCTTTATTTCATCAATGTATTTAAGAACATCCATCATTTCCCTGTCACTATCTATTACATCAAGTGCTTTTTTATATTTTACAAGATTACTTATAGTCATATTCTTAGCAACACTCATTCCAGCGATTATTCCATCTTTCTTTCTATCTTCTGGAACCATAGCTATACCTTTACTTAAGGCATCATCTGGATTTTTGATATTGACTTTTTCACCTTCAAAATATATTTCACCATTTCTTTCGCCTTGAAAACTTCCATATATACTTGCTACCATTTCAGTTCTACCTGAACCAACTAATCCTGAAATTCCAAGTATTTCTCCACGCCTCAATGTAAAACTCGCATTTTTAACTCTCAATAAATTACTATTAAATGGGTCGCGAACATTGAGATTTTTCACTTCAAAGAATTCTTCTCCAATTTTATGTTCTTCTCTTGGAAATAAATTTTTCATTTCTCTTCCAACCATCATTTGTACTAATCTATCTTGATCTATTTCTTTTATAGGGACTTGACCTATTGTCGAACCATCTCTAATTACAGTAACATTATCACATATTCTCGTAACTTCGTTAAGTTTGTGAGAAATATAAATACAAGTAACTCCGTCTTTTCTTAAGTCTTCTAAAATTCCCATTAAGACTTCTACTTCACCTTCACTTAATGATGCTGAAGGTTCATCTAAAATTAATAATTTTGCATCTTTAGATAATGCTTTTGCAATCTCAACTAATTGCTGATGACCAATTCCTAAATCCCCTGCTCTAGTAAGAGGATTAATATTTAATTTAACTCTATTTAATAATTCATTAGTTTTATTTAATTGCTCACTAAAACTTACTAGTCCATGTTTGCCAATTTCATTTCCCAAAAAAATGTTTTCTGCAATAGAAAGCTGTTTTATTAAAGCTAATTCTTGGTGAATAATCGCTATACCAACTTTCTCAGAATCTTTTATGCCAGTTTGATTTAACTCTTTTCCCTCAAAGATTATTTTTCCTGAAAAAGATCCTGCAGGATGTTCTCCACTTAAAATTTTCATTAGAGTAGATTTTCCGGCTCCATTTTCACCACAAAGTGCATGTACTTCTGCTTTCTTAACTTTTAATGTTACTCCATCTAATGCCTTTACTCCAAAGAACTCTTTTACTATATCTTGCATTTCTAAAATATACTCACTCATGAAATACATATCTCCTTTCTATATTGGGGTTTGAAACTATAATTTCAAACCCCAATATTCTAATTACTTACTTGGTCTTTTATCTTCTGGCACGTTTTTATATACATCATCAAACTTTTGGAATCCATCTTTTATAACAGTATCTTTCATATTATCAGCTGTTACTGCTATTGGATTAAGTAACACTGAAGGTACATCCTTTTGACCATTATTTGTTACACTTCCACTTGTTTGAATTTCTTCACCTTTACCCATTTTCACTGCCATTTCTGCAGCTTTTGCAGCAATATCCTTAATTGGTTTATATACTGTCATAGTTTGAGTTCCCTCTACAACCCTTTGGCATCCTGCTAAATCTGCATCTTGTCCTGAAATCGAAACCTTACCTGCTAAGCTTTGAGCTTGTAACGCTTGAACAGCACCGCCTGCAGTACTATCATTAGATGCAACAACAGCATCAATCTTATTGTTGTTTGCAGTTAATGCATTTTCCATTATCTTTAACGCTTCTTCTGCTAACCAGTCTTTTGCCCATTGGTCTCCTATTATTTTAATGTCACCTTTATCTACATAAGGTTTTATAATATTCATTTGACCTTGTCTAAATAATTTCGCATTATTATCTGTTGGAGAACCTCCCATCATAAAGTAGTTTCCTTTTGGAGTTTTATCTACGATAGCTTTTCCTTGTAATTCTCC
This sequence comes from Clostridium chromiireducens, assembly GCF_002029255.1. Classification (GTDB taxonomy): domain Bacteria; phylum Bacillota; class Clostridia; order Clostridiales; family Clostridiaceae; genus Clostridium; species Clostridium chromiireducens. Next base: position 12,280 of record NZ_MZGT01000072.1, read on the forward strand.
AACTTTAACATTATCAAATGATACATAATAATCTAAATCACTATTTGTAATTAATCTATCATAAGCTAAAACTTTTATTTTATTTTGATGAGCTGATTCAACGATAGGTGCTATAGATTCTCCATTATGAGGAATTATTACCAAAACATCTATTCCTTGAGATATAAGATTTTCACATTGTGACATCTGAGTTGGATCATCTCCATTTGCAGATTGGAAAACAACATCTGCCCCAAGCTTTTTAGCTTGTTCTTCAAATATATCTTTATCATGTTGCCATCTTTCAAGTCTTAAATCATCAAAGCTTACACCAATTTTTATTTTCTTATCCCCTCCAGCTGATGTTTGAGCATCTTTCTTTCCACTACAACCTGTTAGTGCTGAAAATATTAATACTCCACTTAGCGCTAAACCTAACAATTTAACCATTTTTTTAGACTTCATTATTTATCTCCCCTTTTTTCATAATTGTTTATCTCTTTTACAATGCTAATTATATTATCAAAAGTAAACGTTTCAAATAGACCCATTTGCTGACTTATAATTTTATATTGCCGTATTCAAACAGCAATTTTTTACCAGTAAATAAGCTAAAATAGAAAATAATCTAGGTTAATCTCTTAAATATAAGAGGTCGACCTAGATTATTTGTTTATTCTACAAATTAGTGTAGTAAAATATTGCTCAATAGATATCCAACACAAAACTTAGACTTATGCATATAACCCACCGAAATCAGTAATATACTTTTGTTCCAGTTTCTGTGGAATTTTGATGGGTGATTCTAAGGCCATAAGTTGTGCCCAAAGTGCTAGCCTTAAAGAACAAGCTTTAAACAAGCACATTTGGAACAACTTATGGCCAAGAATCACAACCATCAAAATTGCCAATGAAACATTCCACAAAAGTATATTACTAATTTCTAGCTGGGATATATTTTGAAGTATAAGTATATTTCTTAATGCTGATTAGGTTCTTAATGGCTGGTAGTTCCATTTACTGCTTGTCACAATGAAATTGGGATCATGCAGTAAATGGGCAACCAGACATTTAGAACTTTTCAGCTTATTTTCATAGTCCTATGGAATAATCAAGTATCCAATTTCGGTGAGTATACACATAAGCTTGATTCTCTTTGCGGAACCCTATATAGATATCAAAACTATGAAGCTGATTTATGATTTGAAATATATACTACAGCAGAAATAGAAGGTACTCTTTTACGCAGTGTTGCATTGAAAAAATATCTATAGGTATTTCTTCAGTGAAAGTTGTTCCAGTCCCGCTTGTCATTAGCTTGCCTAAGGAGCAAGCAGGACTGGTGCAACTTTCACTGGTAGAAATCCATAGATGTTTTTTCTAGCAACCGAGTAACAGAGTACCTTCTATTTCTGTTTTTTATCACATAAATCTAAGTTATATATTGTTTATCTATTGATATTTTAAAATTTACTGGGCTTACGCCTTCATATTTTTTAAACACTTTACTAAAGTAATTGGGGTCATTGTATCCTACCTTATAACAAACTTCTTTTACGTTCATCTCACCACTTAATAATAATTCCTTAGCTATGTCTATTCTGCATTTATTCACATAATCAGAAAAATTAACTCCCGTCACCTCTTTAAATGTTCTACTAAAATAATATACACTCAATCCGAAATTATTAGCTACTTTCTCTAATTCGAGTTCTTCCTCAATATTTTCTCTGATATAATTCTTCACATCTTCAAATAACTTCATTTTTATTTTATTAGTGTTCCTACTTTTATTTTCCTTAACGTTAATAGTATATTGGTCCTTGAGTAACTTATCGTTCACATCATCTATATAGATTATATTTACATTATCCGAATTATACACTAAACATTTAGTCGCCTGTCTATAAGACTCAACTATTTGTTCCACCGAATCAAATGTTTCCCCAAGTCCAGCCCTTACTGAAACGTTGAATCTCTTTTTTATTTCTCTCCTCAGATTAAAGGCAAGATCTATCTTTAGGTTCTTAAAGTCACTAATATTTTCATTTTCTATTTGTATAAAATATGTTAGTTCTTCATAAAACACATAATTTCCTATACATTTATATTTTCTATTAATATATTCCTTAATATACTCCCCTATTTTTATTTTAATCTCATCTTTTTCATTTCTGCCTATATCTGTATAAGCATATTTATCCTTTATAGATATGACCATTGCATAACTGCTTACAAAGTTCATATTTAAGCAGCGTAAGTACATTCCATAATCAATACCTTTTAACTTATCATTTATGATTAAATCACTTAATTGATTTTCGAGAACAGGTAATAAGGTATATATCTTTTCTTTATCTTCAATTTCACTTTTTCGTTTATTTTGTTCTTTTTTAACCGAGCGAATACCTGCAGAGACTTTTTCAACTATCTCTTCTTTTGTGAATGGTTTCAAAAGATATTCTTTTACGTTTATTTTTACAGCTTCCTGTGCAAAATCAAAGTAATCATATGCTGTTAAAATTATGCTATATAAGTTTGGCAGTGTAGCACTTATTTCCTTTAGGGCTTGTATACCATCAATTCCTGGCATTTTTATATCAATTATAACCATGTCAGGCCTAATGCTTTCAGATAATTCTATTGCCTCTCTTCCATTTTTAGCTTCATATACCTCTAATTCTTCGGAAAAGTTATCTTTTAATATATGCTTAACTGTTTCTCTATCATATTTCTCATCATCAGCAAGTAATATTTTCATCATTATTATCCTCCCCCATTATAGGTATTCTTAAATAAACCTTTGTCCCCTTACCCTCCTCACTTTCTATTTCAAACATGTTTTCTCGATCATATAAATATCTTAACCTTTTTTCAACAATATTTAACCCAAGGCCTGTTGTATGTCCAGTATGTTTCATTTCGTAGTTATAATTATTAATCTTGTCCAAAATTTCTTTTGGAATTCCAATACCATCATCCTCAATCATGATCATACAAATTCCATTTTTCTCATTAATGCAAATATTTATATATCCTCCTTCTTCTTTGGGTTCTATTCCATGAATAAATGCATTCTCTACCAATGGTTGTATTGTCATTCCAGGAACCTTTACTTTTTTCATATCCATATTGGTGCTTAAATTAAATTTTATTCTGTCGTCAAACCTACATTCTTGAATATAGATATAATCTTTTATTATGTTTATTTCATCTTCCAAAAGTGCATTTGTACTCATGGACCTCAATGAATATCTCAAAATATTAGATACTGATTTTATCAACTTGCTTGTTGTTGTAGCATTTTCCATCATAGCCGTAGCATTTATACAATTCAAAGTATTAAATAAAAAATGTGGATTTATCTGAGATTGTAATACTTTTAAATCAAATTCCTTCAAAGCATTCTCGTATTGAAGATTTTTCATTTCCTCTTCTTTTAATTTCTTTTCTAATGTAAGTTTTTCACTTATAGATCTTATAAGATCTTTTATATCCTTTATCATTGTATTAAAAGTTTTCGTGAGCAAATCTAACTCATATATATCTGTTTTATCACCTTCATAGTATTCGAACTGCCCCCTAGATACCTTATTTGAAATATCAACAATTCCTTTTAAACCTTTTGAAATATTTTTAATAAATAAAAGTGCATATGAAACACACATTGATAAAATTAATATAAGGTATATAGTTAGGGATACATATATTAATCTACTATGTTTATTTAATTCTTTATATGCTACGCTATTAGTTTCTAAATAATTCTGCATTAATGTAGATGCATATTCTTTAGAATATCCGGCAATATTTTTAGCTGATACAAAATCGTCATAATAAAAAATATATCCTTCTTTGTTTTCATAAGCCGAAATTGTTTTCTTAGAATTTTCCACATAAGAATCTAAGGTATTATCTAAATCTCTTAAAATATATTGGCTCGTATTATCAGAATTACTTTTAAGTGTCTCGATTTCCTGTTTAGCAATAAATATCTCATTATTATAGCTTTCTTTCTTATCTTCAGCCCCACTTAATATATATTGATTAAATCCATCTAAAGAATTATCAATATGCTGCTTAATTTCATTGGTAATAAGCATATTATTAAGCATATTTACATAACCATCTTCAATTTTCTTACTCATAGCCAAGGATATAATATTACATATGCCTACTGGGATAATTAAACATATAACAAATATAATAAATTTGCTATTTAAAGTTTTGATTTTCAAACTTATCGTCTCCCTGCTTATAAATATCTATATTACGTTTATTGACTAACTTAACATTTGTTAAGGATTTAGGATTAACTTCAGACTTTTTTTGAATTTTATCCATTATAATATTTACCGCCTTATACCCCATTTCATCACTTTTTTGAACTATCGTTGCTGAAACTAGTCCAGTTCTTATGTTATTTAAAGTTTCTTCTAAATCATCAAAACATATAATTTTCACTTTACCTTTAGCATTTAAATCGTTTACTGCTTTAGCGGCTCCTATTCCATCTAATGCTGACGTGCAAAATAGTGCATCTACTTTATCATTTCTATTTAGTATTTTTCTTGTTACAATCTCAGCTTCAAGAAGCATTGCATCAGATGAATCCACATCCACAATCTTTAGGTTTGAGTTTGATGTAATATAATCTTTAAATCCGTCCACTCTTTCCCTTTGATTTTTAACATCCTTCCCCCCCATTACTATTGCAACATTTCCATCTACTCCAATTTGCTTTACAGCTTCTTCTCCAGCAACTTGTCCCGCAAGAATGTTATCTGTTCCTACATATGCTATTCTATTGCTATTTTCTTCATCTGAATCTATTGTCACAACCGGTATTCCTTTTTCTATAGCACTATTAATTTGCTTTGCATACTTTCCTTCTTCTTGGACATAAGTTATTATTCCACTAACCTTAGCCGATGTGGCCATGTCAAAAAGTTTTAGACCTTCTTCTGTATTTGCAGTAGTAGGCCCCAAAAATTCAACTACCGCCCCTCTTTCTGCTGCTGCCCTTTCTGCCCCTTTCTTTATGCTAAGCCAATAGGGATTTGTCTTAATGTGAGATATTAATACTATTTTAGGTTTTATATTTTCATTTTCTACCTTCTTGTCCTTTAATAGATTGAGAAAAAATAAATTACTACCTAAAAAAAGCACTACAAGTATAATCCCTAAAATACTCTTTAAGTATTTCATTAACAAGTTCTCCTTTTCATTAGAATTAATTCATAAAATTTATTTAATTAAAAACTACTTTTTAAATGTTCTTTAATAATGTTATTCTATATTTCTTCTTTTTTTAAGTCAATGTTTTTTTGTATAGCTTTTCATAAAACTAAAATTAACCACAATCTTTTCAAAATAAACCTCTGACCATATTTACATTTATTAAATACTAAATTTGAGTAATAAAAAAGAAATATGAGAAAATATTTTTGTTTTTCTCATACCTCTAAATCATTGTTTTAAAATCTATAACTAGCTTATTTCAAATTAAAATTTATATTTATAATTTTCATAATTCCACTTTTACAGATCATATTTTAAATTTCAACACCATTTCATTAAGTTTTTGAGCAAGTTCAGCTTGATTTTGAGCTGTTAAAGCAACTTGTCCTATTGCTTTTGTCGTTTCATCCACACTTCCTTTTATTGTTTCAGCATGTTCTGATGATTTTTGCGACGCCACTGCAACATTTTGTATTGCCTCACTTACTTGTCCAATTGTAGCAGCAAGTTCCTCAGACATAGAAGCTATTTCCTCAGACATTTTGCTTACAAACTCTGAATCTCTATAATATGTATTTCCAACTTTCTCAAACTCTTCGAACTGTAGATCTACATCTTCATTTATAAATTTCAATACTTCATCACCGTTTTCAGATAGATTTTTAAATGCATCTTGAACCTTAGTAATAGTATCCTTAATCCCTATTACTGCTTGTGATGATTGTTCTGCAAGTTTTCTTATTTCTTCAGCAACAACAGCAAACCCTTTGCCTTGATCCCCTGCTCTTGCAGCCTCTATAGACGCATTTAATGCTAATAAATTTGTCTGTTCAGATATGCTTGCAATTGTATCTGCCATTACCCTTATATTGCCTACAACCTTGCCATCTTCAATCGCCATTAACATATTATTTTTCTTTTCCTTATATAAACTTCTAACGCTTCTTATTGCTTCTTTCCCTTTTCTCTCGACTTCAGCAGCTCTTTCTTTTGATTGATTAGCATTATTACTTCCAACCATTGCTTCTTCTGAAAGTTCATTAATACTTGAATCTACTTCTTGAACAGATGCTGATACTTCTTCTGAAACTGCGCTTGTTTCTTGAACTCCCGATACAATATTTGTTAGTGCATTATCAATTTCTTCAGTTTTTACCGATAATTCTTCTACTGTAGCTGACAGTTCTTCACTTGATTCACTCATGACCTGTGAATTACTTATTATTGTCGTTACAAGTTCTTTAATATTCTGCTGAGCTTTTATTAGCGCTCTGCCCGTTTCTCCAAATTCATCCTTCCTTGCAATTTCAAAGTTCTTAGACAAATCAAAGGCAGCAAGATTTTTTGCGATCCCCATCATTTTAATTAATGAACTGTTTATATCTTTCGATATAAGTAATCCTATGACAATAGCTAGCAATAATCCTACAATCATTAATACTGTCATAATATTATCACTATTTAAGTATATAGAATTATTCTTAATATTATGTTGTTTTGCACTTTCAATATTTATATTTATTACCTTATCAATATTCTCCATCAATTCTTCTCTAATCTTTGGTATCTGTTGATACTCTTTTGCTGCTTCGTCGTATTTTCCACTATCAACAAGTTTAATTACATTATCTGTTTTTATTCTATATTCGCTAAGCTGATTTTTAATTGTTGGCCATACTTCTTTTTCTAAAGGATCCATAAAAATATTTTCATAATTCAATATATCCTCATCATACTTCTTTATATTTAGTTGAATATCTTTCTCTAAATCAGTTTTTTTCGAAATATCTCTTATATAAACAAGTTCTATAACATCACTTTTAGTACTAACTAATGATTGTTTTATTTCAGTAAGTAATTGTATAGATTGTAAATCATCACTATACATTGATTTCGAATTTGCATCTACTGTTTTTAGTGATGCTTTTCCTATTATAGCAACGACAGATATCAATATCGCCATAATAAGAAAAGATGAAAGTAATTTAGTCTTTACTTTAATATTTTTTATAAACATTATAATTTCCCCCTTTTTCTCAATTAAAAATATATTTGATAGAATTATAATATTTTAGTAAAACATGTAATGATAGTATGTCAATTATATAAATTTATTATGTCAAAACCATGACAATTGGATTATTATGGAAACAAATAATCTTTCCATCAAAAAAAGGACTAAGTTTTTTCCTTAATCCTTTATTTTAATCAAAATTTATTTCGTTTTTCCAACTTGTTCGTATACATATTCTTATCTGCATCTCAAAAATCCGCCCATTTGTCCAATGGATTCTTCATTAAAAGCGAATCCAATTGATATGGTTCTAGAAAAACATAAGCTACAGTATCGATTAGATTACCATAGCTGTTAATTAGTACATTAGTTCAACTTTTTCAAAAAATTTTGTAGCATTTCCGCAGTAATTCCCCATATATTATAGGTTTCATATTTATAAAATAAAGATTTGTAATTAGCTTCTCTAAATTTGTAATTTTCTCTATTAACAATCAAATCATACGGAAATTCTTTGGCTCTCTCTATATTTATTTTGTTGTTAAACTCAAGGGGTTGATGTTCTAAAAGATAAGATAATGGTACATAAAACACATGATCAACTTCATCTTCACTTATTTTTATTTCCTCAATATTTTTAATAACCCCTACATATGGATGAATTATTATACCATCATATCTAACTACGGTATCTAGTTCATTTATTAAATTAATATTCTTGACACCAAGCTCTTCTAACAATTCCCTAAGAGCCGCTTCTTTAGGAGTTTCATTTTCGTCTATCTTCCCTCCCGGAAAACAAATATCACCCGGCTGGCTATTTAGTTTCTTTGATCTAACCTCAAATAATACATGCACAACTTTATTAATTTCTACTAGCGGAATAATTATAGATGATCTTCTCATTCTTTCCCAGCCATTTATATATGGCTTACTATTTCCTATTTTATTCGTTATATTCTCTAAATTCATATGCTATAATCTCCCCCTAACTAGTTATTCTATAGATATATTATATCAAATTCTTAACTTTAAAAACACAAAAGCTGCACTTTGCTAATAATTATTATATAACGAGCTCGCTTAAAGATACCTAATAATGTAAACTTTTTCTCTTATATTAAATAATGCAACATAATGACCTCTATTTTCATCTTTCGGTGTCCGAACAATTTTATTTTCTCTTCTATACAAAAATAAACAGAGTTGTTAGAAATAGAAATTTAGTTTCTATGTTCTAACAACTCTGCATGCTTCTAATAATATACTAAAAAGCTATTTCCTCATACAATTCCTTAATTGAACTAAAGCTATATGTGGGTTTAAATTCCGTGTTTTTCAAATCTTCCTTTGTTGCTTCTCCTGTGAATACTACAGCAGTATCAACGCCGCCATTTATCCCACAAGCAATATCAGTATACAGTCTATCCCCTATAACAAGAGTTTCTTCTCTTGAAAACCCAGTTTGTTCTAAACACATTTCTACAATGGTCTTATTAGGCTTACCTATATATAAAGGTTCCCTTTTTACTGCATGCCCTATCATTTCGCATATTGATCCACAGTCTGGAATAAAGCCAAAAGTAGTTGGACAAACAAGATCAGGGTTTGTTGCTACATAATCAATATTTCTTGTAAGTAATAATTCACATATATTTTCTACCTTCTTATAGTTTAATTCATTATCAAAACCTACAACCGCACAAACTATATCGTCATCTTGTTCTTCTGTAACATTCACATTAAATCTTCTAAGTTCTTCAATAAATGATTTTGTTCCAAGAACAAATATTTTTTTATCATCATAAGTTTCTCTTAGATATAATGCTGTTGCATATGATGATGTTACAAAGCTTGTTTTATCTACCTTGATATCAAACTTTTCAAATTTTATGATATAATCCTCAATACTTTTAGTAGAATTATTAGTTATAAAAATATATTTTCCACCAATGCTTAAAACATAATTCATAAACTCTAAAGTTCCAGCAATTAATTTAGTATCTAAAGCTATTGTTCCATCAATATCTAATAAAAATAGTTTTTTATCTTTCAACATAATATTACTCTCCGTAAAATAAATTTGTTAATCTATCTGCACATTCTTCTAATTTATTTTCATTTTTCGCATATTGTAAAATAGTAAATCTTGGTCTTATTTCAAGAGCATGAATTATACTTCTATGGAATAATTCTTTTTCAATACCTAGCGTTTTAGGACTTGACTTTGCTCCAATACAATCTAATAACTTTATGATTTCGTTAGCTGTCGGAACCTCGATCCCATATTTTTCTTCTACTTTAAGTTCATTATATATCCATGCTGATATAATAGTACCTACTCCGACTGAGTTTCCATGAAGCGGATGTTCCTTATTCCTTGAAAGCTTATCTATTTCCCAATAGTGTGAAAGGTGATGTTCTGCTCCTGATGCCGGCCTTGAATTATCTGATAAAGTCATAGCTATACCAGATAAAATTAATCCTTCTGCTATATATCCTATTGCTTTTGGATCTCTATTAACTGCGCCCTCTATATTATCAAAACATTTATTCATAGCATCTCTTACTAGTTTTTCAGTAGTATAACAAAAATATTCGTCATTTTTTTTATGAGACAACATCCAATCTGAAAGCGCTGTATATTTTCCAAGTATATCTCCAAACCCTGCACATATCATCTCAAAAGGAGCATTTTTCATAATATTAGTATCTGCTATAATAGCATATGGATGAGTTCCTGGATATGTTACTTTTGCTCCATCAATAATTAATGGTGATACTGTTGATGCATACCCATCCATAGACGGAGCAGTTCCAATGATAACATATGGTATTTTGGTTCTTGCACTAACCATCCTGCTTATATCATTAATACTCCCTGACCCTACTGCAACAATAAGTTCTGTTTCATCATCAACTTCAACAAGTATTCTACCTATTGCTCTTTCATCAGGAACTAAATCTCCTTGACTGCTTAAAATAATGTTTTTAGTTCTATAGCCTGCCTCATCAATTATACTTTTCACATCTTTACCTAATACTTCATAAGTGTTATTATCACTTACTAATAAAATTTTACTTGGCAGGATTTCTTTCACAACATCTAAAATTTTAATATATACACCTTCTCCGACATATATATGTTTCATTTCTATCTTATGTTGCTTTCCACAACTGCACTCAAACTCCATATCTGCCATTTCTTTAATTTCTTTACTTAAAATATCATCCAAAATAAAATCCCTCCCTAACCTTGTGCCTAGTCACTATGATCCTTACGATTTAATTTAAATAAAAATATCATGCTAACAAGAACTAGTATGATTTCAACAAAGATTTCAGATGCTGATTCCACCTGAAGCAAGTTTTACATAATTTACAATTTAGTTTAGCCACATCTAAATTATATAATATATTACCTCTAATTAACAGCGTACAAGTTCCTTATATTTAGTGTAAAAAATCATAGTCTTTTTTAGTCTATATTACAATATTAAGCTATTGAAGTTAATGTTATAATATAAGGATAAAACTAATATTTATCCTATTTAAATGTTCACTTTAGAAAACCTTCAAACAAACATTAAGGTTCTATTTTTTCTGCTTTATTTTAATAAAGTGTAATTCTCATAAAAGTTAAAATAAAAATATTAAGAAAAATTATAGATTTTTCTTATAGTTTGTATATAAACATTATACTTTTATATACAAATTTAAACATAACGTTAATTTAATTATACATTGTATAAGAATAAATGTGAATAATTATTTTAATAA
>NZ_MZGT01000073.1 GCF_002029255.1 Clostridium chromiireducens
GTAATTAATAATATCTTAATTACTGCTTAAAATTTATTATGAAAAAAGGTATCAGCTATATTCATGTTATATAAGTCTTTGGTTTTAATCATTTAAATTACTATATACTTTAAAACTTTCTTAAACTATTTCTTCAATAGCTAATAATCTTGGCTTATTTCCCTCTTGAACTTTTATATATATTCTTGCCATTTTCATTTGTAAATCTTCTATGATCGTCTTAACTTTACAAATAAAATAGTATTCTTCCATTCCATTAGTTACTACAGCTATAGGATTAAAATTCCATCCTTTTATTCCATCTAATGCTTTGTTTAATATTTTTTTATCTTTTTTTGTAACTATATTTCTAATCTCTAATTCTTCATTATCTCTTTCCATATTATCAAACGCCCTTTCTAATACTAATTTTACAATTAGTTTTTGTCAGTTGTTTGTCAAAGTTATTAACTCTTTGTTAATATAGTATTACAAAACAATTAATTCCAATGATTTTTTCAAAGATTCTTACGTTAATTCATTTATTATAAACCTTTTCTTAACCTTATTTCTGAATATAATGATATAATAATTTTAATGTTATCCATCATCTTTAATTCATATAAGAAGATTTTACTATGAATAAATTAGATTTTTTAGGGAGAGGTTCTGGATACAATGTTTCTGAAATTAATAAAACAATATGGGGGTTTACTTATGGATAAAGGCATATTAAAGATGGTCGCTATAGTAACAATTATTGCAATCACATTATTAATTGGCAGCCTGTGTGTGGCAATGCGTTATGGCGGATTAATGATGAGATCTGTTAGTACATCAAACCAAAATAACGGAACTGGAACATCGAATTCATCAAATCCTGGAAATTAGAATATAAATTATGATCATAAACAGACTAAAATCTCAAAATACCACATTATCTATTTAATAATGTGGTATTTAATAATTTTCTTATTTTTTATATAACATATCTATATGCGGAATGTTATCCTCTAGATATTCTTCTGAAATCCCTTCAAATCCAAGGCTTCCATAAAAATCAAATAAATATGCTTGTGCCTGAATCTTGATTTCTGTTTCCTTTAAAATTTCTTCTATATAATTAATTGCTGTTAATATCATTTTCCTTGATAAGCCTTTTCCACGATGTTCTTTTTTAACTATTATTCTTCCAATTGATGCCTTATCGTATGAAACACCTTTAGGTAGAATTCTTGAATAAGCAATAATTTCTCCATTATCTTCTAAATACAAGTGTAATGATTTTTGATCTTTCCCATCTGCGTCTTGGTAAGGACACTCTTGCTCTACAATAAAAACTTCGGTTCTTAGCTTTAAAATATTATATATTTCCTCACAGTTTAACTCATTAAACTTCTTTAGTTTCCACTCCATTGTCTTTCCCCCAATTAACGTGATTTACATGAATTCATATTTATAATTTTAAAACTAATTATATATATAAATCGTTCCGATGTCTATTTAAATTCATCCTTTAGCTTTCCAGCAAATTGCTTGATATATTATATAAAAAGATCTCCCTTAACTGAACTTAAAGGAGATGGAAACAAAATTAATGCATACATAAAAATGCGCATGCTTATTATTTATTTCTTTACAGCTTTTAGATTATTTCTACATTCTTCACAGATATAGAAACCTTTAAATTCAAAAATATGATCCATACTTCCGCAAAAAGTACATCCTGGTGCATATTTCTTTAGTATTATTTCATTATCATCTTTAAAGATTTCTAAAGAGTCTCCTTCATTAATAGTAAATACTTTTCTTGTCTCCTTTGGAATTACAATTCTTCCAAGCTCATCAACTTTCCTAACTATTCCTAAAGATTTCATAACTCTATTCCCCCTATATATGTTATATTTCTATTATGAATATATTTAAAAAATTATTTACAGGCTATTATTTTTTATGTGTACGTTTTACACTTTATGACTTATTATAACATATTTATAAAATTATGTATCAATTATTTCTAAAATATATAAATTAGTCATTTAATCATCATAACTATCAAATTAAATCCTATTTCCCACAAATAGTATTATATGTCGTTTATTCTAAATAATATTTATCATTATGCACCTTGTAAATATATTTTATTTTCTTAGTATAGTTTATAAATATTTATTTCTCTCATAAAAAAAAGGTAAATTAAACTCCGTGGTTTAATCTACCTCTATAAATAATTAATTAGCTCGCAAAAATTGTTCATAAGTCTCCATTTTATCCTCTCTTTTAGTCTCTTTTATCCAACTGTTATATTTAAAAATATCTTTTTCTAAATTTTCTAATTTCAACTTAATATTTTTCTCTTTCTTCACTTCTGCATACATAATTATTTTGATTATATTTCCCACCTATTCCACCTCCTTCTATAAGTATATACAATAATTACAATACATTTAGGTACTAATTTTATGGAAAAGATTACAAAATAAAACGAACTCTATTTCTAGAGTTCTAAAATTGATTGTTAATATTAATTTGCGATTTTCACCATCGGTAACCTCCAACTTTGACACTCCAATTTTTCTTTTTCCTAACATTCTGCTCCTTCTGATATCCATAAAATTCGTTTTGTGCCTTTAATCTTCTTTTCATTATATCCTTTATAGTCTGCTCTGTTAGTTCTTTTGGTGTCATAGCCTTCACCATCCCTTATTAATATCTACAATATAAATATTATAAGATTAAGGTTAGATTTATGCTAAAATCCTTGTAAAATTCATGTTATATTCTTATGATTTTTTTACCTCTTCACTGATTAAACCACTAAAAAAATACTACATCACTAAGAAGCATATAAAATTCCCTTCCAAAGGCCTCTGAGTCGAATGTATATCTGAAATTATAAATATTTTTATCCTATAAAACAACGAAAACCATGCATATAGGATCTTTCTCCTATAATGCATGGTCTCCTTTTATATAGAGGTTTTATGCATTTGCTAAAACCTCTATATTTTATTTAATTTAGAGTCCTTGTTCGTAGCTTTCAATCATTCTTTTTACCATTTCTCCACCAACGCTACCATTTTGTCTTGAAGAAAGGTTTCCTTTGTCTGTACTTTCATAGTTGCCTAATCCTATTTCTGAAGCAACCTCAGTTTTTAATCTGTTTAAACCTTCCTTTGCTTCTGGTACTAATGTTCTATTACTACTACTATTTCTTGAAGCCATTTGCATCTACCTCCCTTTAATTAATTATTTTGCTTGGCAGTAATATATTAACCACTATGACAAATTATAATCTATTAAATTGTTAGCAAATTTAGCTATTTGATACACATTATCATCTTAACTCTAATTTTATAAAAGTAATCATATATTGTAAAAGCTTTCCTAAGAATTCTCTGTAATTATGCAATATAGTGTTCCTACTCTCAGTACGACAAGCACAAGTGCAATAACATACAATTAAGCACCTTTAATACCCAAAGAAAGTAGACTCTATTATTTCGGCTACATTGAATATAATTATACATATAAAAGTTTATAACCTTTCTATGGCATTCTTTTATATGTGTATATCCTAAATGCAACGTTGCACAAAAGAATCTACTCTTTTTATTTATAGATATCGAATATAAAACTTATACTTATGTGATAACTTACCAAAATTATAAACATTTTTATCCGATAGCGTGCTACTGGATAAGTTCAACTAAAGATTTAGGTGGAGATTAAACTCCACCTAAATCAAGTTTCACTTAATTCCGAAAAACTATGAAAATATCGCTGAAGGTTCTAAGTTGCAGGTTGCATCCACTTTAGCATGCTCCAACTTTCAGTTTGACAAGCTAAAGTGGAACAATCTACAGAGGAAACTCGACTCACATTCGTTCGCTGAGTAAGCGATTCACTCCAAATCAAAGATTTGGGTTCTCTGCTTAAGAACCTTTAACAGCTCATTTTCAAATGTTTTCTCCATATTATGACCCTTGAGGGTACAAAAATGTTTATAATTTCTAGTGAAGATATCATCTTAAAGTTTTAACAAACTTATAAATATGTTCATCTAATAAGTCAAATATATAATTTAGGAATCTATATATACTTAAAAATTCAACTTCATACTTATATAGTTATTTCATATTTGTTTACTATTTATACGCACTAATATAAAGTTTTGTAAAGAAAGCAATGAACAACCTAAAGAGACTACATATATTACCTTTTGGTTATTTAGCAGAAAACTTAAAAATAACCTCTTGATGCGAGTATTTTTATATTTTGAGTGATTCGCAATGCCTTTATTCGTACCAGGTTCTTATGACTTCAGCACTTTCATCGCTTGGATAATATCTTTTATCTGAGCTGGTTTCTCCTATAGCGAATACTGAAAATCCTAGATGCCAAGGTTCATCTTTGAATTGACGTTTATAAGCTTCAAAGCAATTTGCCTGCTCTATGTTATTTATAGTTTCCGATATTAATGGATTATATGGCTGTACCGATGCTTTATTAGTTCTTGGGAACCCTAATTCTCCAAAGAAAATTGGCTTATCCCATTTATCATAAAAGTTTTTTATTTCTTGTTTTACATTTTGCCTTCTATCGTATATCTGTGATTTTTCTATTGCACTTTCTAAATTATCTACTGTATTAACTTCATTGCCTGTAAGTTCAAAATAAGCTGCTATTGAAATAAAATCAATTTTTGAAAATACTTTATTCTTTAGCTTCTCTTTATATCTATCTTTAAATTCTGATGAAAAGCTTTCTGCTGTAACCCAAAAATTAGTTCTATAAGTAACTAAGCCTTTATAATCTTTTCTAACAAAGTCAACCATATCGCACATTCTCTCTTCATCTGATTCCATATGTACAAAACTCGTTCCCATATTAAATGCATCTACATGATATGGCACAGCTATGTCTTTAATCAAAGTACTTAAGACATTATTAGTCCAGCTATCAAAGAATTCATCTTTATCATCTGGATTCCAGGCTGTTTCTCCTATACTTCCATTTTCTATCCATGGATAAGGCTCAAGTATTATATTTATTTTCTTTCCTCTAAGTTTCTTAAATAATTCAATAGCGCGTTTTTCACTGCCTTTATCTACTGTCATGTTACTTGAATTTCTATTTTCAATATTTATTACTATTGGAACATTTAAAGTATTAAGCTTAAGCCTATCAATATCCTTAAGTACCTGCTCAACATTATAATCAGTAGATAGGTTACCTGATTTAATCTTAGTTTCAAACTTTGAATTTAAGGTTTTACCCTCATACTTATTTATCATTGCATTTATGTAACCCCTTGACTCCATATTAATATTATAAGCATAAAAAACTGCACCAAATATGCTTATAAAAATAACTATAAATACTATTTTAACTTTTGTCATTTCTCCCCCCTGTGAACTTAGTATATTATAAAAAAGCACTATTTTATTAGTGCTTAAATCTTTATATTTATATTCCTAAAAATAGATATCCGAGAATTCGATATCAACATTCTCAGTACTATCCTTTTTATAAAGTATATGACTTTCCATGTTTTCAGATAGCTTATGGTCTTGATGCTCAATAGGGAAAGTTACTAAAAATTCAGATCCTTGTTTGAGTACACTCTTACAAGTAATAGTCCCGCCTTGTAGCTCTACAAGGGATTTTACAAGAGACAAACCAATACCGCTGCCTTCATTTTTTCTAGATAAACTTGTGTCTACCTTTTGGAATCTTTCAAAAATCTTCTCATGCATTTCTTCAGGTATCCCTACTCCATCATCTTTTACACTAATTGTTACACTTTTAGAATCTTTACTATAAATATTAACTTTAATAGTTCCCTTTTCTCTTCCGTATTTAACCGCATTAGATAATAGATTTAACATTATCCGCTCAATTAAATGCGTATCGCAGCTAAGATATATTTCTTCTTTTTGAGTATCAAATATTAAGTTCATCTTTTTATTATCGACATAAGTTTTAATTGAAAGCACAATATTTTCAACTTCGCTTACGATATTCTCCATTTTAAATAATGGTCTAAAGAATCCTGCCTCTATCCTTGATACGTCGATAATATTATTAACCAACCTTATAAGTCTTAAACAATTCTGCTTTATTATATCATTGTATTTCATAATATCATCTATAACTAAAGTATCTTTATAAGTACTTTCAAGCTGCAGAACTGAATAAATAACATTTAAAGGAGTTCTTAATTCATGAGATATATTTGTAAAAAATTCATTCCTTGCTTCTGATATATAATGCTCATTTATTACTTCCTTTTTGTTATAATCGATGCAATTAGATGGTACATTGAGGTCATTAAAAATTGCTAATGCCATGGTTTTACATGAACCATAGCCACATGCTAAACAGTTAATATTTCTTGATTCTTCTGTATGCTTATTTAATTTAGTGAAAATTTCATCATATTGTTCTTCAGTTGGTTCAACTATATTATTGACAACAACATTTCTATTGTACAATCTCATAAAGTCTTCCAGTTTTAAATTTTTATCAAAATATCCATGTAACCAATCAACTTTCTTTCGAAATAATTTTCCGCCCTTATCTTTCTTTTTTGCGCTCTTTAATTTATTGAATTCACTATCAACCTGATCAATTCTTTCAGCACTGACACATTTACTACAGGTGCCTGTCCCAAAATTACAACCATTGGAACAATTTAAAATGTCTACAATTAGAGGCACTTCTTTATCTTGTTTTAAATTATTACTATATCCACGTAAATAATCATAAGCGTATTCAGTTCCATTAATTTCTTTTATCCACGCATCCTTTATGTAATAACCAATATTCTCTTTAAAACCTCCTGGTCTGCTAAAAAGAAAACCTAAACTACAACCCATATCATCAAAGCTGCTTTCTTCAAATTGTGATATATCAATATTATTTGAAGCTAAATACTCTGAAAGTTTATTAAAGGTTATATTATATTTTACATTTCCATGTGTATTTTCATCATGAATTTCATCTGCCTTTGCTATGCATGGTGATAAAAAAGCTATATCATCTTTTATATGTGCATATTTTTTCATATAAATTGCCATACACATCATAGCACTTTGTATTGGTGCAAGTTTATCAAGCAATTCCGGTTGATATTTTTCTATGTAATTAACTATTGGTGGACATGGCTGAGTTATAATAGAATTACAATTATATTTTTTTATAGTTCTTAAGTATGCCCAAATTGATATATCAGCTCCAAAGGATACATCATAAATAAAATTCACACCCAAACTTTTTAAGTAACCCAATAATTTTTTATATTTACGAAACTGTACCCTAATAGCAGGCGCTGCAACTACCGATAACTTTTTTCCACTTTGCAGATCTTTAAAGAATCTTTCTGTATCATCCTTATAATATCTTGCATCGTGATCACATACCTTAATGCATTCTCCGCAATGAATGCATTTTTCTGGATTTACTTTTATCTTAATGTTTCCATCAACAAGGTAGGCAATATTAGCACCAGGTACCGGACAGTTAGTAAGACACTTATTACAACCTACACATTTTTCTTCATTTAAGTAAATTTGATCAACAAATTTGTACATTAATGGTTCCCCCTGAAAATAATAGCGTTTTATTTGGAGTTATTCAAAAACCTGATAAATTCTCAAAAAATACATGTTTTTTAGTTGCAATTACGATTGCAATCTTATTTAACTTTCCCCTCTTAACACTAACTTGTTTCATGGTAATGTAATCTTCACAGAACCTTACCCATTATAACATATATTGTAAATATAGTAATATTTAATTTAATATTTTTATAAATAATTAAGAATTTTATATTTTGCTTTCTTGTATTTCTCTAATCTCTCATAATCTTTTTCAGTAAGATTTTTAATTCTTGATATATCCATATTATCATTTAAATCTGCTAACTTTACATTGCAGGCTATCTTATTCTCAATTATTCTGTCTATAAACTGCTCATAATTCTCATCGTTGCGTCTTGTTAGTGCATCTAACGCGGATAGCACTTCTTTAGAAAAACCCTGTTCTCTTAAATAATCTAATGTAACATCAGTATCTTCTATTACATCATGAAGTACAGCGCAAATCTTTTCTGTTTCATCTTCTCTTGAAAACATTAATCTTAATGGATGAAGTATATATGGGCTCCCACCTTTATCAACCTGCCCCTTGTGAGCGTTTACAGCAATAAGTATGGCTTTTTCTATCACCTTTTGGTACCTCCATAGAAATTTATTTATATTTATTCATTAAAACTTTAGAGATATAGATACATTATTATTTCGTCATAAAAGTCATCATCTATATTAATATTAATAAGTTACTCAAAATATTATCCTAATTATAACATATCATTAAACTTCTATTATACTTTTAAATTATTCCCATCAGAAAATCTTATAAAAATTTTATTAAATTCGTGCCTCTCCCTTTTTTATTGCATCTATATATATGAAAAGAACTTATTTAGATGTTTAATACTATATAAGTTTACTTAATTCAATCTATATTTGAGGAGGATTATAAACATGAAAAACTATGATAACTTTTTACTAGGAGTAACAAATCTCGAGGAAGCACGAAAATATTATGAAGGTACTTTGGGACTAAAACTTAAATTCGATTTCTCTAATAAAGGAATGATTGCTTTTAACATAGGTGCTGAAGAACCAGCAATAATATTAAAAGACGAAAATGTATTTAAAAATATTAAACCGACAATCTGGCTTGAAGTTGAAAATGTAGAGACAAAATATGATACGCTATTAAAAAATGGAGTTAAGTTTCTATCAGAACCTTTTGAAATAATGACTGGAATGGCTGTGGAATTTGAAGATCCATTTGGAAATAGATTTGGAATTACAGATTATTCAAAGAAAATATAGTAAAAACATACTTTACCGTAATAAGTAACATACTTTTGCTCCAGTTTCTAAGAAATTTTGATGGGTGATTCTAAGACTAAAAGTTGTACCCAAAATGCTAGCTTCAAAAACAAGCTTTGAACTAGCATATTTGGAACAATATTAAAGGAAACTCGACTCACTACGTTCCCTGAGTAAGTTCAATTAATCAAATCATAGATTTGAAATTTCACTTAAGAATCACATCCACCAAAATTTCCAATGAAACATTCCACAAAAGTATGTCACTTATTTCTAGTTAAGATATGTTTCAATGTATAAATTAGTTTCATTTGAATTTTCAATTATATGGTACCTATTGTTTACGAACTGTCTCCTCAAAACTATTGTAAATTAAACAGCTAAACTTTAAATCACTTTAATTTATCTAACTTGGTAGCTCATCTAAAGTTTTAAATTGATACCCCTGACTCTTCCATTCTTTAATCAGACTATCTAAAATCTCAGTATTAGTTTTAGATACTGCATGAAGCAGAACGATTGCCCCATCTCTAGTATTCTTTAAAAGAGTTGCTCTAGCAGTTCCCGGATCTGGCTGGTTATCTACATCATAATCTTTATATGCAAGAGCAAAAAACACTGATTTATAACCAAGTTTTTGAGTATAGTAAAGAGATAGTTCACTGAAAGTACCCTCTGGTGGTCTGAAATAGTTTGACATTTTGCAGCCTGATATACTGTTTACTGCCTCCTCTACTCCTTTAAGTTCAGCATTAAATGCATTTTCATCTGTAAATGTAGGCATAGATTTATGCTGTACAGAGTGATTTGCTATTATATGCCCTTCATTAGCCATTCTCTTTAATAGCTCACTATCTGGAACTCCATTGTAGCTGCCAGTCACATAAGGCTTTGTTACAAAGAAGGCAGCATGTACATTATTAGCCTTTAAAGTATCTAGAATGCGTGAAGTATATCCATTTTCATAACCTTCATCAAAGGTAAGATAAATAACCTTCTTAGAAGTATCACCAAAACCATACCCGTTATATTTTTTTAAAAGATCAGCACTATCTCTTGAGGAATATAACCACGACCATCCTATAGCTTTTGTGCTTAATGCTGATGGATTAGATACTACAACCTGATCAAAGGATTTTGGTTGTGGCATAAAATCCTGAACTTGGACAGCTTCTGGCTTTTCTGTAGTTTGTATTTTGGAATTAGACTCAGTTTTTGAGTCGGACTTTGATGGTGAATCAGGTTCCTTTTTAATGGCCGGGTCTTGATTTTCTTTAACCTTTTTATCATTAGATGTATTATTATTTTCTGATGTACTTTTTTGTACGTTTTCTTGAATTTTTTCTTTATCTTCATTTGCTCCACCACAGCCTGATAATAATAAAGCCAAGGCTATAAGTAAAACTAAGTTTTTTTTAAGCATCTTTATCCCTCCAAACATGTGAGATGTTTCAGTTATAGTTATACATTTTAAGCTTGTCCTTTACGCGGTTATATGACAATTACCTTTGCAAATCAATATATTTTCTAATTAGATATACAATTGCAGGTTACTATAACTATAATTACATTATACAACATTTTCTCACTAATTTTTCTAAAGATACTTACATTTTATGTCGATTATTTGTTTATTTATAAAAAGTCAGCTATTATTTCGCCAATGATAAAAAAATGAAACTATTCAAGGTAGATACTTGCCTAAAAAAAGTAGGCAGTTTACATATTTACATTCTTTCTCTTATATAAAACTGATATTGCCGCTAATATAAGGATCATCCCCATATAAGCGGGTGCTGCATGACCAATTGATACATAGATTTGACCTCCAATGATAGGCCCAATCATTCTTGCTAAAGCCTGAATAGATTGGCTGCCTCCTTGAATCCTTCCTTGTTCACTAGAATCTACAGACTTTGAGAGCATCCCATTAAATGAAGGCCCAAAAATTGAATCACCAAAGCCAAATATAAACATTCCAGCGATAAGAAGAGGATAGAATGAGAATAATGCAGATAGCGCAATAAAACTGTAGCCTATAATCTCCGAAATCATTCCAAGAATTGCTATCTGTTTATCGCTAAGTTTTACCAAAAGCTTTGGCATAATTAAACTTTGTGAAATGATATCTTGGAATCCCATAATTGAAAACATAAGTCCAATCATTGTAGGCTGAAAGCTGAAAGTATCCATTGTAAATTGTGAAAAAACTGCCTGAAGTGATCCGTTAGGTATCCAAATTAAAAATGCTGAAACAAGCAGCCTTTGTATGCTTTTCATGGAAAGTATGTTTGCAAGCTGTGTAAATGGATTCAGTCTTACAATGGTAATTTCTTTCAGTCTATTATTCTTATCAAGGCTTTCAGGCATGAAAAAGAGTCCATAAACAACATTCAATAAAGTTATAATTGCTCCAAAATACAAAGGTACAGAATAACCAAATTTGGCAAGTAATCCACCTAGAGTTGGACCAATGACGCCCCCTACACCTACAATTGCACTCATCCATCCAAAGTATTTAGTTCTATGTTCTGGAGGAATGATGTCCGCAAAATATGCAAAGATAGTGCTTATAGTTCCGCCTGTTATACCATCTATTATGCGTCCAGCGAATAGTATCCATAGAGCTCCTCCTATACCAAAAATCAGGTACCCGATTGCAGAACCTAAAAGGCATACTAATAGAACTGGACGACGACCATATTTGTCGCTCAAAGCCCCAAGTCCAGGGGCCGCGAAAAACACACATACTGCATAAACAGAGGTAAGCAGTGTAACGACTATAGCTTGTTCCCCCGGATTGCTTGTATAAGGCTGTACTAAGAATGGAACGACAGGTGATATAATACCGAAGCCTATTCCGCAAAGAAATACGGAGATAAGACCGAATATTAAAGAATTTTTATCTACAGTTTTTTCTGTGTTATGTTCATTATATGATTTAAATTTAGACATTTAAATTCTCCTCTCATAAGTTGTAATTTTGTTTCCTTGTCAACAAAATTATCATATCATCATTTTGTTTCCCTGTCAACAAAACAATAAACAATAAAAATGCAGCTAGTTCTCAATAGAGTTTAGCTGCATGTGATTTCATTTTCATTATTCAAATTTATTCCGATTTAATATCTATCTCCATTTTTTTCATTTCTGCATCCAAATGATTACTATACTTTTCTATGAAGTTAAGCATATTGTCAAATTGCTCCTCAGTTACCTGATCAAAAACGGCTTTATCTCGCTCCTGAGATTCTTTATGAAGTTTCTCATGGATTTTATAAATTCTTTGCCCTTCTTCAGTAAGCCTAAAATAAAGTTCTTTCTTATTATCTGGCTTCTGGTAGCTTTCAATGGCACCTTTTTTTATGAGCTTCTTGGTCATTTTGCTTATGGCCCCTCTAGTCATATAAAGAGACTCTGCAAGTTTTGTCACGTTGGAATCTACATTTCTTCCAATGCATTCAATGTAATGTACTTCAGAAGACTTATAATCTTCAAAACTGCCTTCCATCTTAAACTTATTAAGCCAAGCAATTTTATTAAATAATTCCCTAAAACCCATCATGACCTGTTCTTCTTTATTCATGACCTATCCTCCCACTCTTTGGCGCATTAACAATATTATATTATTTTTTTGTTTCCATTTCAACAATATTAAAGATTAATGCTTTTATACTCTGCTCATATATTATTTTAGTAAAATCAATAAGTACTACTTTGTTTTCTTTTGAAATGCACCAATACGCATATCTATAGTTATAACAAGTGATTCATATGATTCTAGTTTTTCTTTATTTTCTGGCGTTGACTTCCAATAATGAGGTGTCATCTTAAGTAAGCTCAATATTTCTTCTTTATTTAATTCTATATCATATGTAGCATTAGCTTCTTTTACATAATCATTTTCTTCAGCACTTGCTTGATATACCTTATCATTTAAATTTACATCTGAATATATAATTTCTCTTAGCTGTATTAAATGGTTAGTTCTAGGCAGTACCCTTACAAAAACCCCATCGTCCTTTAAAACTCTATTGCACTCATTGATTTCTATTGGACTAAATACTGAAAGTATACAATCTATTGATTTATCTTCTGCAGGAATGTGAAAATTATTTCCTACTGCCCAAACACATTCTTTATCAGATTTACTAGCATATTTTACTGCATCTTTTGATACATCCATGCCATAATAATCAGCTTTTATATTTTTCTCATTCAGATAATTCTTTAGATTAGTTAAATAATAACCTTCACCACAACCTAAATCTAATATATTAGACTTATCATTTCCATTTTTGCTTAGAAATTCAGCAATCATTTCACTTATTTTATCTGATATTGCTTTATAGTAACCTCTATTTAAAAAGTCTATTCTAGCTAAAACCATTTCTTTAGAATCTCCCGGATTCTTACTTCTTTTTTGATTACTAATAAGTAAATTTACATATCCCTCTTTTGCTATATCATAAGTATGCCTATTTCCGCATTTATACATTTTATTCGAATCATCCTTAATTAATTTATCCTTACAAACTGGGCATAGTAGTATTTGATCACTAAAAATATTATCCATAGTTTTACCGCTCTCTTTCTGTGTTCTTCAATCTCTTTACTATACACTTTTTGCGTTTTTTTGGCAAGATTATAGATAATCAACGTGGAATTTATAGTTAAGTACAATATGAATATAATCTAAAAAGAAAATTTAACATTCGTAAGATTTTCGCTAAGTTCCCACAATTTTTTAGCCAGCTCTGAATCTATAGCCCAAGGACGTACACCGTTTCCTTTCATACTGTCTGATTGAACAGACTCAGCGATATCGCAGTCTTCGCAGTACACACCGCCCATCCCGTTTAATACAGGATTCGTTGCACACCATACCGATGTAGCCGCACCCTGATCAATAGTTTTAAATTCATTCGCTTGCTCCTTAGTATCAGTTTTTTTGCCATCGTTCTTAATCTCTTGTGTGGTGACTTTTCCATCAAGAGAAAATCTCCCAAGGTCAGTAGTTGGAATTAACCCTGGATGAACTGCAAAAGCTCTTACTCCATATTCTCTACCTAGCCTATCAAGCTCAACTGCAAAAAGTACATTGGCAGACTTAGATTGAGCATATGCTTTCCATCTATCGTATTCTGTTTTTTCAAAATTTGGGTCTTCGAAATTAACCCCTCCGAGGCGTTGTGCTCTTGAAGAAACTGCGACAACTCTTGCATTGCCAGCCTTTTTTAAAGCAGGCCAAAGTCTTGCTGTTAATTGAAAATGTCCAAGATGGTTTGTTGAAAATTGAGATTCATATCCTCTATTGTCTCTCATTAGTGGTGGAGCCATAATTCCAGCGCTATTTATTAGAATATTTAGCTGCCTCTTCGAAGCTATAAACCTCTCAGCAAATCTATCAATAGAGGATGGGTCCATAAGATCCAAAGTTTCTAGCTCTATATTTTGAATTCCTTCTACAGCACTCTTTGCTTTTTCAATGTTCCTTGCTGGTACTATAACGGTAGCTCCAGCTTGTGCTAAGACCTTTGCTGTCTCTAACCCAATTCCAGAGTACCCCCCGGTAACAATTGCCACTTTACCTTGTAAATTTATATTTTCTATTACCTCTTTTGAAGCTGTAGAAAATCCATAACCTGAATTTATTGGTGCTTGAATAGTATTTCTCATATTTTTCTCCTTTTCTATACGTAATTTAACTTTAAAATAAACTAAAATCGCCTGCGATATTGTTAGTATATTTCTTAGAGCGCAGTGTAAGTCAATAGAGAATTTTTAAATTTTTTAAAATATTGATTTGTGATCATAATAACCCTTATAATTGTTACTATACTTTAATGTAAAACTAAATGCTGTTATTTAGAGGTGTGCAATTATGAATTACTCAATAAAAGAAGTAGCGGAAAAATTTAATATATCGTCGTACACATTAAGATACTATGAAAGGGAGGGCCTAATACCTTCAGTGCAACGTAATGATAATGGTAGAAGGGTATATACAGATATTGATTTAGGCTGGCTACAACTTGTGTGCTGCATGAGAGCTACAGGAATGTCTATTTCATATATAAAGAATTATGTGAATCTTTGTACAGAAGGAATTGACACTTTGCCAGAAAGACGTAACATTATGATCGAGCAAAAAGAAATAATAAAAGAAGAAATCAGGAAATATACTGAACTTCTTAAACTTGTAGACATGAAATTAGATTATTATGATGAAAAAATCTCAAAAGATGAATTGAAAAGGTTTATTGGTAGGAAAAGAGAGAAACATTAAATTAATATCTCCCCTTTTATTTAGTCTATACGTAAAAAAAGGTAAAACACATAACTTGATATAAATCAATATTTTTATAACAAAGGTGGTAAGTCAAAATACATCTCTGTTTTTTGCTTAGATTGGATACCAGAAGCTAAAGCTTTGATAGACAATAACCTTATGAGGAATACATATATAATCATAGTAAACACGTAACTTAATTTGCATGAAAAATATAGACTTATAAGATAATGCAATCATCTTATAAGTCTTAAAATATATTCATTATATAAATGTATTAGTGAAGTTACTAATACACTCTGAAAAATCAGCTAAGTAAATAATTTATTATTTACTCTTCCTAATCCCCTCTTTATCAAAAATCCTTCTTAAATAAATTTCTGTATATAGAGTAAAGCCGAAAGTAATTATTAAAGTTCCTACAATACTTATTACGCTCGATAAATTAGGCTCTTCTCTTAATAATAGTGTAATTAATAGGGAAAAACTCAAAGATATACTTCCTCCTATTAACATCATGACAGCACTAAAACTATTCCCCTCTTTCCATGTTTCTTTATTTTTCATGGCAAAAAAAGTTCTATATCCGTAAACGCTATTTATCTTCTTTGGTGGCCGTAACTTTAAGATTGCTCCGACAACAATAAAAATTACACTGGTCAAAATATTAGTAATTAACATAATTTTTCCTCCGCACATTGTTTAGGTTTTTACAGTATATCTAGATATCCAACATGTAACTAGACTTATTTTGTAACTTACCCCCTAAATATTATTTTCATTGATACTAAGATTTCTATAAACTAAATCATCTCTTTTCTCAAAACCCAAGGCTCGCCAAAACTCATTTCCTAAATCATTTGATGCAAATGCAACAAGGGCAACTTTATTTATTTCTTCTTTTCTCAACGCATTTACTACAGCCTCCACTAATGCTTTTCCAATCCCACTTTTACGATAGTCGGGATTAACCGCCGTATGATAGATGTATCCTCTTCTTCCATCATGTCCGCACAAAATTACACCTATTATTTTATTTTCATTATAGGCAACATAGTTTGTTTTAGGATTCCTTTTTATAAACTTTGCGATTCCTTCAAAAGAATCATCTAAACTACGCATTCCCATTCCATTAGTATTTGTCCATAATTTATACACTTCATTATAGTCTTCAGTTGTCATTAACCTTATTTTCATACTTCACCCTCCAGAAATACAAAAAAATATAGATATAACATTCCCTAATTATCTACTCTAAATTTCTATGTATTCAAACTTGTTTTCATGCCATTTAAGAAACTTCTCAAAATCATCATAAGAAACTCCTAAGGTAGCAGTATTAACATTTGGATGAAAATTAATAGGACTTTTATTGACAATATCCTTATCTATAAGAACCATAACTTCGCTCTCTTCATCATTTATTAAACCAAAAGGGGTAACAGAACCTGGCTTAAGCTGAAGATATTTAAATAGCCTTTCTTCTGACGCAAAAGATAATCTGCTGCTGCCAATTTGATTTGATAAATTTATTAAATCAACTTTTTTACTCTCATCTAAAACCACTAAATAATGAACATCACCTTTTCTGTTTCTAAGAAAAAGATTCTTACAATGTTGTCCGGTAATTTCTAGCTCTAATTCCTTCGCCTCTTCACAAGTATACACCGGCTTATGTTCATATTTTATATAATCAATTTCTAATGAACTCAAAATATCATATACTCTCTGTTCATTTGTACTCATAATTATAACTTCCTTTCAAAAAATATGCTGTGATTACTAATTCTATAGATACAACTAAACGAAATTTAATACATATTTGTACTAGCTGTATAACTCAATCTAATCTCAATTATAGCATATTTTGAAAATCTTGCTTACTTAACTTTATTAGTTTTCACTATTAATCTTCTTAAATTTATAGTCGCTACAAATAGAAATGTGGCCGCCATCCATTTAAAAGCTTTCAGCTTTTTAAACTTTATTTTTCTTCTTTATTAACAATCCTTATTAGGTTGTCTTTATGTCTAACTACCATTAAAACACAAGCCATAATAGTAGACAATATTATCGCAATAGGTAATTTCATAATAATGCACATAATAGGTATTGTTACACCTATAGAAATAGATCTAATAGAAACTATTCTTGTAATAAATCGCAATATAAAATAAACTGCAACTCCAGTTAACGTTGGAATTGGTGCAATCAATATAAATGCTCCAAGAGTTGTATTTACTCCTTTTCCACCCTTAAATTTAAGAAATGGTGTATAATTATGTCCTAAAATTACTGCTATGGCAATTATAGAAACATAAGTATTTTCTGACACTGGCAACTCTATAATCTTGGCTAAATACATTCCTAAAGCCACAGGAAGGACTCCCTTTAAGATATCGATTATCTGAGTAATAATGGATATCTTGGTTCCTGCAATTCTTTTAACATTTGTTGAACCTATATTTCCACTGCCTTTGGTTCTTATATCAATTTCACAAAACTTTTTAGTAAGCAAGTATCCTGTTGGAATTGAACCACATAAAAAAGATACTAAAACTGTTATTATAATAATCATTTCATTCACCTTAAATTCATTCTATTTTGATTTATATTATCTAACTATTTTAATAGGTTATAGTTTGATTTCATGCTTATTATAACATAATTCACAAAACATCACATCAGTGATTCAATTCTCCTCTTATTGTGTTGCCCCTAAGTATAGAACCAGTTGTTCTATGTAAAATTACTATTGGATTTTTTCAGTAAAAGTTGTTCCATTTTTGCTTGTCCTGAGCTTTCGCTCAAAATCATATAAGAATGGTGCAACTTTTACTGTTAGAAATTCACTGAAACTTTCTCAAACAATCAATTAACAGAATGACTTTTCTTTCAGTTTGATATACCACAACATTTAAACTTAGCACATCTTTGCACAAAAAAATCAGATAAATGTTTGTGAAATAAACATTTATCTGATTTCGGTTATTATTGGATGAAGTTTAAGTATAGGTACTTATCTATTTTTTCAAACCTATAATCCAATGCTTAGATATCAAGCCCAGCATGGTATCCTTGATATACTGCAGTCGTTATAGTTGATGGACGTACACAATCTCCAATTTCTCTAACCCAAAGTGCAGATTCAACTAATTCATCTACGACCTTTCTTCTTGCTCTTTGTCCTAATGCACAAATTACTGAAGTACCTGGTACAAGATGTTCATTGCCTTCTGAATCAGCACATAAAACTCCTTCTTCTGTTACCTTTAAGCCTTTATATTCTGTATGCACATGAATATTATTCTTTTCGATTTCTGATAATAAAATTGGACGATGTCTTATGTTTGCATCTGGAGCAAGTTCAGGTCTCATTTCTACTAAGTGTACAGTTTTTCCTTCTTGTGCTAAATGTATTGCTGCTTCACAACCTGCAAGACCTCCACCAAGAACTACTACTTCACTGCTAACCTTGTCTTTTTCTATATAATAGTCATTAACAACTACTACGTTATCGCCATCTAAACCTAGGATTAGCGGAACAAGCGGTTCTGAACCAACTGCTATAATTAATGCATCAACATTTTCGTTTTCAACATATTCTTTTGTAACAGTTGTATTTAAACGAATTTCAACACCAGCATCTTCTGCTAATTTCCCAAGAGTAACACCTAATTCATACATTTCATACTTAAATGGAAGTGCTTGTTCTCCCTTAAGTATTCCACCTACCTCATCAGATTTTTCACAAAGGATTACCTTGTGTCCACGTTTTGCAGCAGTTATTGCAGCTTCAAGTCCTCCTGGTCCACCACCTGCTACTAAAACTTTACGTGGAGTTGCCGCCGGAATAATTTCTGTTCCTCCGAGCTCACGTCCAATTAATGGGTTAACTGTACAACGTCTTGTAGATGTCATAGCACGTTCTGCCATACATGTAAAACACCTTAAACATTTTACAATGTCCTTATCACGATTGCTCATAACCTTTTGTGGAAGCTCATGGTCAGCCAAAAGTGCACGAGCCATTTCAACAACATCAGCTTTTCCACTAGCTATGATTTCTTCCATCATTTCTGGATCATTTAAACCACCAAGTGTCGCAACTGGAACACTTACATGCTTTTTAATTTCTGCTGCAAGACATACATTTGATCCATGAGGTAAAAACATAGAAGGATGTGTTAAACCAAATCCTCTTTGATAAGTTCCTGCAGATACATGTAGTAAATCTACTCTTGATTCTATTAACTTAGCAATTTCAACACCTTCTGCAAGATCATATCCACCTTCAAATAATTCAGAACCACTAAATCTAAATTCTATCGGGAATCCTGGTCCAACAGCTTTTCTTACACTATCAAGAACTTCCTGAGCAAAACGAACTCTGTTTTCTAAAGATCCACCGTACTTGTCTGTTCTTTTATTAAAATAAGGTGATAGGAATTGATTAATTAACCATCCATGTCCACCATGAACCATAACCATTTCAAATCCTGCTCTTTTAGCTAGTGCAGCTGTATCTCCATAAGCTTTTACTATATCATCTATTAATTCTTGAGTAAGCTCCTTTACTTCACGACCGTCTGGACGAACTCCAATGCTTGGTCCCCACTGAGCTAGTCCATCTTTTTTATTCTTGTCAGTTAAATAAGTTCCAGCATATTGTCCTGAATGAGATAACTCTACGCTGGCAATTGCTCCATGACGACGGATAGCATCTGCTGTGTAAGTAAAACTTGCAAGTGAACCTACTGTTTGAAGATCTAAATGATACATATGTGAAGCTTCAGTTTTAGGATGAACCACAACCTCACTTACAGTAACTGAACCTGCCCCACCCTTAGCTCTTAATTCATAAAAAGCTGTAGATGCAGGCCCAATAGTACAATCCGCTGTAATATCTGTTCCTCCCATAGGAGCTGAAAACATTCTATTTCTAAAAGTTACATTTCCAATTTTTATTGGCTTACAAAGGTTTGGATATTTTCTTTCCATAATTCTATTCTCCTTAATCTATTGTTTAGTAAAGTTTTTCTGTAAATTTCTCACATGATTCCTTGATAATAACTATATTTTCTAATTAATTCATATCTAAAAGTATCAATCATTGTCTAATAATTAACACGCAATTGTTTACATATTCGCTGATTTATTAGTTGAAATTGCTTTTTTATGCATATAGCGATAAATAAAAGTTAATGCAAAGCCAATAACACACATAACTGCAGCTATTAAAAATGCTCTTTGATAGCTATGATCAGCAGCATATACATTTCTCATAACTGTTGGTCCAAAGTAACCTGATACTGCAAAACCAATGAACATTATTCCAAAGTTAACACTATTATTTTTAGCGCCAAATTGATCTGCTGTGAATCCTGGGAAAACACCCATAAATGCACCAAAGGATACACCTACAATTACGATACCTACATAAAATTTAGTTACATCTCCTTGACCTGAAAAATATAAACATGTAAGACCAACAATAGCAATAATAAAGGCAATAGTAAGAGTATTTATTCTCCCAATTTTATCCGAAAGATAACCTGCTATAATACGGCCGCCAGTATTAAATAATGCTAATATAGAAACTACTGTGGTTGCAGCTGCAACTGGCATTCCAATCATACCTTGCGCTAAAGGTGAGGCCATTGAAGAGCACATTAATCCAGTGAATGCACCACATAATAATACTAAAATCATTACATAGAACGTAGGACTTGCAAGCATTTCTCTCCAATTCTTATCATTTTGATTTGACTTACTACCCTGGGATACTGGTGGTGTCCACCCCTCAGGAATAAATCCTACAGGACATTTATCAATGACAAACGAACAAACACAAACAATAATTAAGAATGTTGCTCCTATTATCTTAAATGCTGCAGTTACTCCAAAATTACTGATTAGTATGTTTGCAACTGGTGGTACTATTACTGAACTAAACCCATAACATGCAGTTGTAATACCTCCAACAAACCCACGTTTATCAGGGAAAAACTTGATAGAGTTACTTATTGTACATCCGTAAACCATTCCAATTCCAAGTCCAGTTATGATACCATAGGCTAACACTAACATGCCTAATCCATTAGCGAAACCTGATAAAATCATACCTCCACCAAAAAGCAATCCACCAACAAAGATAACTTTCTTAGGTCCAAACGTATCATTAATTCTTCCACCCGAAATCATAGTTATTGGTCCTACTGAATTCGTAACAGTGAAAACGATTGCTAAAGCTCCAGCAGTCAGCGTAGCTCCAGTAACTTGGCTTAAGTAGCTTGCCATAGGAGCTGCAAATACACTCCAAGCATACATTGAACCAATACATAAATTGATAAAACAGCTTGCGATTAAAATAATCCATCTCTTTTTTGTTAATTCCATAAAAAATCCCCCTTGCTATTTTTGTTAATATTATCACAATTTCATGTTAATAATATCACAACTAAATAAACATGTAAATATGAATATATAAATATTTATATGTTTATTATTATATATTTATTTTTATATACTATTCAAAATATGTTTCATTAGATATACTTACTTATAAATAGTTATTTAACATATTCTCCTGCACTCAATTTCAATCAATTTTTTATACTTTGACAAAATTGTAATCTGAGAAAATCATGTTATAATAACTAGACGCCAAAGAAAGAGGTGTGTTTATGAGAACACTTAAATATGCAATTTTAGGATTATTAAATAGAAAACCAATGACTGGTTATGATATAGGAAAAGAATTTAATTTTCAATTAGCGGAATTTTGGAGTGCAAAACATAGTCAAATATATCCAGAATTAAAAAAATTGGTGGATGAAAAACTTATAGTTTATGATGTTGAAATTACTGGAGATGTTTTAGAAAAAAAAGTTTATAATATCACAGAAAAAGGCAAGAAAGACTTTTTAAAATGGTTAAAAAAAGATGAGCCTATGGAACAGACTCCAAAGAATGTTTTTCGTCTTAGAATGTACTTTTCAAATAATTTAAACATAAGTACTAGAATCTATTTATTAGAGCAGCAGTTAGAACAGCACCAAGACAGACTAACTTTCTTATATACCCAGTTAGATCCTTATGATGGTATTCCCCCTGTTGATAGTGATGCATTTGGAGACTATCTTGTTCTAAAGGGCGCTATTATACGAGAAGAATCTTCAATTAAATGGATAAAGCTTTGCATTGATTGTTGTAAAAACGGCACTAAATAGGATAAATAACAAACTAAAATAACCCACGGCAATTTTATTGCCGTGGGGTTCATCGACACCATACTCTAGATAAATACAAACTAGATTTACACTTTGAGATATACGTGAGAGTGTAAAATAGTCTGTGTAAACTTCATTAGGATGATATAATAAATTATCAAATGAAGGGAGCACAGGCTATGTCTTTATCTAGAGATGAATTAGTAAAATTAATTTTGAATAACTCTGATATA
>NZ_MZGT01000074.1 GCF_002029255.1 Clostridium chromiireducens
AATTTATATAACAGTAAATAATTAATATTGACAATATAAAAGAAGTGCCATAAGCAAAGGCACTTCTTAAAAAGATAATCTATGTAGATTAATTAAACTTATATTATTATCTCTTATTTCTAATTTTTATCATTGTTATTATTATAGGGATTGAGATCACTGCACTAACTATGGCTTCAGGAATCCCATTTGTAACTCCAATGGTTGCTATCGCAATGCCAGCAGTTTGAGGATTAATTCCAAGAGTAGCTGAGTATCTCTCTAAGTAAAAGACATAAGTTAGTCCTAAAACCCCTATTGTGTTAATCAAGGTAGCACATATTGAAGCTATAGCAATACTTACACTTTGATTTTTAAACCTATTTCTGGTGATAATATACACATAATAGGCTACAATTCCAATTAAAATCCTAGGCACTAATGCAATTATCGGATTCCAAAATATAAATGATGTAGGACCAGGCGCTGTAAAATTTTGATACATTGAAAATAAACCAAAAACTAAGCCAACTAGTGTTCCTACGATAGGGCCCTCTACAATGGCACCTATTATTACAGGTATATGCATTATAGTAGCTCTTACAGGTGGAATAGGTATAAAACCAAGACCTGTTAGTCCTAAAAATATTGAAATTGCAGAAAGCATTCCAACCATTGTTATCTGCCTAACTGAAAATTTTGATTTAACATAATTTTGTTCCATAAAAATACCTCCGTTCTTATTCCTTAATATTATGGATATAATTCGGAAAAATCTATAAAATATATAATTTCCGTTCAGTTTCCAAAGAAATACCGACAAATAGTATTTTATCATTTTAGAAAAAATGTTCAACCTTATTTTCAATATTTTATAAATATATTTTTAGTTAATATTGATTAGTATCATTGAATATATCTTGTTTATCAGGCATTACGACTGCACATGCAATATATCCAATAATGCAGATATAAGAAAATTTTATTGTTAGTAATATAAATAATATTCTAATTAAGGTAACATCACCATTAATATAATCAGAGAATCCTGCTAATACACCAGAAATTTTCTTCCTAGAAACATCCTTATATAACTTCTTTTTTTCAATCATTATGATCACCATCCATAATTTTATTATGTGCTATTTTTAGATTGCTTCGAATA
The DNA here is from genome assembly GCF_002029255.1 of Clostridium chromiireducens. GTDB lineage: Bacteria > Bacillota > Clostridia > Clostridiales > Clostridiaceae > Clostridium > Clostridium chromiireducens. The sequence goes on from NZ_MZGT01000074.1 coordinate 1,145, forward strand.
AACACTAGATTCTCAATATCTTATTAGTATTGTTAATATATATTATAAAGAAGAATTTATGGTTTGATAGTGGGTTCAGCGTATCTTTATATAAAAATAAGAAAATCATAAGATGTTAAGCTATAATTAACATGTTTTTGGTAAGTGTAGGCAATTATGAAATACTATTGATTATTTGATTCATCTGTTATATATTATATATAACAGATAGAACGAAAGGGGATTAAATAATGATCTTAAAGTTGGATTTTGACTCAGAAGTTCCGATTTATCTTCAGATAAAGAATCAAATCATAATTGGAATTGCTAATAAAGAATTATCGGAAGGAGATGAGCTGCCATCAGTTAGGGGTTTAGCAGAGGATATTGGAGTTAATATGCATACTGTAAATAAGAGTTATTCATTATTGAAAGATGAAGGATATATAAAAATTGATAGAAGAAAGGGAGCTGTTATATCATTAGACTTTACTTATAGTAAAGAAATATTTAAAGATAAATTAAATGAAGATATGGGAATTTATGTGGCGGAATGTATTAACAGAGGAATATCCCTTGATAAGATAAAAGAAAAAATTGAAAAAATATTTAACGATTATAGGAAGGGTGAATAGGTCATGAATGAACAAATAATATTATTATTTTTAGTACTAATAATTACAATGTTGATATTATGGCAAAGTTATAGAATTAATGATTTTAATGTAGAAGGATTGATTTTTGGAGTAAGAGTTCCTGAAAAGTATAGAAGAGAGAGCAGAGTTATAAGTATTATAAAGAATTATAATAAGAGAGTTCTAACATTAACAGCAATTTGTTTTATATTATTTATATGCGCATTTTATTTTATTCAAAAGGTATATATTATTATAGTTTATTCATATCTATTGGCATTCATAAATTTATATTCATGCTATTTAGCTAATAAGAAACTCAAGATTGTAAAAAAGAATATAGGTTGGGAGAAAAAATCAGAAAATAAAGTGTATGTACAAATTGGGAAAGGCAATACTAGTAGAAATCTTAATTTAATGTTATTTTATGTAGCGGTCGCAATATCTGTATTGGGGTTCTTAATAACAATATCAAGATTATCATCATTACCTAAAATGGTTCCAGTTCATTTTGGTATAAATGGTCCGGATAATTGGGTTGATTCAACAACATTTACTGGTAAACTTCAAGTTGTGATGCTGCCATTAGTATCAATGATATGTGTTTTTAGTATGTTCTTTTCTGCTAAAATTCAAGCCAAAAAAGATAATACTAGATTTAATGGGGGAACACTTAGTTCACTGATATTAAAAAAATCATTTTTAAATAAATCCATGACTCAAATGTTAGGTATTATATCTATCGGAGTCTCACTAATGATTTTGTATGGAGTATTACTTGTTGTAGGAATTATGAAATTTAATGATGTTTCAAATTTTATATTCATTGTTATAACAATAGGTGTAATATTCTTTCCTATGACTTATTTGATTTATAGTACTAAAAAGGCAAATCAGCTAAAATCAGATAGTATTTCTGATGAAAAAGAAATTTATAATGATGATGATATAAATTATATCGGGGGAATATTCTACCACAATCCTAATGATCCAGCTAATATAGTACCAAAAAGAATTGGGTACGGATTAGATTTTAATTACGCACACATACTAGGTAAGGCTGCTTTGTTGATTTTGGTAGCAGTATTGATAGGAATAATTATAATTATGGCTGTATTTAATATATAAATGATTTGAATTGATAAAAGTAAAGTGGTAATATGTAATTATTACTAATTTCAATAATAAAATAGAAGGCTAGGGGTGCCAATTATAATTGGCTGAGAGAAGCTTATTTGCTTTAACTCTTTTAACCTGACGTGGTTAATACCACCGTAGGGAAGCAGTAAATAAAATAAATTTATTTATTAGTCTGATTGGTAAATAAATGTATGAATTTTATGGGACTTACCTTATGGTAAGTCCTTTTTATTTATTTAAATTTTGAAGGGGGATATTAAATTGAGAGTTTTAGTAAATGAAAATGAAATGTTTGTAGATGATAAAATCACAGCTTTTGCAGTTAAAGAAAATGTAAAGAAAGATGCGGACATAATTATTTTGAATGGTTTTCCTATTAAAGAGGATTATGAATTAAAGGAAGGGGATAAAGTTACATTAATTAAACGTGGAGAAATTCCTAAGAAGGAAGAACTTGAGGCATTAATGGTAAGTAGGCACACCCCAAAAGTACATGAAAAAGTAAAAAAAGCAAGAGTAGCAATTGCTGGGCTAGGAGGGCTTGGATCAACAGTGGCGTTAGCACTAGGGAGAATTGGAGTTGGATATCTTAAAATAATTGATTTCGATGTAGTGGAACCAAGTAATTTAAATAGGCAGCAATATTTTATTAAGCATATTGGGATGAAAAAATGTGATGCATTAAAAGACATACTTTCAGAAATAAATCCGTTTATAGAAGTTGAGAATATTGATATTTGTATAAATGATAATAATATTAAGGGATTATTTGAAGATATGGATATTGTAATTGAAGCATTTGATGGGCCTGAAAATAAAGCAATGATAGTAAGGGAAGTTTTACTTCAAACTGAAAAACCAAAGATAATTTCTGCGTCAGGTATGGCTGGATATTATTCAAATAATCTAATAGTAAGTAAAAGAGTTAACTCTAGATTATATATGTGCGGAGATTTTGAGAATGCAGCTAAAATAAATGAAGGATTAATGGCTCCTAGAGTTGGGATAGCAGCTTGCCACGAGGCTAATATGGCACTAAGGCTGATTTTAGATGAGAATGATGTTTAATACAAAGCTAAAAGTAATCGCTTTTAGTAGAGCTTCTTTTAACGATGTATTTGTGAAAATATTTGCAGATACATCAACTTAAATATTTAGTAAATTTGAAAATACGGGGGAAAGTCTGTGATTTTAATGGGAATAACTAATAGAATTCTTTGCGGAGATTTCTATGAACAAATAAATAATATATCAAAATCATCATTAGACTATTTAGTTATCAGAGAAAAAGATCTTGATGAAGAAGGGCTTTTGAAGCTCTCTTTAACTATTAAAGATAAATTAAAAAATACAAATATAAAATTGATTATTAATTCGAACATTAATGTAGCGAGAAAAATTCAAGCAGATGGGGTTCAACTTTCGTTTAAAGATTTTATTAACATTAATGAAAAATTATACACAGAAAGCATTAACGGCGAAAATAGTTTGGTGGATAACTTTAAAGTTGATGGGAATAAATATAAGGTATATAAAATAATAGGCGTTTCAATACATAGTTATGAAGAAGGGATAAAAGCATATGAAATGGGTGCGGATTATGTTATCTATGGGCATGTATTTCAAACTGATTGTAAGAAGTTTCTTGAGCCTAGAGGTGTAAAAGAAATAGAACATCTATCAAAAAAAATATGTATTCCGATAATTGGAATAGGAGGTATTGGAGAAAATAATTATAAGGAAGTAATATGTGCTGGAGCGAAAGGAATTGCTTTAATGTCAAGCTTAATGAAGAGTGAAAATCCTAAGGAATTAATAAGTAATTTCCATAAATAATCATGTTATTTATATTTTATTTCATACTATAAACATTTGAACAAATTATTATGAATAAAGTACTTGTAAATCTTATGTGTTCATTATAAACTCTTTAAAGAAAGATATATTAAGCTGAAATATAGCGAATTTATAGCACTGAGAATAGATGCTATTGAGATAATAAGGAGAAATAGAATAATGAGTACAATTGCAGGAAAAGGTTGCCCTAGAATTATACCAGATGGGGAAAAAAAGACATTACAAGATATAGAACGAAGTATTGTTAAAACTTATAGAAAACATATTTGGACGAAATTCGTTAAGGCTATTAAGGAATATAATTTAATTGAGGAGGGAGATAAAATTGCCGTAGGTATATCAGGTGGAAAAGATAGTATTCTTATGGCGAAATTATTTCAAGAATTGCAGAAACATGGTCAAGTAAAATTTGATGTAGTCTTTTTAGCAATGGATCCCGGATATCATCCCGATATAAAAAGCTTGCTGATAGAAAACTGTGAGTATTTAAATATTCCAATTCATATGTATGATTCAGGTATTTTTGAAGTTGTTGACAAAATGGCTAAAGATTATCCTTGTTATTTGTGTGCAAGAATGAGAAGAGGTTCACTTTATGCTAAGGCTCAAGAGTTTGGTTGCAATAAGCTTGCCTTAGGACATCATTATAATGATGTAATTGAAACAACAATGTTAAATATACTATACGGAGGTAATTTTAAGACTATGTTACCTAAGTTAAAGTCAAAAAACTTTGAGAATCTTGAATTAATAAGACCGATGTACTACATTGAAGAAGATTATATAAAGAAATTTATTAACTATAGTGGAATATGGCCATTGAATTGTGCGTGTATGGTTGCGGCAGAAAAAATAGGAAATAAAAGATATGAAATTAAGGATTTGATTAAAGAATTAAAGAAAAATTTTAGTGGCGTAGAGAAATCTATATTTAAAGCTGCAGAAAATGTTAGCATGGATTCAATACTTGGATGGCAAAAGGGCGATACTAAATATTCTTTTTTAGATTTTTATGGTGAAGAATAATCACTCCTGCTCTAAAAGTATTTATAAACATGGAAATGTATGTTATATTATTATTAACTATATAGGTGAAAAGGAAGATGCGAGATGACAAGTGATTCAATAGGTAACATGGATCCTAATATACTATTAAGTATAATTAATATGAAATTAAGAGACCAATATAGTTCGTTAGATCTTCTTTGTGATGATATGAATTTAGCACGGGAAGATCTTGTAAATAGATTATGTAGTATTGGATATAATTATAATGAAGATATAAATCAATTTAAATAATTTATTATCTATGATATTTATTTAAAGAAGAAGGAGGAAATATGCCATGGACTTGAAAAAAACAGGAAAAGTTGTTACTTTTATGGCAGCAACAGCGGCGTTAATAGTATCATTAGTTAATGATAAAAAGAACAAGAACATAAATGAAGAAAAATAATTTAAATTAGATATTATGCGAAGGATTGTATTGATATGATTAGAGAGGAATTTAAATTAAATCTAAATCATGATGAAATAATTAATTCCACAGATATTAGTGGAATTGGCGTGATTTGGGACCCCTCGGAATTTAAGTTAATAGTTGATGATAAAATAATAAATATTATAGAAGAATATGATGTCACAAATTATAGTCTAAATCAATTTGTACGATTTGTGGAAAAGGAAGATAGGGAGAATATACTGAACTTTTTTGCTCAAAATCTTGAAAGAAGTTATGATGAGAGAGAGCAACTGCAGCAACGATTCAGGATAATAAGCGTAGATAATAAAATTATTGAGTGTATTCTTGCCGGCAAGGTGGTAAAAAACAATAATAAGTATTATCTGATCGGTGGTAGTTACTGCTTAGGGGATTTGCATGGGGAGAATAATAAAAATTCTTGGATGAATAAATGGAAGGTATCAGCACTTAACAAAACAATTAATTCCATTATTCAATGTGATAGAATTACAGGATTGCCTAATAAATATTTCTTCAAAAATATAGTAGCTAATTCATTAAGAAATGTTGTTGAAAATAATACAAGAGCAGCCTTGATAATAATTGATTTAGATAATTTTAAGTATGTAAACGACTCCTTTGGCCATGATTTTGGAGATTTATTACTAAGGGAAGTTGGATATAGTCTAGTATCAGCAGTCACAGAAGATATATTAGTGTCGAGATATAGTGGTAATACTTTTTTACTATTTAAGCCTGATATTATAGATATTCAAGAGATAGTAGTTCTATGCAATAAAATAACAAAATCTTTTGAGGAACCGAATATAGTTGATGGAAAGAAAATATATTTAACAGCAAGTATTGGTGTTTCATTATCTCCAGATCATGGAATTGACTATAATACTCTATTAAAGAATGCAGATGCTGCAATGTATGAGGCTAAGAAAAATGGGAAGAATGAGTGCGATTTTTTTGATGATAGTCTTTCAGTTGAATTAAATAGAGTATATGGTTTGCAAAAAGGGTTAAGGACTGCTCTACAAAATAACGAATTTTATGTTATGTTTCAGCCTAAAGTATCGTTAGACGATTCTTTAGTTAATGGATTTGAAGCGCTGGCTAGATGGGAAAGTCACGAATTTGGATCGGTAAGTCCAGCTGAATTTATCCCGATTGCTGAAAGTTCCAAGATGATAGTTCCAATCGGCAGCTTTGTACTTGAAGAAGTATTTAAGAAAACAAAATGCCTTTTAAATGAAGGAAATGATAATTTTAAGATAGCAGTAAATTTATCAGAGATGCAGCTTAGAGAAGACGTTGTTTTATCGGATTTTAAAAGTTTAATAAAGAAATATAGAATACATCCTAAATATATTGAAGTCGAGATTACGGAAAGTATGCTTATGAAATCTTTTGATAGAAATGTTAAAATCCTGCAGGAAATTAAAAAATTAGGTGTAAGTATAGCATTAGACGATTTTGGAACGGGTTATTCTTCGCTAAATTATTTAACTAAACTACCGATTGATGTATTAAAGATAGATAGAAGTTTTGTAATTGATTTGATGAACAATCCTAAAAGTAAATGCATCGTAGAGAACATAATTAATTTATCCCATCAGTTAGGAATAGAGGTAGTAGCAGAAGGGGTAGAAGAGAAATCACAAGTTGAGTATTTGAAATCTATACTTTGTGATGTTGTACAAGGATATTATTTCAGTAAACCTAAGATGTTTGAAGCAATAAGAAATATAATTGGAAAAGAAATTTCGTAAAAATATTGACAAAATTAGTATAAGGGTATATTATAGAATCATAAATTAAATCCTATGAAAAGGGATAGTAATCATGAAACAAAGTTAAAGAGAGCTGAAGATGGTGAGATTTCAGTACGGCAGTTAGTGATGAATGGGCCTTTGAGGAGCGAGATGAAATCTTTTGAGAGTAGTTTAGTCGTAAGTCGCACGTTATAGCGAATAAGATATTTTTTGTATCTGAAATGAGAGGCATTTTATGCAATCTAGGTGGCAACGCGGATAATCTCCGTCCTATTAATTATAGGACGGAGTTTTTTTATATTTTTATATATTGGGGTGTGATAAGTATGTTGTGAAAGAAAGTGATTTCGACTTAAATATAGAGTATTAAGCAAGAATTAATAAGGGGGACTTTTATTATGAACACAAAAAAAATGGTAACAAATGCAATTCTAATAGCTATAGGAGCAATATTACATCAACTTACGCCTTTATTAGGGGTACCAATGCAACCGGATTTATCATTAGCAATTTTATTTATTATAATAGTATATAATAAGGATTATAAAACTACATTAGTATGTGGAATTATTGTAGGTGTTTTTGCAGCATTAACAACCAAAACTCCAGGTGGACAACTGCCTAACATTATTGATAAGTTCTTAACTTCTAATATAATGTTTTTAGTTCTAGTTCCATTAAGAGAAAGAATCAGTAAGCTGCTACAAATTAGCATACTATTACCATTTGGGACAGCACTTAGTGGGACAATCTTCTTAACAGCTTTAATGACTCTTGGTGGATTGCCAATCGATAAATTTAGCACATTATTTTATGCTGTAGTTCTTCCAACTGCAGGATTAAATGTAGTTATAGGTATTGTATTATTTAAAGTTGTTCAAAAAACTATTTCAGTTACTGGTGCTTATGCAGTAAATAGTTAAATAGAATATTAAACAGTAATAATTTAATAATAAATATATAAAAGGTAAATTGAGTTTTGTACGAACAAGTATTACTCAATTTACCTTTTATTCTTATCTATTTTTTATTTAAACGCTAAAGATGAAATACAATAAGAATAATAATATGAAATATTAAATTATGTTTCTAATAGGCAATGTAACGAAATATTTTTGTTAATAATTGTTACTTTTTTATAAAATGATATTCTTCAGGAGTATTTTCATCTATTACTTTAAATTCATATCCATTATCTTTATAATATTTAATTATAGTTGGTAGAGCTTTTACAGAATTCTTGCTCATATATGCACAATGCATTAAAAGTACTACATGTTCCTTATCGGTTTTAGAATTTCGTATAAATCTGCTTGGATTTGCATTTGGATGCTCTCCATCACCACTATCCGTATTCCAATCATATATTTTTAGGTTGTTTTTATGAAGTAAATCAACCATAGATTGAGATAGTTTATAGCCATTGTTATTACATCCAAAAGGGAATCTAAGTATATTTGGCTTAATACCAACTATTGAGTTAATAGTTTCTTGAGTATCGAGCATTTCTTTTAAAAATGATTCATTAGAGCAGTAAAGAGAAGATTTCTTATGACTCATACTATGAAGTCCAAGGGAGTGACCTTCATTAAATATTCTTTTTACTAAGCTTTCTTGCCCCTTAATCTGACTTCCGATTAAGAAAAAGGTCGCGGGTACAGACTCGTTTTTTAATATATCTAAGACATCCTTAGTAACTTTTCCAGCAGGGCCATCATCAAAAGTTAGATACACTATTTTCTTTTCATCTGCGTGAGCATCAATTAACATCGTTTTTTCATAGCCCAATATACTAATTATGATTAAAACAATTGAAATTAATTTTTTGAATAATTTTAGATACATATAATCACCTTCATATATAGATTTTCTACAAAAGTATTATGTCCTAAAATTATAATTATATTTATATGACCAAGAAACAGTTAAGAGAGTAAGTTAAAAAGAGCAAAAAAATTAGTAAAAAAGAGCTTATAAAAGAAATGAAAAATCACCTTGAATATATGTATATCTTCTGATTGCAATATACTTATTCCGATGCTAGAATATGGTATAGTAATATTATATTGGTAAAATATAGACATAAAGAAAAGAGATGAATCAATAGTGAGGAATATAAATAATAAGTATCAAATTGAATATGAATTAAATATTGAAGAAAACTTTTCGAATTATTTAGTTTTTGATCTGGAAAAGAATGAAAGATATGCATTATGTATTTTAAAGAACGATTTTACATATGAAAAAACAAGAGAATATTTACTAAGTAAATTTAAAACTATTAAAAATCTTAATTTTAAGTATATTACTAATATTATTAGTATCGAAGTAATTTATAGCATGAATGGAATAAAATTGAATAGACCTCAATATGGATATTTGATGGAGTATACTGAGTCTAAGATAGATACGCAAGCTTATCTTAGAAAATGTACACCTCTGAAAAAACTTGACATATTTATGGAATTATGTGCAGCTATAAATACATTAAATATGCAAGGATATATCTTTGATGATATTACAATAAAAGATATAAGATTGATACCTACTTCGAGAAATAATGTCACAATAGAAATAAGGAATTTATTGCAGAACGAATTACGGAAGTTTAATTTATTAAACTCAACTATAAATTCACTACCTTACCAATATAGTATGGAAGCAAAAGATGAAGGAAATGCAAATAAAGATAATATAGGACAAGTCGTTAAGTTGTTTAACCATATTTTCAGAGAAGAAGAATTACAGTCTCAACTTATTGAATTAAATTATGTGAAAAAGATGTATAATCGAGTAAATTCTATAAATAAGTCATTTAACATTAAACATTTTATAAAAGATATAAACAAAAAAATGAAGAAAGAATATAAATTATTTTTTAATGATGCTTTAGTTAAAATCCAGGACAATTTAGATACAATTGGAATGGAAGAAGAGTTGAAAATAGTAGAGAAAAACTTTCAAAAAATATTAGAAAGCAAAGAAAAATATAAGATCATAGCTTTTAATGGTGAGGATGGTAGTGGTAAAAGTCGGTTATTGGAAGAAATTAGGTATAGGCTTTCTAATAAGTATTTCAAGGACATAATTTATATAAATGATCTTATAAACATTAACTTAGATAAAGAGGAAAAATATAATTATATAGTAAATTACATCCTTGATAAGGTAGATAAAACTTTAAAAGATAAATATGAAATTTATATAAAAAAATTTATATCTATATTAATTGAAAATAATCCGGTTTCTAGTGAAAGAAAACAAAATTATCAGTTAATTAATAGAATGGGAAGATTTGTTAGCGAATATACCATGACCAAACCATTCATTATAATAATTGATGATTTAGATGAAAGAAGTGAAGTTTTTAAACTATTTATTAGATATATCGCCTTCTTAAATAATAATCTAGAGAATACCATGATAATATTTTCTATGAATGAAAGTAGATGGGATGAAAAAAATTTAAGATTTATGAATGAACTTAAAGGTGATGAGCAATACGAAGAGTATAAAATAAACTATTTTAATCAATATAACACAACTAAAATGATTAAAAGCATGCTTAATACAAATTGCGAAATAGATAAACTATCAACAAAAATATATTCTGAGACTTTAGGAAATCCTCAATATATAAGTGATGTGATAAAGGAACTGCATGAGAATAAATCTTTATATTTTGATGGAGACAGCGGTAAGTGGAAAGCTGATATTAAATCAAAGGATATACTAATACCGAAAACCCTTGAGAATAAATTGGAAACAAGTATTTCCACATTAGAAGAAAAAGAAATAGAGGTTATTAAAAAATTATCAATATTTGAAAATCCATTATCTGAGAAAATTATTTTAGAGAACATTATAACAGAAGTAGATGATGTAATTGCATATAAAAAATTAAAATTAAATGGATTTCTTACAGACAAAATAAGTGATCAAGGAATTCTTATTGGCTTTACTAATAACTTATTGAGAAATGTAGTATATCTAAAATTGAGTGAAGAAGAGAAAAAAAATTTACATTCCAATGCATCTATTTTTATGGAAGATATTTTGTTTGAAACAGATTATTATATAGAAGAATTTTTAATTCATCTTGAAAGAAGTAACAATTATGAAAAGGCAGCATTTTATACTTTAAAGTACGCGAAAGCTCAGGATTTATTAGGAGATATAACAAAGTCTATTTCATACTACAAAAAAGTTTTAAAATACCCAAATGTATTAAATAGAAGTGAAATAGCGATAAATATAGCAAAGCTTTATGAAAAGAATTCTAAGCACGAAAAAAGTTATGAATATTTTGAGAAGGCAAATCAATTTTCTATACAAGATGATGAAATGCAGACTGAAATATATACATTACTTGAATTAATAATTATTCAAATTAACAATATTAATGATATTAATACAGAAGTCGAATATTCATTAAATTGTGTCCGAAGGTTACTAGATAGAGATTTTTATCCAAAGGGTGAAGTATATTACTATTACGCACTAGCATTAAAAAATAGACTAGAATATAATCATAAATTAACTTTAAATTGTGCAGAAAAAGCATTAATAATATGTAAAGAAAATAATATTAAAGAGGATATTTATGGATGGGTGAACACTACCCTTGCAAGTGCATATATAAAAGAAGGGGACTATCAAGAATCTAAAAGTTTATGTTTGAATGCAGTTGAAATATTTATAAGTAATAATAATATTAATGGTGAGTTATATAGCAGGATATTATATGCGTCTATTTGCAAGGAGGAAGGAGAACGTAATGAGATAATTCTAGAACAATACTTAGATCTAGCTAAGCTTAGTAATAAATACAAGGTATATAAAAAAGAAATATTGAGCTTAATTTATATTGCCAATATATATAACCAAGAAAAAAAGTATTCTTTAGCAGAAGAGTATTTATTAAGGGCATTGGAAAGAGAGCAAGAGGAAGGTGTAGATCAATACTCATTTAGTATTTGTAGTGGATTATGTCTATTGTATATAAATTTAGGAAGAATTAATTTAGCAGTAAAGTATTATTATTTAATGAAGCAAATGCAAAAGGGACTTAAATTGCTAGAAGAGGAAGTTATCAATACAAATTATATATATGCTTTGTATAACTTACTAGTCTGTAATTATGATTTGGCATATGATTATCTTAAAGGTATTTATGCATTAATATTTAATGCAAAGAACTTTAATTATAAAATTATAATTTGCAACTATTACGAATTAATGCTTCATAAATGCAAAAATGAAGATGCTATTAAAAATGTATACGGTAAACTGGATGAAAATATAAAAAAAATACTAAATCATGATGTCGAACTTGGGATTAAGATAAATGCAATTAGACGGATTTTACTATTAGGATATAAAAAATTTGCAGAAGAGTTATTCTTAAATCTAAATGAATATCCAAGAGACTATAATATGGAAGGTATATATATATACCTTGAATTAAATTTTAGAGGTAAGAATTACTATAATTTTTTAATAAATAAAGCATTAAGAATATGCGCGTTTATAAATAACCAAGAGACTAAAGCAGATATATATGCAATGATTGGAACCAAATATAGTGAACTTAATTGCGATGCCTTGGCAATGAATTATTATTATGAGTCTATTGCGTTGCATATAGATACAGTGAATTCATTACCGGAAAACGATAAACTTTTGTACTTAAATAATAGTAATTTTATAGAAACTCGTAAGTTATTTATAAAATGTCTAAATGATGATCTAGCAATTAATATGAAATTTAAATTAATTGAAAGTATAAAGAAATATGAAGAAATAGACATTTTACTGAAAGAATTAGATTTAACTAATATATTAGGAAATAAATCTATATTTAAATTAGCTCAGAATATATATGAAAAATGTTATTACAATGATTTAAGTGATATATATAAGGTCTTTGAAAGATTTTCTACTGATGTTATTAGTGATTTAGAAAATGTAATTAAATATATGGCAAGATTAACTTTAGCAGATAAAGCCATGATTGTAATAGAAAATAATGAGGGCGAAAATGATGTTATATGCACATATAGAATCAGTGATAAAAATGAAATAAATAGATATTTCTCTTTGAAGGTTGACTCTGATGAAGATGTGTTTGTTATCTCTAACAATGATACAAGGATTTATCAATTAGAAGATAACATATTAAAATATGGGATGAGATCTTGCATGTATATGAAAATAATAAACAGGGAGAGATATATAAATAGTACATCTGGAATCAATGCAAGATTAATTTTAATTACTAATAATGCAATGAATTATATAAATCAGCAATCAAGGAAGACAATAGAACAATTTAGACCGTTTCTAATATTTTTATTAGAGAAATATAATCTCACAATAAGTTCAACTTTGGATAAACTTACAGGGGTGTATAACAGAAAATATTTCGAAGAATCATTACTTTATATGTTAGATAGTGCAAGGTTAGAAAAAAGTGAATTTGCAGTAATGATGTTTGATATTGATGACTTCAAAGGAGTTAATGATAGATATGGACATCAGACAGGAGATGAAGTTCTAGTTAAATTGACAAAAGAGGTAAAGAAATGTATTGGGAAGAGAGATGTTGTAGGCAGATACGGAGGCGAAGAGTTTATTGTGCTTTTACCTGATTCAAACAAAGAAAAAGCCTTGAATATGGCTGAGAAAATCAGAAAAAATGTGCAAGAAGCAAAGATACTAGGTGATAAAAGAAATGTTACTATTAGTATGGGAATTGCATTGAGTGCAAATGAATCAGTGAACAGTGAAGAAATAATAGGGAGAGCGGACCAAGCTCTATATAAGGCTAAATACGAAGGGAAAAATAGATGTATTGTTTGGGAGAATGATTACGGAATAAGTAATTATACTAATAATGAGCTGACAGGAGTGCTATCAGGTAATGCTACAAGAGATTATAATTTAGCTGTAATTCTTAAGGAAGTGGCTAATATATCTAAGGTTAAAGCTGATAAGCAAGAAAAGATTTATCAATTTATTCTAGAGGTCATGAAGGTTATTGAATGTGAAACAGCTACGGTATTTATACTAAAAGATAAAAAAATAATCAATATATATAGCAAATTGAGAGCTAAAGACGGGCTGCATACAGGTGAAAAATTTAATTTTAAGTTAATTAATCAAACTATAGAAGAAGAAAAGGGGATGTACCTAATAGATTGGGAGAGTATGGATCATTATAATCAATATGGAATACCAGATTGGAAATCAGTTTGTATAACTCCAGTAATATGTAATGGTGAAGTTTTAGCGGTTTTCTATCTTTCTGTTTCAGTTAATAAAAAAGAATTTACATGCAATGATTACAACTTATTAAACTGTTTTGCTGATATAGGAATTCCAATCTTTTATTAAAATGCATTTTTAAGAGTAGGTAAATGTTAAGCACATAAAAAGTTTCTTAGCATATTATATAAAGAGAGTAATAGCGAAGAGGAGCTTTTTATGAGTGATATCCTTTCTAATGGCGACAATAAAAAAACGGAGAATATTAATGCTATAGTATCATCAGAGAATAATTATAATGAAGATTGCATGATAAAAACAGCAGAGTGTAAAGAAAATGAAGAAAAAGATCAAGAATATATATTAAATGCTAACTATAAAAAAATGGAGAATAAAGAACTTTGCGGTGGAGTAATTGAAGTTACATCAATTCTAGAATGTGAAGAGCATGAATATTTAAAAGGAGTAAAAATTAATCTATATAAGATAAATGGGTTATCTCCAATTCTTATTAGATCTATGACAACTGATGATAAAGGTAAAGCGGTTTTTTCGGGAATTGAGGACGGTTGTTATCGGATAATAGAAATTGTTGATAAGAAATATTTTGAAAAACCTAAATATATTAATTGGAATGAGATAATAATAGATAGTATTAATAAAAATCAGAAAATAGTAATAGTAAATAGAGTGAAAAAAATTATACCTTAAAATAAACATAAAACTCTTAGATGAGAATTGAGTTGATTTTAGTAATATATCTATAATTAATGCACAATGCATAATCTACAATTCATAACTATTATAACAGAAAGTTATGAGTAATAAATTTTGTGTTGTGTATTAAATTTTATAAGATACTAGATTTTTTTGCTTTATTTAAGCTATAATCATAATATTATTAAATAAAGTAGGTGTCGAAATGGAAAGTTATACATTAAAAATAAAGAAAATTGATGATAAAGCTATTTTGCCGAGTTACGCCCATGAAGGCGATGCGGGGCTAGATTTATATGCTGTAAAAGAATTAATTCTAAATCCGGGAGAAAGGGGATTAATACATACTGGAATACAAATAGAGCTGCCTAAAAACACAGAAGCTCAGATAAGACCAAGAAGCGGATTAGCATTAAAAAATGGTATAACTACATTGAACTCTCCGGGAACTATAGATGAAGGGTATAGAGGAGAAATAGGGGTTATAATAATTAATCATGGTAATGAAGTATTTAAAGTTGAGCAAGGAATGAAAATAGCTCAGATGGTCATAAAACCTGTATTTAAAGTTGACATAATAGAAACATATGAATTATCAGATACTGAAAGAAGCGAAAGGGGTTTTGGTTCATCAGGAACGAGATAATAATAATTTATGCAATGATTACAATGAGAAATTAAGGTATACTCAACCTAGTAATTGGATACGTGCTTGTGGAATAGAGGTTTAAAATAAGCCGGCTAGGTTCTTAAGCAGGGAATGAACGTCAGTCGAGTTTACTCTAATGATTATTCCATTTACTGCTTGTCACTATTTTTAGTGAAGCTAAAAAAAATGGTGTGACTACACATTAGGCATTTTTTTGCTTATTTTTATAGTACTATGAAACAAGCATGTATACAATTTAGGTTGATTATATTTAAATTTAAGTTTCATGTAGAAATCTATAATTTAAGATAAACATTAAATCTAGATGGATTATAATATCCATCTATAACTTCCCATTCACCAAAATCTTTTTTGTCATAAAGCAAGTGCTCTTTTCTATGTGAGGTAACAGGCAAATCACCGATAAAAATTGCTTCTTTTGCAACTCTCTTTAATTCAGCAATTGCTTGTTTCGAATATTCATGGTTGGGAAAGTAATGAAATGCTCCGAAACAAATTACTTTATCAAAAGTTTTATCCTTGAAAATTAAGTCATTTGCTTCTCCATGTAAAACAGAGTTATTAAGTAGCTCAATATGTCTCTTAACCAGTGATGAAGAATAATCAACGCCAACATATTCTCCACATTTTATATATTGTGCTAATCCTCCAGCCCCACAAGCAACTTCCAAAATTTTATCAGTTTCTTTAATATCCATTTGTTCAACAATCTGCCTTGCTATTTCTTTTACATCAGCAGTAGTATCTTCGTATCCGTCTAGTTCTTCTAAAGAATTAGTATTACCATTCCCTTTTCTTTCCCAAACTTCCTTCCAGTAAGACATATCTTCCATAATTCTCTTTCCTCCTAATAAATTTA
Source organism: Clostridium chromiireducens (assembly GCF_002029255.1). Lineage (GTDB taxonomy): Bacteria > Bacillota > Clostridia > Clostridiales > Clostridiaceae > Clostridium > Clostridium chromiireducens. The sequence goes on from NZ_MZGT01000074.1 coordinate 17,511, forward strand.
GATTAAATAAAAAATAACTTAGTGAGTTCATTAAATGAACAATATTATGTTAGCATCGTTCAATGTTCACTACAATAAGTTCATAAAAGAATTATTATTAATATTTATATTTAAAAGATACTTGATATAAATGATTATATTACCAAGTGATAAAATATTTGTAGAATTTAGTAGAAAAAGTGCTTGAATCAATAATCAATTTAAGATAAATTATAATTATAAATTGATTTGGAGGGATTTGGCATTGATTATTATAGATAGAATAACTTCCATATTACAATCATTACTATTTGCATACGCCCTTATATATTGTGTGGATAAAAAACTAGAGACCAACAAGTTAAAATTGTTTTTTATGGTGTTAATGTTTACCATTATAGGGACAGCATTTTCCGGAACTTTTCTTGACAATCCTGCAATAATCGTTTTTTTAACCCATATATTAGCCCTAGGCCTAGTAGTACTAATGTATAGAAGGGATGTAAGAAATGCATTGATGGCATACACCATAGTGTATAATATAATAATAACCTACTCTATTGTATTTGGAAATGTGATTTTCGCATCTACAATAGAAATTTTACCACCTCAATACATGAATCAAGCGAGCATTTTTATAATGTATATTCCCGGATGGATATTAATATTTATATGCTTCAAATATTTTGAAAAGATTAATCGGGTATATAAAGTATTAGTAAATGAGGGGGGATTAATTTATTCTTTGATAATCAGTTTTGCTATGGATTTTATAGTAACTTTTTATTTGCTAACAATCGGAGCCAAAAGCCAGTTAATGAAAAATATTGTATATGTGATGTTTTTTATGTTTTTTGTAGTTGTATTATTGTATTTTAGAAAAATACATAATAAATCGGAACAAATATTTAAGTTAAATGAAACTTTAGAATCTAAAAATAATGAGCTTAGAAAGATCAAACATGATTATGGAGCTCAAATTTCATATTTATATGGACTTTGTCTCATGGATAGGCATTTAGATTTGAAAAAAGCGTTAAAGGATATTATTAATGTTAACGAAGCTATAGCAACTGCAGTGGAAGTAAGCCCTAATGAAAACTCATTATTATCTATCGCATTAAAACCTGCCATAGAAGAAGGAATACATGTAATAGTAGAAGAAAAAGGTGATCTTAGCTTAGTAGCCATTAGCGAAATGGAACTTTATAGAATAGTATCTAATATAGTAAATAATGCAATAACAGCAATGAATGGACAAGGAATTATAATTGCAAAGAGTTATGAATGTCTTGAAAAATTCATTATAAAAATAGAAAATAACGGTCCAAAGATTGAAGAAAATATCTTGAAAGATATTTTTAAACAAGGTTATACATCGAAGAATAATAAAGATGGAAACCATGGATATGGACTAAGTATTGTGCAAGAATTAGTAAAGAAATATAGTGGGAAAATAGAAGTTAAAAGCACTGATATTGCAACCGAATTTAAAATAATTCTGCCAATCAAACGGACAACATAATCATAGATGCGATTATAACTTAATAATACGAGTTTTTAAATATCCCCCCTAAGAATGAATTCATAGGGGGGATATTTTCGTTGATTTTTGTTTAACTAAAATGATTTATATATCTACATTATTTGTAAAATTTTCAATATAAATGGGGAGAATATGTTGAAAAGGAATAAAAACTAGGATATAATATTATTATAGTTTGAAAAAAATTCAAAAGTGAGATAAATATGGTAAAAAGGATTTCTGAAAAAATTATTAATAGTATAGCAACAGATGATAACTATAGTAAAGATGAATTGGAAAGAATGCAATATGCCTTAGTAACCATTTCATTTGAGCTGATAAAAATGATTTCCTTAATAGTTATTTTTTCAATGCTTGGTTATTTTGAAAAAGTTATTATTATTGCTGGGATAATGTGTATAGTGAAACCATTCATTGGAGGATATCATGAGGAGACGCAAATCAAGTGTTTTATAGCCACAGTGCTATTAACAGCTGGAATCTTGATATTAAGTATGCAATGTAATCTTAGTTTTATAAGTAATTGCATCTTGATTTTTCTTAGTATATTTTGTATATGGAATCAAGCTCCAGTAATAAATTCCAAAATGCCAATTTCACGCCCTCAATTGATAAAAAAGAATAGAATTAGAGGTTTAAGTACATCAATATTGCTTGGATTAATATCTATAGGTATATATTACTATAGTAATAATTATTCAATAATAACTTGGACACTTCTATTTGATGCAGCACTAATGTTTAATAAGCGGGAAAGCTAGAAATAATTAATAATTTTAATAGGTAAATTAAAGGGAGATGATTTTTATGATAAAAAAATTAATAGGTGGGTTTTTAAAGAGAATTTCTAACTCAATGATTACGTTAGCGCCAGCATCATTTTGTGGACATGGTGTTGAAGAAATGCCTGAGTCAATGAAAAACTTAAGATAACTTAGTTTTTAAAAACGAGGAGGGCGCAAATTGGAATTAATTATTATAGATGTAGCGACATCTGTCCTGCAGTCAATCGCAATGGCGTGGACAATAGTATATTGTGTAGATAAGAATAAGAAATTAGATAAAGTAAAAATATTAATTATTTCATTACTATTTCTTGCAATTAGTCAATTTTACACGGGGACATTTGGAGATAACTTAGCATCAGCAGTTTTTATTCCTCATATGTTAGCACTATTTATAATATTTATATTCTACAGAAAGAATTTTTTTAGTGCAGTAACAGCATACACAATAATTTATGTTATTATTGGAATATATGCAATTATATTTGGAAACCTAATTTTTGAATATGTCATGAGGACGCTTCCATTACAATATATTAATTATGAAAAAATTTTAATAATGTATATTCCAGAATGGTTCATCTTATTTGTGTATTTCAAACATTTAGATAGAATAAGGAAAATATACAAATTCATTATCTATGAAAAGTTCGCTATGGTGTTTTTGGTTATGAGCTTGGTAATGGATTTTATTATAACATTTTATTTATTGGCATTAAGTGACAAAAGTCAGCTAATAAAAAATATTATATATATAGTGTTTTTTTTATTTTTTGTTGCAGTTTTACTTTATTTTTGGAAGGTTCATCAGAAATCACAACAGATATATAGATTAAATGAATCATTAGAATTAAAGAATAGTGAACTTAGAAAAATCAAACACGATTATGGAGCGCAAATATCTTATTTATATGGACTTTGTTTAATGGAACGGTTTGATGATTTAAAAAAATCACTCAAAGATATTATAAATAATAATGAATCGACACCAACAGCTGTGGAAGTAAGTAAAAGTGATAATTCAATGCTATCGTTGGTATTAAAACCAGCAATCGAGACAGGAATACATGTAATAATAGAAGAGAATTGTGATTTTTCATTAATAAATATGAGTGAGATGGAATTCTATAGAATAGTATCAAATATAGTAAATAATGCAATTAAAGCAATGAAGGGTGAAGGAATAATAATTGCAAAAAGCTATGAATACTTAGGAAATGCGGTAATAAAGATTGAAAATAATGGACCCCAAATTCCAGAATATCATTTAAAGGACATTTTTAAAGTGGGTTTCACAACTAAAGAAAATGATGATAAAAATCATGGGTTTGGATTAAGTATTGTAAAAGATTTAGTAGAGAGTCACAATGGAAAAGTGTACGTAAAAAGCACTGAAACATCAACTGAATTTAAAATAATACTTCCAATAGTCCAAAGTGCATAGATTGACATAAATATATTTAAAATAAATATTTTCAAACAATAGCTGAAGAAATCTAATATAAGTTTTAGTTATTCTGATTACTAAAACTTATATAATTCATAGATAAAGATGATGGTAGGGAATGTTTGCAAACGCAAATATTTCTTGCCATTTATTTTTAAAAAAAATTATAAGTACATCAATATGAGAACGTTTTATTTGATAAATATGAGTTTTGAATATAGTAATACAGAAAAAGTATTTTAAAAATTCAGAATAATAGTGTAAACTATATAATAAAGTGATTAAACTTAACAATATAAAAAGGGGTGCTAAGGCATGTATAAAATAGTTAGTAAAAGGGAGCTTACAAATAATATATTTTTAATGGATATAGAAGCTCCAAGAGTGGCAAAGTCTGCAAAACCAGGGCAATTTATTATTATAAAGAATGACGAAAAGGGTGAAAGAATTCCTTTAACTATAGCGGATTATGATGCAGAAAAGGGA
>NZ_MZGT01000075.1 GCF_002029255.1 Clostridium chromiireducens
AAATATTACTCAGTATATGTTCCAGTTTATTAGAATTATCATCCTTTAAAATAATTCGATAGTAATCATTTAATACATCAAGCGCTATATTAGCTTCTTTTCTTACTCTCAATTGATTAATTAAATTTAAAATAAATTTACCACGTATCTCTTGAATATTTAAATCTTTTTTCAAAGTTTTATTTATAAGCATCTTAAATACTAATTCTACTTGTTCATTACTAGCTGCCTGAATATACGAATTAAATGCTTTCTCTCCAATATAATAATATGAAGCTGCAACAATTAGAGAATACTCTAAAATACTTTCAAATTTGCATTGATTGCCTAGATCAATTAATACGCTTATAGTATCTTCTGAAATATATTTTACATTATTTGTTTCATATATTTCATTTATAGTCTTCTCCGCCACAGTTTTATTTCCTAAATTATTATAAAATAAATCAAACAGTTTCAGCTTTTCTTGTATCCATTTTTCTAATCCCTCAAATAAACATGTTCTATAAACTTGTTTGCCTAAGAATTCAATATTTCCATACTTATAATTTACACTGTTTTCCATAACTTTTAAGATGAATTTCTTTTTTATATTTTGAGAATATTGACTTAAGTCTGATAAAAAAATAGTATCACAATCATTCTCAATAATCTTACATATAATATTATTGTTAAGTTTTAATTGAATAATCCACGCAGTTATATCTTTAAGTTTAGGTACAAGTCTCTCACTTACAACATTATGAAATATTATTTGACTAATTGCTTCTTCTGAAAGATTATTAGTCATATACCGAGCACAAAGATATTCAGCATAAGACATATGTGCCCATCTATATTTACCTTTATCAATCTGAATGAATAAACTTGTCTTTAAAACATTAATGATATCTGCTTCAGGCATTTGTTTATTAGCTAAATGTTCACTTACATATAAATTTTCTTTATTAATACAAAAATCTTCCTCTTCAACTATTGTTTTTTTATCGCTCAGTATAGAAATATACGAAATCCATTCCGCAACTTCTATCATTTTAATAATATTTAAATTTTCAGCTTTTATATTCTTTCTTATTTCATTTAACTCTTTACATAATAATTTACATCCTCTATCATATATTCCTTCTCGAGTTATATCAAAGTAATTATCATCCTTTGTAATCTTTAATAGTAGTACTAATAAAATGGGAACCCTCGCAAATGATTCTAGTTTGTATTCATTTATTTTTTTAATTAAAGACTCAGCTAATTCATTATTTAGTTCATTATATATAAAATCTAGAGTATTTTTTTTGGTCAATGGCGCTAAATAATATTTCCTAATTTCACATTTACTTCTAATTTCTCTAAGTTCTTGATCATAAACACTTGTCCAATTGCTTGTTCTACAAGAAATTAATAGCTTTATTTTTTTTGGCCCTAAATCATTGTATATATTATTTAAAACTTTGAATACTTTATAAATTCTATTTTCTGATTCTTCAATACTATCTATTAATATTAATATATTTTTTTTACGACTATAAATATTAGGATTACTTGGTAACTCATTAATTAATTTATCCAAATCACTGTTAATTTCAAAATTATAATAAAACAACTCAAATTTTTCTTCATCAATACTTCTGTTCATTTTATCTAGTTCCGTTGTTTTTCCCATACCTGATTCACCAAAAAGAATAGCGCACGAAACATCATCATTGCATACTATTTCATCCAATTTAATAATTTCATTATCATTATAATTATACCTAAATTCATAGGGATCTATTAAATACCCAGTACTATCCAATTTAAAATTGTTGCTTTCATAACTCCAATATCTAGTAAGATTCATCATCCTCTTCTCCCGTCTCTTAATCACTTATAATAATGTAAATGAACTCTATAAACTTAACTAAATATCTTAAAAATATTCTTTAAGCCTCAAACTATCTTTTCTATTTTTCTCAGTATGTTTATTATAAAAATGTACTAGCTCTTAGCTTATGATGAGTTTTTAAATATTTTCATTTTTATTTTCTTTATATTGCTCACTTAACATTCTCCAAAATCTATTTGGTGTACACGGCTTTTCCCACGGACCATTTTTTGTTGACAATGTAATTATTTTCGAATATAGTAGTATACATTTTTTTCTTGCTCTACTAACACAAACAAAACAGATTCTATAACTCTCTTCTTCTTCGATTATATTACAATTGTAATATGGAAAACTTCCTTCTTCCATTCCAATCATATATGTAACATCAAACTCAAGACCTTTTGAACCATGTCTAGTTGATACTATAACTTGATTATCTGGTCTAGACATATTATAAAAATCAAGTAGATTATATTCTTTATATGGGGACATATTTAAACTATTCTTTAATTTTTGAATGTTTTGATTTTCATCCGGATATGTATTTAGTTCATCTAAAAGCATATTAATACTCAATTTATCAACGATATAATTTAACCACTTATGTAAGTTTTCACAGAATTGCTTACTTTCTAGCAATATTAGATATAATTCTCGCTTCAACTTAATAATTTTTTCGTCAACTAATAATTCTGTATTCGCATTTAATTCTTTCCAAAATATAAATATCTCATCAAATGATATATTTTGTCCTATTACCCACCCAGCACATTTTTGTAACCACTTTATAACATCACTTATATCAAATGGATGTTTTGATATATAAAAGTCAATTTTATTTTCTTGTAAAAAATCACAAACATCTGATATCTGATATTTATTTCCACAAAGTATTGCCATTTCATGGTATGGCATGCCTTTTGCATAATCCTCCCTAATTCTTTTCAAAATTTCCTCACATTGATCAAATATTTCTCTTTCGCAAGTCACAAAATCTATTTTGGATGGAAAATCTTTTAGTGGCCCGTTAGATATATAATTTCTAGTTTCACCCAGTACTATTTCTGATGCATTAATTATTGGTTGGGCGCTTCTATAATTATTAATCAATTTAATAGTATGCTTAGAGAAAAGATTCCCTAATTCAACCAGATATTCAGGAGAAGCTCCCTGAAAATCGTAAATTGATTGATCTGGATCACCTACAGCAAAATATTTCATTTTAGTATCTGTTATCAGTGATAAAATCATTTCGTGCAAAGGCTTTCCTAAATCTTGATATTCATCGATAATAATCCACGGGAATTTTGCTTCTAAGCAAGCTCTTACATAACTTTCATTTTGAATTAGTTTAGTAGCATATTTTACTATACTAATAAAATCCATAAATCCCTCATTTTCGATTTCTCTTTCATATTCATCAGCCATCTCTAATGCTACTTCATTAGGTTCTGTACTTATTTGACTTAATCCCTCAATTTCTCTTGTTCTCTCTCTATCCATTTTCAAAACATCTATGTCTATTTCTTTCGCCTTTCTCAATTTATTGAAGATAATATTCTTTTTACTTTCCGAAATCAACTTTACTGGATATGGAATGTTATACTTTGGATATAACTTAGCAAAAGGTTTAATTACTTCTTTTAAACAAAAACTATGTACAGTGCCTAGGAAAATATTTTTTCTACTTGGTATTCCTAATTTAGTTAGCCTATCTTTAAATTCTCTCGCAGCTTCTTTACTATAGGTAACGCAAGCAATTCCTCTCGGTTCTTGAATTTTTTCTGATAGCAATTTCATAACTTTTAATGTAAGTATTGTAGTCTTTCCGCTTCCAGGTCCAGCTAAAACTACTGTACTATCATTTGCTTCATATGCTTCCAATTGAAGGGAATCTTGTTTGATTTGGTCTAGTTTTTTATAAAATTCCATCCTCATAAATCTTGCCTCCACTCACCTTACTTGAAACATATTTAATTGCTTTTTCAATATAACCTGGAATTATGCTTTCAACACAATTAGCCGCTAGCCTTTGTGCAAAACGTCCTTTTCCAATATTACTATGTGAACTAGTAATTTGATTTAAACACTTATCAAACCTACCAGTTTCAAAATTTTTTTTAAAATTACTTTTCTGGCCTGTCCCTCCTGAAGTTAATTTATTAAATATTTTTATAATAATATCATTCTCTTCACTTTTAGCAACTTTCTCGAAAATATCTATCTCTAAAGTATGAATACCTACAAAAATACCTTTTTCCTGTAATTTATCATCTTGTCCACTAAAATCCATTTCCATAATCTCATCTCTAAAATCTTCTCCTAATATAACTCCACATAATTCCATCATTCTCTCATTCCCATAATATCCAAATGATTTATGTTCTTTTGAATATATGCCTCCATAAACTCTTTCCTTTTTATCCTCATTCATATAATAATAATCACCATCTGTTAAAATAGCATTAGGAATTCCAAGTTTATCTGCAAAGATTTTATATGGCACAAAATTCGTTGAATTTATATTACATATTATTATGCCCTTTTTATCCAAGTCTTCTCCTAATAATGATGCAAAGCTAGGAATTAGATATTCCTCCGCTATACCTTCAACAAAAATTATTCCTTTTGCCAAATATATCTCCCCACGCTTTATATCTATATATCTTTCCAAATCCGCTATCTCATCTTCACCCAGATCAATATTTGCAGTCGTATTTACTTGTGTTCCATCTGATTGTGCCAATAAATGCACAATACTATTCAAAGGTGCTACTGAAGATAAATGCGTTGAATGTGTAGTAATTATGACAGATGCATTACTCTGAGATACAGAATATTTGTACAATAATCGTTGATAAATTGGATGTAAATGTGCTTCTGGCTCTTCAATAGCTAAAATAGTTACTCCATTTGGCTTTTCATTATGTTCATAGATATATTCATACAACTCTTTTATACTTGTTTGCGTGATACTTTTCTTTAGATAATAATTTCCTTTTTCCTTTTTGTAGCATTTTGCTAATATACCTGCTGAATCTTCAGCACTCATAGCTTCGTATTCCTCACTCGATAAAAATGTTTTTACAATATTATCTTGTATTAACAATAACATTAAGGCAATATAAAAAATGTTATTTATACCTAAACTATTGTTATATGAATCGCGGCTATTTATAAGAGGTTTTAATGCATATAATATTCTTGAAGCATCAATATCCATGGTTTTTAATGACACATTAAAGGTTTCAGAATAAGAAACAATATCATTAAACAACGTGTTAATTTGTGCTTGCAAATCATTGATTTCTGGCAAATCTAAAATATCTGCTCCTGAATCTTTCAAAGCTTTTGATATTTTTTCAAGATCTTCTTTTTTTATTTTGTATCTTTCCTTTACAAGCTTTGTAAGTGGTGAATTTTTGCTATTCTTCATCTCATTTTCCACATCTCTAATTGCTTTAATAACTTTTAAATTAATAAATTTACGGTCTTCATATGTAAAGATATTGTTTTCATCATCTCCTTTATATATGATATACCGGTATCTAGACTTTCCATTTGTTGAAATATCTTTAAAGTACTTATAGGTAATCTTCAATAATTTTTGTCCATCAAAATCTACTGTCGCATCTGATAATTGGCATAAGATATTCTTAGCTTCACTATATCCATCTATGTATATCGATATTAGAATTTCCTCTCCATTTTCTTCAGGATTATCAATTCCTTCATAAAAATCTGATTCATCTAATAATCTATCATCCTCCGAAAAAGTTGGATCTAAGATTAATTGGAGTGCTCGTAGCAAGTTGCTCTTTCCAACTCCATTTTCACCAATTAAAACTGCTTTTTCCTTTAATTCAAAATTAGCTATTTTAAAATTTCTATAATTTTTGATTTGTACAAATCTAATAAATGGTTGCATATAATCTTCTCCCCTTATCATCAATCTTTTACGTTTTAATCTTATATAATGGACAATTGATAAAATTGTTATGATTCCTAAATATAAACATTATCGGCATTTTTCAAATTACATTTCCCTTAAAATTATAATAAGGATAGGCTATTTTATGAATAAATAGTCTATCCTTATTATACAATATTTTTCATTAATTTACCTATTTAGTCATAATTTTATTCTCTACTTAATATTAACTTCAATTTTGATTTTATTTTCGATCTTATTGATTATCGGAGTATATATTTTAGGGGTTGAAATAGATACTATTAGTGAGTACCTAATTTTCTCTTCTCCATCTCCTAAATGTTTTTGTTCTTTCCAGCATCCTACTGATGGATAAACTGCAATATAATTTGATATAGCTAAATTTGCCGCTGTACCATGCCAGGTATCAGAATGTATAGATTCTGTTGTTCTATTTTTCGGCCCTATATCGCACTTAACCCCCTCTTTACCACTTTGAGTTATATCAATTTCATCTACCATAACTTTAGATATATTTGCTTCAAATTCCTCTTTTGTCTCTGATCCATTAACATCAAATCTAAATCCTCATGAAATATATTTATATCTCTATCTTTCTCCCCTACTTGTCGAGGTCCTAGTTGAATGAAATATGATAATGTAATTCTCATATCAACCTATCTTTTTAAGACTAATACTTATAAAAATTTGTTACTATTTTTGTTGCTACGGTAGAACAATTAATAAAATACGAAAATACTTCATATCCCTTCAAACCCTTGAATTATAAGCTTTTTAGCGATTAGTGAGTATTAATTAAACCTCTATTTTCCGAATCCGGCCAGCGGCACCATTTATTTTGGTGGATTGCTGTATTACTTGGTTTAAATACCTTGTAGTACAGCTTTTTTTATTGTTTTGCAACAACATTTGCAACAACCAGATTTTATCTTCTTTTTTTGCATCAACACCCTGCTTTCACTACATTTCTAAAGAAATAATTAATCTACACCAGTTGTTAATTTATCCCATAAAATACTTCCAAGCTCGTACTAAATATCTAAAGCTAAATATAAAAAAAACAATAAAAAGATTCCTTTTACTCACCCTCTTAATCACCAGCTCAAATCTTGGGCAACACAAAACATGTTCCAATTGTTCCGAAGTCAAGTGACATTAGTTATATCTTGATATACTCATTTATCAAAATATTTAAGGCTTGACATAAAGCAAAAAAGGTTTTAATTCATTGAAAAACATTTAACTATCTGAAATAAAATAACTTATTTAGATTATATTTTATCAATTTTCTCACAATTATCCTTTTATTCCACCATTTGAGTTTTAATTACGAAAATGTTATTATGTATATAACCATTTAACATAATATAAAACTATTACTATCTTATTGTTTGGGAGGAATCAAATGGATATAAAATTTGTATGTCTTGACAGCATTGATTTTGAAAATAATAAAGTTATAAACAGACAAGTGAATGTTACAGATGCTCAAGAATATGTAGAAACCTTAGTAAATAAAATCTTAAATACAGATAAGAAAAGAGAATATGAACGTAAGACCGCTTCGTTAACAATGGATAAAATTCATGAGATTGTGGATTTGTACTTATCAATAAACCAAGCTGCATCTACCATAGAAGCGCAAAATTCTAATACTGAAAATAATCTTAATTATTATTCTAATATAACAAACTTAATCTCAGAAAAATTACTTCAAGAGCAATTAGCTGCAGAAGAAAAATATAAGCATCTAACTAAAATACAAAAAGGCAGCTTAGTCCAAGCCTTAATCGATCATAATAACAAAATAATTTATTTATCCTGCCTAATTGAACATGCTACATTTATTGATGAAGACGATTTGAAATATAAGATTGGTTTGCCTTCGTCCGATAAAGCAACTTTAAAATCTTGTATGGTATATCACGCCGATAATGGAGATGTTGAAAATATCTTTCTTACTGATACTAGAACCAAATTCACAGAATATTGGTATGATGGTTTCTTAGATGTAAGAGAAAAAAGAAGTGATAAAACTAATACTACAGAAGCATTTAAAACTATTAGACGTGTTATAAACGATTCTTTATCTTTGTCTTCTAAATCAGATTGTACAATATTAAACAATTCATTAAATGTGGTTTTTACTCAAGGTGGCAGCTTTACTTTCTCTGATTGCTTAGATTTCCTATTCAATGACTATGCCCCACAGAATCCTAATCTAGACCTGACAGATTTAAGAAATAAAATAGAAAAAAAGGCTGAGAAATCTAATAAATTTGATACAGTATTTAATATTGATAACTCTGATATTAAGCACTTGCTTCAAAATACTAAATATACTGTAACTGATAATATTGAGCTAAAATTAAAAAATCCTAAAAAAAACTTAAAGGATTATATTTATTCCACTAAGCTTGAGGATAATGAAGAGAAAGTTTTAATTATTAGAAACATAAATGAAGATACATATTCTAGATTTTTAATACAAGACAATGAGTAAAAACATATTTTTAACAAGGAGGCATTTATGATAAATTCAATTATTAATCTTATTCAAGATTCCACTTCTATAAATATATCAATTAAAGAAGATTTTGAACGTTTATCCATTAATGCTTCCTCAAATTCATTAATAAATTTAAAAGAAAATTGTGTAGATTTATTGAAACACCAACTTTTAAATAGTAGAGATTACATTCTCGATTTCATAATAAGCATTAATGATAATCCAATCCATTATGACCTAGAAAATTTTCAAGAATTCTGGGAAGAATATAGCGAAATATCAGAATTGCACATAACTGATACTGAATGTAAGTGTGAATTAAATATAACTATAAAAAAACACCATGAAAATAATATTCTTAGTGTTTATTCATTGGATAGCTTATGTAACTATATAAATTCTCTCAACTTGACATCAATTTTAAGTTTACTAGCTAAGAAAAAATATAGTTATTTTGAAATAATTGATGAATCATTATATATAAATTGTTATAGTAATATGTTCTATTTTTACACAAAAGGTACAAGCATAAATCCCCAATTTGAAAAAAATTCATCTAAAGAAATATTAGATATTAGTACTCAAAATTGCAGTTATGCTAATAGGCTTCAGCTAGATTTTGAACCTAATAATTTTAAATTTAGTGGTTCAATTAATCCACAGCTAAATAACTTATTCGAAAAAATACTAATTATATTTTCTTTAATTTTAATTTTTGATATATCTCATATTAAAGAGAATAAAATAGAACTATCTTTATGTGGAAAAACAGTTCAAAATTTTATTATAGACTATACTTCTGTAAATGCTGTAAATCTAAATATATACTATGCAATATTTGAATGGGTGTATTCAAAGGAAAATGTGGTAGATAAATTATTAATATGTAGAAATGTTTTATTAATTAACTTATATAGAAAAGAAACATTAGATATCCCTTGTAATCTTTTATCTACAATTAAAAGTAACTTTAAAATATACATACAAGATAACTATGAAAAGTATGTTTCATCTAAAACAACTGCCATTACTACGTTACTAGATATTCAAAAACAAATCTCTGAATTAAGTAATAATTTGACTGATAATTTTTTTAAAAATATAACTATTATATGCACTTTCGTTTTTACTATAATTATCGTTAAACCAATAGGGGATGGAAAACTTACTAATATATTTACTAAGGATGTTACCTTAATATCAATTGCATTAACCATACTATCAATAATTTTTTTAAAATATACTCTAATTGATATAGACTCTAAAAAAAATAATCTTTATCTACTTCAGACTAATATTAATAAAATTTATACAGATATTCTCTCAACAGAAACTTTGGATGAAATTGTTACAAATAATGAATATTATTTGAATTCTAAACTTCAACTAGATAAAAAAATTCATGATTATACAATATTATGGTCATTAGTAATTTTACTATTTTTCTTATTAACTTTAGTGCTTGGTTGGGATCATTTTTATTATGTATTTAATTTTATTTATAGTTGGATTGCATCTCGTTTCACTACTTCAAATCCTTGTCCGTCATAACGATTTAGAAATCAAACTATTTATCTATTCTTATTAGTATCTTAAAATCATATCTTGATAAATATTAAGTAATAAAATTAGCTGTCTTAAATATAGAAATAAAATTTCTATTTTAAGACAGCATACATACTTAATAATTATACATTGAATGATTTTATTACCTACTTCTTAAAACGTCACCCTTTTACCTAACACTAGTAGAACAATCACAACACATCCTTCCACTTTCCTCAAAAGCATAGCAACCACCATCAATCCACTTCCACAATGGTTTATTCTTACTTCCTCTAACCATCTTACAATTCTCATCTAAGTAATACCAATATTTAGTTTCTCTATCATAGTACCAAGAATTTTGAAGGGCATAGCCTCTTGAATCAAAGATATACCATTCGCTATTAATCTCTTTCCAACCATTTTGTAATGTATAATAATATTTATTTATTGTGTTAGTACAATACCACCAGCCAACATCGTTTCGATTCCATCCAAATTTCCATTCTCCATCATTAGAATTATCAACTCCAACTAATCCATTAACAATAGCTCTTGCAATAACTTCTGGATTATAAACATTTGCATCATCACTATCAGCAAATAAACATTCAACTAAAATTGCTGGCATTACTGTATTATTAAGAACAATAAGATTTCTTGTTTTTACTCGTCTGTTGGGTAAATTTAAGGCACTTGATAATGATGTACTAATTTTAGCTGCATATTGATTAGCTACTTCTGATTTACCAGTAACGCAAACTTCTGAACCACTCCCTCCCCCTGCGTTAATATGAATTTCTACATATATCTCTACCTCAGAATTCTTTGCTATTTCATTAGCTTGGTTAGCTCTAAGATAACAATCTTCAAAGGTATAACTATTACTTTTATCTATTATAAGTAAATTAACGCCATATCCTTTCTCCTTTAAGTAATCTGCTACTAAAGTTCCAATTTCCCTAGCGCAATTACTTTCATCAAGTCTATCAATAACTCCACACCCAACATTCCCACTTGCAGTATGACCTACTGCTACTATAAAATTTCTTATTTTCATACACCTCCACATGGGATATACACCTCTAAAAAACAGTTATCTTGCAACAAAAAACTTTACTAGATGCATAGTCCCAATTATTTTTTATTTCATATGGGATATATGATATTTTGTCATATATCCCAAAT
The DNA here is from genome assembly GCF_002029255.1 of Clostridium chromiireducens. Taxonomy (GTDB): domain Bacteria; phylum Bacillota; class Clostridia; order Clostridiales; family Clostridiaceae; genus Clostridium; species Clostridium chromiireducens. Next base: position 11,059 of record NZ_MZGT01000075.1, read on the forward strand.
ATAGAGGTTATTTTTTATAGCCTTCTATATAACCCCTAAGAATATTTATTGATAACTATAGGAGGTCTATATGGATTTTAATTATGTTGAAGAATTAGTTTACAAATGTAGAAGTGGAGATAAATTATCAAAAGAAAAATTAGCACAAGAATTTAGACCTTTAATAATTAATATTTCTAAAAGAACTTTTATAGATGGATATGAAATTCATGATTTGCATAATGAATGTTATAAATCACTTTTTAAATGTCTTGAACTATATAATTTAGACAAACATAGATTTGTTGCTTATGCTACAAATGCAATTAAAAATAATATGAATGATTTAATTAAAGGAACTTATTGATTTTCTATTCTTTAAAGATAATACAATTCAAACCTATGCTTACATTAAGAATATGTGTTATTCCACTGCCAGTCTTAAGAAGAAAGTTATACTGAAGAAGATCTTTAACCATATAAATCAAATTTACAATAAACCTCAACAAAAAAGACTTCAAGGCTAGTTAAGCCTTGGAGTCCTTTTTGCTTATATTTAATTTTCTAGTCAAAGTTAAAACTACTCACTACATTTGTGCTCTCTTCCTTATAAATCTCAACAACTTCATCGATTAATTCACAAACACAGTTAAGATTACAAATCTCACAGCTTTTAATAATTCCCTCAGCCAATAAAGAACAACCTAAACTATCATCATAAGTAGAATTTCTAATAGCCAGAGCCATCTGCTTCTTATCAAATACTTCTCCCTCTTTAGATTTCAATTTGATTTCATCCTTAATCATTCCACAACACTCTCCATAGCTTATTAGCAGCATAAAATTTCTCACTGCTAATATGGATATATGTTTCATTATATTAAATCACATAAAAATTCAAAGCTTTTTGAAGCATGTAGTCTTCAAACCCGCATTATTAGCGCATATTCTTCAGAATATATATTGTTCTCCATATATATGGTAATATTCTCAAGAATAAATACGGCTTAGAATATATATTCTTCACCATATTTATGGTAAACCATACTAGAATATAGCTATTTTAATCATATATCCTAAGTGAAATACTTAAGTAAGGAGATATATTTATGGCAAAGAAGAAAAAATCTGATGTACCTATAAATGATTTTGCTTGTGAGGATGAGCTTGATATATGTGGATTTAGCGATACCCCTGTTCTACTTGGAGAATGTATTTCATCCTTTTCATTTGATGATAGTTCTTCATGTGAAGAGTCTGAAACTAAATCCACTAATCTATCAAAAGAAAATACCATTAATGAGATTAAACCAATAGATAGTAATAACGTAAGTTTAAATTTACTTATTAATTCTAATAGTAGTAATACAAATACTTCTTCAATAAAAACTACCTCTAATTCTAGAGATACACTTCCAGACAATAGAAGAGCTCCTATAGTTAATGGATGCGCCCCTCCTGTCGATGGAGAATATTTGGATGTTAAGAGAACCTATATGCTCCGAAGCTCTACTGTTAGAAAATTAAATGAACTAAAAAGCATTCATCCTGATTTGAATACTTATGTAAGCTCTATAGTAGATATGGCTATAGAGCATTATTACAATCATGTAATCAATGGAGGTTCTCAAACATAAGTAAATTTTCTAATACTTCTATTAATTAATTTTTATTTCATTACTATTGTTATAATTTGTTTCTTTTCATATATCCAATATGAGGAGGTGATTAATTATGGAAGTAAATGAATTAATTAATCTTGCAGTTAATAATGGTTTTCCTGTAGCAGTTGCGGCTTACTTACTTATCCGCTTAGAAAAACAAATTAATGGTCTATCAGGTTCAATTAATAAACTTAATACCATAATATCAACAAAGCTTGGAGTTGTTATAGATACGAATGGATCTAATGATGATTCTCATAAAGTAGCTTAACAAAAGGCAGTGAACATTTGATTTTTCAGAATGTTTACTGCCTTTTATACCTTCACTTATTATTTAATTTATTTGTTAACAGTAATTAATTATAATCCTCATTCATTTTGTAAATATATTATTTTATTTTATTTTTCTTTACCTAATTTAAAAGCATCGAAGATATTAATACTCTTCAAGCCACTGCAAAGGTACGTTTAATAGAATAGTGCTATTCTATATATCTCAACTTGCTCTACTAAATCCATGCTATTCTCCCTAATATATGATCTTTGTATCACAAACTTATATCTCTATATTCAAATATTTTATTGGAACATAATCAGTTAGCCATACCTTATTTTCAGATAAATAGAATTTAAAACCATCTTGATACATTTGATGACTGTTAATTTTAAAAATAACTAATTCACCATGTCTCTTCCCCACTTTTGTAGCAGTTTCTATATCTTTAGATAAATGAACGTATTGTCTATTTTGTTTCCTAATTCCTTCTTTACATATACTATCTCTAAATCTAGTTGCAGTTCCATGATATAACACGCGTGGTGGTTCTATTGGTTTTAATTCAAGATTAACCTTGATTGAATGTCCTTGATTTGCTTTAATTTTAGTTTTATCTTCATTAAATGAATATCTTTGTTTATCATCTTCCATAACAATTCTTTCAATGTCTTCAATTGTAACCTTATATCCTCTTTTATTTATTCCCTTAATTAAATCAGAAACATTAACACATCCATATTCATCTAATGTTAATCCAATCTCTTCTGGCTTATGTCTTAATACTAAGCTTATAAACTTACTAACTCTCATATCTTCTTTGATCCTCATTACTTTTACCCCTCTAATTATTTTATTCTTGTGCTACTAAATAGCACTCATATACTTTTTTCATATATCTAAGACTAAAGTATTTTTTCTTCAAAACAAATATGGAATTTAAAGGTAATAAAAATTCACACTCGTTTAAATGATCATTCTTATGGTAAAATTCTACATAAGCACCTTTTATTCCTTTAGGCAAGTGCAACTTTAATAAGCAGTTATACTTGTGAGTATCTGCAAAATCTCTAATTAAATCAGGAACCAATGTTGTATCTATAAATGCCTTATCTGTAAATGTATGCCCAACTTTGATTTTTTGCTTTTCAAACAACAGTTTTAATAATTCCTTCATTTTTTATCAAGTAAATATTTTACCTGAATTCGTAATCTTTTATTTTCTTTCTTCAAAGATAAAAATCTCCAAATAAAATATATAGCTGCCATAGGTATTATAATAATACTACATATTATTCCAATTGGTATTATCCAAATAATCATAAAATTATGAAGGGATGTTTCTTTTAGATTTTTCCCCTCATACTCTACTCCCGCCTCTTGAAGTTTCGATATCAGTGTTTCATCATCTATATTAGGAGTATTTAGAATTTTTCCTTTGTATGCTTCATTACCTTCACTTGGTGTTATTATAAGCTCTTCACTTGTTACTTCTACTTTCGAAAGTTGTTTTTCATCTAGTAATCGTATAAATTCATTATAGCTAATTTCCTTAGTAGAGGCAGTGTCTCTAGCATAATTAAATGCTATTGTAATAGGAAATATTAGTAGGAATAAAATGACTATACCTGATATAATCAAATATTTACTTTTACTTGATTGCATATATTTATCTCCTTGTTCTTAATAATTTGAAATTTACTCCATAAATTCATTTTTATAGTGTACTTAATATATTATAACATGTTTTTAAATAAGTTTATTATCTAACCTTAACTAAGATTTCGGGTAATCTAAAGCTTCAATACTAATTCCTCTTTACTCTTAATCTACTTATCATTTTTTAAAAAAAGTTTGAATTATTTATGTGATAACTCAAATCTACCCATATATCCTATATGAAAAGAAAATGAAGGAGGTAAACAAATGGCTGTAACAAAATCAATTCAAACCGTTTCATTAAGTATTGAGGTTCAAAGTGGGACCGATAAAGCTGGGGACGCGATCTATAGCAAGAAGAGTTTTTCTAATGTAAAAACTGATGCTGCTGCTCAAAATATCTATGAGGTTGCTGAAGCTATCAAAGATGTTTTAGGCGCTGATACTAGAGATTACTTCATAAATGAATCTTCTAGTTTAGTTAATGCTTAAGCAGATATCTCAAATCTATGATTTGATGATAGTCGCTTACTCTGTGAGTACTCCTACGACGTTATGAGTAGGAGTTTCCTTAACTCTCAATTCTTAATTCTCAATTAAAGAAAGGTGGTAAAATTAAATGGAATTTTCTTTATCTATGACTTTTTTAACTGAAGGTGGCCAAAAAAGCACTTTGAGTATTTCTGGAGTAAAACCTAATCTTACTAAAGATCAAATAAATACTCTTATGAACACTATAATTGCCAAGAATATATTTAAAACAAATTCTGGTGATTTAGTTAAGAAATCAGGTGCACAAGTTACTCAAAGACAAGTTACTAAATTTGATGTAGCTTAAAAATAAGGACTAAAGTAAGATTATATTTTCAATCTTATTTTAGTCCTTTAATTTTGTAATAACAAAAATAACCCAACCTATTTTACTGACTTTTTTTGCTATAGACAAAAATGTAGCCAACTAGTGGTTGCTATACAATAAGGGATATATAATGCCCTTTATATTTCCCAGGAAAACCATGTACTTTTTTAATTAATCATCTCTTATTTAAGTCTATAGTTATTCCTAGTATCCTTCTCAATTTCTACTACATAATCTTTGCACATTTCATAGATCCTAGAGCCTATACCTTCATCAAAGAACAATAGTCTATCAACTGAAAATTCACTGCTAATTATTATGGGTAGATAATTAAGATACCTATAATTAATTATTTCAAATATAATATTTATATCACTCTCATTGATTTTCCCTTTAAAGAGGTCATCAATAAGTAGAACTTCACATAGTTGATACTTTGAAATAGTTCTACTATAATACTCTTCATCAATCATATTCTGTTTTACTTTTGTAATTACATCACGATATGGCATATACACTACCTTAATCTTCTGTTTTAGAAAATTTAGTGCAAGGGCAACACTCAGATGCGTTTTGCCACTTCCAACTTGTCCACAAAATAAAATACTATTACGCCTTCCGTTCCTAGCTTCATCAAAATCATTATAATAAGCTACTGCAGTATCCTTTGCTCTTTCAGATGCTTCATTCCAAATCTTAAAGTTAGAAAATGTACTATTGCTATGCTCAACATTAATGCCTGAATACTTCCACTCGCTTTTTAGCTTTTCTATTTTTCTACATTCACAACTTACTGCTAGAGGCTGCCTGTTCTCCTGGGGAATTAGCATCCATCCTGTATCACAGCACTTATCACATTTATATGAGGTCTTTTTCTGATCGTTTTCGTTCTTCATCCGTAATGTCTCGTGGTTTCTTTGGCTTGAATCCTGTAAATTCATTTTTATCTGCTGCGTTATTCTTTCCAGAGCCTCTAACCCCATTATCCTTTACCTCCATATCATCTTTGGGATACCCTTCTCTTCTCCAATTTTTAAGTATTCCATTAATATAAGTCATGTTTACTTTATTAACTTCCAAAGCCTTATCCATAGCCATTTTCACATTATTATATCCATGCATATCAATAGCTAGTTTAAGAATCCCTATATTAAGACCACCATGTCTCCCTGTTAAGTTTTCATAGTACGTTAATAGCTTTGCAGCATTTTGACTGCTCATACCATTATTTTCTAAATCATCAGTAAGTTTTAATTCACTGGCATTTTCCTTTTCTAAATCATCATGTGTAGCATTATTATCTGCTGATGTAGCTGAAGAGGTATCGCTATTAGCGTGACTGACTTCTTCAAATTCTGATATGCCACCAGTTATATTTAAACTAGTATTATAATTAGACTTTATTTCTCTCTCACTCTCTATCTTCTTCTTTTTCTTAATCTCTTTCTTATTCTGTTCAATTACTGTAATGTTACTGTTACAATTATCATCATTACATGTAATGTTACACTCATTATTAATAATGTTTCTATTATCATCCTCGGCAACATTACTATCATTTAAGTTATTTCTAACTTCTTCATTTCCTGAATCAGAAATATTCTTCTCAGCTTGATCTTCTATATTATAAATTTCTTCATTATTTTCTCTGTCATTTATATGTGCATTACTAATAACTTTATCTTCGTTTTTATTCTCATTATTTTCTTTCTTTTTAGCTCTATGATTAGCAACTCTTTCTTTATTTAGCTGCCTATATCTCTCCATTCCTTCAACATTTTGATGTTTTTCCCAGTTTTTAATTTTAAAAACTTTACCTTCTGTAAATTCTATCATTTCTAATTTTATTAATATTTTAATGGATGCTTTTATTTCACTTATACTTCTATTAAATTCTATTGCTAATGTCTTAACTGTATATGGCATATTATTAGTAATGTATAAATATCCTCCACGATTTACTTTTCCGGTTAAAACAAGAAGCCTTGTCCAAACATACTGATGTAAATCTCTATTATCCATGTTATCCAATATCTTAAGTTTAGTATCATCATACATATTAACCTCAAATTTTACCCATCTAATCTCTCCCATTATTACTACGCTCCCACATATAAAATTTTTTAAACTTTGCAAGACCTTTAAAAGATGGGTTCACCCCTATTACCTTACAGGTAAACACATAGTACTCAAATATTATTAAATTCAATATTTATCCCTCATTCACTATGATACTTAACTTATACACGCAAAGTAACTAAAACTACCGCAACTATATCAATCTAATTCTTTCTTTGTTATTTTATTAGTATCCCCTTATGCTCTTGAACCTTTTGTCCTTTGTTCCAATCATAATAAATACATTGTTCAACTTGTTTAACTGGAAAGTTTTCTCCTAACATTTCAATACACACTTTTGTATCTCTAGGCACATTTTTTAATATTTCTATTAAGTCATTTGCTGTTAATCCATCAAATTTTCTTATCATCAAAATCCCCCTCACTCTATAAAACTTCTCCTATATGTTCTTCTAAGAACTGATCAAGTTTTGAAATAATAATTCTAATATCTCTTCCTATTCTGAGGACTGGTGTTCCTTGAATATGGGTTATTCTTCTAGCGTTTGCCTCAGAAACATCTAATAATATTGCCAATTCTTTAGTATTTATTGTTTTCTTATATCCATTTACATCCCCCTATAATTAGTCGATTCTAGCAACAATATCATTTGTAAATATTCTAAATGTTATCGTTTAAATAAATGACGTGTTTTAGCTATCAATGCTAAAAAATTTTAATCACAATTTCTCATAATCATTATTTAATAAATCAGTCTTCATCTAATAGTAATTCTTTTACTTCAACATTTAGTGCTTTTGCTATTAATCCAATACTTTTAGGTGATGGTTTTACATACCCATTAATGATCTTTGAAACTGTTGCCCTGCCAAGGCCTGTTTTCTCTACTAATCCATTAACTGATAAGCATTCATTAGCCTGTGCAATTCTAATTTTGTTAACATCTATATTCATTTTACCTCCTTCACACATTTGTATGAATTTTCCATATTTAAATTATATGAATTCATTTGTATGAAGTCAATATCTTTTTGAATATTTTTACATTTTTTTGTTTACATCTGTGTGAAATATTTGTAAAATGTTTCTAAGGAGTGATACTAATGACATTAGGTGAAAAAATCAAATTTTATAGGCGTAAATTAAACCTTTCCCAAGAAGAACTTGCAAATAAATGTAAACTATCTAGAAATGCAATTTACAATTATGAAAATAATAAAAGAACTCCAACTATATCAATATTAGAGGCAATAGCTGAAAGCTTAAACCAGTCTACTTCTGACTTATTAGATGATGATGATAATACAAATTTCTATTCTAATAAATTAAGACTCAGTAAAGCTATTGATAAGGATATAGAAAATACAATTAATGCTGACGAAACAAAAATTGTAGATTACGAACTAGAAATGAATGAATTATATAAGAAATATTTCTTTGACTTATTTAACTGGAAGACTATAAATATGAAGAATCATGATTATTTTAAATTCATTTTATCAATATGTCCTCTGCATGAAGTTGATCATTTAACCGAGGAAGATATAAATGAATTATCAATTCTATTCAATAGATTTCTGAATCTAAAATTTCATGAAAGAAATTGTCTCAATGAACATGAGCATATTGATCATGGTAGTTCAAAACAATATGAGAAGAATAATTTCTTAGCAACAACCACAAAATAACATCATAGGATTTTAGTTACGAAAACTATAGTTCCAATTTTATATAAATACTATTTGCGAGTAGGTGTGAAAGAGTTATGGCAAAGAGGTCAAATGGAGAGGGTTCAGCAAAATGGGTTACTGGAAATGGTAAAAAATATTGGTGCATAATGCTAACCACTGGGTATGATCCATTAACAGGAACACAAAAGAGAAAAGCAATTTATTGAAAAACTCAAAAAGAAGCTAAAGCTAAATTAAAAGAATTCCAGGAGAATTTTGTAAGTAATAGTGATAATTCAACTCTTGGGAATTTTTATTATGATTGGTTATGGAATATTAAAAGGCCATCACTAAAGGATTCTACCTTTGAAAAGTGGGAAGAAATCTATAGAAGAAAAAGAAAATTATATTTCAGAAGACGATCAAAAACGATTTATAGCAGCTCTAGAAGGCGATCCACTTGAAGGAATTATTTTATTAGGTTTAATGTGTGGGGTTAGACTAGGAGAAGCAATGGCTTTACAAGTAAAAGATATAGACTTTAACCATATGACTATTAAAATAAAAAAGTCAGTTAAATATGTCTAGACTGGTGAAAGAGATAAAGAAGGCAAAAAAATATATGCTAATAAAGTTACTATTCCAAAGACCAGAACTAGTATAAGAGAAGTACCTCTTCCAAGTATGCTCAATCCCATAATAAAAGGAATTATAAAAAAGAATATGGAGAATAAATTGAGATACGGTGAATTATACATGGATAATAGCCTAATATTCTGCAAAGAAAATGGTGACTATATAGATAATAAGAATCCTAACAGACATTTAAAATCTGCATTAAAAAAGGCAGGTATTAAGACCGATATACACTACCATAGTTTGAGACACATATTTATAACCAACTGCTTAAGTAAAGATATTAACCCTCGTACTGCAATGGATTGGGTTGGTCATACTGATATTAAAATGACTATGCTTGTTTATGCTGAGATAAATAAAGAAAAGAATAAGACGGAATATGAGAAGATTAATTGCATGTTTGATTAGAGCTAGGCTGATAGCCTAGCTTATTTTTAGCCCTATAAAAAGATCATTAAGGTATTCTAATTAAAATAATCTATTTTAAAATAGTGCAGCTCCATTTAGGAATTATGTCTCTTCTCCATTTAATAGCTCCATCACAAATATATGCTACATGTTTAAATCTATCTGTATTATCATACAGATTTATTTCATTACACAAATCCAGCACTTCTTTCAAATTATCTAGTGACTCATAATATCTTCTTTCAATAGCTTCAGCTGGAATTCCATGTCCACCTTTTAATACTCTACTTCTAACCCTTTCTTTTGCAATTTCAGGGCTATCAACTCCAATATAATTTATAACTACATGGAAACCTTTTCCACTTGCTTTCTCTATATTTTTAATAATACTTTTACCTGAAAGAGTAGTTTCTTGATTAAATGATATATCATTTTTTATATAATGATTTATAAGCTTTACAGCTTCTCTTGCACATTTGATTTGAAGATTATTATCTTTCCATGAACCTACTCTTGCTACCATCTCATCTGTATTTATTCTTTTTTCATCCTTATTTCTTTCATAATAAATAGACTCATATATTGATGTTTTTCCAGCTCCATTTACACCTGCAAATATAGTATAAGTAGCCATTAATTTTTACCTATTACTCTTTCTTGTTCCTTTTGTAGTACTATCTCAGATAAAGTAATATAAAAATCTTGTTCTTCCTTTGTTTTTGCTTTTTTAAATAATTCCTTTAAATCTGCATATGAATATTTTAAAAATTGATCATATAAATTATTTTTTTCATTAATCTTTTCCATAGAACTCCCTCCGATAAATAATACTCTATATTATATCTGTCT
>NZ_MZGT01000076.1 GCF_002029255.1 Clostridium chromiireducens
TCCATCTAAATATTCTTTTACTGCCTGAAGTTTTTCTTTAGGTAAGATATTTCTAGACATAAAATTACTCCCTTCTAAGTAAAACAGTTTTATTATTTCAACTGTCTACCTAGAAGGGAGCATATCAAACCAACAGTTCTTAACTTAAAACTTATTTTATTTCTTATATAAATCTGGAATCAAATCTAATGATTTTTTAATTCGAACTAAATTTGCTTGAGTCGATTTATCACCTATTTTTTCAACATTTATATATACATATTTAACAGCTTGAACTGTATCCTTTCCCAATTCCTTCATATGTTCACCACTATTTGAGTTTTCAAGCAATGCTCCATAATACATAGCTTTTCTCATTGTATTATTATCGCTCCAATAATTATTATAATTATTATTTATAAACATTATCGCTTATTTAACTTCTGAATCTGAAACTCTTTGAGCATCTTTCTTCGATATTGATATAATTTCGTCAACTGCTTCAATTGTATTTGGTGTTGCTTTTAATTTTAATTTATCATCCACTATGGATTCATAATTTTTTATTTCTGCTTTCTTTACATCCTTACCATTATTTTCTGTTTTCTTATTAAGTTCTTCCTGTATATTCTCATATAATTCTTGCTGTTCACTAGTATAATTTCTTTTACTTTGCATAGCTTTAATATTATTACCTATATTACTTGCTAAATTTATTATCACGAATAATCCAAAAAATATTAATATTACAATCTTTATAGCTACATCCCACTTGCTGTATTTCCACATAAGTAATAATCCTATTGGGAAAAATAAAATTAGAAATAAAATAATTATCAAGTTTTTTTCATACCACTTTTGAGTCATTAGTAAAGCCCCATTTATCTTCCATACCGTAATTATACTAAATTGGTATTCTTATGTAAATGTTTCTATTAACATACAATATGAAATATCTATTTAATAATGCTTAAAAATGCCTCTACAAAGATAAGTGTTATATATTTTCTTTTGCTTAAATTTACTTATTATCCTTTATAAATGATATAATTCTCCGTAACAACCCTGACTTAAGACTTTATTGAATGCCATCTAAATTTCTCGATTTCATCTAATTTATTACTTTCTGCTATTATTAAACCATTCAATTGTTGATTCTTTCACCTCTTTTGGAAGTTTTTTATTATAAACATCATCATATAACCACGCCAATGTTTTTTTGCTTAGGTATTTTTTCATTTCATTTTCTGCTTCTAACATTACTACTTTAATTAAGCAAGGGCACTTTGTATGTGTATCTGGTAAATTCTCTTTATCTAATAATATGTTATTTTGCCTAATTTCTGCGCATTGGAAAAATGATTCACTTCCTTCTATCGCTTCTACAACATCCCAAAATGTTATATCTTCAGCACTACGCGCTAGCGCATATCCGCCTTTTACGCCTGGTATAGATTTTATGATTCCTGACTTACTTAATTTTGCATACACCTTTGATAAATAAGTCTCTGAGATACCTTGAAATGTAGCTAAATCCCTTATTCCTACAGATTTACCTTCTTCTAAATTTACCATATATAATAAACAATGAAGTGCATATTCTACTCCAACTGAAAATTTCATTCGTCTTCTACTCCTTTTAGTCTCTCTTAGTCTTTTCTTAATAATATCTGATTATCTATTTCCATTCAAGATATTAATTTTATATGAAATACATACAATTCTTCAAAAAATATTCTATTGACAGTTTACTAAAAACATAATATTATAATCATAGATACTATGTATCCACGATTAATTTTGTCGACAATATGAGGAGGATTATAAAATGTTTACAGAAAAGTTTTTAGAGGTACTAAATCATGAAGGTGTTGTTTCTATTGTAACTTGTGCTAATAATGAGGCTCATGTTGTAAATACATGGAATAGTTATTTAGTTATTGTTGAGGGCAATAAAATTCTAATCCCTGCTGCTGCTATGATTAAAACAGAAGAAAATATCAATGTTAATCCTAATGTTAAATTAACACTTGGTAGTAAAGAAGTTATGGGGCATGCCTATATGGGAACTGGATTTTCACTTGAAGGAACTGCTAAATTTTTAAGGGAAGGAAAACACTTCGAACATATGAAAGAAAGATACTCATTCCTAACACGAGTATTAGAAATTACAGTTAACTCTTGTAAGCAAACATTATAATTTTTAGAATTCAAGGAGAAAATCATGGCTAGAAAAATTAATAAGTCAGACTGCGTAGGTTGTGGGACTTGCCAAAGGGTATGTATTATTGGTTGCATAACACAAGAAGATGACAGAAAAAGAGTTATTAATGAATCAGCTTGCGTTGATTGTGGCGCCTGCCAACTTGCTTGCCCTAAGAAATGCATTTTCCCAAATTAACTGAAAAGATGGAATTAAAATAGTAAGATTACATTTCATTCAATAATAAAAAGAACGGCGAGATATTGTCCGTTCTTTTCTACTTTCATTTATTATTTGACTTTGAATAGCAATATCCTAGAAATCATAGTAATGTAATTATCTACACTTTTCCTATTTTTGACCCTTAACAAATAATAATTTATAAATTTGAACTAATATAAGTGGAATAACTGATAATCCATAAATATAACTAATTTGATCTGAACTTAATGGAGCAACTTCAAAAACACCCCTTAATGGTTTAAAAGTTAGAACTAGTAGTAACAGCAAAAAACCAATTATTACTGCAAACCATATAGATCTATTTGTAAATAAGCCTATTCTAAAGACTGATTCTTTAGACCTGCAATTAAATCCATGAAGTAGCCTAGATAAACAAAGAGTTGCAAAAGCCATTGTACTTGCAACATAAGCACCACCTGTATATAAGCCTATATGAAATGCTGCCATGGTAACTACTGCAATAAGGAGCCCTTCCATTATAACTTCAATTGCAAAAGATTTATTAAGAATAGGAACATTTATGCTCCTTGGCTTCTCTTTCATTATATTTTCATTATGAGGCTCAAGCCCGATTGCTATTGCTGGCAAGCTATCTGTAACCAAATTTATAAACAAAAGATGAACTGCTGCAAAAGGAATTGGCAGTGCACCTATTGATGCATATACCACTGATAATATTCCTGCTGTATTACCTGATAGAAGGAATTTAATTGAATTCTTAATATTGGCATATATACTCCTGCCATTTGATATGGCTTTAACTATAGTTGAGAAATTATCATCGGCAAGTACCATAGAAGCAGCATCTTTAGCAACTTCTGTACCTGTTATTCCCATTGCAATTCCTATATCTGCTTGTTTTAAAGCTGGTGCATCATTCACACCATCTCCAGTCATTGCAACGATATTTCCTTTTTCCTGCCAAGCTCTTACTATTCTGATTTTATGCTCTGGGGATACTCTAGCATAAACTGAAACTTTCTCTACTCTATTTTTTAATTCTTCATCACTGATTTTTTCCAATTCAAATCCTTCCATAGCTTCTGATTCATCTTTAAGAATTCCTATTTGCTTAGCTATAGCAGATGCAGTAATTTTATGATCACCAGTTATCATTACTGGCTTTATACCTGCTTCAATACATAGTTTTACAGCCTCTGCCGATTCATTTCTCGGTGGATCCATCATTGCTATAAGACCAACAAATATTAAATTATGCTCATCTTCAAGGGTAATCTCTTTTCCCTCCGAAATCTCCTTGTAAGCAAATGATAAAACTCTAAGCCCACCCATTGAAAATTCTCTATTTACTTTTTCAATTTCTTTTTTATGCTCTTCCGTGAAATCCTTTATTCCTTCTGAAGTTTCAATCTTGGTTGCTCTTGCTAAAAGTACATCCAATGCACCCTTAGTTACCATTGTATATTTATTTTTAAATTTGTGAGCAGTACTCATTAGTTTCCTATCAGAGTCAAAAGGTACTTCTCCCAGTCTTGGATATTGTTCTCTTATAATTAATTCATCTAATTCATATATTTCACCCATATTAACTAAAGCAACTTCAGTTGGATCTCCAATTTCTTTGTTTTCAACAGTGACAGCATCATTACATAATAATGCCATTAAAACTAACCCTTTCTCTAAAACCTTATGCTGATCCAAACTATCATGCTCAAGTACCTTATTATCAACAAAAACTTTCTGTACTGTCATTTTATTTTGTGTTAAGGTTCCTGTTTTATCTGAACATATAACTGAAATACTTCCAAGACTCTCGACAGCATGGAGTTTTCTTACAATAGCATTTTTCTTAGCCATCTTTTGAGTTCCAAAAGCAAGAACAATGGTTACAATTGAACTTAAAGCTTCTGGAATAGCTGCCACTGCTAAAGATACTGCAAACATAAAGGAATCTACAATATTACGTCCCCTAAATATATCTAAACCAAAAATAATAGCTGAAATAATTAATATAACAACAGCAAGTTTTTTCCCAAAGTTATCCAAACTAACCTGAAGCGGTGTTTTCTTTTCCTTTGCACTCTCCAACAAGTTTGCTATTTTACCAATTTCAGTATTCATTCCTATATCTGTAACTAAAATAACTCCTCTTCCATAAGTTACAAAGCTTCCTGAAAACACCATATTTTTTCTGTCACCAATAGCTACGTCATCTTTATCTATTACCTCAACAAACTTCAATACACTTTCTGATTCACCAGTTAAAGAACTTTCATTTACTTGAAGACTAAAACTTTCAAGAATTCTACCATCTGCACTAACATAATCTCCAGCATCAAGGTATAAAATATCTCCTGCCAAAAGTTCTCTAGAAGGAATCTCAAGCTTTTGACCATTTCTTAAAACCTTGGCTGTAGGTGATGAAAGAGCCTTAAGACTTTTTAATGACTGTTCTGCTTTAAGATGTTGTACTGTACCAAGTATTGCATTAATAATAACAACAACCAATATAACAATAGTACTTTCAAGCTTTCCAAGAAAAGCTGAAATAATTGCTGCACCTAATAATATAATTACTAGAAAATCTTTAAACTGCTCCAAAAAAACCTGCAACGGACTTTTCCTAGCTGCTTCTTCTAGTTCATTAAAACCATGCTGCTCTCGTCTTTTTTTGATTTCTTCTTCATTTAAGCCCTTACTAGTAACACCTAGTACCTCCAGTGACTCTTCCGGTGACTTTTTATAAAATTCCTTCATAAACCGTGCCTCCTTAAAAAATGACTACAAAGATCTCACATTTTGCTTATATAAGATTTTTACTCTTATTGTTTTGCTTTCTACTTACTAATTTCCTATATATTAACAAAAGTATAATAATAAAAATTATAATGGCAGCAAAAATACTATATTGTTTCATTATTAAATGAATGTAGCTCCAATTATGGCCTATAAAATATCCCAATGAAACAAGTATTGCATTCCAAATTATTATCCCCATAACTGAAAATAAAATAAATGTTTTTTTATTGTATTTTGCAGCTAGCAGGTAATATCACCTCACTTGGCATCGCAGGAAAACAAGCATATTCCATAGCAGTAATTATCACCACTGCTATATATCCTATTTCACTAATTATGTACATAATCTGATTTGTTAAAGAATTTATAATTTCCATAATATTCACCCCTACATTTTAGTAATTTTTTCTTTGGTTTAAAATTAATTACAACAAAAAGACTCTATAGTTAGAACACGTTCTAACTATAGAGTCTCACCAAACATTTTTTGTTTTCAAAGCCGGGATTTCTCCGTAATGACGACTTTGAATCCTGTATAATTAACAGGCAGTTACTCCCTCTACCAATGTAGTTTTAATTATCCTTTTTAATATTATTATCTACTATATTAATATCAAATTCAAAGCTTGTCAACAATCTCTACTATATTTCATATTACAAAACTGACTTCTTTAATTGATCTATTTACTATTATTGGATTTTATTCTTTTCTTTCTCTATTTTACTTCTTTCTACAAACCTTCCCATAAAGAATGCAATAACACCGACTCCAATCCCCGTCTGTACACAGAAAAGTAAGCTCTCTACTTCGCCTGGCAATTCTCCACCGATCCAAGTTTCCATAACTGGTTTAAACCAAGGCTTATACTCAGTACCTGTAATTTCAGAGACAACTTTGCTTCCTGCATCATCAGATCCACCAAATTCAGCACCTTTTAATGTGAATAATGGTATAACAGCAATCAGTACAGCGATAATTAATAGGCTTATAACTATTTTTTTAGTCTTTGACATCAATATTCGCCTCCATTCGCTAATCCAAGATCTTTCAATTCTGATTTCGCATATGTTTCAAGGCCAATGATAATAACAACTGTCAAAATTCCCTCGATAATTGCTAGTGGAACCTGCGTTGGTGCAAATACTGCAAGAAATTTACCTACAGATACCATAATACCACCGTTTCCAGACGGATATGCAAGTGCAAGCTGAAAACTTGTTATACAATAAGTAAATAAATCACCAATTGATGCTGCCAAGAAAATACATATATATTTATTGATTTTTAACATCTTACATAATTTATATATTCCATATGAAACAAACGGGCCTGCAATAGCCATAGAAAATGTGTTGGCACCAAGAGTTGTTAGCCCACCATGAGCAAGCAATATTGCTTGGAAAATAAGTACAATAATTCCCAAAATACTAACTGCGCTTGGTCCGAACAATATTGCACCAAGTCCAGTACCAGTCATATGTGAACAGCTTCCTGTTACTGATGGGATCTTTAACGATGAAAGTACAAAAACAAATGCTCCCGCCATAGCCAAAATGGTAATTGATCTACGTTGCTTAGACAATGTTTTCTTAATTGATAAATAACCTGCAACTATGAATGGAATGCATATAACTCCCCATATAATGCAAAATTGTGGTGGAAGATACCCTTCCATTATGTGCATCGCATTGGCCGCTGGAGCTACTCCAAACACTAAAGCAAATACTGCCGCTAGAGCGACAACTCTCTTTTCTTTTTTATTCATTTTTCTCCCCCTCTAAACGCTTTTATATATATGTATATAATTCCTATTTCACAAGCATTCCCTTAAATTCCTGTATACTCTTAGGATAAGCCTTTGTATCTTTCAAAATCTGCTTTTCTACTAGAGATTCATATACCTCCAGCAATGTTGGCCGTTTCAAATTTGCCTTTTTTAGAATTTCTTTGTTTTTAAAAATTTCCAAAGGCGATCCATCTGCAATGATTTTTCCTTCACAGAACACAAGCACTCTTTCAGCCCATCTATATGTAAAATCTACATCATGTGTAGAAATCAACATTGTTTTCCCCTCAGCTCCAAGCTTTAATAGAACATCTTCCAACATCATTGCATTTAAAGGGTCAAGCGCTGCTGTTGGTTCATCAAAAATAATAATTTCTGATTTCATAGCAATAATATCCGCAATACTAACACGTTTCTTTTCACCACCACTCAAATAATGCGGTGGGCGGTCCTTTAAATGAGAAATATTCATATATTCCAGTGCTTCATCAACGCGTCTCAATATTTCTTCTTTAGGAAGCTTTAAATTCATAGGCCCAAATCCAACTTCTGCCCTAACTGTAGATGCAATAATTTGATTGTCAGCATCCTGAAATACTATTCCAATGTTTTTTCTAAGTTCCTTCAAATTCTTTCTATTAATAATCATATCTCGATAAAAAATTTTTCCTTGTTCTGGTGTAAGTACACCATCTACATTTAAAAAAAATGTAGATTTCCCAGAACCATTGGAACCAATGACCGCAATTTTCTCACCTTCATAAATGTCTACGCTTACTCCGTCTAATGCAGACTTTCCATTCCCGTAGGCATAATGAAGATCTTCAATTTTTAATATTAATTTCCTCATAATCGTTCCTTTCTATTTTGTAAGGCTCCAAAGCAAAATCAAAAAAATTATGAATACTGATGCGATAACAATATGTTTCACTTCTATATTTTTATCTTCCTCCAAAAATACAAGTTCTCCATCATAGCATCTAGCTTCCATTGCATCATAATAAGCATTTGCTTTCTTAAGCGAAACAATAAGCATATTACTTGCGATACTTCCAAATGTATAACAAGATGTTTTAAAATCGCAGTAACCTTGACGTGATTTTGCAGAATTTTTCATTTTAGTAGATACATCCATTAAGATAAATATATATCGATAAATAAGACTCATTAATTCTACAATAATCTTTGGTACATATGCTTTTCTTAACACATAAATAATCTCAGAAGATGGGGTTGATAATGTCATCATTTGCAGAGCACTAGTAGCTGCAAAAATTTTCAAAATTAAAAATGTCATTTTCTTAATCTGAACAGTTGAAGTAAAAACATAACAAAACCCAATATATAAGTTATACTCTCCTACTGCCTGTTTTGAGAAATCAATAGCGATAGTAAAAGTACTGAGCAAAATAAAAGTAATAGGAATTGAGAGTATTGACAAATATTCATTTAATGGAATCTCTCCTTTGACAACTGTTATATATGCCATTGCAATTATAACACCAACGGATACATACGGATTGTCCAATGCAATACAAAGAATCAATGTCAAAACTGATAGGTATACTTTAAATGAAGCATTCCAATGTCTAATTTTTGAAGCATAAGCATAAAAATCAATTGAATATCCTTCCCCATGTTTATGTCTTATTTTATGCTTATTAACAACCTTCTCCATATCACATCTCCCTTGAATTTTTATATACTCTTTCTACAAAATAAAAAAGCCTTTCTAACTAAGGTGTTAAAAAGACATAATAATAAAGCATACTCACTCGTATAAAATCGGTAAATAAATATTTATCAATAATGCCCCCCCTATCACTCGTAGAGTTAATGGTGCAAAATATAGGCAGGTCTTCTGACTTAAGAATCATAATTTAAGTACGTCTTCCCTAATTAAAAGTGACATAATGTACTTAAGCTCCTCTAATACAGCTACGGGATAGTTTAGGAATTTCACCTAATTCCCTTTTAATTAATTAAAATTACTTCATAAATTTAAATTAATATAACTTTAATCAAACCTATATTTTATTATGCAATTTTTCTAAAATACATTTATATCCATAACCATACCATTATTGATAAAAAAAATCAATCAATATTTATACAATGTACATCCCCTATTGTAAATATTCCAGCAAATCTACTTGTACTCATATATCTATATCCACCTTTTTTATTTATATTTCTTTATAGTAAAATCACTTGATAATTCTACATTTGACATGCCTAATACTTTCCCTTTGACTTTTACAACTTATTGAATTCTTAATATAACACAGCTAATTAAAACTTAATGATTTTAGTATTAAGTCTTTACTTATAGGATAAAGAAATATATGTATTATTATCTATTTGGCTTAATTTATATATCCACTCATTTGTATTCTTATTTATATTTACATATGGGTTTGATTTTATTATGATTCCTGGCACCTTCACCTCATTATTTAATCTTATGTTACAAATATAACTATATAAATTTTCATCGTTATTAATATTATTCATAATTAAGTTATCTATAGCTGTTCTATTAAACTTCAATTCAATTGTGTATATTTTTTCTCTCATTTGTGAATCTTTTGAATGTGTCATCGTTGCTAATCCGCTGGAGTTTATCTTCTCTTCTAATTCATTAATGTTATTGAATTTATATACTATTTCTTCTACATTCATATCACCAATAACATATCTATTAAATTCATAACCGCTTTCTTCAGCCCAATCAAGATCGAATATATATTTGTTTAATTTTGAAGCTATAAACTCATCATATACTATTTGTAATTTTACTGAACCAGACTCATTCTCATCTATTACAGTCGAACTTTTTAATCTTACGTCTCCACATCCAAATAATATAACTAATATAATTAAAATAGTTATGCTTTTAATTATTTTTTTTACTTTACTCATAAGTATTCCTCCAAGATGTATAGTGTAATGCACTCAACCTTCAGCCAAATGTGCGGCCCAAAAATCTAGTCCTCTGCAAAATTTACCGCAAGATAGCTAGCAGCTCCCCCTGCTATATGGCATGCAACTTATGCATATATGTGTTTTGTCTATATATACTATCCCTCATCCTTACTATAATTATGTTGTAAAATAATTCAAGCATAAGCAGATAAAAGCATAAAAAATCACTCACCACAAAATTGTGGTGAGTGATTTTATCATAATTTCCTCGTGCAATAAAAATATCAGTTCAGTTAAAACTGTTCTACTATTTTTAAAATCTAACTAATAATAAAATCTTGGAATATCCCTTTCATCTTCAAATCCAGGTATGACTGGAGGTATAAATTCATATCCTTTAAATCCCCTGCTTGATTCAGTTGTGTTAAGCTCTGCTATCCTTGTTACTCCAACATAAACATCTGATATTTTATACCATGTCGCATAATCTACTACTCCTGTTTGAGGCAATGTGAATATTTGTTGGAATGTTTTTACTGACTGTGCAGTCTTTGGTCCATATCTTCCATCTTCAACAAGCTTCGGAATCAATGGATAGTTTCTTGCTATTCTATTTAATTGACCTTGTATTGTCCTTACTGGAGGTCCAGAAGCTCCAATTGTTAAATCATAGCCTGGATATGACCTTGGACTTCCAGTAACTTTTTCAGCTGTAACTAATTCAATATCATTGCCATAATAATTTCTTAATATCTCATATGGCACCTTTCCTTGTGTTCCCAATGCTTGACTTCCCCATTGACTTAACCAATCAGGACAACTAACCCTCTTTCCATCACAGTATTGTGTTAAAAGTGGCTGCTTCCTTCCAATTCTTCTTACATATGTGGAGAAAATCTCATCTACGATTTCACTTATGTTATCATAAATATTTCTACCATAATTAAATGCATGGTCGTAGGCTGTAGAACTTGTAATATCAAAATTTTTGCCTTTACCTCTATACCATTCAGTAAAAATTCTATTTAAGGTAAAAGATATGATGCAAAAGA
Source organism: Clostridium chromiireducens (assembly GCF_002029255.1). GTDB lineage: Bacteria > Bacillota > Clostridia > Clostridiales > Clostridiaceae > Clostridium > Clostridium chromiireducens. The sequence continues at coordinate 10,950 of NZ_MZGT01000076.1, forward strand.
TATTTGCTCTTATGGCTGACCCTGTCCAAGTGGAATATATTTCACAGGAAGCAACATTTTTAATATATTCCTTAAATGGCACTTTATAATTTGGCGCTGATGCATCATTGGGGACTCCTTGATGAACTATAATAAATTCTGGAACCACAGGCTGTGGCAATACAACGCCTGAAGTTGGTGGAGGCAATGGTTTTTCAGGATCTTCTGGAATCTTAGGAGGATAATCTCCATTTAAAGTATTTGGCTGTACATTTATAATTTCCTGCCTCATTGGGCCTCTTCCTAAATTAGTCTCTAAATTACATATTTGATATGCAATTTGAGTAGGAAATACTTGGCATCCTCTTATTACTATTGCTTCAAATCCATCCCTTTCAACTGTTATATCATATTCGCTATAAGGTGTTTGATTGCTATTTGGATTTAAAGAATATTCTAATGGTGGAGCCGGTAATTCTATTACATCAGTCAATCCTACTGAATTAGTAATAAGTTCTACGGTTCCTATATTTCCTGATTCAGCTGTTCCTCTAACAGTTATTCTAGCTCTGTCGATTGGAATGTAATCATCCCCTCTAAAGCATTGAACCTTAAGTGCACCTGCTCTTGTTGTTATGGCTCCTGGGCTTGTTGTAATATTTATATTTATGCCTGTACCTGCTTGAGTTCCCCCTGTTCCTTGAGTCCCATTTACAGCTGTACCTGTTGTAGTTCCTCCAGTTCCTGTTGTGGTACTCACACCTGTACCTGTTGTAATTCCTCCTGTTCCTGCAGTTGTATTATTCATACCTGTACCTGTCGTAGTTCCTCCTGTTCCTTGTGTACCATTTATCCCTGTACCTTGTGTAGTAGCTCCAGTATTTGTTGTGGTACTCATTCCTGTACCTACTGTAGTGCCGCCAGTTCCTGCTATGTTATTACCACTCGTATTTGGTGTTGTACTTCCACTACTTATATTCTCCATAACTTCCCTCATTATATTTTTTTTCAGAATATTATATTTATCTTGTTAGGTATTTGTTACTAATCTCTACTTATTATTGAATTGAAATTGTATCCGGTTTATACTTTTAATAAATTTTAGACCACTACAAAATTGTAATGGTCTAAACTATTCAAATTATTAATTCAGCCTAAATTATATTCAACTAATTTACTCTAACACGCTAAGCTCTTTATGCTAAACGCTTCTTGAAGTATATTAATTTCTTCACAAAGTTCAGATATCTCATTTATAATCGAAATTTTTCTAGGTTGTATTTGATTTTTTTGTTCAATATCATTTGCTATTGTTTCATAAATAAGTATAAGTTGCGCCAATTCTTCATCTGATAAATTCAAATGACCTTTTTCAATACAATACTGGGTAAGTAAGTAACTAAGATGTTCCAGTGAATAAAATACTGGCCACATTGTTTCAAGCATTTCTTGATTATTAGGAATCTCCCCTAATGCCGTATTATAAGCCGTTTTAAAATTCATAAAATCTATTTCCATCTTTTCTCTTATAGTGACTGTATTTCTTTCACTATTATTGGATGCTAAAAAAATTAATATTTTAGCATGGCTGCGTAACAATTTAGCCATTAAACCTGTCAGTCTGCTAGATGCTGATTTACGTCCAAAAATATAAGTTCCAATTAATGCAATTACAGATCCAATAACTATATCTGTAATACGGGCTGTTGCAAAATACCCTACATTATGGATTTGAGTAGCATTTTCTGCTATAAGTATGGAATTTGGTGTAATAAATACTGCTGCTAGTGCATAATTCTTAACAATAGCAAGTTCTATTAATGCTGTTAAACATATGTTAATTAAAACTATCATAAAGCCTTCTGGTTTAAAACTTAAAATAATTATAGCTAGCACTACACCAATTATTGTCCCAATTGAACGCTGAATTGCCCTATGAAAAGTTGCCATTATAGTTGCTCCACACATAACTGCCGCACAGGATAAAGTAATCCAATAAGGCCTTGTAAATGAAAAATTAAATGCTATTACTGCTGAAATTGAAAGTACTATTCCATATCTAACTGAATTAACAAACACTATAGAGTCTTTGTTCAAAGCTTTTATAAACTTTGTAACCACATGTGGTTTAGAAATCTCAACTCCTCGTCCAATATATTCTAGTGGTAAATTCATTATAGCTTCAACATCATAAATTATTTCTAATAGCTTATGATATTTTTCATCCACCACTTCATTTGACCTTTCTATGTTAATTGTTTCTTCATCCTTTAAATTAATCCCCTCTGGTAATTGTCTTATCATATCAACAAGTTCTTTAGGCAGCTTATTTTTGCTATTAGAATCCAGCTCAAGCAACTCAAAAAATATTTTGTTTGCATGCTTGTTTAAAAGAACTAGGCGATTAAATAAAAAAGAAACTTTCCACGGCATGTATCCTATTGTGAGAATATCTTCAGATTCCTTTAAAGCATTAACAGTGATATTTCTTATATTACTAATATCTTTACTTCCAACTGCTTCTGCGAATTCTGCCAAAGCTAAATACAACCCTTTAATTTTTTTTAATTCAGGATCGTGAGGATTAAAAAAATACCCTATCATGCTAATTATCCATGAAAACATACTACTTGCAAATACGACACCAATAAATATAGGTGTTTCTGATTGATCAAGTTTAATTCCAGTTGTCATCGTAAAACTTAATACAAAAAATACTGCTGCTGGTCCAGGTATCTTAAGTATTCCAAATATAAAGGTTGTAATTGTCCCTATTAAACCAACTATTAATATTGTAAGCGCTGGATAAGGTGCTACTAAAGTTCCGAGTCCAACTGAAAGAGTAATACCAATACCAATGAAAAATATCTTTTTTACACGCTCCGCATATGGTTCATTAAAAACATACAGGTAAGTAAATCCACCTATTGCACCTAACAATCCAAAACGCAATTGATTTAATAAAAGACCAATAATTAGAGGAAATCCTCCACATAAAGCTGCACCTATTGCTTTGTTCCATGGGAAAGGATTTTTATTAAATTTAAATGCTTGTTTTATTATACTTTTATACATATGATTTCTTCCTTTTGCTGCATCTTATTTTAATCCAAATTCATCATCATTTTTTTTAATGTTTTATTAAAATTTTCTAGTTCCTCTTCACTAATATTATTTACTGCCTCCACTTCCACGCTTTCAGCTGCCTGTTGCCACTCAGGGAACATTTCACAAGCTTTTTCGGTTAATTTTATATGTCTTTCACGCTTGTCTTTTCCCTCTGTTCTAATTATCAGCCCCATCTCTTCCAGTCTCGCTAAAGTCCTTGTAATAGTTGGTGCTTCTACACCAAGGTATTTACATAATTCAACTTGTGTACATTCCTTTTTTTTATGTAAATATAATACAATTCCCCACTGAGACGTGTATAGACCAAGTGAAGAAATTCTCTCATTTAATTTCTTGTTAAAGCTTCTTGCTAATTGATTTATATTATGACCATATAAAATCATTTTTCCACCTCCAATTACTTACCTAGGTAATAGTTACTTAGGTAAGTATATCATTTTACTTATCAATACTCAATATATATACTAAAGTTTTAAAGTACTATTAAGTAATACTTATCTTATTAAACTACTTATAATTTTTTATTTAAATCCACTTCTTAAACTATAAGTTTTCCTTTTATAATAATTATTTATAGACTCAGTTCATCATTATAATTTCCTAAATAAAAAAATACAGCCAAACTCGATGGCTGTATACGTGTATATAATAGAGTTATGAGGATACTTGTGTAAAGGGATATTTTGATACCATTTACAATCAATATTGTAGCATAATATGACACAAATCTATACAACATTATATTGCTCTTCACTATTTTTATATATTCTACTAATATTTTATTAAATTTATTGTAAGTTCTTTCAAATAAAATATAAGCCTATTTCTTAACTCAGAAATCTATATGATTATATTTACTTTTTATACAAAATCTATTTCTATGCAGACTTCCATTTATATAATATGATTTATAACATAAGGAAGAAAATTGTCAATCTAAATTCAATTATTATAAGGGGAAATACAAATGAGAAAAAAGCTGAGTGTCATATTACTAGTATTGTTTATTGTACTTCAATTATTGCCGCTTCAGGTTAATGCTGCAACTGTTCCAAAAGAGTTAAAAATCAGCTCAGAGCTTACTGAGTGGGTATTAGACGAGCCTACTAATACCTTATATACCATAACTGAAATAGGAAAAAAATTAATATTCATAAATGCCACTACTATGAGTATTGAGAAAACTTTAACTCTTAACGGGCGGCCGACTGATATTATAAAAGATAATGGGAAGCTATACATAACTCTTTTTGATTTAAAGCAAATAGTTATTGTTGATATGGCAAGCAAATCAATTACAGGAACCTTGTATACATCATCAGATCCCTACAGGATTGCAAAGGATGGAGACAGAATCTATTATGTAGAACGTCAGCAGTGGGGAGATATATACGAATATAATCTGACAACAAATATAGATCAAAAAATATCAGTAGGAAATTCATTTGCGTCAGATTTAGCAATAAATACAAAGGATCATATCTTGTACATTGGTGAATCAGGTTCAAGTAGTTCTAATATGATTTATTTTAGTACCAATGATAATAAGGTTATTGGCAAAACAAATTATGATGTCGGATATGGATTTTCATATCCTCGTAGATATACGATCTTTGATGGAACTAAAGTATATTATGCTGGCCGGGATTTTAAACTGGATGATCCAACAATATTTAACGGAGGCTTTGGAGATGTAGAATATGTAGTACCTGAAAGTGTAATATATGTTAATAAAGGATTGGTCTACACAAATAAAAGCATATATGATAAGGATACTCACATAGAACTAGGAGAATACGGTTCAAATGTGGATCTTGTACAGGCTTCAGATAATAGTTTATACATTTATAGTATAGAAAGCGGTATTATTAAAAAGTTTAGCAATACCTCTAATGTTATAGATAAGAGCAACGTAATATCACTTATTTCAGGAAAGCCTAAAGCTCCAATATCTAATACTGAGGAAAGTATAAAAATTAATTCGGGTGTGAGTATCTTAAAAATGGAATCAAAGTTTATCCAATGGATTCTTAATGAAAATGCCAATACACTTTATGGAATTTCAAAAGCAGATAAAGCTTTATTTTTTATAAATGCCCAAACCTTAAATTTAGAAAAATCACTGACCTTTGCATCTAATCCTACAGATATAATTGAAGATGATCGAAACTTATATATTGCCCTTGATGATGCGAGACAAATTGTTATTGTGGATACAGTAAGTAAGGCAATTATAGGCATATTGCATACATCATCAGATCCCTACAGGATTGTAAAAGATGGAGACAAAATTTATTACACTGAACGTGATCAGAAGTGTGATGTATATGAATATAATCTAATGACGAATACAGATCAAAAAATACCAGTGAATAATCTTTCTAAGCCAGATTTAGCAATAAACACAAAGGATCACATATTATACATTGGTGAGTCAGGTATAACTTACCCTAAGATGACTTATTATAGCACTACTTCCAATCAGGTTATTGGCAAAACATATAATGGTGAGGGGGATATACTTCCCGGTCCAGGCAGATATACACTATTTGATGGAGACAAAGTTTACTACGCTGGCTTTTCTTTTGATAAACAAATTCCCACACATATTTTAGGTAATTACGGGAACGAGGATATTATATTTGCAAAATATGGTGGTGCCTATACTAAGACGAGCGTATATGATAGTGAATCTTACTCTTTAGTCGGAAGTAATGGTGGTACTTTTAATTTAATTGAAATTTTAAATGATTCTGTAGTGTTTTATTATAGCGAAACTGATAATTTAATTATGAGAATAGAGCCAAGCAAAATATCATCTGTGCAATTTAATAGTCAAGGCGGCAGTAAAGTATATAATGCTACAGTGGATAAGAATACATTAGTTTCAGCTCCTACACCTCCAATAAGATTAGGATATAAATTTGACGGTTGGTATAAAGAAGCTGAATGCATAAATCCATGGAACTTTACAACAGATAAAGTAAGTCATGATACAACTCTTTATGCAAAGTGGACATACATTACACCAACTAAAGCTAATGGTTGGAATTATTTGGATGGAGAATGGTATTTCTTTAATAATGGGACAATGTTAGGAGATACTTGGAAACAGGATTCGTCAAAACGTTGGTTCTACCTAGGTAATGATGGAGCTATGTTTAAGAATTCTTGGATACAAGATTTTTCAGGACACTGGTATTTCCTAGGTTCTGATGGAGCTATGGCAGCAAATACTTGGAAGCAAGACTTATTAAAACATTGGTTCTATTTAAGTGCTGATGGTTCAATGATATCTAATACCTGGTTATTATACAATGGGAAATGGTATTTCTTAAAAGCAAATGGTGAAATGGCGACAGGATGGATATTCTCTAGCGGATCTTGGTATTATTTATATCCTAGTGGTGAAATGGCATCCAATACAACTATTAACGGATATAGAATTAATAAAAATGGAGTTTGGATAAAATAGTTTGTAGATATTTAAATTTAATTATTCTAAAGGGGAATACATAATGAAAAGAAAACTGAGTGTTATATTATTAGCATTGTTTATTGTGATTCAATTACTACCACTTCAGGTAAATGCTTCAACTGTTTCAAAGGAATTAAAAGTCAGCTCTGAACTTACGCAATGGGTACTAGACGAGCCTACTAATACATTGTATGCAATTTCTGAAACAGGGAAAAGCTTAATATTCATAAATGCTGCTACTATGAGTATTGAAAAAGACGTAACTCTTAACGGACGTCCAACTGATATTATAAAAGATAATGGAAAACTGTACATAGCTCTTGATAATATAAATCAAATAGTTATTGTTGATATGGCTAGCAGAGCAATTACGGAAACAATACATACATCATCAAGTCCATACAGGATTGCAAAGGACGGAGACAAAATTTATTATACAGAACTTAGTGGGATTGGTGATATATACGAATATAACCTAACAACCAATACAGCTCAAGCGATACCAGTAGATAGTTCATCTGCATCAGATTTAGAAATAAATACAAAAGATCATATATTATACATTGGTGAAACTTCAAGTGGTTCTGATATGACTTACTACAGTACTGTTTATAATAAGGTTATTGGGAAAACTAATTATGATGGTGGATATGGATTTCCATATCCTGCTAGATGCATAATATTTGATGGAAGTAATGTATATTATGCCGGCAGGGATTTTAAACCAGATGATCCAACTAAATTCAATGGAGATTTTGGAAACACAGAAAACTTAATATATGCTAATAAAGGATTGGTTTATACAAATAAAAGCATATATAATAAAGATACTCATATAAAACTCGGTGATTACGGATTAAATATTGATCTTGTACAGGCTTCAGATAATACTTTATATATTTATAGTAAAGATAATGGTATTATAAAAAGATTTAGTAATTCCTATAATATAATAAATAGTAGTAACGTAATATCACTTATTTCAGGAAAGCCTGCGGATCCAATACCTAATACTAAGCAAAGTACACAAATCAATTCGAGCATAAGCACCTTACAAATGAAATCAAAACTTATAAAATGGGTGCTGAATGAACCAATGAATACACTTTATGGAATTTCAAAGGAAGATAAAGCTTTATTTTTTATAAATGCTGAAACTTTAAATTTAGAAAAATCATTGACCTTTACATGCAGCCCAACAGATATCATTGAGGATGGTGGAAATTTATATATCACTCTTAATGATATAAATGAAATAGTTATTGTTGATATGGCCAAGAGAGCGATTACAGGAAGGTTACACACATCATCAGATCCCTATAGGATTGAAAAGGACGGAGACAAAATTTATTACGTAGAATGTAGATCGTGGTTTAGTGTATATGAATATAATCTAACGACAAATACGGATAAAAAAATATCAGTTGGTAATATACATAAGCCAGAAGATTTAGAAATAAATAAAAAAGATCATATACTATACATTGGTGAAGCAGGCTCAAGTGGTTCTCATATTGTTTATTACAGTACCAGTGATAATAAAGTCATTAGTAAAACAAATTATAATGAAGGAGGTGGATTTTATGGCGCAGTTGGAAATGTAGTATTTGATGGAAGTAACGTGTATTATGCCGGCAGAGATTTTAAATTAGATGATCCAACTAGATTTAATGGAGATTTTGGAAACACAGAAAACGTAATATATGCTAATAAAGGCTTAGTTTATACAAATAAAAGCATATACAATAAAGACACTCATGTAAAACTCGGGGATTACGGATTAAATGTGGATCTTGTACAAGCTTCAGATACTACTTTATATACTTATAGTAAAGATAATGGCATCATTAAAAGGTTTAATAATAACTATAATATGATAAATAGTAGTAACGTAATATCACTTATTTCAGGAAAGCCTGCAGATATAATACCGACTACTAAGAAAAGTACACAAATTAATTCAGGCAAGAGTGTTTTACAAATCAAATCAAAGCTTACACAATGGGTTCTAAATGAACAAACAAATACACTTTATGGCATTTCAAAAGATGATAAAGCTTTATTTTTTATAAATACTCAAACATTAAACTTAGAAAAATCATTAACATTTACATGTGGGCCAACTGATATCATTGAAGATGGTGGAAATTTATATATTGCTCTTGATGATGCAAATCAAATAGCTATTGTTGATATGACAAAGAGAGAAATCACAAAAATATTGCATACATCCTCAGATCCCTTTAGGATTGTAAAGGATGGGAACTATATTTTTTACACAGAACGTGATCAGTGGTGTGATATATACGCGTATAATCTAATAACAAATATAGATGAAGAAATATTCCAAAACGATTTCTTTGAGCCAGATTTGGCGATAAATACAAAGGATCATATCTTATACATTGGTGAATCAGGTTTAGGCGTTTCTAATATGACTTATGTCAGTATCGCCGGTCAAGGTGTTATTAGTAAAACAAACTATGATCCTGCATTGGGATTTCAATATCCAGAAAGGTCAATAATATTTGATGGAGAAACAGTTTACTACGCTGGTTCAGGCTTTAATAAGCAAGATGCTGCACGAGTTCTGGGAAACTACGATAAAAAGAATATTATATTCGCAAGATATGGCAGTGCATACACTAAGACAAATATTTATGACAGTAAATCTTACTCATTAATTGAGAATACCGGTAGCAATAGGAATTTAATTGAGATTTCAGATAACCTTGCAATGTATTATTATAGCGAAGCTGATAATTCTATTTATGCAAATTGGACATATGCCACATCAATTCCAACTAATGGCTGGAGCTATTTCCAAAGAAAATGGTATTTCTTTAATAATAAAACCATGGTAGTTAATGATTGGAGGCAGGACTCATCAAAGCGTTGGTTTTATTTAGGAACTGATGGTGCAATGGTATCAAATGTTTGGAGACAAGATTCATCAAAACACTGGTTCTACCTAGATTCTGATGGTGCAATGATAACAAATTCTTGGAAAAAAGACTTATCAAAACGTTGGTTTTATCTAGGTTCAGATGGTGCAATGGCATCAAACACCTGGAAATTGTATAATGGGAAATGGTATTACTTAAAGGCAAATGGTGAAATGGCAACAGGGTGGATATTTAATGATGGGGCTTGGTATTACTTATATCCAAGTGGTGAAATGGCATTAAATACAACCATTGATGGATATAGACTTAACGGAAATGGAGCTTGGATTCGTTAACTTGTTGACATGAATGCTAATTCAAATAGATGTAATTCATAGATAAAAAATAAACCTCAATGTGATTAAATAGTTTTCAAGATAAACTATCTACATATAAGAAAAGTGAGTAATAACTTAGAAACTTTCGTTATTGCCGAGTCTGTCAAGATTTTTGTGTAAACTTCAAAAAGTAATATGATCATTTGGTAAGGTTGGAGGTATAGTTTAGACTTCCAACCTTTATTTTATAAATGTTGAATATTATTACATTACTTATGTATAG
>NZ_MZGT01000077.1 GCF_002029255.1 Clostridium chromiireducens
ATGATAGAATGATAGTATAAAGATAGAAATAATATAAAACTAAAATTATTATAATTTTAATGAAAAAGATGATATATATAGAAAGGAGAGTTCAGAGATGGGAAATATAATAAAAATTAATATGTATGCAGAAAAGAGAAAAGAGATTAGTAAGCAAATAAATATAAAAAAAATTGAAGAAAATATTTTACACTATAATGAGTGGTTAAAAAATAACCATAGAGAGGATAAAATTGAAAGCTATGAAAATTTCTTGCGAGCTAAATAATTATTTTTAAGAGGTAGATTATACTTTAGTGTTTAATCTACCTTTTTTATTTTACTTAAAATATTTAAGTAAAATAAAAAAATATCTTTAACTGTCTATTAGCATAGATTATATTTAAAGATAAAATGAGTAAATATACATAAAACATGGTATAATTTATTAATTGATGCAAAATAGGAAAAGAAAAGAGAGTGACAATAATAGTGAAGACTAAAGGAAGAGGAACGGGAATAATATTGATTTTAATAGGATCTATGCTTTGGGGGATTTCTGGTACAGTTGCGCAATACTTGTTCCAGAAAAGTGGATTTAGTCCAGAATGGCTAGTGGATATTAGATTGCTGATATCTGGAATAATACTATTAATTTATGCATTTATAAAGAGCAATAGAGCAGTGCTAGAAGTTTGGAAATCGAAATATGACTGCTTAAACATTTTGATGTTTGGAATTATGGGAATGCTAAGCGTTCAATACACGTATTTTGCTGCTATTAAATATGGAAATGCGGCAACTGCGACCATTCTGCAGTATCTATCTCCTGTAATAATCACTATATATATTTCAATTAAAACTAGGAAACGTCCAAGTATTCAAGAAATTTTGGGAATTATTTTGGCTATGCTGGGCACGTTTTTGATAATAACCAAAGGAAATGTTAGTAGTATTTCAATATCTAAATTAGCATTATTTTGGGGAATAAGTTCAGCATTTGCAGCAGCTTTTTATACGGTTCAACCTAAATACCTACTTAATAAATTTGGTTCTACAATCACTGTAGCATGGGGAATGCTAATCGGAGGAATAGCGTTCAGTTTTATACATAAACCATGGGATTTTATCGGTGAATGGTCCATAGAATCGGTATTAGCTGTTATTTTTGTTGTGCTATTTGGAACGTTAATTGCCTTTTATTGCTATTTAGAAAGCCTAAAGTACGTTAAACCAACAGAGGCAAGTGTATTATCATCTGCTGAGCCTTTATCAGCAGCTTTTTTATCGGTCATATGGCTTAACGTACCGCTTGGAATATCACAATGGATAGGAACATTATGTATTATAGTTACAATTATAATTTTATCTTTCATAAATAAATCCAATGGAGAACAAAATTAATATAACTTAAACAGGAGTGACTAGTAATGGAAAATGTGAAAATTCAATATTGTATAAACCAAATATCAGAATTTCTTGCTGCTAGAGATATTGGTAGATTAGATATTAATGAGCTAGAAAATAAATTTGGTATTAATAAGGTCGATATATTAGTTCTGCTTGGAAACTCAATTCCGTATACAATCAAATGCGCTGTTAAAGCATATGAAGATAAATTATGTGATAAAATTTTAATAAACGGTGGTATAGGACATTCAACTGAAATTTTAAGAAATGAAATAAGAAAAGATGATATATATAAATTTATTAGTGTAGAGAATAAAGCTGAAGCGGATATGATTTTTGAAATCATGACTAAGGTTTATAAAATTGATTCAGAGAAAATAATTGTGGAAAATAAATCAATAAATTGTGGTGATAATGCTAAAAAAGCTGTGGAATTATTAGAAGAATTAAATATTGAATATAGTTCGCTGCTTTTAGTTCAAGATCCAACTATGCAGCTTAGAACTTATGCGTCATTTTTAAAGTATGTTAATCCAGAGAAAGTGAAATTAAGAAATTACGCACCGTTCATTCCAAGTATTGATGAAAATTTTAAATTAAGAAATGTCGATATAAATGGGATATGGGATGAACAAAGATATTTTCAACTTATAATGGGAGAAATACCAAGACTAAAAGATGATGAAAATGGATATGGTCCTAACGGTAAAAGTTTTATTGCACATGTGGATATTCCAAGTGAAATCGAAGAGAGTTATTATTTACTAAAATCAATGATTTCAAATGAGGATTTTTATAGTAGGTGCTAATTTAATTCAATTAGAACTAATTAACTATAAGAATAATGTGGAAAAGTAGGAAAATTAATATTATAATGTATATTATGTGATGTTATACAGTTTATGCGCTGTAAGATATATAAATGGTGATTAGTACTATATATATTTGAGAGCTGCGCGTTCAATTGGGGGGGGAATATGCTAGAAACAATATTACTTGCGTTTTTGGTTGCAAAGATTAATGGATATGAAATAAGTCAATTATTTAAATCTTGGACTATTTATCCTTTGCTTATATTCCAAATAATTTATTTGATTGAACAAGTCATTATTTTCTCAGGTAACTATGAGTTTGTTGGATTTATAAGGAACCTTGAGCCTATTTATTTATGTCTCCATTTACTATTAGTATTTAAATACGAAATATATACTAGCTCAATAATAGGGGCAGGGTTTGTGCTTTTAGGTGGATTCTTGAATGAGATTACAATGAAAGCTAATGGTGGATTTATGCCAGCTTATCCGACATTGTCGTATCTAACAGGATATGTGAAACCAGAGACATTTAGTTTAGTAAATGATATTCATATATTAGGAGATTCGCAAGCTAAATTGAAGATATTAACTGATTACATAGATTTAGGATACAGTATTCTTAGTATTGGTGATGTGTTTATTAGGATGTTTGTATTTATTATAATATATTTCTCTATAAAAAAAATTAATAATTTGACATCAAAGGGGGAAATGCAATGTTACAATTAACAGTATTGGAGTTTACAATAAGAACGATACCGGAAGCACTTGTATATATATTTGCAGCATATGTATTTTCTAATAAAAAACTAGATGTAAATAAGTACTTAATTAGCAGTTTTTTATTAGCAATAGGCACATTTTTGGTTAGAATGCTTCCAATAAACTATGGAGTACATACGATACTAGCTATTATTATACAAATTGTAATTTTAATTTTTATTAATAAAATAGAGATTATTTCAGCGATAAAATCATCAATAACGACAACTATATGCTTATTCGTAATTGAATTATTGAATTTATTGGCATTAAATTTTATATTTAAAGAACAATTACAGGCAATAATGTCAAATCCACCGCTAAAGATAATATATGGATTACCCTCGCTTATTGGATTTATATTTATTGTTCTTAGTTATTATTATTTTAAGAAAAAAGGAAAAAATAAAAATGCTAAAAATCGAATATATAAGTGAAAAAATTTCAAATAATATCGCTCAAGAGTTAAAATTAGATGATGACAAAAAATCTGTAATAAATTATGGAATCTTTACTTTTATCCAAATGGTAATTTGTATAGTACTTGTTATAATATTTGGAATCATTTTTCATGTTGTCGCTGAAGCACTAATAGTATCATTTACAATAAGTATATTAAGAAAGAGTTCAGGAGGAGTTCATGCGAGTTCTCCTGGAAGATGTGCAATTATAGGAACTGTTACTGGAGTTGGCATGGGATTAATGTCAAAATATATAAATATTAGTTTTAGTTTAGTTATTATGATTGGATGTATTATATTTACATGGTCATATTATATAGTACGTAAATTGGCACCGGTGGATAGCTTAGCAAAACCCATTAAGAGTCTAAAAAAAAGAACTAGATTAAAAAAGAGATCTATGATGATTTTAAGTGTTTATCTAATTATTATAATAGTTGAAATTGTATATTATTATTTTATCAGAAATAAGAATATACTAGTATATTCCGTATGTATCTATATGGGAATGACATGGCAAGTTTTTTCTTTAACTAAATATGGACATTCGGTAATGAAAAAATTAGATAAACTCTTTAAATAATATTAATTTAAAAGGAGGTATTAGAAATGAAAAAGAAAATTTTAATGACTGTAGCAACATTAGCCACTATATTTGCATCAATAGTAGCTACTTCCGCTTGTGTTTTTTCATCTTATCAACCAGTGGAACCAAAATGTCTAGAAGATGAATAGTATGTAGAGAATGGGGCTGATTTATCAGTCTCATCGTAATTATTATGAGGTATAATATATGAAAAACGTAAAGAATAATAGGCAAAGACAAATAAACGATATAGTATCCATAGTGAAATTATCTTCACTTTTACTTATAGGAATAATTTTTTGTAAGGAATTCGCTGAAAATGGTAGTCTAATATTATATTCTACTCATTCGTACTACACTCTATCAGTTTTGTTTGTACCATTGCTTATATTAATTTTAATTTATTGTGGATGGTCTTTTTCTACAAAAAATAGTTATGAAGATATACCTAATAAAATTGAAATTAGTCTATTTATTGTATTATTTTCTTTGGTCACATTTATTTGTGGTGTCAACCAAAGTGAATATAAATTGTTATTCCTATTTATTATAATAACAACAACCATTCAATCTGGAATGAAACAAGGGTTTATAGTTTCAGGTGTTTCATCAATAATTGTTTTATCTATGGATATACTTATGCAACCTAATGCAGTTATAAATGTTAATTTTGAAAATGATTTAATTTTAGCAGGAGTTTTTATTTTAACAGCTTGGCCTTTAGGGTTCTATGTAAAAGTCGAAGGAGAACACATTAAAAAGCTTGAAGAATTAATTAATGTTGATGGTCTTACTGAATTGTATAACCACAGATATTTTTATGATACGTTACTAGAGAAAATTAAGATTGGAAAAAGGGATGATAAACCAGTATCCATGATTTTTATAGATATAGATTATTTTAAGCAGTATAATGATACTCACGGACATCAAAAAGGTGATTACATTCTTAAAAAGATAGGTGGGATTATTAAGTCTGCTGTAAGAAAAGATGATATCGCTGCAAGGTATGGCGGTGAGGAATTTGCAATAGTATTGCCTAATACTGACGAAGGACAGGCAATGGACATAGCAGAAAAATTAAGGAAAGAAATAGAAGTTACATATTTTGAAGGTGAAGAAAATCAACCTGGAGGTAAGATTACAGCATCAATTGGGGTATCTATTTATCCAGATAAAGCAAAAAATGATATAGAGTTAATAAAAAGTGCAGATGATGCATTATACAGAGCAAAGTTTTTTAATAAAAATAGAGTTGAAGCTTACACATCAATTTTAGATGAAATTAAGAAAAATATAGATGAAAAAGATATTGAGCTTGTAGCATCAATAAAAACATTAATTAGCGTTATAAATGCAAAGGATAAATATACCTATGGACATATAGAAAGAGTAGTTGTGTATAGCAGAATGATGGTTGAAAAGCTTAAATTAAATGAAAAGGATAGTAAGATTTTAATTTATGGTGCTTATATGCATGATATTGGGAAAATTAATATTAGTAAAGATATATTACTGAAAAAGATGAAGCTCACAGATTTGGAATGGGAAGAATTAAAGCAGCATCCAGAGAATGGAGTGGAAATTATAAAATCAGTAGAATCGCTCCAAGATATTATTCCTCTTATATTAAGTCACCACGAGAGATATGATGGGAACGGATATCCAAATAATTTAAAAGGTGAAGAGATACCATATCTTGCTAGAGTTCTTACGGTAATAGATAGTTTTGATGCCATGACTTCAAATAGGCCATATAACAATAGGAAGACTTATGAAGAAGGTATACTAGAAATTGAACAATGCATTGGAACACAATTTGATCCGGAAATTGCAAGGATTTTTATTGAAGTAATTAAGAGTAATGAAGGCGTTTCCTTTTATGAAAGTATTAAAATGAATGAAATGAAAATATAATTGGAGCCAAATATTCGCAAAAACCATAGAAAGTGTAAAACTGATTCACTTATTGCATCTGAAAGAATAAGCTATTAAGGAAAAGTTTATTATTTGGAGGAATTTTTATGGGTTACTACGTTAAAGTGGAACCAGATGTGAAAATCTATGTAGAGGATCTTAATGAAGAGGGCGAGAAGACCATTGTATTTTTACATGGATGGCCAGGCAGTCATAAATTGTTTGAATATCAATTTAATGTGTTGCCTAAGATGGGCTTTCGATGTATTGGCATAGATCAAAGGGGATTTGGAGATTCAGATAAACCTTTCAATGGATATGACTACGATAGATTATCCGATGATGTGAGAAAAGTTATTGAGGTACTTAATCTAGATGAATTTACATTGGTAGGGCATTCAACAGGTGGCGCAATTGCTGTAAGGTATATGGCTAGGCATAAAGAACACGGAGTTTCAAAGCTAGTCCTTTGTGCAGCTGCAGCACCAAGTCTTATTCGGCGGCCAAACTTTCCTTACGGATTACCAAAAGAATCAGTAATAGATATTATTAAAGGGACCTACTCGGATAGACCTAAAATGCTTAAGGGATTTGGTGATATCTTTTTCTATAAACATATAAGCGAAGCATTTTCAGAATGGTTCTTTCAATTAGGATTACAGGCAGCAGGTTGGTCTACTGCTGAAACTGCAAATACTTGGTTAGGTGAGGAAATGTTATTTTCGGATCTTGAAAAAATAACTGTACCGACATTAATCCTTCATGGCATTCATGATCAAGTTTGCCTTTTTCAGTTAGCCGAGGCTCAAAAACAAAGAATAAGTAATTCAAAACTTATACCATTTAATGAGAGTGGACATGGATTATTTTATGATGAAAAAGAAAAGTTTAATAAGGTTCTTGCGCAATTTGTTAATTTATAGGTCATATATTCATATGGAGAGAGACGATAATGAAATATATTGCAATAAGAGAATGAGGCGAATTAGATAAAAAGATAAAGCAGGCTACAGGATAGTCTGCTTTATTATTTTGACAAGTATATTTGACAAAGTTGAAATTTTTTACTACCATTATCTATATGATAGGAGTTGGAAAAATGAATAAAGAGGAGATATTAGAAAGGAATAAAACCAGGGGGAATTGGCAGAAATGGTTAATGCATCTCGTCAAACCATAAGCTCCATCGAAACATGACAATTTTGCCTAGTGAAAAGTTAGCATTACTACGTTGCATAGCCTTGGATAAAAAATATGAGGAACTTTTTTATTTTGAATAAGCTTTAAGTGTAAATTTTATTTTTGGATTAAGGAAAAAATATTGAAATATAAGTTGAAGATTGAGGAGTGATTTTTTTTGGAAGAAAATATTGAATTTAAAGAAAATGAAACAAAGAGGAGTAATTTTTTTAAAGAGTGGGTAGTTCCTATATTTACTGCTTTAGTAATAGTATATTTATTAAGGCAATTTGTATTTTTTAATGTATATGTTCCTACTGGTTCAATGATTCCAACTATAAATAAAGATGATAAAGTAGTAGTTACTAGGATACATAATATGGCTAACCTTCAAAGGGGAGATATAATTGTATTTTATTCTGATGAATTAGCTGAAACATTGGTAAAGCGATTAATAGGATTGCCAGGGGATAAGATAGAAATAAAAAATGGTGAAGTATATGTAAATGGTGAAAAGGTTCAAGAGGATTATGTTAAAAACAAAGATAAATACAATGGTAAATTTGAGGTGCCAGAAGGAAAATACTTTTTCCTAGGTGATAATAGACCAGTATCTAAAGATGCTAGATATTGGGAAGATCATTATATAGACAGTTCTAAAATAGAGGGAAAAGCACAATTTGTATTTTATCCTTTTAAAGATTTTGGAAAACTGAAATAGTAAAGAACTAGAACTGTACTCGAGAAATTAATTTATTAGACGTAGCTTAGAAATAAAGCTACGTCTTTATTTAAAAGAAATTAGAGGAATAGAGATTAATGCCGATTCTTTAATATGTTTTACTAATGTCAGAGTAATTATTCCAATACAAAGTATATTTTGATCAATCAAATAAAAATTATAAAATATATAGATTATTTTGTCGTATTATGTTATTATTTATTCATACAAAATAACAAATCCCAAGTATCTTAAGACTCATAATCTCATATCATAGTACAGCCATTTAGTTGGCTGTACTTTTTTGTTGATGCAAAAAAGTTTCAAATATTATTTATTAAAATAAATAATTATTAAGGAGTAGCTTTTAAGGTTATTGTTTCATATTATTTAATATAAATTAAGAAGGAAAGGTATTCTATAATGCTAGATACAATTTTAAAGCCTATACAAAAGGTGCTATCAACTAGATTAGAGAAAACTAAATTAAAAAAAGAATTATTAAAACATCCGAATTATACTGCAAAAGCTAAAGAAATCTGGGATATGATTGATGAAGATTTTGGAATTACTAATACAATAGAAAATGTATTAAAACTAAAGGTTGATAAATTTGATAAAACATTAAAGGAAAAATTCCCTGAGTTAACACAGAAGGATATTTCTGAATTGAAAGAAAGCATAATCGGAGAGTTAAGCGCAGGAAAAGATGCAGTTATGGGTCAAGTATATGGTATTAAAAAATTACAAGATATAAATTCAATTCTGAAAGAAGAAAATGAAAAACTTAAGGAACAGCTATCAAAACTAAAAGAAGCACTTCCTTTAAGTAACAATAGTAATGAAAAACAATAGAGTTTATAAAAAAACATTTAAGAGCAGCTATTATGGCGGCTCTTTCATATTATTTTGATGAATATTCATAATAAGGCATTTCGATTACAACTCCAGTGTCATTAAAGGTGTAGTTTGTGTTAGCAAGTGGATTATTATTGTTAACTAAATTTACACCAATCTTGTAAAGAGCTTCAGCCATAGCAGGTGCATCTTGAACAACAGTGCCTAGCATAATTCCTCTTTTAATTAAATCTTTAGCTCCAGGTATAGCGTTGGCGCCAACAACAGGAATTGTCTTGGAGGGATCTCCTAGGTTATAGCCGTATTTCTGTAGAGCTTCAATAGCGCCAATAGCCATTGTATCATCATTTGCAATAATTGATTCTATTTGATTACTATATCGCAAGAATATTTGTTCAAAATCATTTTTTGTAGAATCCTTACTCCCTGTTGAGTTTACTATAGCGACTTCACGGGTTTTTATACCGGCTTCATTGAGCGCTGAAATGGAATATTGAGTACGTGCATTTGTTAATGTATTATTGTTTCTATTTTTTATCATTACATATTGAAGGATATTATCTTTGTTTTTATCTATACTTGCTTTGTTATTATTCCAATCATTTACTAGAATCTTTCCTTGTAAAATACCAGATTGTGCTGCATTAGTTGCAATTACAAGTGCTTTTGGATAGGATTTAATTGATTCAGTAGATAGTGGCGATATATTAAATAAAATTACTGGAATATTTTTTTGTTTAACTTTATTAATAAGTGAATCAACATTATTTGCGCTAATATCAACCAAGTTTGCTAAAAGTAAATCAAAATCAGTTTCAAATATTGAACTCATAGTCTCATTTTGAATATCTTGGTCTCCTTTACCATCAAAGAAAATGAAATCAATAGTACCTTTGTTTTCATCTTGAATTTTTTTTAAATTTTGCTGGACTATAGATATATAATCATCATTAAAGGAAGAGAGAAGGACGACTACTCTAATCGTTCTTCCAGGAACATTTTGTGCACTTGTACATATACTGTTTTTAGTACTACCTATAAATGTGATTAATAACAAGATTAAAATAATAATTAGTGTTAAGTTTTTCTTCAATGTTTTCATTGTAATCCTCCACTGAACCTGTACTATAATTTTAATGATTATTTTTATATTGTCTTTTCATATGAATTTTATTCTAATAAATTTATATGAAGAGCTGAAAGTAATTTGAAAAATTAAGATTATTAAGGTAATGTACAGAAAGTTAACATAAAATTTTTTTGTTCAAGTTAAAATTCAGGTTAATTTATTTAATAAACCTATATTACATATATTTACAAAGGAAATTGCGTGTAATATATAGAATATTTTAATGATTAAGATAAGTATTTTAAGAAATATTAAAACCTTAATTTTTAGTAATATATATGGAAAGATGTAAATTAATTAAGGTCTGTAAAATAAAATATAATTATTTATGTTTTATTTTAAAGTTTAGTAAATAATATGTGGTATAATAGTATTTATTATTTAAGATGGTATTAAGTAGTACATACTTACAACAACTTAGGAGGGAAACTATCAATATATGATTATTATAATAAATATTATCATTGTAATTTTATTAGTATTTATGAATGGTTTTTTTGTAGCAACAGAATTTGCAATGGTAAAAGTAAGAAAATCGAGGATAGAAACATTAGCTCTTGAAGGAAATAAAAACGCAAGACATGCTTTAAGAGTTGTTAAAGATTTAAATTCATATTTGTCAGCGTGTCAGTTAGGAATAACATTAGCATCTTTAGGCTTAGGTTGGGTAGGAGAGCCGGCAATTTCTAAAATGTTAATGCCATTATTTAATTTACTTAATTTATCCGATAGCACAATTCATTCGATTTCATTTGTTTTAGGATTTTCAATTATAACAGGATTACATATAGTTCTTGGTGAATTAGTACCTAAATCACTGGCGATAATAAGTTCTGAGAAAATAGCTCTTTATACAGCTTTTCCGCTTATAGCATTTTATAAAATTACTTACCCGATAATGTGGACTTTTAACCATAGCACGGAAGTTGTATTAAAATTATTTGGTTTTTCTCAAGTTGATGAACATGATGCAGCCCATACGGATGAAGAAATAAAGCTTTTAGTAGAAGATAGCTATAAACATGGATTAATAGACCAAACTGAGTTAACTTTTGTTGATAATATATTTGATTTTTCGGAGAAAACCGTAAGAGAAATAATGATTCCACGTACTGATATGGCATGTGTTTTTATTGAGGATTCTTTCGATGAAATTATTAAATTTGTCTTAGAAGAACAATTAACTAGATATCCAGTATGCCGAGACAGTAAAGATAATGTTATTGGTTTTATCCATATCAAGGACTTATTTAAACTTAAGATTGAAGGTAGTGAAAATATAGAAGGAATTATTAGAGAGATAAAGTTTGTTCCGGAATCATTATCAATTAGTGAATTATTTAAGACTTTTAAAGAAGAAAAATCACAAATGGCAATAATTATTGATGAATTTGGAGGCACATCAGGACTTGCGACTTCTGAGGATATATTAGAAGAAATTGTTGGAGAGATTCAAGATGAATTTGATGACGATGGAGAAGAAGATATAAGAGAAAATGAAAATGGAAGCTTTGTTGTTGATGGAAAAGTTCAAATTGGAGATGTTAATGAATTGCTAGAGACAGATATTGAAGATGAAAACATAGATACCATTGGAGGTTGGGTTTATTTTCAATTAGGATCATATCCTAAAGTAAAAGAGAAAGTTACTTATAAGGAGTTTGATTTTATCATATTAAAATGTGATAGAAAAAGAATAAGCAAGATATTGATAAAAAAAGCAAATGAGTAATAATTCTTATAAAAAGTAAATAATACTATGAAATCCCTTTATTTGGTATGTTACCGCTAATAAAGGGATTTTTTTATGAAATTAAGACAATGTTAATTGTAAAAAGTGAATATATTGTGTACTTGGGTAAGAAATGATGAAAATAGCTTAGTTATTTCAAATTCTCTTAATACCTTATTATATTTTGTTTCGATATATTTGCAGATTTTTTTACACTACTTAAGAAGTACATATATATGAGATCAAAGAGTGAACAGAATATACCAAGTGCTAGTACTAGTTTACTTCCGTAAATAATACCGTACAATACTGTTGGAGCTAAGGTACCAATCCATTTGTTTATAGCAATAATTAAATTTTGGCCTTTTGAATCTGTTCTATGAACAAGCATATTTATAAACAAAATGGACATTATAAGGTTTTGAATGAAAACGGAATAAACTTCTCCTAAAGATTTAAATTCTATTATGAAGAAATATTGAATAACAAACGCCATTATAAACATAATTATAGTCCAAGGCATAAAATACTCTGTACTAGTTTGTTTGGGAAAATATCTTTTACCATATAATAAATAAGTGCAAAGAATAAAGAAATCTAGAAATAACCACACAAATACAACTAATGTCTCAGTATTTATGGTATTAGTTTTTAGAGCAATATAAGACTGAATTGATTCCCAAGAAAAATTCAGAGCTAATGCAATAAATGGCATTCCATAAGTTTTTTCCTTAAAACCCAAATAGATTAATTCGAGGTAAGCTATTGTCCAACAAATTCCGGTTATTAGTAGAAGAGAGAATACCATGAGAAATTTCCTCCTTATGATTTTTTGTTACAATTTCAAAAGTTCTGTAATTGTGAGACTTTAATATACAATATTCATGATCAATAAAAACTAGACTTATAATTGATTAAATTGAGAACTTATTATTGTTCTAAATATAAGAAGGTGTATTGTTATAATTGCATACGGGGAGATTCTTGTATGTATTTCTAAATTTGAGGAATAATATTCTAGAAGTTATTCTAGACATTACAGTAAAGAATTTATATTATGTATGTCTTGAAACGGAGGAGAATATTATGGATAAAGAACATAAGGGATTATCTGCGTGGCAGCTTACAATGATGGCACTAGGAACTGTAATAGGGGGATCATTTTTCTTGGGAGCAGCAGTAGCAATTCATGCTGCAGGACCGTCTATTTTGATTTCATATATACTGGGAGGAGTGTTAGTTTATTTTATACTTTACGCTTTATCAGAAATGACTGTTGCAAACCCAGATTCTGGATCGTTTAGAACTTTTGCAGCACAAAGTTTTGGTCCAGGAGCTGGCTTTGTTGTTGGCTGGGTGTATTGGACTGGAATGGTCTTAGCAATGTCTAGTGAAGCTACAGCTGTATCAATATTAGTCAGGGAATTCGTTCCCAATGTATCTATATCATTACTTGGTGGTAGCGTTATAATTGGCGTTACTCTTCTTAACTTATTAGGAGCTGATAAGCTAAGTAAGCTAGAAAGCGGTCTTGCCGCAGTAAAATTGCTTGCAATAATATCATTCATGATTATAGCAATATGTTTGATTGTAGGGCTGATTCCAGGA
Organism: Clostridium chromiireducens; assembly: GCF_002029255.1. Taxonomy (GTDB): domain Bacteria; phylum Bacillota; class Clostridia; order Clostridiales; family Clostridiaceae; genus Clostridium; species Clostridium chromiireducens. Next base: position 13,158 of record NZ_MZGT01000077.1, read on the forward strand.
ACATCTGCTATAGGTGTAGGGGAACTTAGCAGAGAACCTTTCATTCCAGGAGGTATAAGAAGTATTGCAGGTAGTATGTTAATAGTAATATTTTCATATGCAGGGTTTGAAATAATTGGGTTGGCAGCTTCGGAAGCTAAGAATCCAAAAGAAACAATACCTAAAGCGATTAATTATACAGTGGTATGTCTTGTAGGGTTTTATATTCTGTCAGTTTTTCTTCTACTTCCGCTGATACCTACAGCTATGCTCAGCGAAGAAGTAAGTCCTATGGTAGCTGCCCTTAATAGATGGGGAATGGGATGGGCCAGTACAGCAATTAACTTAGTGCTTATTACGGCTATACTGTCTACTATGCTTGCAGCAATGTTTGGACTTGGAAGAATGATACGATCACTTACAGATGAAGGGCATGCCCCTAAATGGTTGAAGGATACTAGCGATGTGCCTTATAAAGGTATATTATTTTCTGGATTTTGTATGTTGGTTGGATTAGGAACAGGTTTATTATTTCCAAGAATTTATTTGTTTCTATTAAGTTCTGGTGGATTCGCGTTACTTTTTACTTATGCAGCAATAATGGCAACCCATATAAGGTTCAGAAAAAGAAATGGATGCCCTCCAGAGGGGAAGTGTCAAATGCCTGGGTACCCATATACGTCATGGATTGGGCTTATCAGCATGATTGTTGTTATTTTCAGTATGCCATTTATTTCTGGGCAGTCATCTGGGCTTATAGCAGGATTAATAATGGTTGCTGTATACTCGTTAATTTATATGGGATTTGGACTAGTAAAGGATCCTAAAAGGAGTAATGTAGTTACAAGTAGAGCACGTAATAAAATTTATAAATCAAGATTGTCAACGGAATTTTCTAATGAATTGACTCCAACGGCAAATGAAGAGAAAAAAGATTCTAGGAGTTGTAGTCAAAATTTAAAATGCAATACTAGTAAAAAATCAATGAAGAAATGATAAATAAGAAAAAGACTATCACTTTATAAGAGAGTAATAGTCCTTTTCTTATTTGCAGACACAATTGTTGTTTGAAATTTCTTGAAATTTAATAATGTTTATTAGCACAAATTTGAATATCTTTTATGGGTTGATATACATAAAGTTCGCAATAATTATCTTTTGATACAGAGCTGTCAATATATTCAAATCTAAAAGTATCAGCAAACTCATATCCTGAATTAAAAATCCATTTTCTATATAATTGAACAAGTAAACGGCCTAAATGTCTTCCATTAAGGTCATCTGGACGAAAGAAGCCGACAAAGCGAAATACTACATACTTATGAGCAGGGATAGAAATACTTGTCATTCCTTCAGGAATATTAGTTAAGTCCGAGACTTGGGAACTAGGAATATAGTATATAAATCTATCACTGTTCCAGTCTGTAAAACCAAAATACTCATTAGGATTAATTATATTTTTGATTTTGTTTTTATAATTGTAAAAGAAATCTCGACCATAGGCATTGGCGCTTTTATCGCCAGATTTACTAAGTATTTTATGTTTAATACCGATTAGATTAAATTTTTGCTTAAAAACAAAGTGTGGTGTATAAGTAACAGAATCACCAACAGATAAAATATCATTTGTATTGATTTTCTCTTTAAGAATTAGGCTTAATGAGGTCTTATCAGATCTTATTTTTAAAGGTGTACATCCAAAACACTTTTTAAAAGCCCTTATATAAGATTGCTCATAATCAAAGCCATAATTTAAAGCAATATCTATAATTCTCATATTAGTGTTTATAAGTTCACTAATACTAGAAGTTAACTTTCGACCTTGTACATATTCGATTATAGACTCTCCAGTCAAAGATTTGAAAATTCTATGCAAATAATATTTCGATAGACCGGTATAAAGAGATATATCATCTAAAGATAGTTTATTATAAAGATTTTCCTCAATGTATTCCACAGTTTCAATAATAGTTTCTTTTAAGTCTTTCATAATTTAACACCTTTTCTCACAAATAGTTATCATATTAAAAAGCAATATCTGTTCATTTTAATAAAAAGTTTCCATTAAAATTATATTGAAAGGCGATATTTATTCATTTCAATATATTATATCTATTATGACAATCAAAGTAAATACTATGAAAAAATTTAAAAAATATACTATTATGTAAAATAGGAGGATTTAAATGAAAAGAAGAGTAGTTATCACAGGCATGGGAGCTGTTACATCTCTGGGGATAGGTGCAGATAAACTTTGGCAATCAATTAAAGAAGGAAAATGTGGAATTAGTAAAATTGAGAGAATTGATGTATCAGATTTACCTGCCAAAGTCGCATCTGAAGTAAAAGATTTTAATCCAGAAGATTTTATTGAAAAAAAAGAAAGTAGAAGAATGGATAGGTTTGCGCAATTTGCTTTGACAGCAGCTCAAATGGCCGTGGCAGATTCAAAACTTGATCTATATAAAATAAATAAAGAGAGGCTTGGAGTAATAATTGGAAGTGGTACTGGTGGAATTGAAACTTTAGAAAACCAGTGTGCAGAATTTCAGGAAAAAGGATATCGCAGAGTGAGCCCATTTTTGGTTCCTATGATGATATGCAATATGGCTTCAGGACTTGTTGCAATAAAATTTGGAGCAAAGGGATATAATGAGTGTTCTGTAACTGCATGTGCTTCATCTACAAATTCAATTGGAGATGCGTTTAAAGTAATCCAAAGGGATGATGCAGATATAATGATAGCTGGAGGTGCAGAAGCCTGCATTACAAGACTAACTATAGCAGGTTTTTGTTCAAGTAAGGCAATGACAACAAATTCTGATCCAGAGATGGCATGCAGACCATTTGATATTGATAGAAATGGATTTATCTTAGGAGAAGGTTCAGGAGTATTAATTCTTGAAGAGCTTGAACATGCTTTAAGCAGAGGAGCTAATATAATAGCCGAGGTGGTTGGATATGGTTGTACAAACGATGCTTTCCATATAACTGCACCAGCTGAAGGGGGAGAAGGAGCTGCAAGATGTATGGAAATAGCTATCAAGGATGCTGGTATAATGCCATCTGAAATTGGATATATAAATGCACATGGAACTTCGACTAAGGCAAATGATAAGAATGAAACTGCTGCTGTGAAATCAGTCTTCGGTGAGTATGCTTATGAAATGCCAATGAGCTCAACAAAATCAATGACAGGTCATTTATTAGGTGCGGCAGGAGCTGTTGAGGCAATTATAACAGCCTTAGCGCTTAGGGATGGTTTTCTGCCTCCGACAATAAATTATAAGAATCCAGATCCTGAATGTGATTTGAATTATATACCTAATGAAGGCAAAGATTCTAATATTAATTATGCTTTAAGTAATTCTTTTGGATTTGGAGGACATAATGCGTCATTAGTTTTAAAAGCATTTAAATAAATATGTGTTTTAAGCACTATTGTAATAGATTTTATGTGGACTGCAGATATAGGAGTAAAGAATTAAAAGCGAAGGTAAATAATATTAAGTATAAAAAGGAATGACTTGCTTAGGAGTAAGCCATTCCTTTTTCGTGCCATCATGGATAGCAACTTGATGTTGAAAATCTGCTTTAGGGCCTGATAGTTAGAATCTCAAGTCAATAACAAGGGAGATAGTTAGAAAGAATATGAATGAGGCTGGTGATCTAGGACATATAAATTTATTAAATAAAACGTTGATTAAGTGTGAGTGTTTATTAAATATATAAACATATATTATTTTGTTTATAAAAATAATAGACATGAAATGAAAATACACATATAATGAATATTAGAAAGAATCATTAAATAAGGAGCGGTTTAATATGACAACAATTGAGAGATTTTTAGATGATAAGGGAATTATTAAGGTTTGGCCAGCAAAGAGGGAGGTGAAGATGAAAATATTGGAGTATCTAAGCACAAAGTTTGAATATGATGTTATTTACAGTGAAAAAGAAATAAATAGAATTATTGACACCTGGCACAGTTTTAATGATTATTTTTTGCTCAGAAGAGGTATGATAGATTACAAGTTTTTATATAGAACTAAAGATGGAGCGAAATATTGGAGAGAAAAAAAGAGTAGCTAAGAATGATTGGTAAAATAATAAAAAACTTATTATGTTGAGGATTAATTCAAGATATTGTGATATAATACCTAATTATAGAAATTTATCCGAGAAAGGAAAAGTATAATGAATTTTCTGTATATCATTATATAGTGTGTGCTGATATGGATAGAAGTTTGAAAGAGGAAAGAGAAACCTTACTACAAAAGAAAAACATAATAATGCAGGAACTAAAGGAAAAGAAAATAAAAGTAGAAGAAGTAGAAAGAAAACTCAGCACTTTAAATAAAGAAGTTAAAGGAGGCTATAGTGAAGAAAAGCAGGCTAACGAAAGAATATTTAGTCATTTAGCCCAGGATATTGAAAAGTATGAGGAATCACTAAGTGAGCCTTATTTTGGAAGAGTAGACTTTAGAGAAAAAAAAGGCTTTACTGAAAGCATCTATATTGGAAAGAAGGGTATAAATAATAGTAAAGACGGGGAAGAAGTTATAGTTGACTGGAGGGCACCAGTTGCTGATCTTTATTATAGCGGAACTGGCGGAGAAGCTTATTATAAAGCTCCTAAGGGGATAATTGAGGGACATTTAGAATTGAAAAGAAAATTTCTATATAAGAATAATGATATAGAAAGGTTATTTGATGAAGGCATAAATGAAATTATAATAAATGAAGAAGAGGGTCAAAATTTAGTTGATGAATTCTTAAAGATTAATTTAGAGGAAAATAGGGGAAAAAAACTAAAGGAAGTTGTTGCAACAATTCAACGCGAGCAAAACGAAATAATAAGGTGGCCTAAAAACATTCCTATAATAGTTCAGGGATCTGCAGGTTCAGGGAAGACTACAATTGCATTACATAGATTGGCATATCTTATTTATAGATATAAGGAAAGTATGAGTGGGGATGAGATTTTAGTTTTAGCCCCAAATAAATTATTTCTAAGTTATATTTCAGATATCTTACCTAGCCTTGGAGCAGAGGAAGTAAATCAAAGTACCTTTGAGGAAATGGTATTATCAAAGTTGAAATTAAAAGGGAAAATGTATAATAAAGATGAAAAATTATTAAAGATAATAGAAGAGCAGGATAATCATCTTAAAAAACTTATAGTGAACTCTAGTAAGGTTAAAGGTACTATGTTATTTAAAACAATGTTAGATAGGTATATTTCATTAGTTGAAAAAAATACAGTTCATATAAATGACATTAAAGTTGGAAATGAGATTTTATTTGATAAAAAAGAAATAACAAGGCTGTACATTAAGGATCTAAAACCTTATCCAATAAATAAAAGAAAAAACGAAATAAAGAGATATTTGAACTTAAAAATTAAAGATAGAATATCAAGTTTGTTAATAGAAATAGATGATAAATGGGAAAAGAGAATAAGAGAAGTAAGAAGAGAAATGAAAGATTCTGAGGAAAGAAGAAAGCTTCTCATAGGTCTATATGAAGAAAGAGATAAAGTTAAAGAAGAGGTTAAAAACAATAGTAAGAAAGAATTTAATAACTACTTTAAAGAGTGGAAAGATGTGGATTCAAAAGATATTTATCATAATTTTTATAATGATGATTTGTTTGAAACAGCCACTGGTAACAAAATTCCTAAAATATTGGCAGACTATATGCGGGAAGAATTCAATTTTAACTTTCAAAATAAAATAATTGATGAGGATGATTTACCTGCACTAGCGTATATACGGATTTTGCTTGAAGGAGTAGAGGAAGATGAGAAATTTAAATATATAGTAGTAGATGAAGCACAAGATTATAGTCCGTTTCAGGTATATTTAGTTAATTGTTTTTCTAAAGGAAATGGTTTGACATTAGTTGGAGATTTAGCACAAGGAATATACTATTATAAAGGTTTAAAGACATGGGATGATATAACAGAACAAGTTTTTGAAGGTAATGCTACTTACATTCAATTAACTCAAAGTTATAGGTCTACTGTTGAAATAATTGATTTCGCACAAAAAACTTTGAAGGCTCAGAATTTAGGTCTTAAAGACGCGAAGCCAGTTTTAAGACATGGTGAAAAGCCTAAAATAGTAAAAATAGGCAGTGATAATGATTGCGTTCAGGCTATAGAACAAATCATTAGTGATGTTCAAAACTACGGAAAAAGAACAATAGCAATAATTACTAAAGATATTTCACAAGGGGAAGGAATATATAACATTCTAAATAAAAAAAGTAAATATAATTTTGAATTGATTTTTGGTAAAGAAAAAGAGATAGCGGAAGACTTGATTATAATTCCGTCTTATCTAACAAAAGGATTAGAATTTGATTGTACAATAATAATGAATCCAAGCATGGATAATTACAAAGAAAACACATTGGATGAAAGATTGCTATATGTATCATTAACAAGAGCGTTGCACTTAGAATATATAATTGAAAAAGATGAAGTTACAACATTAATTTAGAAAAAAGAATAGCTTACTAGGGTGTAATAAGCCATTCTTTTAACGGTTAATAAATTATTAAATGAAGGAAACATTAATGAAAAATGTTCATAGTTTTATTATAATGTTATTTTGTGACAGAATTGTGGCATCATAGGAATAATGAAAAAAGTTTATTATATGTTGCCATATAATAAACTTTTTTCTGTGTACATGTATAACAATAATATTAACTAGTGAAAAAGTTATGCTGATGAAATCTTTAATAATCTTCTATGGGCGTAAACTGCAAATATGCTTAGGAAAATAACTCCAAACAAACATTGACCATTTATAAGGAGTGTCCTGCCGAGAATTAACCCGTTTGAAGCATTTCTATAAGTATCTCCAAGGACAGCTATATTTACATTGTTCCATAGCGTGTGCATAATGCTTGGTAGTATTACGTTTGCTGATAATGTAAAAAGATGCGTGAAAGCATAATTGATTACCCAAATTGCTATAGTTTGGAGCAATATATATAGTATAAATTTTCTTTTATTATAATGTAAATTTAATATGATTATGGCAGGAAGCTTATATAATATGAGAATCAATCCCATTATTAAATTGGCAGTCCTTAAATTATATCTATTGATAAGTCTAGGCAGCAAATATCCTCTCCATCCATATTCTTCGAGTAAGCCGACTACAAAAAATACAATAGAAATTAAAATTAGTTTGAATATATTAATAGATGCATAATACAAATCTTGTGATAATACACCACATTTAATAAGTATAGCAGAAGAAGCACAAAGAAATATTATTATCAATGGGTAGAAAACTGCAAACATTAAGCTTTTAAAGGAGACTTTATAAATAAAAGGCTTCAATAAAACCTTTATTGAGGCAGATTCTATTAAATTTGAAATTATCGCAGCAAAAGCTGGAATCATGGAAATAAATAATAGTGCTCCAATAAATTCTTCGGATAATAACACTATACTTATGAAATAAGATAAAGAAAAAGTAATTAATAAGAATATTTTTTCATATTTCATTTTTTTGATTCCTTTCAGTTAGTATAATGTAATATCGTTAAATAAATATAGCTATAAAATAATGTAGTTATGTTTGAATTTTTTAAAGAATTATTACTATTTCTAATCTACCAGAAAATTCATAAAAGATAAAGATTAAATAACTCACTTACTTAAAAGTTTTATTAAGGATTCATTAGTTAAATATGTTATTTTTATTTTGCTGAAAATGTGAGGTATATATTAATACGAAAAGGTATATACTGTGTAGATACCCCATTCAACTAATACTTAATTTCCTTATTTTATTATTATAGGTGGACTTCCACCTATTTTTTTAGAATTATATAAATGAGAAATTTGATTTTTATAAATATAGATT
>NZ_MZGT01000078.1 GCF_002029255.1 Clostridium chromiireducens
GGAGAATATGTATAATATATTAATTTTAATAAAGCCTTGACAAATTATACTTAAATATAGTTATATTTATATATAGTTATGAAATGTTTTGTTGTGTTTTGTTATGATATATTTTTTAAATAAGCTCTCAAAGAGGAGAATACAAAAGCGTATAAATCCCTTTGAGAGCTTATTTTGTTACAAAATCTTAGGAGTAATGGAGGGAATAATTTGAAGTTTGTTACATTTTCAGGACCACCATCTTCTGGAAAAACATCAGTTATATTAAAGGTAATTGAATGTTTAAAAAATGAAGAAAGTAAATTTGGTGTTATTAAATTTGACTGCCTTACTACATACGATGATTTACTCTATAAAAAGGCCGGAATTGAAGTTATGGTAGGGCTGTCGGGAAATCTTTGTCCAGATCATTTTTATATTAGCAACATTGATAATTGTATTAGAAATGGTGTAAAAAAAGGGTTAGAATTATTAATAAGTGAAAGTGCAGGATTATGTAATAGGTGTTCACCGCATATAAAAGATATATTAGCCGTATGTGTAATTGATAGTCTTTCTGGAGTTAATACACCTAAAAAAATTGGCCAAATGTTAAAATATGCTGATATCATTGTTATCACAAAAGTTGATATTGTATCTCAGGCAGAAAGAGAAGTATTTACGTTTATGGTAAAAGAGGCCAATACTAAAGCTAAAATTATATATGTTAATGGTCTTACAGGTCAAGGAGCTTATGAATTAAGTTTAAATATAAAAAAAGCTAAATCCATAGAAAACCTTGAGGGAGAAAAACTTAGATTTACAATGCCTTCTGCTCTATGCTCGTACTGTCTAGGGGAGACTATAATAGGTGAAGATTTTCAAACAGGAAATACAAAAAAAATTAATTTCGATGAGGTAAAAAGTAGTAGAAATAATCAGGCTAAATATTCATTCAATAGAAATACTCAAGATTTAAAAGCAGAAGATACTACTATTAATTCGATTAGTATTTTAGGTGGGCATGATAAAAGTGGAAATAAAGAAAATATAGAGCTTACAATTAACGTTGGTGAAGTGATTTGTATAGTTGGGCCTACAGGATCAGGAAAGAGCAGATTACTTGAGGATATAGAATGCATGGCTAATGGGGACACCCCGACTGGAAGAGTTGTTAAAGTATGTGGTGATAACCTAAAGGATAATAAGCTAGTTGCTCAGCTTTCTCAAAATATGAATTTTGTTATGGATGTATCAGTAGAAGAATTTATAGTAATGCATGCCCAGAGTAGAAATGTTTTAGAACTCGAAAATATAACAAGTAAAATTATTAAATTTGCAAATGAACTGGCAGGAGAAAAGTTTTCTAGAGATACGCCAATAACATCATTAAGTGGTGGACAGTCTAGAGCCTTAATGATTGCGGATACAGCTTTTTTAAGCGTGTCTCCAATTGTTTTAATTGATGAAATTGAAAATGCTGGCGTAGATAGGGGCAGAGCCTTGGAACTACTAGTTAAAGAAGGTAAAATTGTTTTTGTATCTACCCATGATCCAATTTTGGCATTACTAGGTGATAAAAGAATTGTAATAAAAAATGGTGCCATAGACAAAGTAATTAAAACAAGTCCTAAAGAAAGAGATAATCTCAAGATTATGAAATTAATTGATAATAAAATGTTGGAATTAAGAAATGCACTAAGAGGCGGAAAATTAATAGATTGGAATATGGAAGATTATTTTTATGAGAGAAATTGAGAATTTATAACTCACGATTCATGTTAAATTAAGATTGGTTTATGAAATAAAGTTATCTCTAAATAATTATTAACATAACTATGGAATTTAATGAATATGAACGCTAATATTAAGTTAATTATAATTAAAATTTAATTGAAAATATAAAAAAGATTGGGGTTAGAAGTATGAGTAAGACAAAAAATATTATTGATAAATCAGAATATGATGTTCTTGGATTATTACCATGTCCTATAAAAGTACCTGTAGAAATAGGGTTTGATGATATGATCAATGATTTGGGTAATGAATGTGATTTTAAGTACTTATTAGAGGGTAACGCTAACTATGAAGTAATGTGGATGGATGAATCGTCGCATGTACCTTCCAAAGAAGAATTACCTAAAGTAATTATAAGCGCAGGAGTAAATAGTTTCTATAGAAAAGATTTCAGAACTAAAGCAATTGAAGAAAAATATTTTAAAGAAGTCAAATGTAAAAATGAGGCTTTTATCAAAAGTGATTTATATGATAAAGATGGAAATTATTATATAATGTCATTAAATTATTTAGTAATGATAGTAGATCTTACGAAATTAAATAACAGGAATATCCCAAAATCATGGAGTGAATTATTAGATAGTCAATTTAAAAAAGAAATTGCAATTAGAGGTAAGAAAGGTAAATACTGCGAAACTACACTTCTTGCTATATACAAAGATTATGGAATTGACGGGATTATGAAATTAAAGGAACTTGTTGGATATGGAGGGCATCCTGCAGAAATGGTAAAGAATGCTGGAAAAGGAGTTGAAGATGCACCAACAATCAGTCTCGTTCCTCATTTTTATGCAAAACTTCTTAGAAACAATAAAAATGTAAAAATCATATGGCCTGAAGAAGGAGCAATTGTAAGTCCAGTTACCTTATTAGTACAAAAAGGCATTTCAGAAAATCTAGAAAAAGTAGTTGATTATTTTACTAGTCAAGAAGTTAGGGATATATGTAAGAAAGCATCACTGCCTCATCCAAGTGATTATTTAGAATACTTAAATGAAAACAATTATAAAATGAATTGGATTGGATGGGATTTTATAAGTAATAATGATATTAACAAGCTATTATTGGAGCTAAATACTTATTTTTACAGTAATTAAGTTAGTATTACCATAGATTTATGAGGATTTTTGAAGAATAGTATTAAATAAATTGTTTAATTGCTAGAAATTCTCACTTCTAGATGTTAGAATAAATTAATTATTATATATTAGGAGGGAAATTCTATGGATAATGAAAAATCCCTAACGGCAGTTGAAGTTGCGGAATTATTAAAGATAACTAAAAATACTGTTTATGAATTAGTTAAAAGAGGGGAATTACCTGGATATAAAGTTGGAAAGAAACTTAGAATAGATAAAGAAGATGTTGAAAATTATATAAATAATCAAAAAATAACGATAAACAGCGTTAATAAAACTTCAATAACGAAGAATGAATCAATGCAGAATGAACAATTAAACGAAATGAAGAAACTAGAGAGTCCTAATGATATTATAATCTCAGGACAGGATATAATTTTAGATGTTTTAGCTGAAAATATTAGGGAAAAAGTAAGCGATATAAGAGTTCTTAGATCAAATATAGGAAGTTATGCGAGTCTTTATGATTTATATTATGATAAAATTTCGATATCATCTGCTCATTTATGGGATGGAGATACTAATGAATATAATACAGCATATGTTAGAAAATTACTTCCAGGTATACCGTGCTTAATTATAAATCTAGCTTACAGAAATGTTGGTTTTTACGTAGCTAAAGGGAATCCTCATAAAATAAATACATGGAGAGATTTAACATCGCAGAATATTTCAATGGTAAATAGGGAAAAAGGATCTGGAATTAGAATTTTATTAGACGAGAAATTAAGGTTAAATAATATTGATAGGGAAAAAATTAAAGGCTATAGTATAGAAAAGCAGTCTCATTCTGCCGTAGCCAGAAGCATTGCTAGAGGTGAAGGGGATGTAGCAATAGGTAACGAAAAGGTAGCTAGACAAGTTGATGGAATTGATTTTGTGCAGCTTCAAGAAGAAAGATATGACTTAGTGATTAGGCAATCAGATTTAAAATATCCTATATATAAATTAATAATTGAAACAATACAAAGTGAAGGCTTTAAGAAAGAAATTGAAAGTCTAGGGGGATATGATTTAAAAGATATTGGCAAAATACTTGCGAAAACATAAATAATGTTATAGTATAAATTTAATATAACAAATATTAATGCAAAGACGCAGTAAGTTTACTGGGTCTTTTTTTGTTATAACAAATTAATTTAAAGGAGTGGTATTATGAATGAAATTGGAGTATTTCTTGATGAAAAAGAGACCATAAGTTCCTTTGATGGAGCGAGATATGTAAAAATATTTACAAAAGATAAATATTTATGGAAGACCAAAAAAGTTATCTTAATTAACAGGACAAGCAGTAAAAAAGGAATAAATGAAATAAGGCAAGAGTACAAAAATGTTCTTAGTGAAATGGAAAATTGTAAAATTATTGTCGTTAGTAAAGCATTTGGCATACCTTATAGTGTATTTTATATGGAGGATTTTAGCATTTGGGAATTAGAAGGTAATCCTCTCGATTATTTAGATGAGATTATTGAAAGAGAACTTGAACAAGAAGAGCTTGAAAAAAAAGAGATTGAAATAGCTAAAAAAATAAGTGAGGGATATTACTTTATTGATTTGCAGGAATTGGAGCTTACAAACCCAGAAATATCATCAAAAAAAGCAATAATGCCATATCTAGAAAAAGAAGATGTTAAAAAAATTGAAGTGCATTGCTGCCATGTACCGCCTTGGCTTATTAGTAGAAAAGAAAATGGTGAAATAAGTTTACAGATTAATGAAATAAAAAGAAATGACTATAAAGTTATTGTGCTAAAAAATTAACTATGAAATGGAGGATATATTTATGGAAGTAATAAAAACTAAATTTGGTATCTTAAAAGAGGCAGTTATTGCTAGTTATTACCCTACAGGTGAACCAGAATCCTATAAGGTAGAAGAAGAAAGTGAATTAGATATTTCAGGGTACAAGATTATACCTCTATATGGATTTGTTGATGAGAGGAGAAAAGAGTTTCCACCGATAAAAGTGTTTAAAAGTGGAAATATAAAAAGTGTAGCTTTAAATGAATTAGCTAGTATAAAAACTTCAATAGGAGTGTTTGAAGCGGAAAAAGTGACTTTTTATGAAGAAGGACAAATGAACCGATTATTTTTATTAGATGGTAGATTGTCTGGATACTGGTCAGAAGATGACGAATATAATTTGGCAAAAGTGTATAAGCTCGATTTTGAGTTTGCATCTATTGAAAATAAGCTTATGTCTCTTCATTTTTACAAAACTGGGGAATTGCAAAGTTTAACTTTATGGCCTAAGGAGAGAATCAGAATAAATGTTAATGAGTATAATTTTGTAGGAAGAATAGGTGTGTCATTATATAAAAGCGGCAAAATTAAGTCTTGCGAGCCTTTTAGGCCAACGACCATTAACACACCTTTAGGTGCAATAGAAGCTTATGATATTAATGCCATAGGAATTCATGGAGACACTAATTCATTAAACTTTAATGAAGATGGAAGTATTAAATCTCTTATTTCATCAACTAATACAATTGCAATTATTACTCCCGATGGAGACAAAATTTATCATTCGCCTAAAAAAATAAGATTGTATTCTAGCAGTGAAGTTATGGATACTATTACTTTAAAGATAGAGTTTATAGGAAATAAGGTTATAATAGATAATAAATATGAATATAGCATAGATATAAACCAATTTGAAATAAAAAGATTCGGAGAAAGGCAATTAACTTTGAGTGGAGATCTAAATAAGTGATTTTTGATTGATGAAGTAAAACACGAATATTATTAACAAATTATCAATAATGTATCGTTATCATTAAAAAAATCATAGAAAATCAGAAAATGGTTTGCAAAATCAATTTTCTGTGATATTATGATTTCAATAGCTGAAACAAGTTGTTAGCAGCTCAAAATAATTTAGAAATTATAAAATGAAAAAAGTATTTACAAATTAAATCTTTCGTGATATTATAATTTCAATAACTAAACAACCTAAAAAAACAATTTATTACAAAATTATAAATATCAAAAAAGAGTTTACAAAATCAATCTTTCATGATATTATAATTAAAATAATTAAATAAAACTTAAAACCTGTCATTAAGGCAACGAAGTCTAAGTGTTTAACTCAATGGAGAAGTTAAATTATCTTAGATTTTTTTTATAAATGAAGGACAAAGGAGTCTACTTTATTTTAACTGAAAAGTTAAATAAATTAGATTCTTTTTTTTAATAAGTTTTATTGTAATATTAATACAAATTAGTTATAACGTCCCATGAGGACTTATATAAAATCATTTAAATAAGAGGAGGAAATTATTATGAGACAAGTAGCTATTTATGGAAAAGGTGGTATAGGAAAATCTACTACTACACAAAATTTAACTTCAGCTTTAGCTGAAATGGGTAAGAATATAATGATCGTAGGATGCGATCCTAAGGCAGATTCTACAAGATTAGTTCTTGGAGGATTAGCACAAAAAACAGTTCTAGATACTTTAAGAGAAGAAGGAGACGACATTGAATTAGATGCAATCTTAAAACCAGGATATGGCGGAATTAAATGTGTTGAATCAGGCGGTCCAGAACCAGGAGTTGGTTGTGCAGGTAGAGGTATCATTACTTCAATAGGAATGCTTGAACAATTAGGTGCTTACACACCAGATTTAGATTATGTATTCTATGATGTATTAGGAGACGTTGTATGTGGTGGATTCGCAATGCCAATCAGAGAAGGTAAAGCTCAAGAAATATACATCGTTGCATCTGGAGAAATGATGGCATTATATGCAGCTAACAACATTTCAAAAGGTATTCAAAAATATGCTAAAACTGGTGGAGTAAGATTAGGTGGAATCATCTGTAACAGTAGAAAAGTTGATAAAGAATTAGATTTATTAGAAGCTTTTGCAAAAGAACTTGGAAGCCAATTAATTCACTTTGTTCCAAGAGATAACATGGTTCAAAGAGCAGAAATACACAAACAAACAGTTATAGAATTTGATCCAAAGGCTGATCAAGCTGATGAATACAGAACTTTAGCTAGAAACATAGAAAATAACAAATTATTTGTTATTCCAACTCCAATGAAACAAGAAAGATTAGAAGAAATATTAATGGAATATGGTTTAATGGATATCTAAGATATAGAAACATATTTAAATGGTAAAAACGGGGATTTACAATGTGTTAGAAAATATCTAAACACAAAATATAACTAAAAGGAGATAGAGAGATATGTATATGATTCGTGCAATAATCAGACCAGAAAAGGTCAGCACTGTCCTTTCAGAACTATTAGATGCTGGATTTCCAGAAGTAACTAAAATGGCAGTTTACGGAAGAGGAAAACAAAAAGGAATAAAAGTTGGTGATATTCATTATGATGAATTGCCAAAAGAGATGTTATTAATCGCTGTAAAAGATGAAGATAAAGACGATGTAATTAAGGTTATAATGAGAAGTTCTAGAACAGGAGAAAAAGGTGCTTTCGGTGATGGTAAGATATTTGTTGCACCAGTTGAAGAAGTATACACTGTAAGTAGTGGAAAAGCAGGATTATAATTTAGGAGGAATAGCTTTATGAAAGAAGTTATGTGTATTATTCGTTTGAATAAGGTAAGTAAAACTAAAGAAGCTCTTGCAGAAGCCGGTTTTCCGTCAATTACTTGCAGAAAAGTTCTTGGAAGAGGGCAAAAGTCCATAGATAAAGCTTTACTTGAAGCATATATGGAAGCAGGTAACTTACCACCAACATCATTTGGTGAAAACTTATCTGAAAGAGGAAGATTAATTCCAAAGAGACTTATAACTCTAGTTGTTAAAGATGAAGCAGTTAAAGCAGTTGTAGATGCCGTATTAGAAGTAAATTCTACTGGAACACCAGGAGATGGAAAAATATTTGTATTACCAGTTGAGGAAGTTTATAGAGTTAGAGATGGACAAGCAGGTGAAACTGCAATATAAATTCGGAGGTGAAGTGTATGAGTAAAGTAGATAGCGTTTTAGACAAATATAGTGCTAAAGTCTACAAAAATAGAAAAAAACATATGTTAGAACTTGAGCAAGAAACTCAAGAAATAGATGCAAATAGAAGAACCATACCTGGAGTAATGACACACAGAGGATGTTGTTATGCTGGATGTAAAGGGGTTGTTCTTGGACCATTAAAAGATATAGTATTATTAACTCATGGACCAGTAGGATGTGGATACTACTCATGGGGAACTAGAAGAAATAAAGCAGCAGTACAAAAAGGTGATGGAAACTTTATTCAGTATTGTTTTACAACAAACTTAGGTGAAAGTGATATCGTATTTGGTGGAGAAAAGAAGTTAAAACAAGCAATTGCAGAAATTGTTGATATTTTCAACCCAAAAGCTGTATTTATATGTTCAACATGTCCAGTTGGATTAATTGGTGATGACCTTCCAGCTGTTGCAAATGAAGTTAAAGAAATGTATGGAATTGAATGTATATCATTCCCTTGTGAAGGATATAAAGGTGTATCACAATCAGCTGGTCACCATATTGCAAACAACAAATTAATAAAGTCTGTAATAGGAACTACAGACTATACACCTAAAACTCATTCAGTTAATATTCTTGGAGAATATAACATAGGTGGTGACGCTTGGGAAATCGAAAGAGTCCTTAAGAAAATAGGCTATGAAGTAGTATCTATCATGACTGGTGATTGTAGTATTGATGATCTACGTAAAGCCCACACTGCGGATTTAAATCTTGTCCAATGTCACCGTTCAATTAATTATATCGCAGAAATGATGAAAATACAATACGGTACAGCATGGATTAAGGTTGATTTTATAGGAGTTGACTGTACAGTTAGAACTTTAAGAGATATTGCAAAATTCTTTGGAGATCCAGAATTTACAAAGAGAACAGAAGAAGTTATAGCTGAAGAATTAGAAGATATTAATGATGATATGGAATACTATAGAAGTAAATTAACAGGTAAAACTGCAGGTTTATACGTTGGAGGTTCTAGATCTCACCATTATCAAATGCTTTTAAATGATTTAGGTGTAGAAACATTAATTGCTGGATTTGAATTTGCACACAGAGATGACTATGAAGGTAGAGAAGTAATACCAACTATAGTAGAAGATGCAGACTTAAAGAACATCGAAACATTAGTAGTAGAAAAAATAGTTGATAAATACAAAGAACTAAAAACAGATGAAGAATTGGAAGAATTAAAGAAAGAGATAATTAATCTTGAATACTACCCAGGAATGATGCGTGACATGAAAAAAGGTACAATTGTAGTTGACGATTTAAATCACTTTGAAACAGAAGAGTTCATTAAAGAGTTAAAGCTTGATATGTTCTTCTCAGGTATCAAAGATAAGTTCTCAATACAAAAAGGCGGAGTATTATCTAGACAATTACACTCTTATGATTATAGCGGACCTTATGCAGGATTTAAAGGTGCAGCAAACTTTGGTAGAGATCTAACTATGAGTTTATATACACCAGCTTGGAGCTACACTGTAGCACCATGGAAAAATGAGTCGATATTAGAAGGGACATTATTAGAAGCAACAAATGGAGGTGAAGTATAATGTTAGATTTAACACCTAAAGAAATTAAAGAAAGAAAAGCTATTACCATTAATCCAAGTAAAACTTGTCAACCAGTTGGAGCTATGTATGCAGCTCTTGGAGTTCACGGATGTATGCCGCACAGTCATGGTTCGCAAGGATGCTGTTCATATCACAGAACAGTTTTATCAAGACATTTTAAGGAACCGGCTATTGCAACTAGCTCATCATTCAGTGAAGGTGCTTGCGTATTCGGTGGTGGAAGTAACATAAAAACTGCTGTAAAGAACATCTTTGATATGTATGATCCAGAAATAATTGCTGTTCACACTACTTGTTTATCAGAAACTATAGGTGATGACTTAAATGCATTTATTGAAGATATAACTATTCCAGATGGAAAAAGAGTATTATATGCAAACACTCCAAGTTATGTTGGATCACATATTACTGGATTCTCTAATATGGTTGTAAGCTTTATCAATAAATTAGCTGAAACAACTGGAGTAAAAAACGGTAAAATGTGTGTAATCCCTGGATTCGTAAATCCTGGCGATATGCGTGAAGTAAAGAGATTATTAAAACTTATGGGAGTAGATTTCACAATGCTGCCAGATACAACTGGAGTATTAGATGCTCCAATGACTGGTAAATATGAAATGTATCCAAAGGGTGGTACAAAAATTCAAGATATTATTGAATTAGGTGACTGCGAGAAAACTTTAGCACTAGGAAGCTTTGCTTCTGAAGCAGGTGCATCTGCACTTGAAAAATTATATAAAGTTCCTTATACAGCTTTAAAAATGCCAATAGGTATTGGAGCTACAGATGAATTAATTATGGAATTAAGCAAATTTAGCAAACAAGAAGTTCCATATGAGATTGAAGAAGAAAGAGGACAATTAGTTGATATAATGATAGACTCTCATCAATATTATGATGGAAAGAAAGTCGCTTTATATGGAGATCCAGATGTGCTAGTTGCTTTATCTAAATTCTTACTAGAACTTGGAATGATTCCTAAATATGTAATTACAGGTACTCCTTCATCTGCATTTGATAAACAAATGAAGGCGTTATTTGAAGAATTTGGTGTAGAAGGATGCATTGCAAAACAAGATTCAGACCTTTTTGAATTACACCAATTAATAAAGAACGAACCTGTTGATTTACTAATGGGTGGAACTCATGGTAAATACATAGCAAGAGCTGAGGATATTCCACTAGTTAGAATAGGATTCCCTGTATTAGATAGATATGTTCACCCATATATGCCAACAGTTGGATATAGAGGTGCAATGAGATTGTTAGAATTAATGCTTGGTGCATTAATGGATAGACAAGATAGAGATGCTAAGGAAGAAGATTTTGAATTAGTAATGTAATTAAATTCGTGTGAAATAGTATAAACCCAATAAGATATGCTCATATAAAAAAGCAACTATGCTGCAACAAAGATCAAAAAAGATATAGCAGCTATGCTGCAATTAAGATCAAAATGATATGTATAAAATAACCATAATTTAATAAGTTCAATGATTGAGCAATTGGAAATGACTAAGTCATGACAATTGCTCAATTCATTAATAATTGAGAATTGAGAATGCAGAATGAAAATTTTTTTATCATCGGTTTGAAAAAAATATATTTTGGGAAATTTTGAAAGAAACTTAGATTTTCATCCTTTATTCTCAATTTCCAATTCAAAAGAAACAATAAAAAATAAAAAAAGGTGGTGTGGACCTTATGGAAAAGAAATTATCTAATTCACTTCTTGAGGAAAGAGAAGAGTTTGTATGCTTTAAGGAAGGCAAAAATAAAAAATCTATGAAATGTGATGGTGATAGTGTATCTGGATCAGTTAGCCAAAGAGCTTGCGTTTATTGTGGAGCGAGAGTGGTTTTAAATCCAATAACAGATGCTTATCATATTGTGCATGGTCCTATTGGATGTGCTAGTTACACTTGGGACATAAGGGGTAGTTTATCAAGTGGTGAAAATTTATATAGAAATAGTTTTTCAACTGATTTAAGTGAGCAGGATGTAATATTTGGTGGTGAAAAGAAATTAACTGCAGCTATTGAAGGAATAATGGAAAACCATAATCCAAAGTTAATTTTTGTTTATGCTACTTGTATAGTTGGAGTAATTGGTGATGATGTAAAAGCAGTTTGTAAAATGGCTGAGCAAAAATATAATGTACCAGTAATACCAGTTATGTCACCTGGATTTTCAGGAAATAAATCAAAAGGATATAAATTAGCTTGTAACGCTCTTATGAATTTATTTTCTAGGAATATACTACCAAAAACTAGAGGCATAAATATGCTAGGTGACTTTAATTTAGCAGGAGAATTATGGATTGTAAGAGATTATTTAAGGAAAATTGGTGTAAATGTAATTTCAACAATTACAGGTGATTCTAGTTATAAAAATTTAATTAAAGCAAGCAGCGCAAGTTTTAACGTAGTTCAATGTGCTGGCTCCATGACTTATCTAGCAAAAAGAATGGAAGCAGAAATGGATATTCCTTTTGTTAAAATAAGCTTTGTTGGACTTGAAGATACAAAAAATTCACTTCTTAGAATTGCAAGTTTATTTAATGATGAAGAAATGTTAGCTAAAGCAAAGGCTTTTGTAAAAGAGGAAGAAGAAAAGATAATGCCTATTTTAAATTCTTATAAAGAAAATCTAAAAGGGAAAAAGGCTGCTATATATGTTGGTGGAGGCTTTAAAGCTATTTCTTTAATTAAGCAATTTAATGAACTTGGTATAGATACAGTTATGGTTGGAACTCAAACAGGTAAGAAAGATGATTACGAAGTTATAGGTAGTCTAGTTAATGATGGAACTGTAATCTTAGATGATGCAAACCCTTCTGAATTAGAGAAGTTTATGCTAGAGCAAGATGTAGATATTTTAGTAGGCGGAGTTAAGGAAAGACCTCTCGCTTATAAATTAGGAGTTGCTTTCTGTGATCATAATCATGAAAGAAAACATCCTTTAGGAGGTTTTATAGGGGCAGTTAATTTTGCAAAAGAAATAAATTTATCAATTAATAGCCCAGTTTGGAAATATGTAAAGGAGAGTGAAGATAATGAAGACAGCTAAGGAAAGTTATGTAAATCTAACTGTTAACCCATGTAAAATGTGCATGCCGATGGGAGTATGCAATGCATTATATGGAATTAAGAACTGTATGACGATTCTGCATGGTTCTCAAGGATGCAGTACATATATTAGAAGACATATGGCAACTCATTACAATGAACCTGTAGATATCGCATCATCTTCACTAACTGAAGAAGGAACTGTTTATGGTGGTGAAAATAATTTAATTAAAGGCTTAGAAAACTTAATTAAATTATATAATCCAGAAGTTATTGGTATAGCAACTACATGTTTAGCTGAAACCATCGGTGAAGATGTGGCCAGGCTCTCTAAAATATTCTATGAAAAACATCCAGAAAGTACTGTTAAATTAATACCAATAAAGTCTCCTGGATACGGTGGAACTCAATATGGTGGATATTTTACAGCTTTAAGATCAGTTGTAGAAAATATAGAAATGGATGTTACTAAAAATGATAAAGTAAACATCATTACGGGTCCAATAAGCAGTGCTGATACAAGGGAACTAAAAGAAATTTTAGAAGCTTTTAATATTGATTATATACTTCTTCCGGATTTATCTGAAAATTTAGATGGAGGGCATAGTAAAAAATATAACAGATTACCATGTAGTGGAACAAGTATTGAAGATGTTAAGTATATGGGGGGAGCTAAAGCTACAGTTGAGCTCACAACATTTGTTAAGGAAGAGTACTCTATTGGAAGTTATTTAAAAGAAACTTATGGTGTTAATAATTACAGAATTAATATTCCTAGAGGACTTAGGGATACAGATAAATTCTTAAGGGTTTTATCTGAGATTTCAGGTAATAAAGTTCCAGAAAAATATAAGAAACAAAGAGGAAGATATTTAGATGCCATGATAGATTCCCATAAATATAATGCAGAGGCAAGAATAGCAATCTTCGGAGAACCTGATTTTGTATATTCAACTGCAAGAATGGCAATCGAGAATGGTGTTGTTCCAATGATAATTGCAACTGGAGATGTTTGCAAGGGATTAGAACCAAGTTTAAGAAAAGAAGTAGATGAGCTTTCAGAACAATTATTTACTGAAAAATGTGCAATCATAGATGGTGCAGACTTCAAAACAATAGAGAAACTAGTATTAGATATGAATGTAAATGTAATGCTTGGAAGTTCTGATGGTAGAAGAATAGAAGAAAAGCATAAAATACCATTAGTTAGAGCGTCGTTCCCAATTCATGATAGAATTGGTGGTCAAAGAATTTTATCTATTGGATATGAAGGGTCTTTAAACTTAGGGGATCAAATTACAAATGTGATGTTAGCAAAAACTGAAATGACTTTTAGAGAAAATATATATAATGAATTTTATGATGAGGAAAAAATAGAAGAAACTGCAGTAAAAGATGAAGAAATATTAAGAAATGAAGACACAGTAATAAAGGAGGAAAAAAACATGGAATTAAAAGTTATAAGTAAAGAAGAAGTAGAGGAAAAAACAAAAACTCATCCTTGTTTTAGCTGTGATTCAGCTCATAAATATGCAAGAATGCATCTTCCTATAGCACCAAAATGTAATATAAGCTGTAATTATTGTTTAAGAAAATTTGATTGTGTTAATGAAAGCAGACCTGGGGTTACGACAGAAGTTTTATCTCCAGAAGAAGCTTTTGCAAAATATAAATATGTAAAATCTCAAATGGATAATTTAAAAGTAGTTGGAATAGCAGGTCCTGGAGATGCTTTAGCTAATTTTGATAACGTAAGGAAAACTCTTGAACTTATAAGAGAACATGATCCAGAGGTTACATTTTGTTTATCAACTAATGGTTTAATGCTCCCATTTTATGCTCAGGAATTAATAAATTTAGGAGTAAGCCATGTAACAATAACTATGAACGCTATAGATCCTAAAATAACTGCAAATGTATATAAATATGTAGATTATCTTGGAGTTACTTATACAGGTGAAGAAGGAGCTCAAATTCTTTTAAATAATCAATTATCAGGTCTTAAATATTTAGCTGATAGAGGAATTATGGTTAAAGTTAATATTGTAATGCTTAAGGGAATTAATGATCATCATATTGAAGATATAACAAAAAAAGTTAAAGAGCTTGGAGCTGGAATAACTAATATAATGCAAATGATACCAGTAAAAGGTAGTGTATTTGAAAATATGCCTCTTACAACTAATAAAGAAATAATGGATTTAAGAAAAAAATGTGAAATAAATATAAAACAAATGTATCATTGCAAACAATGCAGAGCAGATGCTATTGGATTACTTGGAGATGATCAATCTCAAAAATTTAGCAAACTTACTATAAATACTGATAAAAGTGAAGAAAAATCATTGAAATTCGCTGTGGCTTCAAAAAGTGGCATAGGTGTTGATATGCACTTTGGACATGCTTCGGAATTCTACATTTATGAATATAAAGATGGAGATGTAAGATATTTGGAAAAAAGAGACGTAGATAAATATTGTAATGGAAAAGAAGTATGTGAGGAAGAAGAAGACAAATTTGCTAAATTATCTAAAGTGGTTTCAGACTGCAATGGCGTGTTATGTCTTAGAATTGGTGATGAACCTAAAAAGAAATTTAAAAATATGGGTATAGATGTATTTATGACCTGTGAAACAATTGAAACAGCAGTAGAGAAAGCGGCTGAAGCAATATTAAAAGGAACAGAAGTTAAAGAAATTCTAAGAGCTTAGAACTCTAATTAGAAGGTAGAATGAAAAATCAATAATTAATGATGAAGAAGCAAATTCCAAAGTAAAAAGTGAGAGTCCCGATCTTGTATTCGGGAACTCTAACTTTCTCAGGGCGCTTTAACCTACATCATTAATTCTTAATTAGAAATGAAGGTGGTGATTGAGTAATGAGAGATGATAAAATTGAGATAATTGATAAGACGATTGTTGTTTTAAAAGAGCTATATGGTGATAAGTTAAAAAGTAAAAAACCACAATTAAGAGAATTGATAAAATTACTATATATAATAGGAAGTGAATATATAGAAATTACTCAAGAACTTTATGAAGAATTATCACCTTTACCTGAGAATGTTAAGTTTAAGATGTGCACTAATAAAATAATTGAAATGAAAAATAATTATGATTTATACGAGATTTTTAATAAAGAGAGCAACATGAATGCATATGGAAATCTGAGAATCGTTGGATTAGATGATATAATGTTTTATGATTATAAAAAAATATTTTCTAACATAAGAACAAACTTTGGAGAAAATATTGAAGTGTGTATTAAAAACACTTATGAATGTGCAACTGCTATGACGTTAGAGTGGATAAAACTTGGAGGAAAGAAAGTTATAACATCCTTTGCAGGAATTGGAGGATATGCTCCTCTTGAAGAAATTTTGGGGTCTATCTCTTTCTTAGAAAAAATAAATATCCGTGGAAATCATAAACTTTTCCCAAAAGTTCTTGAGCTTTTTGAAGAGATAATAGGAAGCAAGCTTAATGGAAATATGCCATTTATAGGAACTGACATCTTTAATGTTGAATCAGGAATTCATGTAAATGGGATAGCAAAAAATCCAAGTACCTATGAACCTTACGATCCAAGTGAAATAGGCAGAGAAAGAAATATTATAATAGGTAAACATTCAGGCATAAATGCTTTGGAAATAAAACTAAAGGAATTAAACATAAAATATAATCAGAACTATTTAAAAGTAATGTTGGAAAATGTAAGGAAGTTAAGTACGCAAAAACGTAGGGGATTAAATAATGAAGAGATAAAAGAAATATATGATAAATGTTGCATATAGCAATGAGGGGTGAGATATATTGGAATTGAAAGAAAAGGTTATTAATATTGTAGATACTACATTAAGAGACGGAGAACAATGTGCAGGAAAGGCTTTTTCAATCGATGAGAAGGTTGAAATTGCGAGATATTTGGATGAGAGTAACATCTATCAAATAGAAGCAGGAATACCGGCAATGGGCGATTTGGAAAAAGAATGCATAAGAAGAATCTTAAATATTAGGAGAAACTCTCTAATCTCAACATGGAATAGGATGAACAAAGAAGATATACTAAATTCAATAGATTGTAAGCCAGATTTAATTCATATTAGTGTGCCAACTTCTGATATACAAATATATTCAAACCTTGGTAAGGATAAGACTTGGATTGAAAAAAATCTTAGAGAATGCGTATTTTTAGCTAGAGATAATGGGTATGATGTTACTATAGGTTTCGAAGATGCTTCAAGGGCAGATGTTAATTATCTTATTGATTTGTGCCATATAGTACAAAAGATGGGAGTAAAAAGAATAAGATATGCAGATACCGTTGGAATATTGATGCCTTCTACAGTTAAGGATGCAGTAAGAACTTTAATAAATAATACTGGAATCGAGATAGAAATACATGCTCACAATGACTTTGGCATGGCAATTCCTATTTCTATTGAAGCTGTGAAATGTGGAGCTAAATATGTAGATTGTACCCTAGATGGAATTGGTGAGAGAGCTGGTAACTGTAATCTACAAGAATTTATTAGAGTTTCAGATGCTTTTTTAGAAAGAAACAGAAAATTATCATGAATATGTAAATAAAAAGAATTATGAAAAATCATAATTCTTTTTATTTATTATAAATTAAGAATGTAAAAAATTATATTAGGCAAAAATACGTGTTGTTGATTAATAAATAAAAAGTAGATAATAACTTCATCGCCATGTTAGTGATTGTGTAACTTTAAAATTGTATAAATTATGTTATAATTGATTAGATAAATAATAGAAAAGAAGGATTTAAAGTAAAAAGTAGGAGAAAATATGCTAGAAGGATTAAATAGTATTTTAGACAATGTGATATATTTAGATATTGAAACAACTGGACTTGATGAAAATAGTTCAGAAATTATAGAAATTGGTGCAATTAAAATTAAAGATGGCATTATAACTACTTATGAAACTTTAATAAGACCAAGAGGGCGAGTACCTATTAGTATTTATAACCTTTGCTACGGTTTGAATGAAAAAGATTTGTTAAGTGCTAGGAGTTTAAATGCTATTAGATCAGAGGTTGCAGAATTTCTAGAAGATTTACCTTTGATATGCCACAATGCAAATTTTGAAAGAAAGTTTTTGGGGTTTCACATTCCAGAAATAAAAAATGAGATAATTGATTCTATGGAATTTGCAGCGATTTTGGAGCCTTGGAGAAAAGAATATAATTTAGACGCTTTAATTAGAGAAATAACAAACTTAAGGAAAAATGAGTTACATAGAGGATTATCAGACTCAATTGACACATTAAAAGTAGTAAATTCTCTTCTTTTAAGACAATGGGATAGAGAAGAAAGAAGTACAAAGAAAAATAAATCATTGTATAATACCATAATAAAAGAATATATGTATTTAAAAAAGTGGCCATGGACTAAATATTTATTAAAACCACCATTTCTAACCCTTGAAAATTATGAGTATGTAAACTATGAAGAAAATAAAGTGATTGAAAATAAATTAAAGAAAATTACCATAGATTATTCACAGTTTGAAAAATTACTTGAAAACGAAGAAATTTGGAACAATGGTGGAGATTTTGGCTACCAGTATAGGAAAGATCAAAAAGAATTCTCTAAGAGAATTAGAGAAAATTTTGAAAAATCCGAAAGAATATTTATTGAAGCACCAACTGGCAGTGGTAAAACTTTTGCTTATGTGATAATAGCAGCTATTGAAACTTATTTAAATAAGAAGAAAAATAGGAAAGATGATGCAGCTTTTATTATATCTACAAATACAAAAGAACTGCAGAATCAACTAATTGAAAGAGATATACCAACTATACTTAAAAAGCTCATGCTAAATGATAAGTTGAATTATGGAGCTATGAAAGGGAAGGGTAATTATCTTTGTATAGAAAGAATTAATAAATGTGAAAGTCTGACTATAGGAGAAAAGGAAAATTTATTACTGCTTTTTCTAAGAAGGCTCAGTGAGAATGGTAATTACGGGGATATAGAAAGTATAAATTATTCTGCTCAGAAGCATTTTGAATTAGATAAATACATCAATGAAATTAATTGTGATAGTGAGCAATGTAATCTTGAAAAGTGTATAAGACCTTGCTTTTTAAGGAAACGATATAACGAACTGCCAGAAGAAAATATAACAGTAATAAATCATTCCCTTTTAGCATGCTGGCCATATTCTGAAAAAAAGAAGATAAATCATATTATAATAGATGAAGGTCATAACTTGATGGAAAAGTGTTATGATTTTTTTGCTGAGGAATTCTCTTCATCAAGTTTGATTGAATTATTAGACATGATTGAAAAAGGGCATCCAAGTATTTTAGCTATGCTTTTAAATCTAAATGCCAGCTATGGATATAGGGAAACCATAGAAAAGGATAAACTTACATATTTGGTTAATGAAATCAATATTAATATTAATATTTTATTAAATGATTTTAGAAGTATGAGACTGGTTAGTGGGGAATATAATTTTACTACTGAATTTTTTATTCCAAGAGATGATTTAAAAGGAATGACAAAAGCACTAGGTCCGGAAATATCTATGTTAAAAGAAAGTATCTATCCTTTATATAAAATTTTAAATGATTATGTTTCAAATATCACATTAGATGATGAAGTTAATGGCGATAATGATCATAGAAATTTATCAGATTATATAGCAAAACTTAAGTCTAATTTCGACATTTTGGATAAATTTTTAGAAAGCTCTGTATTTTATGCAAAGGTATTAGAAGTAAATGCTGAGTATAAAGAGTTTTATTTTAGAAATATTCCATTAAATGTTGGGGAATTAGTTAATGAGCATATGCTTAAAGATGTTAAGAGCACAACCTTTTTATCAGCGACATTTAAAATTGAAAACTCTTTTAATAAAATAAAAAAACACTTAGGTCAGGAAAAAGCAAAGGAATTTTTAATACCTCCAACCTTCGATCTAAAGCGAAGAACGAAAATTTTTGCATTAAATGATGTTGGAAGATATGATGAACCATCATATATTAAAAATGTTGCAAGATTTATATTTAATATATCTCAAAAAATTAATGGGCATATTCTTGTTCTATTTAATAACAATGCCAGAAGAACGGCTGTAAATGAAGAACTAGAAGTGCTTATTAGAGGAACCAAAATAGAGGTTCATACTAGTAAAAAATCTATTGCTGTATTAAATGATAAAAATAGGCAGGTTATTATCCTAGGTAGTAAGGGATTCTTTGAAGGAATAGATGTACCAGGTGATGCACTAAGCTGTGTAATGTTAGATAAAATTCCTAACTACAGCCCTGAATTTCCTATTTTAAGAGCAATAACAACATATCAGAAAAAAGGGTATCAGGATGTTAATTATCCTCAGGTTTGTATTAAAATGAAGCAAATATATGGAAGGCTAATTAGAAGCACTTTTGATTATGGGTATTTTATAATCTTAGATCCAGGCCAAAACACATATACCATAAGAAATTTAGAAAGAGATTTAAATGGTCCTAGTATTAAAGTTGTACCAACAATTAAAATACTTGATGAAATGGAGTTTGACTATAATAATTGGAAGAGAACTAATATTAATACGATTATAAATAGTATCAAGAAAAACAATAGAGATTTGAAAGAAGAATTCAATAATGAATCTAAAAAACATAAGTTGTTTTGGGAGTTAAGTAAAGTTGATAATGGAGAATATTATTTTGAAAATATTAATTTTAAGTTGAATGGCAAGATCTAAATGTTTTAAATTACTTTCAAGTAGGGACTTTATCACAGTATGAGTTTAATTATCTATGAGGAATCCTGTATCGATAATACAAATATAA
>NZ_MZGT01000079.1 GCF_002029255.1 Clostridium chromiireducens
AATCTGTAAGATAAATTGAATCATTTAATTATTTGGTATATTACGGAGATTAAAAAACAATGATTACTTTGAAAAAAATCTAATATAAAAAATATTGACACTATAATATATTCGTGATAAAATAAAAATTTTACAAAAAGTAATTTGTATGTTATAATGTGTATTAGGGAAGTAATTAAGGAGGTCATTATTTGTTTAATATAGGAGATGTAATTGTCTATCCAAGTCAAGGGGTAGGAGTAATTGATATTATTGAAGAAAAAGAGTTTAAAGGTGAAAAACAAAACTATTATACAATACAATTGAATAATAGTTCTATGAAATTAACTTTGCCATTTTGCAGGATAGAATCATCAAACATGAGGTTAATTAGTGATTCTAAAACTTTAGATAGTAGCCTTAAGAATATTTATAAATATACAGTTGAACCAGGTTTGCTTTCAAAAGTTAATTTTAAAGAAAGAAAAATTATTAACGACTCGAAATTAAAATCTGGAACATTAGAAAATTATCTTGAAATCATATGTAATCTAACTCAACTAAAAATGGAACATAATTTGAATTCAAGTGAAAAACAGATGCTAGTTAATGCAAAAAAAATAGTAATAGAAGAGATATCTCAATCAAAGAAGGTAACTAATGATGAAGCAACTACTCTTTTGGATGTTTCAATGGGATTTTATAATTAGATTTAGAATAAAAAGAAAAGGCTTGTTATTTTCTTGAAATTTGTTATAATAAAATATGTAGTTAAAATTTAAGAAGGTT
This sequence comes from Clostridium chromiireducens, assembly GCF_002029255.1. Lineage (GTDB taxonomy): Bacteria > Bacillota > Clostridia > Clostridiales > Clostridiaceae > Clostridium > Clostridium chromiireducens. The sequence continues at coordinate 769 of NZ_MZGT01000079.1, forward strand.
TTTTATAGATATGTAAACTTCTCCTTTTTGAGAATTATATGAATCAATATATTAATCTTTAATAAAAAGGAGGAACTTAATATGACAGAAAAAACTTTAGTGTGCAGAGATTGTGGAAATGAATTTGTTTTCACAGTTGGAGAACAAGAATTTTACCAAGAAAAAGGATTCACAAATGAACCTACAAGATGTATAGCTTGTAGAAGAATAAAAAAAGAACAAAACAACAGAAGATAGTATTGTTTGGATTTAATGAGTTATAAGATTTTCTTATAGCTCTTTTTATTTGTAATAGAAAGAATGTATTTGTAGAAAAAATTTACACATTTAGAATATTAATAATTATTTGAAATTTTTTGATAGTAAGTATATCATATGAAATATGTAGTTAAATTATGAAATAAAACTAATAAGAATTTAGGAGGAAGTTAGTTATGATTTGTGAGAACATAAATATTAACAGAAATTATTCAAGTATTAATAAGAATTTTGAGAAGGCTTTTGAGTATTTAAGAGGGCAAAATTTAAAGGAGCTAGCCGTAGGAAAATATGAAATAGAAGGAGAAAAAATATTTGCGATGATTCAAGAATATACTACGGAAAGGGAAGAACAGAAGAATTGGGAATCTCATGAAAAATATATTGATATTCAATTAATAGTTGATGGACAAGAAGTAATGGGTTTTGCACCTGTAAGTTGCCTTGAGATTAAAGAAGATTTTAGAATGGATAAAGATTTGATTTTTTACAATGAAACTACAAATGGCGCAAATATAAAATTTAAGAGTGGTGATTATGCTATCTTCTTTCCGGAAGATGGTCATAAGCCTGGATGTGCATTAAATGAATGCTCAAAAGTTAAAAAAGTAGTAGTTAAAGTTGCTTGCGAATAAGCTTTAACAAACAATTTTTATATATCTAAGATCGGGTGTTGTGTTCACGTGTGCGCTACACCCGATTTTAGATGCTTTTTAATTTTAAATTATAGTCTAAATATGCTTAATAATTTATATTTCATGACCTCATCATCGTTTAAAATATATGTCAAATTAATTTATTTGGAATTTATAATATCAGTATTATTATGAAAAGTTTACGTATCAAGAATACTAAATTATAAAGAAAAATTTATAAAATGTAATGTTTAATTAAAATTTAAATATACATTAAATAGGGGCAGTGTATTAAACTATAATGATTTTGATTTTATGAATAAATTTTATATAGGAAGTGATAAAATGATAAGGCCAAAACCATTAAAAAAAGGAGATAAAATAGGCTTACTAGCTCCCTCGGGACCTGTAAAACAAGAAAGAATTGAACGAGCAATTAAAGCTATGGAAGATCTAGGACTTAAAGTAGTTTTAGGAGAGAGCTGTAGAAGTTATCATGGATTTCTTGCTGGAGATGATGAGTTACGAGCAAATGATATAAATCTCATGTTTCATGACAAAAATATAAATGGTATCTTTGCTATAAGAGGTGGCTATGGTGCAGCGAGATTATTAGACCTGTTAGACTATGATATGATAAAGAAAAATCCTAAGGTATTTGCTGGATACAGTGATGTGACAGCACTGCACAATGTATTAAATGAGAAATGTAAATTAATAACTTTCCATACTCCAATGGCATCAACAGAATTTTATAAGGGGATAGATGACTACACACTAGATTACTTTAAGAAAAATATATTTTCAGATGAACCTTTAGGTGCGATTGATAATCCTAATGGACAAGAACTTAAAAGTTTGGTATGTGGTAAAGCAAAAGGAAAATTAATTGGAGGAAATCTTTCTTTAGTCGTTTCATCTATGGGAACGCCATATGAATTGGATACAAAAGGAAGAATATTATTTTTAGAAGAGGTTGATGAATCGCCGTATAAAATAGATCGAATGCTTCTGCAGTTGAAACAATGTGGAAAGTTTAAAGATGCAGAAGGAATTATTTTAGGAGCTTGGACAAATTGCGAAGCAAAGGAAGGAGAAAATAGCTTAGATTTAATAGAAGTATTCGAAGAGCTAATAAAACCGGAAAATAAGCCAACAATTTATAATTTAGCTTGTGGTCATTGTATGCCTACTCTAAGTCTTCCAATGGGATCAAAAGTGAAAATCAATGGGGATAAGTGTAAAATAACTGTACTTTAATACATTATACCGTAGGCCAAGTACTCTAGTGTTAAGACAATTAAAATAATATGAGGTGAGTAGATGATGAAATATGCAGTAGTCAATAAAACCATTGGAGTATTAAAAAGTGAACCAAAGGATAATTCTGAAAATGTTGATGAAGTATTATTTGGAATGAATGTTGAGATAATAAAAGAATCACTGAATAACTGGGTTTATATAAAAACACTCTATAAATATGAAGGTTACATTAATAAAGAAGCATTAATGATAAGTGATAAAATATCGAAACAATGGGAAAAAGAAAAGAATGTAGTAGTAATAAATTCCTTTGCAGATGTACTTAATAAACCAGAGGCATCTGGATACCAACTAGCAAATTTAACACGGGGAGCTAATTTAATTTCAACTAACCATATAAGTGAAAATCAAAAATTTGTAAAAGTGATATTACCTAATTCTAAAATAGGGTGGATAAGAAAAAATTTTATTTCGGATTTGAAAAAAACTTACACTATAGATGGGGAAGAGGTTTTAAGAGAAAATTTAGTTAAATCTGCGTTAAGCTATTTAGGAACTCAATATAGATGGGGAGGAAAAACCCCTTTAGGGATTGATTGTTCGGGCCTTTGTTCTATGGCATATATGTTAAATGGGATATTAATTTATAGAGATGCTAAGATTAAAGAAGGTTTTCCAATTAAAGAAATTACTTGTGAAAAATTAAAAAAAGGTGATTTGATATTTTTTCCTGGACATGTTGCTATGTATTTAGAAAAAGGAAATTTTGTTCATTCATCAACAAGTAATGATATAGTCAAAGTAAATAGTTTTAATAAATATTCTGATAATTATAGTGACGATTTAAAGAAAAGCCCTAAAATTTATGGAAGCATATTTTAATAATGTCTTTGTATAATCGAGATTTTTCATGAAATAATAGTTTCAAGTATGCTTGATTCAGCAAAAGAAGGTGTAGGTATGTATCTTAATGCTACATTAACAAGTGCACCTCAGAGTTAAGAGCAATATACTCATCCTCCTTAGGACAAATAGTTGAATGGCATATGGCTTTAACGAATTGAATGTAAAAAAAGGATGAATAAGGCTTATAATACACCTAAGAACTTATTCTGAATCATAAAAAGTAATTGATGAAGGTATGTAAATGCTAATAGATATATAAGAAAGGAGTGTTTTGAATTTTGTAACACTCTTTTCTTATGTAGTCCTATATTATAATATGACTAAGTCACAAAAGGTTAGTGGTATTGGTTTAAAAATATTAATATGAGAAATAAAAAGTTAAAGTAAGGTTTTAGTAAGAATTATGGGAGGTATAAAAAATATTTTACGTTCATATAAATGTAATTATTTCATGGAGGGTACACAATGAAAATCAGTGATATAAGAGATAATAATATAAAAACTTTATATGATAACTACTCAATACTAAAACGAATAAATGAAAAAAATGATAATGTAATAAGTAAAAATGCAATTTTTAAAACTATTTATGCAGATGAATATGTAAAGTCAGAAGAAGGGCTATGTACTGGAATTTTGTTCGTATTAAAAGGTTCAATTAAAATAGAAAAAATAAATCAAAATGGTGATGAAACAAACTTATATAACTTAAAACAAGGTGAATTTTGTCATGCCGCTCTATACTGCATATCAAATTTTGAGTCATTAAATATAATAGGAAAAGCAATTCAAGATTCAGAGATTTGCGTTATTCCAATAGATGTCATGAGATATTATGTTATAAAAGATGTTGAATTTTTATCATATATATATGAAGATTTATATAATAAATTTAAGAAAGTCATTGAAAATAAAGAGGAAATAGTTCATGAATCGTTGGAAACAAGACTTATAAAATTATTAAGTAACAAAAAAAATAATATAGTATATGCAACTCATAGTGAATTAGCTTTTGAAATTGACTCTGTAAGAGAAGTTGTAAGCAGGAAATTAAAACAAATTGAGAAAAAAGGATATATAAAATTAGAACGAGGTAAAATAATTATAATTAAGGATTTAAATGATCTTATTGAATAAGGATATTTAATATTTCTATTATAAACAGTTAGGAAGTTAAATAGCAACGATATTTATTGATAAAAATAAACAAGATATTAAAGAGAAATGAGCAAATAAATCTATGGAAAAAATAGGAAAATGAATTATAATATAATTATTATGTTTGTAAATATGAATTCATTAACCGAGGGGGAAGAATTTTGCTCGAAAATAGAATCCTTGAACTAATTGAGAATGAAGATAAAAGAAATCCATTGACAGATAGTGATATAGCTAGATTAGTAAATACAACTAGAGAATATATAACTCAATTTAGGACTGAAAAAAATATAAATAATTCTCGCCAAAGAAAAGAATCTATATTATACAGTGATATAAAAAAAATAGTAATTGAAGATAAAGATATTTCAGACAGGCAATTATGCAAAAAATTATCTCTTCTTGGATATGATATTTCTAGATATTCTGTGACTCAGATAAAAAAGAATATAATTGCAGAAATATTTCAACAGAATCTGGATGGAGTAGAGAGAGTGGCGGAGAATTTACCGGAAAGCTCAACTGAAGTTAAATATTTGGTAAACGAAAACATACAAGAAATAAGTGATCAAGCAATTGTAGATACAATTAACCAAGAAAATAAAGAAAAGAATAATTGTTTAAGAAAAATTATAGGATATCATGGTTCATTAAAAAATGCTATTAGTCAAGCAGAAGCAGCGGTCTTATATCCACCTCATGGACTACACACTCTTTTACTTGGGCCATCAGGTGTTGGAAAAAGTTTTTTTGCAGAAGCCATGTTTAACTTTGCAATCAATTCTTCCAACTTTGAAAAAAATGCACCATTTATACTATTTAACTGTGCTGATTATGTAGATAATCCACAATTACTCCTTTCTCAACTATTTGGTTATAGTAAAGGTTCTTTCACTGGTGCTAATACAGACAAAGTTGGTTTAGTTGAGAAAGCAAATAATGGAATATTATTTTTGGATGAAGTGCATAGATTGCCAAGCGAAGGACAGGAAATATTATTCTATTTGCTGGATAAGGGAAAGTATAGAAGGCTTGGTGAAACTGAAAATAGCAGAACAGCTAATGTAATGATAATTGCAGCAACTACAGAAGATCCTAAATCATCCTTGTTATTAACATTTAGAAGAAGAATACCAATGATAATTGAGCTTCCTTCCATTAATAACAGGCCTATTAATGAAAAATATGTACTAGTCAAAAGCTTTTTTTCACAAGAATCAGCAAGAGTCGGAAAAGAAATTACCGTGCGCTATGAGGTTATTAGATCCTTATTATTATACAATTGTCCAGGAAACATAGGGCAATTAAGAAGTGATATACAAGTTGCGTGTGCAAGAGGTTTTTGTAATTCATTAAGCAATAATTCAAATGAAGTAGTTATTAATATAAAGAATTTACCTAAGCACGTACCATTAGGGATATTAAGCGTTGAGGATAGAGAACTAGTGTCTGAAGAAATTTTTAATGAAGATTTAGTTGCGAGTCCTAATGATGTTGTTACTCAAAAATCAAAAGATGATAGATATATGTTACCTGATGGAATATATAGTAATATAGAGGAGAAGTATTATAAACTCGAAAAGCAAGGACTCAGTAAAGATGAAATTAACAAAATATTATGGAGTAAGGTGGAATCAAATTTAAGTAAATTTGCAAAAAATATAGAAGCAAATATATTTTTTCCTAAGGAAGAATTAAAAAATATAATAGATGAAAAGATATTAAATGTGGTTGAAAAAGTAACTAATATTGCAAAACAATATATAGAAAATATCCAGGAAAATTTTTATTATTGTGTAGCAATGCACTTAAATTCAACCTTTGATAGATTAAAACAGGGCAGGATAATAAAGAATCCTGAGTCTGACTATATTAAAAAGGAATATTATAACGAATATAGAATTGCAAAAATATTAACTAAAGAGATAAATAAAAGTTTAGATATTGAACTTCCAGAAGATGAAATAGGCTTTATTGCCATGTACTTAAAAACGTTTTCGGAGGTGGATAAAAATGTACGCAGAGTGGCAGTTATTGTATTAAGTCATGGACATGTTGCTTGTGGTATGGCCGATGTAGCAAATAAGCTGTTAGGTACAAATCTTGCCATAGGAATAGAAATGTCACTTGATGAAAGTCCTCAAATTTTGCTTGAAAGAACTATAGAGGCTGTAAAGAAAGTCCATGAAGGCAAAGGATGCTTATTATTAGTGGATATGGGGTCATTAGTTACCTTTGGAGAAATCATAACTAAAGAAACAGGAATTCCAACAATGGTTATTGGAAGGGTAGATACGGTAATGGTATTGGAAGCTGTTAGAAGATCTTTAATTGAAAATAGCAATCTGTATGAAATTTCTAAGGCACTTGATGGGGACAAGGCCTATGTTGGAAAAGTACAAGGTGTAAAGAACTATATTAAAACTATAATTACAGTATGTATAACTGGAGAAGGCACGGCTTTAAAAATAAAAAAATATCTTGAAGATGTATTGGGGAGTTTAAATAAAAATTTAAATATTATACCAATCGGAATCATGAATAGAAAGAATGCTCAGGATGAGATAATTAAAATTACTAGAGAAAATAATATAGCCGCAATTGTTGGAACCATTGATCCAGAATTAGATAATATTCCATTTATATCTTTTCAAGATATTCTAAAAGAGTCAGGTAAATCAAGACTAAAAGATTTACTTGGAATAGAAAAGAGTATCAATCCTTTAATTAATGTAATTGATGAAGAATTCATACAAATTAGGGATAATGTATCTGTAAAAAGTGATCTAATAGATGAAATGTGTAACATGCTCATTACAAAAGAAAGGGTTAAAGAAAATTTTACAATAAGTGTATATAAAAGAGAAATGATGGGTGGAACCTTGTTTGAAGGAACTTTCGGTATACCTCATGGTTTTTCAGAGTTTGTGGAGAAATCATCATTGGTTATTTTTAAACTTAATAATCCAATCTTATGGGATTATAATTGTAAAGTTGATGTTGTTATTATGCTTGCGCTAAAAGAGAGCGATGGAAAAATAGTAAAACAATTATTTGATACCTTATCAAGGAGTGAAGTAGCTGATAGAATAAGGCATGCAAATTCAGCTAAAGAAATTTCAGACATATTACTTAAAATGTAGCATTTATTTAAATAACAAGGTAGAAAATAAAAAAATCTACCTTGTTTTTTATATTTAAAATAACATATTACTTTTTCAACATAGTTTTGGCATGACAATTGCTTAATAAATATATGAGAATGTAATCATGGATGAAAACGTATAAAAGACTTATAAAAAAGGAGGAAGTTAAATGACTAGAAGTATTAGAGAATTTTTAAGAAGAGATTTAGTAGTAAGCAACCTTGAGGCTAAATCAGCAGAGGATGTCTTTAAGAAGATGTCTCCCATATTGTTTGAAGCAGGATTTGTAGAAAATTCCTTTTTTAATGGATTAGTAGATAGAGAAAATAAATTTCCAACAGGTTTATTACTTGGAAAATACAATGTTGCAATACCTCATACAGATGCTGTTCATGTTAAAAAGCCAGCTATAGCTATTGCAACACTAAAAGATCCTGTTGAATTTAATTGTATGGATGGAAATGGAAGTGTGGCTGTTAATATAGTATTTACCATGGCCTTAAATGAACCTCACAGCCAGATAGTAATGTTACAGCAATTAATGTTTTTAATCCAGAATGAAAGTATTCTAGAAAATATGCTTCAAGCAAAAAATAGTGACAAGGTATATGATATCGTTTCAAGCTTTAATTATAATTGCGAATAAGTAATGAGCAATTATTTAAATTATAGAATTATATTTTAAGGAGGTAAAAAAATGGACAAACAAAAACTAATATTAGTAGCTTGTGGGACAGGAATTGCAACTTCAACAGTTGTATGTAAAAAGGTGGAGGATCTAATTAAAACTAATGGCATTAATGCGAGAATTATACAATGTAAGATTTCAGAAGTATCTGGTTATGAAGATCAGGCAGATCTTTTAGTAACAACTACAATTTCATCACGAAATTATAAATTTCCTGTAGTAAACGCTATGAACTATCTAACTAATATTAATCCAGGCAAAGTCGACCAAGGAATAATTGAAGCTTTAAAGTAAAAAAATAGGCCACTTTAAAGGTGGACCTATATAAAAAATTAAATTAATTTAACTACACACTATTATAACACATAAAAATATATATTTGAAGCTTAGGATAGCAACATGTTAATTAAGAATTTATTAAAATAAATAGAAATTGATAATATAGGGGGAAAAAAGAATGTTATTAGAGGTAGTACAATACATTTTGAACTTAGGACCAACCGTTATGCTTCCATTAACAATTACTATTATCGGTATAATATTTGGACAAGGATTTAAAAAGGCATTTAGATCAGGTATGACAATTGGTATAGGCTTTGTTGGTATAAATTTAGTTGTTGGACTTCTTACAACTAACCTTGGAGGAGCAGCACAACAAATGGTTACTAGATATGGATTACAGCTAAGTATAATAGACGTAGGCTGGCCAGCAGCGGCAGCAATTAGCTGGGCATCTCCTATAGCAGCAATTATGATTCCAATAGCTATGTTGGTAAACTTTGTAATGCTCGCTACAAAGACAACCAATGTAGTTGATATTGATATATGGAATTATTGGCACTTTACTGCAGCAGGTGCAAGCGTATATGTATTAACTAATGGCAACTGGTTACTTGCTATTTTAGCTGGTATTTTATACGAAATTGCTGTTATTAAAATTGCTGATAAAACAGCTCCAATGGTTCAAGAATTCTTTGGACTTGATGGTGTATCATTACCAACTGGTTCAACCGCAGCTTGTGGTCTTATAGGTATTCCTGTTGTTAATATTGTTAAAAAGATTCCAGGTATTAAAAATCTAAAGGCAGACCCAGAAACAATTCAAAAGAGATTTGGTGTTTTTGGAGAACCTATGATGATGGGACTTATTCTTGGTGTTGTACTTGGAATTCTTGCTGGATATGGTGTAGATAAAACTCTACAAATAGGTATTTCTATGGCTGGTGTTATGTTCTTAATGCCTAGAATGGTTAGAATACTTATGGAAGGTTTAATCCCTGTTTCGGAATCGGTTAGAGAATTTTTACAAAAGAAAGACTTTGGTAAAGATAGAAATCTTACAATTGGATTAGATGCTGCAGTAGCAGTTGGACATCCAGCAGTTATTGCAACAGCACTTGTATTAGTTCCTATCACACTATTTTTAGCAGTAATACTACCAGGAAATCAAGTTTTGCCTTTTGGAGATTTAGCTACAATATGTTTCTATGTTGCGTTTATAGTTGGTGCAGCAAAAGGCAATATAGTTCACTCAGTTATAGCAGGTACAATTGTTATGGGGTTAGGATTACTAATGGCAACAAATATTGCCGGATTCCATACTCAAATGGCACAAATGGCTCAGTTTACAATGCCAGCAGGAACATCAACTATTTCAAGCTTAGATATGGGTGGTAATTTCTTAAACTGGATTGTTATTAAAATATTCCAATTATTTACTGGTACTTTGTAATATTAAATAATTCAAATTGTTAAAGAGTACTGAATTGTACTCTTTAACATCGTTTGTTATTTACAAGGAAAGGGTGATGATTACAGTGGATGTAACAAATTTAAAAGTAGAAGAACTTCTTGAAATGGATTTTAGATGTGAATGTGGGAAAAGACATAGTGTAGAAATCAATTCTGTGAAAATAGGAAGCAACATAATGGAACAGCTCCCAGAATTTTTGAAGGAATTCAAAAACAAAAAGATATTGATTGTACAAGATATCCACACATATGCTGTAGCTGGAATAAGAGTAGAAGATATATTAAAGAATGATTTTTCATTAAAGAAATATGTGTTTCCACAGGAACACTTATTGCCTGATGTATATGCTCTTGGCAGGGTTCTTATAGAAATAGAAGATGATACTGCACTTATACTTGCTGTAGGTTCAGGTGTTATAAATGACATTTGCAGATATGTAGCTTACAGAGTACATGTACCTTATGCAATAGTTGGTACAGCACCATCCATGGATGGTTATGCATCAGTAGTGTCTCCTTTAATCACAGATGGTTTTAAAGAATCCCATAAAGCTATATATCCTTATGGAATATATTCAGATATTGTGATTATGAAGAATGCCCCAATGTATTTACTCTGTTCAGGACTTGGCGATGTATTAGGTAAATATACTGCTCTTGCAGATTGGTCAATTGCAAATCTATTAACAGGAGAATATTATTGTAAAACTATTGCAGATATGGTTCAAGCTGCAGTAGATAAGTGTGTTGCTGCTGCGCCAATGATTCCTGAAAGGAATGATGACGTTGTAAAAAATATAACAGATGCATTAGTTTTATCAGGAATAACTATAGGAATGGCAGGATGTTCAAGACCTGCTTCAGGTTCCGAGCACCATATTGCCCATGGGTGGGAGATCATGTTCCATGCAAGAAGAAGCGAGGAAAAATGGGTACATGGAAACTTTGTTGGAGTAGGCACAGTGGTTATGGCTATGTTATTTGAGGCATTAAAGGATATCGATATAGAAAGTGTAATGGCTAAGAGAAGCTTCAGATTCTATGATATGAATAAATGGAGACAAAATATTGAGAGTGTATTTGGTAAAGTGGCAGGCAATATAATTAATTATAAAAAGGATTCAATTGAATTGGACCCTGATAAGAGACAAGTAAATGCAGAAAAGATAGCATCAAATTGGAAGGAGATTCTTAATATTGGGCATACTATAGTACCAAGTTCTGAGAATGTAAAGAAAGTATTACAGGACGGGGGATGTGTATGGCATCCTGAAGAGCTTGGAATTGATAAGAATTTATTTATTAAGACCTTCATTGCTGCAAAGGACATAAGAACCAGATATGGCGTTGTGCATCTAATCGATGATCTTGGATTAACAGAGGAATTTGCTAATTTAATTGCTAATAAATTGTATAGATCCAACAACATATAAGATAATTATATGTTTTAATTGGGAGGTAAAAAATGAATGAGTTAAATGATATTAAATGTTTTCTATTAGATATGGATGGAACTTTTTACCTTGGAAATACACTTATTGACGGTGCATTAGACTTTCTAGATATTTTAAAAAGTCAGCAAAAGAAGTTCATATTCTTAACAAATAACTCTTCGAAAAATAAATCAACCTACAAGCAAAAGCTTTCAGCGCTTGGCTGCCATGTTGATGAAGAACAAGTTTATACATCTGGTGAAGCTACCATATGGTATATGAAGAAAAACTGCCCAGGTAATAAAATATATCTAATGGGTACAGAACCACTTATGAAAGAATTTGAAAAGGCAGGATTTATATTAGTTAATGACGAAAATGACAAGCCGGATTATGTAGTTCTTGGTTTTGATACTACACTAACCTATGAAAAAATATGGACAGCTTGTGATTATCTGAGAGATGGAATACCATTTTTAGCTACTCATCCAGATTTCAATTGTCCAATTAAAGACAGTAAATATATGCCGGATACTGGCTCTATGATAAGAATGTTTGAGGCATCCACAGGTGTTTCTCCTGTAGTTATAGGTAAGCCATATGGATATATAGTAGAGGCTATTATTGAAAAGTATGGCCTTAAAAAAGAAGATGTGGCAATTGTAGGAGACAGACTATACACTGATATTAAAACTGGAGTAAATGCAGGAATAACCAGTATTCTTGTATTAAGTGGTGAGACGTCAGAAGAAATGTATAAAAAGTCTGACATACCTGCAGATTATGTATTTTCATCAATCAAGTATATTGGTGAAGAACTTAAGCAGTTTCAGAAGAGCTTTATTTAATAGCTGTATGGTAGAAAAAATGGGAAAAATTTATTGAGTATGGCTGAAACCTCGTAAACTGAGATAAATTAAAAAATTAAATAAAGTCAAAATTATTTTAAAAGAACTAATTAATGTTAAAATTGGGAGGTAATATTATGAGTATTATAACAATTATTGGAGCAGGTCAAATGGCTTCTGCACTAACTTTTCCAGCAACAGAAAATAATAATAAGGTGCGACTTGTTGGTACACCATTAGATAGAGATATCATAAATATTGCGAAGGATACCGGTTTTCATACTACATTAAAGCGCCAATTACCCAAAGCAGGTATTGAATATTATCAAATTGAAGATGTAAATAAAGCAATAGACGGAGCTGAAGTTATTATTTGTGGAGTTAGCAGTTTTGGTGTTGATTGGTTTGCAGACAACATATTGCCTATTTTACCTGAAGAGATTCCTGTTCTCTCAATAACTAAGGGGATGATTACTGAAGAGGATGGCAAAATGATTAATTATCCACAGTACTTTTTAAGCAAACTTCCTGCTAATAAGAAACTTTCTATCAGTGCAGTAGGTGGCCCATGTACTAGCTATGAACTTGCCGACAAAGATAATTCCGAAGTTGTATTTTGTGGAGATGATATAAAAATACTTAGAATTTTCAAGAATTTATTTGAGACATCATACTATCATATTAGCTTATCTAAAGATATTGTGGGGGTTGAATGTGCAGTTGCATTGAAGAACGCTTACGCCCTGGGTGTATCACTCGCTATTGGATTAGCTATTGGAGCTGATGGCTCTGGAAAGGAACATTATAATTCTCAGGCTGCACTTTTTGGACAAAGCATAAAGGAAGCGAAACACCTTCTTGAAATAGTCGGAAGTGGTGAAGAAAATATTATATATTTTGGCGGAGACCTATATGTGACAGTTTTTGGCGGACGTACTCGTAGAATAGGAACCTTATTAGGACAAGGATTTTCATTTGAGGAAGCTATGGAACAATTAAAAGGAGTTACATTGGAATCTGTAGTTATTGCTACTCGTGCAGCAAAATATGTACGTTCTCTAGCTGAGAAAGGCATAGTCAAATTACAAGAGTTCCCAATGTTGATTCATATTGATGAGATAATAAACTCAGGAAATATAGTTGATATTCCGTGGAAATCTTTTGAATCAGAAAAAATATAATTATAAAATAAAAGTGATTTTAACGATATAGAGTTGATATAAAAATCCCCTTATTTCTTGGATCAAGAAATAAGGGGATTTTTATATATCTGGATTTGCTGCTAAAAATAAGCAATGACAAGGGTTTTAGAAGATTCCTTATCCAATAGATATAAATAATAGGGCTAGATAGGTAGTAAAGGAAAGATAAAAGAGATATAATAATTATTATGTAAAGTAAAGTTAACAAAAAACGTGATTTAGAGTGTAGCAATGAAAACAAAAATCATGAGTTATATATAATATGCTATAAAAAAGTAATAGCAAGAGGATTTAAAATGTAACTTATGATTGACATTGTTTAATTTAAAGTATAAAATTTAGACGAGTACTAGGGGAGCCATTAAGGCTGAGATGAATTTTTCAGACCCTTTGAACCTGCACTGGATAATGCCAGCGAAGGGAAGTTGTATGATAATTTAAATCTCGAAGTTATGATGATTTATAATTAATTTGATTATTAACTCTTTTCAATGGTATTTTTTGTACTGTTTGAAAGGAGTTTTTTTATGCAATTTTCACAAAGATTATTTATTAAAGAGAGTTGGGTTATATAAATGAAGGCATTAGAAATTCATAATTTATTCTTTAAATATACAGATTCAAATAAACTTATAATTGACGACCTATCATTTAGTATAGATAAAAATGAATTTGTTACAATTATTGCACCTAGTGGTACTGGTAAAAGTACACTTTTTAGATTAATTTTAGGTTTATTAAAACCTCAAAAGGGCAATATTAATATCTTAAAAGAAGGAGTTAAAAACATTATAGGGTATATGCCTCAAAAAGATTCCTTAATGCCTTGGAGAAATATACTTGATAATACAGCTGTCGGCCTTGAATTAAATGGTTATAGCAAGAACGATGCAAGAAATAAAGCTGTAGAATATTTCGAAAGTTTTGGGCTGAAAGGTACTGAAAAATTCTATCCTCATGAACTATCAGGCGGTATGAGGCAGAGAGCATCATTTTTAAGAGCTATCGTAAATAATCCATCGATACTATTATTAGATGAACCTTTTTCTTCTTTAGATGCACTAACAAGAAGAAAGATGCAAACATGGTTATTGGATCTATGTCAAAAAGAGAAAAATACTGTATTTATGATAACCCATGATATTGATGAAGCGTTGCTATTATCTGATAGAATACTTATTTGCACAGAACTACCGTATAAAAATTTAAAATCTATTGAGGTTAATATCGATAGACCTAGAAACTATGAAACTACACTCTCAAGTGAGTTTATTGAGCTTAAAAGAGTCATTTTAAATATTCTTGATATGTTAGAAGATACTAAGGAGGAAGTTAAAAATGAAGAGATTTAATGATTTTATTTTTCCTTTTGTATTTCTAATATTAATACTATTAGCGTGGGAATTTTTAATACCATATTTTGAAGTTCCAAATTATATTGTACCTAAATTTTCAGATGTGCTTAAAGCATTATGGTTACAAAAAGAATTGTTATACAAACATTCTGTAGTAACTTTAGGAGAAGCAATATTAGGGCTTTGTATATCTGTAATTATAGGCATATCGTGTGCACTTTCAATATATCTTTGGAGAAGTGTTGGAAAAACTTTATACCCAATTATAATATTTTCTCAGACAATCCCAACCATTGCGTTATCTCCAATTATGGTTATGTGGTTTGGATATAGTATATGGTCTAAGGTTGCAGTAGTAATATTATTTTGTTTCTTTCCTATAGTTATAAGTACATTAGATGGATTAAATGCGGTAGATAAAGATTTGGAAGATGTATTAAGAGCCTTAGGGGGAAGTAGACTTCAGATATTTTTTAAATTGCATATGAATTCCGTATTACCTAATTTTTTAAGCAGCTTTAAAATAGCAGCTACCTACAGCGTTTCAGGAGCTACAATAGGTGAGTGGTTGGGTGCAGAAGCGGGGCTTGGTATATATATAAAGAGAGCGGCAGGTATGCTGCAATCAGATTCAGTTTTTGCTGGAGTGTTAGTTCTATCATTTTTAGGATTGATCTTATTTTCAATAGGATTTTTACTAGAAAAGATTTTATTAAAATACAGAAGAAAATTAAAGGAGGATAATTATGAAATTAAAAAAGGTTAGTATATTATTAGTATTTGTTATGTTAGTTAGTTTGGTGTTTAGTGGGTGCGCTGGTAACGCAAATAAGAATGAGGATAAAAGTGCATCTAAAGAATTAAAAGAAATTAGTGTTCTTTTAGATTGGTATCCAAATGCAGTTCATACATTCTTATATGCAGCTGAAGAACAAGGATATTTTAAAGAAGCAGGACTAAAAGTTAATTTAATTACACCTGCTGGAACAGATGATGGAATTAAACTTGTTGCAGCAAAGAAAGCAGACATTGCTATAAGTTATCCAAAACAAATTATTTTAGCAAGAGGTGAAAGTATTCCTGTTAAATCAGTTGGAGCAATAGTTAGGAGTTCATTAAACCAACTTATGGTTCGTAAAGATTCAGGAGTTAAAACTCTAAAAGATTTAGAAGGAAAAAAGGTTGGATATCCATCTTTTGATATTGATAAGGAAACAGTAAAAACAATGGTTGCTCAAGCAGGTGGAGATCCATCAAAGGTTGAGTTTGTAGATGTTGGTTATGATTTAATGGCTGGAATAGAATCAAAAAAAGTTGATGCAATTATTGGTGGATACATCAATCATGAAAAGATACTATTAGAAAAGCAAGGTGTTCAATTAGATACTTTTGCTCCAGTAGATTTTGGAGTACCAAACAACTATGAATTAGCATTTATTGCAAATGATGATGCTATTAAGAATAATAACGATACAATACAAGCTTTCTTAGAAGCAGCTAAAAAAGGCTTTGAATACACTAAAAATAATCCTGATAAAGCTTTAGACTTAGTATTAAAAGCTCAAAATGAAAGTTTTCCACTAGATGCAGAAACAGAGAAAAAGAGTCTGCAAATATTATTGCCTCTTATGGAAAATGAAAGTGGTAAATTCCTAAGTCAAGATGAAGAGAACTGGAATAAGAATATTAAATGGTTGCAAGACAAAAATTTACTTCAAGGTAAAGTTGATAGTAAAGAATTATTTAAATAATTATCTTTAAATGTTGAAAAAAGTAAATACTATTAGAAAATTTGAAAACATAAATAAAAAAGATATTATACCGTAATGGATATAATATCTTTTTTATTTATGTTTATGAAATGGTACTGTAATCATAATAAATGAATAAAATGATAGGTAGTTATTAGTAAATATAAGAGGTGATAAATCCGATAGAATAATCTGTTGCTACATACCAAACTGTATCTATTTTTATTTGGAGGATATTAGATGAGAAAAAGACTAAGTAGTATTTTGTATAATTCCATATTTCGCAAATTTAATGATGATAATATTAACGTAAATGAAAATAAATTAGGGCAATTTCCTTATGAAATTGAAGTTGTCGCTGAAAATTTATATGTACCATGGGCTATAGCCATAGGAGATGATGGAACGATATTGGTTACTGAAAGGATTGGGAGAATAAGAATTATTAAAAATGATATACTTCAGCCACAGCCACTTATGATATTTTCTACACCTTTTGTAAGTCAAGGAGAAGGCGGTTTAATGGGAATTGCAATAGATCCATATTATTCGCAGAATCATTATATTTATGTTATGCATTCATATGGAGATAGTAATTTAATTTATAACCGTGTTGTAAGATTACTTGAAAATAATAATAGTTTAATTATGGAGAGAATTGTCATAGATAAGATCCCTGGAGGAAGAATTCACAATGGTGGAAGGCTTAAAATTGGTCCAGATCATAAATTATACATTACGACAGGAGATGCTGGAAATTCTTCTTTAGCTCAAGATCCTTTTAGTACAGCAGGAAAAATACTGAGAATAGAATTAGATGGAAGTATTCCAAAAGATAACCCGTTTCCAAATTCACCTATTTATAGCCTAGGTCATCGAAATCCACAAGGTTTAGCGTGGAATTCGAAAAATATCTTATATGAATCTGAGCATGGACAATCAGCACATGATGAAATAAACATAATTATACCAGGAGTAAATTATGGTTGGCCTCTTGTTCAAGGTGATGAGGAATCAGTAGAAGTTGTAACACAAAAGTCATTAATACACAGTGGAGAAGAAACATGGGCGCCTTCAGGAATTTCACTTGTAAAACAAGGACCATGGAAGGGAAAACTACTTGTTGCGGCTTTGCGTGGACAACAACTATTTGTCATATCATTAAATCGGGATGGAACAGAAGTTAACAATATAGAATCATTCTTAAAGAATGAATATGGCCGTTTACGTGAAGTAGTTGAAGGTAAAGATGGATCAGTTTATTTAACAACTAGCAATATGGATGGAAGGGGAAATCCTAATATTGGTGATGACAAAATTCTCAGGCTAATTCCTAGATAAATAGCACTTAAAAGTAGACAAGTGCATGTAATACTACTAAATAAGTTGTCGAATTTTTGAGGTAAAATTACCAAATTTAATATCACCGTTATCCTTATATATGAATAACATGTTATATTGGAAGGAGTTGGTTATTAAAATGGAATTTGAGAGAGATAGTTACTATAGTGATTTACATGATAAATGTAAAAAATGTATGTTCTATCATACTACATTAACAATGAAAGATGGAAGCACATTAGACGGAATTATTGAAAATGTGGATAATGATCGTATTATTGTACTCGTTGGTGAGGATGTAATGGAATCGGACGATGATAATGAGAATGACAACAATAGGCAATATGGAAGAAGACCTTATCAAAGACGAAGATTCAGACGCTTTAGACGTCAAGCTTTTCCATTAGCTAATTTAGCTGCATTATCACTTTTACCTTATCCTTATGTTGCTCCACCGTATCCATATTTTAATCCATATTATCCTGGATATTAGTAAAAATGAAAATAGGTATTGCTAATTCTTTAACTTCTATTATTTTATCCTTTATAATACCTACAATGTCTTAGTAATAAAAAAGTTGTTAAAAAACACATCTAAATTATAGACAAGAACATAGAAAATTATCAGTTTTAAAATCTAAAGTAAAAAGACATTAAATGCAGTATTATAGTTGTATTTAATGTCTTTTTGTCTATAAAATTAATAAAGCACTAAATAGTGGTAACAATATTTTTTGAGAAACTCGTTCTTACTTAGTATAATTTTTTAAATAATCTATTAATGTTTTTGATGCAATTGAGAGATTAGAAGCGTTTTTATAAATTACTCCAATATGTCTTTGTGGAATAGGAGTATCTAAAGTAATTTCTTTCAATTTTTTATTTTTTAAATCTTCAAGAATAAATTCTTTTATTACAGATGTTATTCCAAGACCAATTTTAGCGCACTCAATTAGGAAATCCATATTACTGGCCTCTATATCTGGAATAATATTTACATTCTGATTTGAAAAATAATTATCTATATGATTTCTTGTTACATTAGGATTCTCTAAGAGCATAAATGAACCCCTATTAAACAAATCTTCTAGAGACGTATAGGAGAGTTTTTTTAAGTAATCTGGACTTGCAACTAAAATATCATGGATCCTTGATAATTTTACAAACTGTAAGTTATCATCATTTTGTGGAGGACCTACAATAGCTAAATCTATTTTATCTTCCTGCACTAATTGGACAGTATCGATAGTTGGTCTATTTATAATATTAATTTTAAAATTAGGGTATATCTTTATAAAACTCTCAAGTTTTGGGACAAGATAATTTTTTCCTATGGCGGTGCTTACGCCAATGACAATATTCCCCATGTCCTTATTTTTAAGTTTTTCTATTAATCTTTCACCTAATAAAAATTCTTCAAAGCCATTTTCTATATGGTTATACAGTACCTCTCCCTCAGAAGTTAATGTAACTCCTTTTGAGCTTCGTAAAAAGAGTTTAACTCCTAAAGCATTCTCTAATGTCTTGATAGATTTACTTACAGCAGGCTGTGATACATAAAGAACTTCAGAAGCATGAGATATATTTTTGTATTTAGAAACTATGAAAAATACCCTATAAAGATTTAAATCTAAAAGCAAATAACTTACCCCCTTACTATAATTTTTATTATGCAAATTAAATTCATAATTATAAAAACATTGTACTTGATTTTTAAGTAAATATATAACTAATAGTTATGAATAATATAATAAGTATATAGTTTAACTATATCACTTGAAATAATAATATGACAATATGGGTACAAGAATTAAAAGATGAAATGCCCTCTTATCGCAAATTTTTAAAACAAATTATTATTTTTAT
>NZ_MZGT01000080.1 GCF_002029255.1 Clostridium chromiireducens
CCTTTATTTCAATATATATATATTTACGTTATTTGATAAAGTTTATAAAAATATAGTCGAATATATAAAGGAATAATGTAGTAAATAGTCGAATATAATTAACGACAGTGATTTGGAGGTGAAGATATAATGGATGAATTTACAGATATATATTTTAAGAAATATTGTGATCTGCTATACAAAAGGACGGGCATATTTGTCAAAGAAAACAAAAAAGAAACCTTCAAATTGAAAATAGAGAAGTCAATGAGAAAATTAAATATACACAATCATGATGAATACTTACTATATTTGCAGAAATATGATTGTGAAGAGCATTTTCAACAATTTATAAATGATATGACTACAAATACAACTGAATTCTTTCGAGAGAAGCAGCATTTTGATTTTATAGAAAATAATATACCATTTATAATGAAAAACAACCCTAGAATTGCAAGGAAAAATGAAATTAGAATATGGAGTGCAGCTTCTTCTTCAGGACAGGAAGCTGTATCATTAGCAATACTTTTTAGAGAGTGTTTTGGTAACCGCATAAACATTAAAATTTTAGCAACAGATATAGATAGCGAAATATTATCAAAAGCAGTAAAGGGGATATATTCTTACTCTGAATGTAAAGATATACCTGAAGAATTTCTTTATAAATATTTTGATAAAGTTAGAAATGGTTTTTCTATAAAAGAAGAAATTAGATCCATGATTCAATATAGGCATTTTAATTTAATGCAAGATTACAATTTTAAAAAAGGATTTGATATTATTTTCTGTAGAAATGTAATGATTTATTTTAGTAATCCTATTCAGGAAATGCTAATTAATAAATTCTATAACAATATTGTGCAGGGAGGACTACTATTTATTGGGCATTCTGAAAGTTTAGTTAGTAAATCCCACAAATATCAATATATTGGACCTGCTATATATATGAAGTGATTGGAAGTGAAATAGAAATATGAATGAAATACTTGAGGGGTATATTGAAGATTTAAAGTACAATTTAATGAGTTTAAATGAAGCCTTAATGGAAATGGAAAAAGGAAATACCAGAAATGATGTAATAAATACCGTTTTTCGAGTAGCTCATACAATTAAGGGTAATTCAGCAGCTATGGAATTTTATAATATAGAAAAAGTGACACATAAGATGGAAGACCTTCTTCAAGAGGTACGTAGCGGTCAGAGAGTCTTGACAGATGAAATTATCAATATTTTGTATTCTTTCCATGACTTTATGGAGGATTGTCTTACATTTATTAATAAAGATAAATGTGATAAAAATATTGTTATTACAGAAATAGTTGAAGGATTAATAAAAATTCTAACAGGAAATGCACCATATATAGATGAATCATCTGAAAACAATAATAAACATGATGAGATATTAAGCAAACTAGAAGAATTTAAGAGTGATACGGAATTATGGAATAGAATATTAGAAAATTTTAATAGAGGTTTTATACCATATTGGATTGAGGTAACTATAGATGAAAAATGTGTAATGAAATCTATTAGAACCTGGCTTATTTTTGAAGTAGCTAGTGCTTATGGTTCAATAATCTCATCTGTGCCTAAATGCCCAAGTGAAGAGGAACTAGGAAGTGATGAAGAATTTATAATTAATAATAATAGCATTAGTTTTCTAATTGTTACTGATAAAGATGTAGATTTGCTAATTAATGAATTGTTCAATACATCAGAAGTTACCAAAGTTAAAAAGCAAGAAATTGTTATAGATTTAATTAAGCAAGAACTAGAAGGCAGCAAAAAAGAAAATGAAGTTACTATTGATGAAAAAGCAAATGCATCAAATTCGCAGAATATAAAACAAAGCCCATCAAGTGAAAAGCAGGCAGAGAATTTTATCAGGATACCTGTATTGAAAGTCGATGGCCTTATGGATATGCTTGGAGAGCTTCTTATTTTAAATTCTCAGTTTGAGCAGCAGATTAGTGAAGCTTTTGGAAGAAATTCTGCGATGATGAATAATTTGTCAAGGTCATCAAAGCTGATTAAGGAAATACAAGCTTCATCTATGTCTCTTAGAATGATAGAAATTAAACCAACATTACATAGACTTCACAGAGTTGCAAGGGATACAGCAGCTGAACTTAATAAAAAAATCTCCATAATAATTGAAGGGGAAGAAACAGAAATTGACAGAAGTGCAGCAGAAAAAATATTTGATCCATTGATGCATCTGGTTAGAAATGCTGTTTCTCATGGTATAGAAGAGGAAGAGGAAAGAATAAAAGCTGGTAAAAAGATAGAAGGCACAATAAAAATAAAAGCTTATAGTAAAAGAGATAGTGTCTATGTAGAGGTATCTGACGATGGAAAAGGTATTAATACACAAAAAATTCTAAAAAAAGCGTTAGCTTTAAATATGGCTGAAGAAAATAAAGTATATAGTGAAGAAGAAATTATAAAATTTATTTTTAAGCCTGGCTTCTCTACACAAGAAGTTGTTAATAACATTTCTGGCAGAGGTGTAGGAATGAATGTAGTAGAAGAAGTTATTTCGCATTTGGGTGGAAAGATTGATGTAGTAAATGTTTTAGGGGAAGGTTGTGCTTTTACAGTAAAAATCCCTATGAATCTTGCTGTAATGAATGGAACAATAATTGAAGCAGCAGGAGGAAGATATATTATACCTACTTTATTTATTAAAGAGTTTTTTATAGTAGATAAGAGTAATTTGGTTAGTATTCAAAATAAAACGGAAGCTTTACTCATAAGAAACAACGTTATTTCAGTTGTAGATGTGCCTAAGATGTTTAATATTCCAGAAAGCGATACACTACATAATTTAAGAGAAGTTGTTATATTAGAAATGGATCAAAAATTACTAGCATTTCCTGTTGATAGGATTATTGCACGGCAGGAAATTGTATCTAAACCTTTAGAAAGTGAATTTTCTTCGATTTCTTATGCATCAGGGGCAGCTATACTTGGGGATGGAAGGGTATCTCTTATATTAGATGTTGAGGAAATGTTTAAAATGTAGGAATTAAAACTGGTTTTAAAGGATGGAAATTAATATGGATAAGATAAAGGTATTGGTAGTGGATGACTCCGCTATGGTAAGGAAAATATTAAGTAGTGAACTGTCAAAAACAAAAGAAATTCAGGTTATTGATACAGCACCAGATCCGTATATTGCGAGGGATAAAATCATAAAATTAAAACCTGATATTGTTCTTTTAGATATAGAAATGCCTAGAATGGATGGATTGACCTTTTTACGCAAGTTAATGAAGTACTATCCAATTAGAGTTATCATCGTTAGTTCCATAGCAGAAAATGGCAGCGAAACAGCTCTAAAGGCATTGGAATATGGTGCACTAGAAGTAGTGGCAAAACCATCAGTTTCATATTCTGTAAATGATATGATTGAACAGCTCATAGAAAAGATATTAGCAGTTTCAAAAATTCCAAATTGGAAAGTAGGAATTAAAGAAAATAAAAAAGAGGTTGCTGTTTTTAGTGAAAATAAGAAATCGTCTCTTATTAAAACTACAAATAAAATTATTGCGATTGGTGCATCTACAGGAGGCACAGAAGCATTGAAAGAATTACTAGAAAAAATGCCTCCATCTGCACCTCCAATAATGATAGTGCAGCATATGCCTCAGCATTTTACGAAATCCTTTGCACAAAGGCTGAATCAAATATGTGCCATAGAAGTAAAGGAAGCAGAAGATAGGGAAATACTTTCTCCTGGGAAAGCCTTAATAGCGCCTGGTAATATGCACATGGAACTCAGAAGAAGCGGTGCAGTATATTATGTGCAGCTTCATAATGGACCTATGGTTTACCATCAACGTCCTTCGGTGGATATTCTATTTGATTCAGTTGCAAAGTATGCAGGAAGGAATGCTGTAGGAGTTATACTTACTGGTATGGGAAAAGATGGTGCAGCTGGTCTTTTGAATATGAAAAATGAGGGCGCATATACTATTGCCCAAGATGAAAAAAGTTGTGTGGTTTTTGGAATGCCGAAGGAAGCAATCGAAATGGGAGCTGCTAAAAAAATAGTTTCACTAAATCACATTGTAGATGACATAATTCAATATTTAAATAATTAAATCAGAGTGGAGGTGTAGAAATGGCATTAGAATTGAATAAATTTCTTACATTTAATATTGGAGAAGAATTTTATGGAATACCAGTTTTGAATGTTAAAGAGATAATTGGCATGTTAGATATTACTCCGGTACATAAAATGCCAGAATATATAAAAGGAATTATAAATTTAAGAGGTAAGATTATTCCTGTAATGGATTTAAGAGTTAGGTTTGGAATTCCAAGTAGAGAATATGATGCTAGAACTTGCATTATTGTTATTGAAACAGAAGTATCAAATCAAACTCGTTTAACTGGAATGGTAGTTGATACAGTTTCTGAAGTTTTAGATATAAATAAGGAAACAATAGAATTACCTTCATCATGTTTTGGAGGAGTCAATAAGGATTATCTTACAGGAATAGGAAAAATAAAAGATAAAGTTATTATGCTGCTTGAACCTATAAATATTATGTCAACAGATGAAAAAGATGTAATCTAAAAATTAGAAATTGGAGGTAAGGAAAATGAATTTTAGTAATTGGAAAGTAAAGAACAAAATCATTTTAAGTATTGTAATGTCGTTTATAATGTTTTTTATAATGGGGGTAGTTGCAATACTCGCAACTGGAAAAGTATATGACAATGGAATTTATATAGCTACAAATAGTCTGCCTAGTATTGATACAGCCAATGCTATAAATACAGCAACTAGTGATTATCTAGCATTTCAATATAAGCATGTAATTTCAGAGGATCAGGGTCAAATGGTAAATTTAGAAAAAAACATGGCGGATAAAAATTCACAAATACAGCAGCTAATACAAACATATAGTAAAGATATGATTTCTAATGATGAAGACAAGAAATTAATAGATTCTGTTAAACAAAAATGGGATAGTTATACGGAGGTAAGCTCTAAAGTAACGGCACTTAGCAGAGATATGAAAACCGAAGATGCTATGAAATTAATGGAAACTCAGGGGCTTCCCAATTTTGACGATGCCAGTAGGCTTCTTAATGATTTAGTTATATTTAATCAAAAGCTTTCAAAGGAAGATACTGATAACCTAAGTTCCACATATAGTACTACTAAAATAGGAACTATAATATTTTTATGTATTGGTACAGTAACATCTATAGCAGTAAATGTTTTGATACTTTTATCTATTACTAAGCCACTAACAAAGAATTCTAACAAATTAGGAGAAGTTGCTAGGTCTATTGCTGGAGCATCAAGTCAATTGGCAGCGTCAAGCCAGCAATTAGCAGAAGCAAGTTCTGAACAAGCGGCTTCTATTGAAGAGGTATCCGCAACAATGGATGAATCATCTTCTATGGTGATTCAGAGCACAGAAAATACAAGACAAGCCTCAACCCTTGCAAATCAAGCTAATGAAGCTTCAACTACAGCTAGTTTGGAAATGAAGGACATGATGGTTTCTATGGAGGAAATCAAGCAGTCTAGTTCAGAAATAGGGAAAATAATTAAAGTTATTGATGAAATAGCATTCCAAACAAACATCTTGGCACTAAATGCAGCAGTAGAAGCAGCAAGAGCTGGAGATGCAGGAAAAGGATTTGCTGTAGTTGCAGAAGAAGTACGAAATTTAGCCCAAAGAAGTGCAGATGCTGCTAAAGATACAGCAGGAATCATTGAGAAAAATATACAACTTTCTGGACGTGGAAGTGATGCTGCTGGGAAGGTAAATACTGCATTAGATGATATTTCTTCTAAGGTTGATAAATTAAATAACCTTATTTCAGAAATTAGCGCTGCTAGCCAAGAACAGGCTCAAGGAATAGAACAGGTGAATAGAGCAATTAGTCAGATGGAATCAGTAACACAGCAAAATGCTGCTGGAGCAGAAGAAAGTGCTTCTGCTGCAGAAGAAATGAAAGCTCAAGCACGCACATTACAAAAGATAGTTGAAAGTCTTACTTTAATGGTTAAGGGGGCTATTGAGATTGATGATGAAGGATTTAATATGAATATTAAAAATAATATGGGAAAGAAGAAAAGTAAAGGTTCTTCATACTATAATACAAGATCTGTTTTAGATAATAAGAAAGTAAAATATACTAAAACTATGACAAATCCAGAAGATATAATACCTTTAAATGAAGATGATGATTTTTAAGGCATATGAAATAAAATATGCTGACAGATGTATTAATTATTTTTTGAATTTGCCTAAATAAGATGATTATAAATTGAATCAGTGCAAATATAAAAAGTATATTTGATAGATAAGGGACAACAGCAGAAAGTTTTGTTTTCAATAGAAAA
Organism: Clostridium chromiireducens; assembly: GCF_002029255.1. GTDB lineage: Bacteria > Bacillota > Clostridia > Clostridiales > Clostridiaceae > Clostridium > Clostridium chromiireducens. Next base: position 6,356 of record NZ_MZGT01000080.1, read on the forward strand.
CTTTCTGCTATTTTTTTAATATTTAATTAGCTAAATTTAGCGATAAAATCGATCTAAAATAAAATTTGAACATTAGGGGGAATCAAAATGAGAAACTTCAAAATTAGCACGAAATTAGGTATATTAGTATCAGTTGTAATTGTTGCTTTGATTATTGTAGGATTATTCTCAATATATAATGGGCGAATAGCTACTGCTAATATGGATAAGATGTACAATAATAGCGAAAAATCCATTGAAATTGGAGGAGACTTAAGAACACAGACAAGAGCTAACAAGGCTAATCTTCTCGATTTAATCATTTCAAAAGATGAAAAATATAGAACACAAGTAAATGATGATATTGAAAAGCGAAATAAGACTATAAATGATGATATGGATAAATTAAATGAATTATCAGCTGATGACAAACAGAAGGAATTATACCAAACAACAAAAAATAACTTGGCAGCTTATGAAAAGGAGTTTTTAAATTCAGTAGATTTAGTAAAGGCTAATAAAGTTGATGAAGCATATAAATCATATATTAATAGTGTTAATTTATTAGAAACATATCAAGCAAGTGTAAGGGATTTAAATGATTATAACTCAAATAATGCTAAAGCTATTTATGACAATTATAAAACAAATGCACAAAATACAGAACGTATTACATTTTTTATCGTAATTTTGGCTATTACTACGGCTTTAGGTATTAGCTTATATATTATTAAGAATATCAGAAAGTCAATGTCAAGTTTATCACTTACGTTAAATTCTATGAAAAATGGAGATTTTACTGTAGAAATTCCTGAAGATGTGCGTAGCGTAAAGGACGAAATTGGAGTAATGTCAATGGATGTTTTTCTTATGCAAGGATCTTTAAAGAAATTAATTGAAATGGTTAAAAATGAAGCAATAAATGTTAATCAAAATGTAAATGGAAGCTTAGATAATATAAATATTATGAATAATAATTTAGAAGATGTTTCTGCAAGAACAGAAGAGTTAGCAGCCAACATGGAAGAAACCGCAGCGTGTTCAGAAGAAATGACAGCTGCCACACAGGAAATAGAAAGAGCTATAGATACTATAGCTAAAAATTCACAAAAGGGTGCAGTTGAAGTTTTAAACATTAATAAAAGAGCATCAGATACAAAAGAAAGTGTTAATATAGCACAAAAGAAGGCAGATGATATATTTGATGGAACAAAAGGAGAGCTTGAAAAAGCAATTGAGAATTCTAAGATAGTAACTCAGATAAATGTTTTATCGCAATCAATAATGGCGATTACTGAGCAAACCAATTTACTTGCATTAAATGCAGCGATTGAAGCTGCAAGAGCAGGGGAAGCAGGAAAAGGATTTTCTGTTGTAGCAGAAGAAATAAGAAAATTAGCTGAACAGTCTAAGGAAGCTGTAATTGAGATTCAAAATATTACTACCAAGGTAACAGATTCATTTATTGAACTTTCGGGCAGTTCAAATAAACTTCTTCAATTTGTGTCAACTGATGTGTATGAGGATTATAAAACAATGCTTGAGGTTGCAGATAAATATAAAGATGATGCAAACTTTGTTGAAAATCTTGTTACAGAATTCAGTTCAACATCAGAAGAACTTTTAGCATCAATACAGGATGTATTAAAGACTATTGATGAAGTGGCACAAGCTGCTAGTGATGGAGCTGAGGGAACAACTGATATTTCTCAAAGAATAGCTGACGTTACTTTAAAATCTAGTAATGTGTTGGATCTATCAAATAAATCACAGGATAGCTCAGAAAAATTAAAACAAGAAATTTCAAAATTTATAGTCTAGTTTATTAAATATAAATCAAATAGTGACCGGTAAGCTGAGATTTTCTTGAATTGCCAAGAATTTAAACAAGAACTAGGGGTTATAAATATCCCTGGTTCCTTTTGCTGCTTCAATTTATTATGGTATATTCAATTCCTTTAGCTTATGATAAATTACCATACATGCATAAGATTCCTGAATTTCCTATTTTCCTCAGAACTCTTCCTCCCTAAAAATATCGCTGTTTAGCAGCACAAGGATTTCCAGTTGCATCGGTATAGAATACAGCTTTTCCATGTTCTGCATAATGTCCGGCAAGACCTGCTTTTTTAATTTCGTCCACAGTTGCATTCTCCATAAGTTGATATACCATAGTAGCAATTATTTCTACATGAGCCATTTCTTCTGTTCCTATATCTGTTAAAAGTGCCTTAGATTTACCAGTAGGCATTGTAAATCTTTGATCTAAATATCTTAATGCAGCACTTAATTCACCATCTGGACCACCATATTGAGTTATTAGGTATTTGGCCATAGTTAAATCTTTGCATTTAAGATTTACTGGATATTCTAATGTTTTTACATAATACCACATAAACTTTTACTCCTCCTATTAACAATTTTCCCATGGCCATGGTTGTTCGACCCATGCGCGTGGATTTTCTACATGAGCAGAACCCAGATTAGTTAGTGGACCATAATCTTTTTCATATTGATTAATCAAGTCATTTAACTTGCAAGATACTTTGTCATAATCATCTTTTGCATTTTTATCATCTGGAAAATTGTCAAGGTAAAGATTAAGTTCTATAGCAGAAAATTGGTATATTCTTATAGTATCTAGTGCATCTTTAGCGTGCATTTTTTTCACCTCTCATATTTCATTTTTTTGTATTGATAATAATGCTCATTTGGATCGCCATGATCATGAGCACGGTATGGTCTGTAAAGGTCTTTAAAGATTGTACCTTTAAGAAATCCTTCCTTGATTGAATACAAATTTTCATATTTTTGAGGAATTATATATGCACGAGCATATTCTTTTTCTGGTTTACACATACAGTCATCATGTCTGTACATAAAGTTTACTCTCCTTTGTTTGTGACTTACTTAATTAATAATCTATGCAGATTATAAATTAATGTGATATAAAATATTACAAATTTTAGAATTAGAATGTTTTTTGTAGTAATATAGATAAAAATTATATAAATATGTTTACAAATAATGGTTATGGTGTTAATTTATTTTAAGAAGGTAAAATTAAAGATGAAGAATTTTAAGAATTAAAATTTATTGGGGGACAGGATTATGAATTTTGATAATGTATTTGAAAATTATAGTAAATATATTTATAATTATGCACTTAAACTTTCTTGCAATCCTAGTGTTGCTGAAGATATAGCTCAAGAAACTTTAATTAAAGTTTGGGAAAACATTTCGCAACTTAAAGATGACAATGCAATAAAAAAATGGATTACAATAATTTGTCTTAATATTTTTAGGATGAAAATGAGAAAAGAAAAAGGATTTAGGGAATTATCTTATGAAGAAATTAATGAACTAGAAGGAGATGGGAAGCTTTTTACATCTAATGATCCTCTTCCAGAAGATTATGTAATAGTTGATGAATCAATTAAAGATTTACAAAATGGTTGTTTTCTGGCAATGGTACGAAGGTTAACATTAAATCAAAGAATAGCATTTTCACTTGTAGATATGTTTGGCATAAAGGTAGATGAAACTGCAGAAATATTACAACTTTCTAAAGCTGCTACAAAAGGACTCCTTTATAGAGCAAGAATGAATCTTGATTCATTTTTTGGAGACCATTGCAACCTTCTGAGCATTGATAATCCATGTAGCTGCAGTGCTTGGATTGAGTTTTCTAAAAGAAGAAGTGATTTACAGAAAGAAGTAGAAAAAATTAAGTTGGTTAACTATTTAGATTATAAAGAGAAAGATTACAAGTATGATGAGGAAGTAAGAAAAAAAGTTAAATACCTATATGAAAATATGCCAGATAAGAAGCCTTCAGATGAATGGTATACAAGCGTAATTACAGCTTTACATAAAACTAATGAAATTAAATATAATTAACTCTTCTACATCATTTTGCAATGAAAGAAATGTTAATTAAGAAAAGTCGCACTATTTATAGATGCGGCTTTTCTTATATACAAAATTGATATGGATAAATAATTTATAGAAAAATATTTTGGAAAAGTATTTACAAATACAAAATTTAGAAGTATGATAAATACATAAGTTCAAATTGATAATATCTAAATGATTAAAACAAAAGATATATGGCAGATTAATATTTAGTAATATTAAATTGATACAAGATTAATTGATATAATATCGCAAAAATTAATGAAGAAGGTGCTGCAATTGAGTTGTAATAGTTTATATAAGAATGAAGAAGAGTTCCTAAAGAAATATGATGTAAGCATTTACGAAAGACCGAGTGTTACAAATGATGTAATAATATTTACTACAAGTGATCGTATTGAAAAGAATTCCAGGAAAGTTCCTAAAAAAGGTATGCAGATTCTTTTAATTAAAAGAGATGATTATCCTGATATAGGTAAGTGGGCAATACCAGGCGGTTTTGTTAGAAATAATGAAAGCTTAGAATCAGGAGCCATTAGAATATTAAAAGAGGAGACGGGGATTGATAATGTGTATACTGAGCAGCTATATACATTTGGTGAACTTAATAGAGATCCTAGAACACGAGTTATAAGTATAGGAAATATAGCTTTAATATCAAAGGATAAAATTACTTTGAAAAAAGAAAAGAATAGCAAAGAAACAAAATGGTTTTGGGTTGAAAAAAGCCTATTAGACTCTAGTAAAGATGAAAGCTTTACTACAAACAGATATAAATTGAATTTTCAAAGCGAAGATAATGAGATAGATATTGAATATGAAATAATTGAAAAGATTGAAAGAAGTATTTTTAGAAAAAAAGAAGAAAAGTTTAAATTACTAAGTAATAGTGACCAAGAGTTAGCTTTTGATCATAATAAAATAATTAATTACGCAGTTGATAGAATTAGAAATAAAATTGAATATACTCCTATTGCTTTAAATCTTTTACCAAAGTTGTTTACAGTAAAAGAACTCCAAAATGTTTATGAAGCTATAATGGGGAGAGAAATTCTTAATTTTAGAAGAAAGATGGATAATATGATTATAGAAACCGATGAGATAATCGAAGGTAAGCCATTTAGACCAGCAAAGGTTTTTAAGTTTAATGAGAATTTTGAACATGAATTTTAAATAAGAGAAATGAGGGGTATAAAATGATTTATTTAAATGGTAAAGAAGTATCTATTACAAAATTTCCAAATGGAGAGAGCCTAATAAACTCCAAAGAATTGAAGATACAAGAAGATATCAATGAAATAAAAGTTAAATTTCAAGATGATAAAGACATTACTCACTTAATGTTTTTAAAAGAACATTTAGATGAATTAAATAAAAAAAGTACTTTGGTTATTCCATATATGCCCTACAGCAGAATGGATAGGACTGAAGGAATGACAATTTTTACTTTAAAATATTTTTGCAGACTTATTAACCGCTTAAGATTTGAAGAAGTTTTAATTTACGAACCTCACTCAGATGTATGTATTGCTTTATTGGATCGAGTTAAGGTTATAGATATGTCACAAAAGTTAGCAAATAATGTGCTTGAAAAACTAAATAATAGTCAAGAACCTGTTTATTTAGTTTATCCAGATGCAGGTGCTGCTAAAAGATATGGAAAACAAATAGAATATGAAAAAATACTAACTGCCAATAAAGAAAGAGATTTTAAGACAGGATATATAAAAAAGCTTGATATGAATGGAAATATTGATGATGATAACTTCAAAGCAATTATAGTAGATGATTTATGTTCAAAGGGTGGAACTTTCATTTTAACTGCAAATAAATTAAAAGAAATGGGGGCTTCTGAAATCTATTTAGTAGTTACTCATTGTGAAGATTCAATTTTTGATGGTGAAATTTTAAAGACGGATTTAATCACTAAAGTATTTACTACAAATAGTATTTTATCAAAAGTTCATGAGAAATTAGAAGTCACTATAATTATATAAATAAACGTAAAAAGTTTAAGATAAGTAATTTATATAAATTTAAATGTTTAAAAAGAAATAAAGTTTACTTGTTAAAAATAAAAGAATTTTAGAACTTTTAAATTAATAAATTTAAAAACAAAAATATTTTTAAAGATAAAAATATAAAAAGTTAACAATTTATAGTGTTTTCAATGTATTGAGAAAGTATGATATGGAAATAGTGAAATTATTTAAAAATTTAATTAGTAAAATTGGGGGAGAAGATTATGAATAAATTATTAGTTGTTGTAGATTATCAAAAGGATTTCGTTAATGGTACTTTAGGATTTAAAAAAGCAGAGAGCTTAGAAGAGGGAATATATAATAAAGTAAAAAAATATCTAGATAATGGTTACAAGGTTTTATTCACTTATGATACTCATTTTGAAAATTATCTAGAAACAAGAGAAGGAAAGAATTTACCTGTACCTCATTGTTATATATATACTGAAGGTCACAATCTTTATGGAGAATTAAAAGAATTTGTAGGTGTAGAAAATACTTTTCATTATAATAAGAACTCTTTTGGAATAGCACCAAAGGATATGCTAAAGATATCAAAAGATGTTGGAGAAGATATAGATGAAATAGAGTTTGTTGGGATTGTTACGAATATATGCGTGATAAGCAATGTGATTACATTTCAATCTCAGTATATAAATGCAGACTTAAGTGTAGACGGAACTTTATGTGCAAGTTTTGATGATAGTCTTCATGAAAAAGCATTAGATGTAATTGAATCACTAGGCGTTAAGGTTATAAGATAGGAGAGATATAAATGATAGATCCATTATTGTTAACTGATTTTTATAAAACAATACATCATATGTGTTATGCACCAGGACTCACAAAGCTTGTAAGTTATTGGACTCCTAGAATGTCCAGAAAAGAAGACATGAATAAAGTAGTTATGTTTGGACTTCAGTCTTTTATAAAAAAATATTTAATAGAATATTTCAACCAAAATTTCTTTATGGTTCCTAAGGATGAAGTTGTTATGGAGTATAGGAGAGTAATATCTAAAACCATGGGAAGCATAGCTGCAGATACAGCTCATATAGAGAAATTGCATGATTTAGGCTATTTACCTATACAAATTAAAGCAGTTCCAGAAGGAACAAGAGTAAATATAAAAACACCTATGATCGAAATAACTAATACTCACGATGAATTTGCCTGGCTTGTAAATTACTTGGAAACCTTCATGAGCTGTAATATATGGCAGCCTATGACAAGTGCAACAATAGCATATAGGTATAGAGAAATTGTAGAAAAATATTTTGATTTAACTGTGGAAAATGGTGATGTAAAAAAAGCTTGTGGAGATTTTAGCATGAGAGGATTTAGTTCTATTGAAAGTGCACAGGTCAGCAGTGCAGGACACTTGCTTTCATTTACCGGAACAGCAACAATATCATCAATACTTTACCTTGAAAAATATTATAACTGTAATATTGAAAATGAAATAGTTGGTCTTGGAACTCCATCAACAGAGCATAGTGTAATGTGCACTTATGGAACTGATGAGCTTAAGGCTTATAAGAGATTGATTAATGAAGTATTTCCAAGTGGTGTTCTTAGCATAGTTTCAGATACCTATGATTATTGGAATCTTATAACTAATATTCTTCCAATATTAAAAGAAGATATATTAAATAGAGATGGAAAGATAGTGATTAGAGGAGATAGCGGAGATCCAGTTAAAATAATCTGTGGAGATAGTGAAGCACCAAAAGATAGTCCTGAATACAAAGGAACAGTTGAACTTCTATGGGATATATTTGGCGGAGAAATTAATGCTAAAGGGTATAAAGTCTTAAATTCTCATATAGGAACAATTTATGGTGATAGTATTACAGTTGAAAGATGCGAAGAGATCTGTAAGTGCCTTGAACAAAAAGGATTTGCAGTAAGCAACTGTACTTTTGGAATTGGATCATACACTTATCAATATAATACTCGTGATACTTTTGGATTCGCTCTAAAAGCAACTCATGCAGTAATTAATGGTGAAGAAAAATTCATCTTTAAAGATCCTAAAACTGATACAGGGAATTTCAAAAAATCTCAAAAGGGTATGTGCTATGTATACAAAGATGGAGAAGATATTATTTATAGGGACGAGCTTACTATAAAAGAGCAGGACGAGTTTAAAGACAATTTATTAGAAGTGGTTTTTAAGGATGGAAATTTAATCAAAGATTATTCACTTAAGGAAATAAGAGATAGGTTACACGGTTGAGGTGATGATCTTGTTTAATGTTGATGAGATACTTGGAATGAAATACCCCTATGAACTTTTTACAGGTGACAAGGATATAGCGAAAAAAGAGCACATTAATCTTCTTAAAATGTTTCATCCTGATTTGCATAAAGATTCAGAGAAATACAAAGAGGCTGCAAGTAAAATTAATGAATTATATACTGAAGCTATTAAATTATTAGAGAATGGTAACTGGATAGGAGATGGATTGATTAAAATAACCAGTTCTGATGGTGAAAAATACTCAATGAAATATAATGTACAATATTCATTTGAGCTTGGAAAATATTATATTGGAAATAGATCAATTTTATATTTAATTGATAAAGTACATCTAAATTTTATAGATAATGCATTAGACAGAATCAAAAATTTAAAGTACGAGAATAACAATATGAAATTTGAGTTTGAAAAGTATTTTCCCAAAGTATCAAGAAAATTTGAAACCATAGATGGAAAAATAGGCATTCTTATAGAAAAATCAGAAGATGCTTTTTCTCTTAAAGATATATTAAGCTATTATAGTAATAAAGTTCCACCAAGACATGTAACATGGATTTTAAGCAGTTTATACAATATAGCATGTTTTCTATATTATAATAATCTGTCACACAATGGATTAACTATTGATAATTACTTTATATCTCCATCATATCATAATGGATTTTTATTAGGTGGTTGGTGGTATACAGTACCTATAGATGGGAAGATGCTTGGAGTATCTAATGAAATTTATAATATCATGTCTCCAGATATGAAATCTACTAAAAAGGGCACGTTTCTCTTAGATTTGGAATCCATAAGATTGATTGGTAGAACTTTACTTGGGGATAAAAATGGAATAGATATCATAGAAGATCCAGATATACCGAAACCGCTTATTGATTGGGTTAGAGTAGTTTCGGTAAATAACCCTATAGAAGAATATAAGCTTTGGGATAAAGTTATTAAAGAAAGTTATGGGGAGAAAAAATTTATAGAAATGAATATTGATATAGATAAATTATATACCAATAAAATATGAGAATTTAGGAGGTATTAAAATGGGAACAGGAAGATGGGATTCAAGGGCTTGGGATAGCTATTCAAGTGCGGCAATAAGAGGAAAGAAAACAGTAGATGATGTATTTGCGGCAAGGAGTCTTGATCCAACCTTGAATCCTTATAAAGTGAGTTTTAGGGAGAGCTGTGACAGCAGTGATAATCCAAACTCAACACCAATTATTATTGGATTAGATGTAACTGGTTCAATGGGTATAATCGCTGACAATATCGCAAGGGTAGGATTAGAAAAGTTAGCGACTGAAGTATATAATAGAAAGCCTGTGTCTGACCCTCATATAATGTTTATGGGGATTGGTGATGTAAAGTATGATTCGGCTCCTTTACAAGTAACACAATTTGAAGCTGATATTAGAATTGCAAAAGAGCTAACTAAAATTTATGTAGAACACGGCGGGGGAGGAAACAACTCTGAAAGTTATACTCTGCCTTGGTGGTTTGCTGGGATGCATACAAAATGTGATAATTATATAAAAAGAGGAAAAAAGGGATATTTATTTACTATAGGAGATGAAGAGTGTCCGAAAACAGTCCTAAAAAGCGAAATTGAAAAGGTCTTTGGAGATACAATCCAGACTGATAGTATGTCGGCTCAAGATTTATTAAGGCTTGTATCTAAGCAATATGAAGTATTTCACATTATTATTGAAGAAGGAAACCATATGCGTTATCAGCCAGATGAGGTAATAAAATCATGGAATGAAATATTGGGGCAGAGAGCTTTAAAATTATCAGATTATACAAAGCTTCCTGAACTTATAGTATCAACACTTCAAGTATTGAATGGTGAAAATAAAGATATAGTTTCAGATAGCTGGGATGGAAGTACAAATTTAATAATTAGAAATGCTATAAAAGAACTGGTTCCAAATGCAAAAGATGATAATGGACTTGTAAAGTTTTAATATTATCCCCTCATTATTTATAATGGGGGGATGTGTTTAATATCATAAAAGGAGAGTGGAGCATGAAATACATAAAAGTGATAATAGGTTCTAATTTTGGAGATGAAGGAAAAGGGTTAATGACAGATTACATGTGTTCTATAAATGAGAATCCGATTGTAATTAGATTTAACTCTTCTGCACAAGCAGGTCATACAGTAGTTACTCCAGATGGTAAAAGGCATGTATTTGGTCATTTCTGCTCAGGAAATTTACAAGGTATTCCAACTTTTTTAAGTAATTATTTTTCAGTAAATCCATTATTATTTCTAAAAGAATATGATGAGTTAAAAATGAAAAATATTGATCCGTATACTATGATTGATTTAACTTGTCCTGTGATCATCCCTCAAGATATGATTTTAAATCAAATAGTAGAAAGATATAGAGGAGATAATAGGCATGGCAGTTGTGGGCTAGGATACAACGAATCTATTATAAGAAATAATATAGAAAGATATAAGATAACATGTAATGAGCTTTTAAACAAAAATTATATAGATAAATTAGAACTTATAAAAAATGAATATATAAAAGATAGACTCCAGGAGTTAAATTTAGTTGGTTGTAAAGATAAGTTAATGGCGAAATTATATGATGATAGTATAATAAGTCATTTTATTGATGATATAGGCAGGCAATTTATACCGAAAGTACACTTTATTAATATAAAAAAGGTAGCAGAAAAATATAATACTCTGATTTTTGAAGGAGCTCAAGGGTTAATGTTATCAGAGGATTATAAATATTTTCCTCATGTAACACATTCAAAAACCGGTATAAGCAATGTGATAAATTTATTAGAAGAAATAAATAATTATCAATTAGATATAGAAGTAATTTATCTTACAAGAAGCTATTTAACAAGGCATGGGGCTGGACATTTGCCAAATGAAGTTCAAGAAAAACCATATAAAAACATTATTGATTCAACAAATATTTCCAATGAATTTCAAGGGACATTGAGATTTGCACCATTAGATATAGATTTATTGGCAGAGAATATACAAAATGATTATACGAAGATACTGCCTGTAAAACAACATGGATGCTGGAATATAAAAAAATCCATAGGTTTAACGTGCTTAGATCAAATAGATAATGATGAGGCAATTTATTATAAAAATAATCTTTTGTGCGTAAATAGCACCAATAGGTTCGTTGAGGAAATATGTGAAAAAATTAAACCGGAGAATTGTTATTTAAGTTATGGAAAAACTAGAAACACGATTATAAAGCGTTGAAATATAGATAAACTTTTGGAACGTTTGTTAATTGGTGAAGAGTATGGTATCATGTAATTCTTAGAAATAATAAGAACGAGGGGAGAAATGAATTCATGGATAATTTACCAAATTGCCCAAAATGTAATTCAGAATATACATATGAAGATGGGAGTCTTCTAATTTGTCCAGAATGTGCTCATGAGTGGTCTGCAGGATTAGAAAGCCAAAATAGTGAAGATAATAAAATTGTTAAAGACGCTAACGGAAATATTTTAAGTGATGGTGATTCTGTAACAATAGTTAAGGATCTTAAAGTAAAAGGTGCTTCATCAGCATTAAAAAAAGGTACAAAAGTAAAAAATATACGTTTAGTTGATGGAGATCATAATATTGATTGCAAGATTGATGGATTTGGAGCTATGAGTTTAAAATCTGAATTCGTTAAAAAGATATAAACTTATTAGAGTATTTAGGAGAGCAAATCGAGATGGATTTGGCTCTCCTTATTTCGTTGTTTAAAATAATAAATTTCACGAAAATATTATTATCGAATAATATATAAGTTAAAGAGTATTTTATTGGAGAAAAAAATGGATAAAAATTATCAAGGGTATATATTGGATTGTAATATTTTGAGTGAAAATATTTATCGGCAAGCTTTTGATAGCATAACTATGGAGATAAACGATCTTAAATATTTAGTAGAAGCTGATTGGGGAGATCAGTATAAAGCTAAAGGCAAACTTTTTATAATAGTAAGTTTTCCACTAGAAGAATCACCATTGTTACGAGAAACAATAAATAACGAAATGGGACAATGTTTAAGTGATTTACAGATAAAAGCGAAAAAATTACTTGATCCAGTACTGCCTTCAAATGACAATTCACTTTTGTCAGATGATTTCGAGGGAGTATTTAATAAAGTGCGTGAAGAAGTACAACGTGAATTTAGGAGATGCTTAGAAAGTGCCCCTAGCTTTAATTCAGTTTTTAAGGATTATGGAAGATTTATTTCAATTGATTTAGTTCTTATTCAGGATATATTGGCATAATCAGTAAGTTAAAAATAAAGATATATGATTTTAGTGCCATGCTATATGGATTTAAAAGTGTGTGCTTACAATATAATAAATAAAAATATAGTTTATTAGCGTGATACTTGCTTCTTGTGTCAGAAAAATAGTACAAACAACGTATATTATATAGATTGACTGAATAAAATCATATATATAACTTGTATGGAGTGAGCGGATGAATAATGATGTAAATATGATATTAGAAAAAATAAAGGTTACGCCTAAAGTGCGTTGTGGTAAACAATCAATAGTAGTGTTATCTAGTAACGATACAAAATTAAATACTGAGCGTTTTAGTGAAGCTATTGAATACATTTGGGAACATAACATAGTTAAAATATTAAAGGTAGAACGTAGAAATATTTATATAGCAAAGATATATGTAGATGTTTCAGCGTAATTTTTGAGAACTCTAGTGATAGGGTTCTTTTTATATTCATATAAACCATTGTTAAATAATAAGGTTAGTATAATATTACCTCTTAAATAATCTTGTTAGTTTGAAATTTGCAACAATAGCATTTCAATTTTAAATGAATATATATGTATTGATAGTAATTCTGCAAAAAGGAAAATCAGAATGTTAGAAATAAAAATATTATTTAAAAGTGGATACATCGGGTATTTTACACCAATAAATGAAGACGATCCAACTGAAGAAAGTATTTTTAGGCTAAGAGAACTTATAAGTACTGCTAAGAAACAACTTATGAGAGGTAGCTTTGAATTAAAAGAATTAAAAACAGATTATATAACTGTAATAGATGTACAAGAAATAGTAACGTTTGGAACAAGATTAGTAGAAAAAAGTAATGAACTAATACTGAATAAACCAAAATGCGTAAATAAAAAGGTTAGTAAGAAGAAGAAAACTTAGGTCTTCACTAAAAAGTGAAATATCAATAAGTACATAAACAAAAGAATTTTTAATATTTATTTGTGTTTAATGTCAGAAATTAATATTAAGTATCGAATTATAT
>NZ_MZGT01000081.1 GCF_002029255.1 Clostridium chromiireducens
ATAAATAATTGCTTTTAAGTTTAATTCTCTATTTAAAAAAGAAAGTTTTAACTTTGGGTTAAACTTTCTTTTTTAAATTACTGAAGATCGTAAAAGGAGTTTACAGAATAATAGAAAAGTTGATGATCTTTTTAATCTATATAAATTATTACCAATAAATATGTCAAAAATAGTTTTCACACTAAATAAGTAATGAAGGATTTCAAGAAAAATTGGATAAAATGTAAGTAAAGGATTTTTAATTGTTAGCTATAATATTCTGTGGGATTAGATGATATTATCTTTTTAATTATTGAAAGATAATATCTTATGGAAAATGTGTCCTTGAAAAGCTGAATTATTTGATATAATAGTAATTAGTATATTCTATAGTTATAGATAATTATATTATTCAGAAGGGGGAGTACACATGATAGAATTAATTAAAATAGCAAAACCTAAATTTGATAAATTACTAAAGGAAAATAGTGATATAAATTATGAATTAACAACTGAAAGATATTTAGAAGGAGTTGTAATTAACAGTACTAGTTTAGATCATATAAATGAAGAAAAAGTTGAGGTAAGTAGGTGTAAGTTTGTAAATGTGACATTTAATGAATGTTGTTTTAAAAATATTGATTTATTAGATGTAATATTTGAAAATTGCGATTTATCCAACATAGACTTCTCTGATAGTAGTATACATAGAGTAGAATTTAAAAGTTGTAAACTTACTGGAGCGAATTTTAGTGAAAGTAATATTCAGGATGTCTTTTTTGATGAGGTTCTTGGGAATTACATGAATTTTGGATATTCAAAAATGAAAAATACAAGTTTTAATAATTCTAACATAAGAGGGACAATTTTTTTAGAATGCAATTTTAACAAAATTTCTTATACAAAATGCGACTTGAGTAACTCTGAATTTACCAATACTGCACTTAAAAATATTGACTTAAGAGATAATGATATATCAGAGATTTCATTAATAGGAAAAGAATTGAAAGATGCAATTGTATCTCCAATACAGGCCGTTGAACTTGCTCGGCTTTTAGGTGTTATAATTAAATAGAAAAAATTATTATTTAGCTTAATTGAGTAAATGTATTGCTACAATCTAAAGTTCTAATATTCAATTAGATTGATATTTTTGTAGGAAATTTAGAGATTGCTCACAAACGGTATAAATATTAACAAAAATTAAAATTAGGAGGAATTATTATGGAAAAAGTTGCACTAATAACAGATAGCGCTTCAGATATAAGTATTGAAATACTAGAAGAAAATAACATAAAAATGTTGCCGTTTAAGATTTTGTACTCTGATGGAGAATTTGAAGATAGAATAGAAATATCTCCTGAAATGATGTATAAAAGACTAAAAACAGAAATTCCAAAGACATCCCTTCCAAGCATAGAAAAGATTAATAATGTCTTTAGGGGAATAGTTGAGGAAGGTTATACGCATGTAATTGTAATAACAATATCAGCGGCATTTTCTGGGACATATAATGCTGTAAGATTAGTGAGTGAGAATTTCCCAGAACTTGAAACTCATGTTTTTGATTCTAAAACACTAACAATGGCAGAGGGCGCAATGGTATTAGAAACAGCAGAATTAATTAAAGAAGGTAAATCATTTAACACTATTGTAAATATATTACCAACCCTTAGAGAAAAAATAGATTTATTTTTTACTATAGATACATTAGAATATCTTCAAAAAGGAGGAAGAATAGGAAAAGTTGCTGGTACTGTTGGTGAGCTTTTAAATTTAAAACCAATAATTACAGTAGCTAATGATGGCACATATAGAACAGCAGCAAAGGTAAGAGGTTCAAAACAATCTGTATCTAAGTTGACAGAAATATTCAAAAGTTACCTAGAAAAAGGAAAATATAAAGCTTGGATTTTAGATGGTCATGGTTTAGATAAAGTTGAGAGCTTATATGAATCAATAAAAGACCTTCCTAATGTAGTGGAATGTACAATAACTGGTACAATTGGTCCAGCGTTAGGGGTAAATACTGGGCCAGGTTTAGTTGGTCTTGCAATTGAGAAAGTTGATTAATAAATAAAATAATATTAATAGCTTCTGGTAAGTTGTGGGAGATTTGAAAGGCCTTTTACTTATCAGAAGCTTTATTATTAATAATATTTAATATATAGGAAAAACTATTTGTTAGAAAAAATAGTTTAACAAATAGGAGGGATTATTATGGATTTTCCAAAATCATTTCCAAAACAAGAGCAGAATGAGCAACCAGGGTTAGAACACGAGATGAAACCAGAACCAATATTTGATGATCCAGAGTATAATAAAAAGGGAGATAATTTAAAGGATAAAGTTGCTATTATTACAGGTGGAGATAGTGGAATAGGTAAAGCTGTTGCAATTGCTTATGCTAAGCAAGGAGCCAATATTGTAATAGTGTATTTTAATGAAAAAAGTGATGCTGAGGAAACAAAAAAGATCATAGATGGAATAGGAACAAAATGTACACTTATAGATGGTGATATTGGAGATTCTAATTTTTGTGATAGCGTATTAGAAAAAACAACTCAAGAATTTGGTAAAGTAGATATATTGGTAAATAATGCAGCTGTCCAATTTGAATGTACAGATTTGAAACAATTAACAAACGAAAACTTTGATAAAACATTTAAGACAAATGTTTATGGAACATTCTATATGACAAGGGCTTCGCTAAAATATTTAAAAGCCGGAGGATGTATAATAAATACAGCTTCTGTTACAGCATATAAAGGAAATGAAACTCTAATTGACTATTCTATGACAAAAGGAGCCATAGTTGCATTTACCAGATCTTTATCAACAGCTTTGGCAAAAGGCAAAACTGGAATAAGAATAAATGCTGTAGCGCCAGGACCTATTTGGACACCACTTATTCCTGCAAGTTTCGATGAAAATAAGGTTTCTAAATTTGGATCAGATACTCCCCTTGGGAGAGCAGGTCAACCAGTTGAATGTGCAGGAGCATATGTATTTTTAGCATCAAAATGTGCTTCTTATATTACTGGCCAAGTAATACATGTAAATGGCGGGGAGATAGTAAATGCATAATGTCGCGGATAAGACGCTGAATTAGTAGAGATTAGATTTAAAGTGTTAAGTATAAAACAAATTAATAAAAAGGAACGAGCCAAGGTTAATCCTTGGCTTTATATTTTCACAAGAATTATTAGAAAGCACACAAAAAACATTAAGTAACAATATAATACAAACAATTAACTTACTTTTTAGAGACAAATAGATAAATATGTATATGAATTAAAACTAGTGTATTTAAAGAATAAAAAATATTGACTACACATAGATGAATATCTATACTATATAATATAAATTCAATATGGATAATATTGAGAAAGGAGTATAATGTGAGTACAAATTACGAAAAAAATGCAAAGATACTTAAAGCTTTAAGTGATTTAAATAGGATTAAAATTATTGATTTACTTTCAGGAGGCGAAAAGTGTGCTTGTGAGATATTAGAAAGTTTTAAATTTACGCAACCTACGCTGTCTCATCATATGAAAGTTCTAATAGATTGTGGTGTTGTTGAAGCTCGAAAAGATGGAATTTGGAATTTATATAAACTTAATATAAATAATTGTAATAGATTAGTTTTATTTATAATGAATTTAGTTACAGAAAAAGATGATTGTATATGTAGTGAGAAATACGATTATATTAATAACATTAAAAGAGAATCTACTGATTACAAAGAAACTACTGATTGTATTTAAAGAAATTTTGCACTTTTAATAATAAAATATACTCATACATAAATTATTCGTTAAATAATTTATAAACAACATTTGCAAAGTAGGAATGAGGATGGAATGAAGAAAATAGACCTTACAGAAGGAAGATCTATAAAAGTTCTAGCTAACCTTTCAGTTCCAATAATGGGAAGCTCTTTGTTGCAGTTTACATATAATTTGGTTAATATGGTCTGGGTTGGAGCGCTAGGCAGCAATGCAGTGGCAAGTATAGGTTCAGCAAGCTTTTATTTGGGCTTAGGGTACTCAATTAATTCCTTGGTGGTTATTGGGACAGGAATAAAAGTGGCTCACGCTATTGGCCGTAGAGATGATATAGGGGTAAAGAGCTATATTAATTCTGGAATTTTAATAAATATTGTAATTGGTTTTATCTTTGCTTTAATATTAATGTTAGGTGGAAAAAATCTTATAGATTTTTTGCAATTAAATAACCAGAATGTTGAAAAAGACGCATATTTGTATTTGGTTTTGAGCGGACCAACGATATTTTTGGTATTTTTTAATTTATTATATGCGAGAATTCTAGGAAGCTTTGGAAATAATAAATTAGCTTTTAAGATTAATACAATAGGGATAATTGTGAATATAATATTAGATCCATTATTTATATATGTGTTTAGACTTGGTGTATTGGGGGCATCAATTGCAACTTTAATAGCTAATATTATTATGTTTATCCTATATTTATTTAAATCCTCAGAAATATTAAAATATAATCATAATATAAAATTTAGTTATGAAAAAGTTAAAGAAATAATAAAATTAGGGTTTCCTATGGCTATCCAAAGGATTTTATTTACTGTTATTAATATATTGCTAGCAAGAATTATAGCTTTGTTTGGTTCCAATGCTATTGCTGCACAAAAAATAGGTCTTCAAATTGAATCAATTACTTACATGGTTATCGGAGGACTTCACGGTGCAATTGCAGCTTTCACAGGGCAGAACTTCGGTGCTAAGAAATACAATAGAATTAAAGATGGCTATAGTGCTGCATTAAAAATTGGCATTATTTATTCATTGATTACTGCGTTTATCTTTATGTTTTTTAATTTACCACTTATTCGATTGTTTGTTCAAGATGATATGACAATAGAAATATCAAAAACGTACTTGCAAGTTGTAGCATTTTCACAGATATTTAGTACAATAGAAACAGTATCAAATGGATTGTTTACAGGTATTGGTAAACCAAAAATTTCATCAGTTATAAGTGTATTATTTACCGGGCTAAGGATTCCAATGGCCATGATTTTAATAAAACCATTTGGATTAGCTGGTGTTTGGATAAGTATTTCATTATCCAGTGTCTTAAAGGGGATAGTAGCATATTTACTTTATAGAATTGAAGTAAAAAAGAATTTTAGATAGTTATAAATTATTAATAAGGAGGCAATCAATGTTAGGCAAACTGAAAGAATTATTTTCTCCTCAAGAATTATTAAAAGGAAATTTTGGCATTGAAAGGGAGAGTTTAAGAGTTAACGATAAAGGAGAGTTATCACTAATTTCCCACCCAAGTGTATTTGGTGATAAGATTGAAAATGGATATATAACAACAGATTTTGCAGAAGGTCAAATTGAAGTTATAACACCTCCATTTAAAAATATTGAAGAAACTTATAATTTCACAAATGCTCTTTATGATATAGTTGCGATGGAAATAGGGGATGAGTATCTTTGGCCACAATCAATGCCAGGGATAGTACCAGATGATGATAAGATTAGGATTGCAGAATATGGTGAAAATAATAAAGGAAAACAAGCAAGACTATATAGACAAAGTTTAATAGAAAAGTATGGTGGCAAAAAGCAGCTAATATGTGGAATACACTACAATTTTTCTTTTAGTGATGATATGATTACTAAATTGTTTAATAATAAAAAACATATTCACTTCTTAGGAGATTCAGGTTGCAGTAATCAGGATGTTGATTATAAAGAGTTTAAAAATAAAATATATTTAAGGGTAACAAGAAATTACTTAAGATATAGATGGCTTCTTATTTACCTATTAGGTGCAAGCGGTGTAGTAGATAAAAGCTACATTAAAACTTGTGTTAATTCATCAAAAGAAATTGCTCAAGATAGTTTCTCTAATGAGGGAGCTTTGTCTTATAGAAATAGCGAATGTGGATATAAAAATAAAATTGACTTATTTCCAAATTATAATTCAGTAGACGAGTATATTAATAGTTTAAAAGGTTTTATAAATGATAAACTCATTGACAGCTATAAAGAATTATATAGCTGTGTGAGGTTAAAACCTAAAAATGTTGATAAATTCTTTGATTCATTGAAGAATGACGGAATCCAGTATCTAGAATACAGAAGCATTGATATTAATCCTTTTGAAAAGGGAGGAATAAGCTTGAATGATTTATATTTTCTGCAATTATTTAACTTATTTTTGCTTATCAATGATGAGAGTGATTACGCTAAGTGGCAAGAAGAAGGAAATGAAAATCAAAACATAATTTCAAAGTTTGGCCAAAAGGAACTTATGCTAAAAAAAGATGGTCAATTAATTACTAAGGAAGCATTTGGATTAGAAATATTAAATAAGATTAAATGTATAAATGAAGAACTTAATCTTGATAAAGAAGAAATTATTAATAATATGATCGAAAAGATAAAAGATCATAAATTAACATACGCCTACAAGATTGAGGAAAAAGTCAAAGAAGAAGGATATATTAGAGCACATATAAATATCGCTAAAGTATATAAAAAGAGTTCTTATAGTAATAGATTTAAGTTGGAAGGTTATGAAGATTTAGAATTATCAACTCAAATTTTATTGAAAGAATCAATAAAAAGAGGTATAACTGTCGAAGTTTTAGATAGAGTTGAGAATTTCATATCACTTACGAGGAATAATAAAGTTGAATATATCAAACAGGCCACAAAGACGTCTAAAGATAACTATGTAACTGTTTTGATTATGGAGAATAAGAGTGTTACAAAGAAAGTACTGGCGGATAATAATATTAACGTTCCAAAAGGTATAGAATCTAACTCAATTAATGAAGCTAAAAATGTAATAAAGAATTTTATTGGAGTTCCAATAGTTATTAAACCGAAATCAACTAATTTTGGTTTAGGCATAAGTATATTTAAAGAGGGAGCAGACTCGGAAAGCATCGAGAAGGCATTGGAGATTGCTTTTAATCATGATAACACAATTCTTATTGAAGAATTCATAAAAGGAAAGGAATACCGCTTCTTGGTTATAGATGATGAGGTTGTGGGAATACTTCATAGAGTACCTGCTAATGTAAAAGGTGACGGTGTAAGATCTATCACTGAGTTAGTTGAAATAAAGAACCAAGACCCTCTTAGAGGATATCATTATGTAACACCTTTAGAAAAAATTATATTGGATGAAAATGCTAAGTTATTTTTAAAACAGCAAAATAAAGATTTTAATTATATCCCTCAAAAAGATGAAGTAATTTATCTAAGAGAGAATTCTAATATAAGTACTGGTGGAGATAGCATAGACTACACGGATGATATTCCAGATAAGTTTAAAAAAATAGCAGTCGAAGCAGCTAGGGCAGTAAATGCTAGAATTTGTGGTGTGGATATGATGTTAGAGGACTATTGTAATGAAAATTCAAATTATGCCATAATTGAGCTGAACTTTAATCCTGCTATCCATATTCACTGCTATCCTTATAAGGGTGTTGAAAGAAATATTGGTGTAGAAGTGTTAAAAGTTCTAGAATTAATTTAATAAACTAAGCTGTTTTGAACATAAGTAATAAATACTTTTTTAGTATAAAACTAATGTGTTTAAAATGGCTTATTTATTTAAATGATTATATACATGATTACTAAGGCAATTTATACAAAAATAAAAGGGAAGCTCTTGAAAAGAGCTCCCTAATATTATAATTATTCCTAATTATAAAGTTTCAACAGCTAAAGCTGATAATACTGCATTAGTTATTGTTAAACCAGCTGTTACAGAAATTAAGCTGCTTGGTTCAAGTTGAACTGTATAAGTTGTATTATCATAAGCTGCATTGCAATCACAGAATTGGAAAGAAAATGACTCAGATTCTAATACTTCAACTGATTCAGCAAAAGTGAAAGTTCCACCTATTGGCTGAGGAGATCCGTTACCAACTGTTTTAATTAGTGTAAAGTTTAAATTTACTAAAATACCTACAGGTAAAGCAATTATACTAGTAAATGTCAAAAGAACTTTAGGATTGCACATTCTACCTGTATCTATAGAAACACTAGCTACAGGTATTGGTCTAGATAGTGGTGTTGAAATTACAGGAAGAGATCCAACCCCACCTGAACCAACGTTTAATAAAGCTCTACCAGGTTCAGGAGCACGGTTATAAGTCCTGCAAACAGGACGATTGTCACAAAATTCATAATCACGTTCGTCTTCACAAATATAACTCATAAATTACCTCCACATTATCATAAGTTTATCATATTTTTCTCTTAAAATTCGTTTTTGAGATTCTATTTATAGTATATAGTATGAAAATTGTGTAAAAATGTGCCGTATAGTAATTTTATTATTTATTTTTGGTATAACTAAGGATGTGCCTGACTTTAGATAAAGATTGATGTTTGGTATGATTTATGGGAATATATATTATAGAACTTTTAAATATGAGGTGTAATTAAATGATAAAAAATGATTTTATGAAAGAATTAGAGAATACTCTGATGTTAACAACTGAAGAGGTTGAAAAAAGTATATCTACTGGTAATATAGACGAAGCAAAAGAAATAGTAAATAAAGGACTTAAATCTATAATTGGAATAGATATAGGAACAGTAGATATTTTTTCGTTTAATAGTTTAGAAAGATTTATTGCTAATGAAATGCACTACAATGCTGAAAAGTTTATTGCATTTGGCTGTTTTATGAAGCTGCAGGGTTCAATTAGCGGAAAAGAAAATAAGGAAAATTCTCAAATTGATTATTATGAAAAGGCTATAGAAAGTTTTTATAAAGCCTATAATGAAGATGATGAAATAAATCCGAAGTACTTAGATGATGCAGCTTATGTAGCAAAAGAATTAAGTAAATATGAGAGTTCTTTAGATATTGATAAGAAGATTTTAAGAATTTATGAATTAGCTAATAAACTTGATAAAGCAGAGGATACTTTATTTTATATGATTAGAAAAACTAATAATGATGTAAGTATTATTTTAGAAGGAATAAAATTTTACAATAGGCTTAAAGAAATGAATCATGATAAGTTAAAGGAAGGTAATCTTCCTCTAGAAGAAGTAGAAGATGGACTTTTAGAACTTGAAAGAAGACTTGAGATGTAAATGTAACATTCCTGAAGAATGTAAAATATACTAAAGGGAAGTAATTATTTAAAAGAGGCATCTATGGAGTTTAAGGGATGGGGCAGTTTCGATGATTTAGTTAGAGCCTGCGGATACACTAACTGCAATGAAAATAGTGAAAATAGCAATTCAAATACAGGGAATGTAAATAATGAATTTAATAATATAGGATGTAATGATATTCCAAATGGATTCCAAGGTTTAGATCCCCAGCTATTTATTTTAGTTGGAGAGATTTTAGGAAATATAATATCGGGAAGGCTTCCATTTAATATTCAAAATGCATTAGGAAATTGGCTGCAGTTAGTTGGTCAAGTAATTGAAACTTATAATGCGCAGCAGCAATATTTCCAAAGTGGTCCTGGAAGATACTTTCATCCTAAAAGCTACAATTCAGCTAATCAGTACTGTACTCAAAATCAAAGTAATACATCACAAAATTCCAATTCAAACATGGGTGATTCTAATAATTCAAGAAAAAATGACAGTAAGGAAAAAGGTTCAGATGAAAATAAAAATGATAAAATAAAACAATTGGAATTATGCATAATTGAGTTGAAGGAAGAAATACAGGAAATTAAGAGATTATTGGAAAAATAACTTAATTAAATTATTTTTCCAATAATTTTTCTTTAACTTTTTTAATATTTGTTACTTGTTTTGTTATGGTAGATACAAATATTACGCCTAATGCCAATGTTCCAGCGCTGGCTAATGTATTTACTCCGAGCTCTACAGCATTATTTATATTTCCGCTTATGGTTTCATACATAGTATAATACATGCCGGAGCCAGGGACTAGTGGGATAAGTGCGCAGACTACTATAGTTGTTACAGGGGTTTTTAAACGTCTTGCACAAATTTCAGAGTATATACTAAAGAATATTGAAGAGATAAATAGCGATAAAATATCACTTACATTATTCTCTTTTAAATATAAATAAGAATACCAGCTTAGGGCTCCCCCGATTGAAGCAAATATTAAATGTTTACCCTTTATATTGAAAATTATTCCAAAACCAAAAGATGCTAAAAATGCGCTTGCAATTTGTGTAACCATGATACCTCCTAAATGTTGTGAATAAAGATATAACAAAGTTAAATTGTTCTTATTTTATGTAATAAACTAACTAAAATTATTTATATAAGCACTTAAAATTGCTCCAGTGCCAACAGCAATAGATACTGCAACTAAAAATGCTTCAGAAGCTTTTGTTATGCCGGACAAGAAATCACCGGCTATAGTATCCCTGATAGCATTAGTAATTGTAAGTCCAGGGACAAGAAGCATAATAGAACCTATAATAGTTTTATCTAAATTGTTAGCAAAGTTTAATTGCACGAGTATTATAGCTAAAAGCGCACATAAACCTCCGCTTAAAGAATTGATAAAGAACTCGTTTATATTTAATTTTTCACAGATTATAACAACTATTTTAATTGCTGCACCAATTAAACACGCAGAAAGGAAATCCTTAATATTTCCACCAAACATAATACTAAAGCATCCAGCTGCAATAGAAGACCATAATAGAGTAACTAAGCGAGAATATCTATTTTCCTTTAATATATTGATGATTTCATTTTTAAAATCATCAATATCAATAGATTCAGTTTGAATTTTTCTTGAAAGATCATTAATTAAATCAACTTTATGTAGGTCTACGCCTCTAGAAGTAATTCTTTGAACTAGTGTTGAAACCTCATCATAGTAGGTAACTGTAACTATAATTCCAGTTGGGATCACAAAGCTATCCACAGTGTGAGCACCAAAAGCAAGACATATCCTGCTAATAGTTTCTTCAACCCTATAAGTTTCAGCGCCACTTTCCAACATAATTTTTCCTGCAAGAGTAGAAACTTTAAGTAATTTATCTAAGTCCATAATTTTATTCTCCATTGAATTTTTATAATAACAGAATTATAACATATAATAAAAAAATCATATAGGGAGATAATATTATATGATGGTTGTGAAAAACATATTATTTAGTGAATAGTATAAACTGTGCAATAAAATTAACATAATTAATATCAAAATGATATAAATTGCAACAAATTTTACTAAAATTGATCTACTTGGTAAAAAAATAGTTGATAAATTTACTAAGAAATCTTATAATTTGAATATAAAAAAAATATTGGGGTGATTATTAGGATGAATTTTGAAAATATACAAAAAGAAGATAAAGAAATCTATGATCTAATTGAGAAAGAATTAGTTAGACAACAAAAAGGAATAGAATTAATAGCTTCAGAAAATATTGTAAGTGAAGCTGTTATGGAAGCCATGGGTTCTTATTTAACTAATAAATATGCTGAAGGATATCCAAATAAAAGATATTATGGCGGATGTCACGTTGTAGATGAAATAGAACAAATCGCAATCGACAGAGCTAAAGAATTATTTGGTGCAGAACATGCAAATGTTCAACCACATTCAGGTTCACAAGCAAACATGGCTGTATACTTTGCAGTATTAGAACCAGGAGACACTGTTTTAGGTATGGATTTAAGCCATGGTGGACATTTAACTCACGGTTCTCCAGTTAACTTTTCAGGAAAATTATTTAACTTTGTATCTTACGGAGTTGATAAGGAAACTGAAATGATTGACTATGAAAATGTAAGAAAGCTTGCAATTGAACATAAACCAAAGCTTATAGTAGCAGGTGCAAGCGCATACGCAAGAATATTAGATTTCCCAAAATTTAGAGAAATAGCTGATGAAGTTGGAGCATTATTAATGGTAGATATGGCTCATATCGCAGGACTTGTCGCTGCAGGTGTTCATCCATCACCAGTACCATATTCTGATTTTGTTACAACAACAACTCATAAAACTTTAAGAGGTCCAAGAGGTGGGCTAATACTTTGCAAAGAGCAGTATGCTCAAGCTTTAAATAAAAACATTTTCCCAGGAATCCAAGGTGGTCCGCTAGAGCATATTATTGCTGCTAAAGCAGTATGTTTTAAAGAAGCGTTAGATTCAAGCTTTAAAATATATGGTGAAAATGTTGTGGAAAACTGTAAAGAACTTGCAAATCAATTGATAGCTAAAGGATTTAAAATTGTATCAGGTGGAACAGATAACCATGTATTTTTAGTTGATTTAAATAATAAAGACATTACTGGAAAAGAAGCTGAAGCGTTATTAGATTCAGTAGGTATTACAGTTAATAAAAATACAGTGCCTAATGAGACAAGAAGTCCATTTGTTACTTCTGGAATAAGAATTGGTACTGCAGCTATAACAACTAGAGGCTTTGTAAAGGAAGATATGGCTGAAATTGCAGCAATTATAGGCGAAGCAATAGATAATAGAGCTGGAGATTTATCATCACTAAAAGTAAGAGTGGAAGCTCTTTGTGACAAACATCCATTATATAACTAATAAACAAAGAGGTTTCATTCTAAATTAATGAAACCTCTTTGTTATTAATTCTATTTATAATAAGAAGCAATTTTATTTTTAAATTAAAGTCTATTGGCATAATGTACATAGAATAAAAGTTGTATTTAGGTTTTAATTTCTAACAGAAAATATAGTGCACATTTAATTGAATTATGAATATGATGATATCAAGTAACAAGGAAATATAGGAGGCCTATATAAGTGAATCCTTATCAATTAATTATTATGGTTCAACAAAGAATGCAACAGGACCCGGAATTTGCCAATAAATTTAATAAAGTAGTATTAGAACTTAATAAAGTTCCAGGGCTTCAACAGAAAGTAATACAAATAGCTCAGATAGGAGATGAAAATCAAAGGCAGCAAGCCATGGACAAACTTCCTAAAGACGCTAAACATGCAGTAAAGAAAATATTAGGTTTACTTGAAGAATATAATATTAATTTTTAAAAATTTAGTATTATAAAGATATATGTTTTAAAGATACTTATTTGCAAATAGAAAATGAGTTTCTTATAAAAAGTTTTTATAAGAAACTCATTTTTTATTCAAAGCTAAAAATATATAATTTTAAGTAATGTTTTAGAAACCTCTTTTTTCAGCTTCTAATCCACTTTCGTTTATTCCAGGTCTTTTTATTGTGGTATTATAACTGCTTTTCCCATACTGTCCTTGTGTTTTATTCCCATTTCGCAAGTAATTACTTTTTGAGTAATCTTTATTATTGTTATTATCCATAGAATCATCTCCTTTTTTCTTGTGTACAAATATAGTATGTGCCATTAATCAAAATTAATAATAGTAAATTTAATATGTTTCTAATAATTTAAGAATAAATAAATAATTCAACTAACTAAAATCTAAGTAATCTATAGTATAGAAAGCAATATATATAAAATTTTCCAAAAAAACAAATGCATAGAAAATGTTATTACTGAGCAAATTATTATACGTTTTTTTACAGTTAAAGATGGTTCGATACTTGTCCTTATAAGAAAATAAAAACCAACTAAGGTGAAGAGAGCAGAACATATATTGCCATGAGAAAACATGAAGATTGTAGATACTATACATAAGAAAATATAATTCCAAATTGGTATATTCCTAACTTCAATGTATTTCTCTCCAGAATCTAAGTAATAACCATCAATAGAAATATCACAATCATTATCTATATTTACCAAAATAGCAGTTTTAGTACCTAAATCAAATGATGTTTCTCGAGTTACTCCAAAAGTTTTTGAAGGTTGAAGCCTAATACGTTTATCATTAACAAATAATTCTTTTTTTAAAAATGACGAAGTATATTTTATATTATAGGTAATGTTGTCTATTGTCGTTGTCCAACTTTTAATTCTCATGAAATACCTCCTTTAGTTGTATAATATTTATCCAATACGTAATTTAATCTCAAAATGCATATATTTAAATATATACGACAATTAAACTAAATAGAATGATATTTACAAATTGATATACTATGTAATTAATATAAAACGTGTCAAAAGGATAATATATATTTTAACAGGTAGCACATTTATAGAGAAAATATATAAAATATGCTATAATAAGGTGCTTTGGGAGAAAATTTTATATCACAGATAAAAATATTAAGAGAAGGCTAGTATTTAAAAAAGAAGATGAAAGTGAGTTGAAGAAATACATTAATAATATTTAAGAAAAAAGGGAATTTAAATAGAATTTTTTTATAGAAAGTAGTGAGAAATTTGGATATATCAACGATTTTAATTATAGCATTTATTCTTATTATAGATATAGTTCTTATAGGAATCGACATAAAGAATAAACTTATTTTCAAAGGAATTAATAAATATAAAATAATAATGCCAATACTAGTAGTTGGCTTTGTAGTTGTTACATTCCTTTCAAATAATTATAGATTACAAGACATAATAGTTGGAATAGCGATATTACCTCTGGCTTTTATTGGCAATAAGCGTGGAATAACAGAAAACGGATTCTTGGTAAACTCATATGTAATGATTTGGGATAGAGTTGAGAGTTTTTCGTCAGAAGAAAAAGATAATAAATACATAATTAAATATAAAACTAATATTGGTCAAAAGAAAGTGACTTTTAAAGCAGAAAACAAGGAAGAAATTAAAAAATATTTACAAGTAACAAAGAGGATAAAATACATTATAAAATAAATGCTAAATTATAAGGAGTTACCGCTTAAAATTTTAAAGGTAACTCTTTGTATTTTTATATGATATAATGGGTAAATGTAATTAAAAATATTTTAAAAGTCATTGAGAGAGGAAGAAAATTGATGAGTAAAACTCTTGTATTAGCTGAAAAGCCGAGTGTAGGTAGAGATTTAGCGAAAGTATTAAAATGTTCACAAAATAAAGGTTCATATATAGAGGGAAGTAAATATATAGTTACTTGGGCTATGGGACATTTGGTAGGTCTTATGGATCCAGAAGGATATGATGTTAAATATAAAACATGGAACATGGAGACACTTCCGATGTTACCTAAACATATGAAACTAACTGTGCTTAAAAAGACTGGTAAACAATATAATGAAGTGAAAAAGCAAATGTTACGTGAAGATGTAAATGAAATAGTAATAGCGACTGATGCAGGAAGAGAAGGGGAATTAGTTGCAAGATGGATTATAGAAAAAGCTGGAGTAAAAAAACCGCTTAAGAGATTGTGGATATCATCCCAAACAGATAAGGCAATTTTAGATGGGTTCAGAAATCTTAAATTGGGAAAAGAATATGAAAATCTATATAAGGCTGCTGTTTGTAGAGCAGAAGCAGATTGGCTTATTGGACTGAATGTAACACGAGCATTAACTTGTAAATATAATGCTCAATTATCCGCAGGACGTGTGCAGTCTGCAACATTAGCTATTATAGTTCAAAGAGAAGAAGAAATTAAAAACTTTAAGCCGAGAACGTATTATACGATAGGAGCAAAAACAAAAGGGTATAATCTTTCGTGGGTGAATAAAGATAATAATTCTAGAATTTTTGAAGAAGAATATGCTAATAAAATTGTCGCATCAGCTAAAGGGGCGGAAGGTGAAATTGTAAATGTCAGCGAAGTAAGTAAAAAGAAATTTTCACCAGCACTTTATGATTTAACAGAACTACAAAGAGATGCCAATAAGATATGGGGATATTCGGCTAAACAGACATTAGGGATAATGCAAAGATTATATGAAAATTATAAGATACTAACTTATCCAAGAACTGACTCAAGATATATTACAAAAGATATAGTTGCAACTATTCCAGAAAGATTAAAAGCTATTTCCATTGGAGAGTATAGAATTGCTGCAGAAGAATTATTAAGAGGAAAGATTAATGGACATAAAGGATTTGTGGATGATTCAAAGGTAAGTGATCACCATGCTATTATTCCAACAGAGCAAAAACCTAATTTAGCTGTTTTAAGCTCAGAGGAAAGAAAAATTTATGATTTAGTGGTTAAGAGATTTTTGAGTGTAATGCTTCCACCTTTTGAATACATACAAACAACAATTGAGGGAAGAGTTAAAGAAGAAAAATTTATAGCTCAAGGTAAAGTGATTACATCTAAAGGTTGGAAGAAACTTTATGATAAGGTTGAAGATGAATCCTCAGAAGATGACATCAAGGAACAAGTATTACCTAAAGTTAATAAAGGCGATAAGTTTAAGATAGAAGATGTTAAATTAAACAAAGGTCAAACTAATCCCCCTGCAAGATTTAATGAGGGAACATTATTATCTGCTATGGAAAATCCACATAAATATGTAAGTGTAGGTAAGGATGCAGCTAAGACATTAGATGAAACTGGAGGCCTTGGCACAGTTGCTACGAGAGCAGATATAATAGAAAAGCTATTTAACTCTTTTGTTATAGAAAAACAAGGCAAGGATATAGTTCCAACATCTAAAGGAAAACAATTAATTGAATTAGTTCCTAATGAACTGAAATCACCACTATTAACTGCAAAGTGGGAAAAGCGATTAGATGAAATTTCAAAAGGTAAATCAAGTGATCATGAATTTATCAGAGAAATGAGGAATTATGCTATTGCACTTGTGGAAGACGTAAAGGGTGGAAATACAAAATTCGTTCATGACAATAAAACAGGAAAAAAATGTCCTAATTGCGGAAAATATCTATTAGAAGTTAAAGGTAAGAATGGTGTAATGAATGTCTGTCAGGATAGAGAATGCGGGTATAGAGAAAGCGTAGCAAAAATTACAAACGCAAGATGTCCTGAATGTAAAAAGAAATTAGAGCTTCGCGGTCATGGAGAAGGTGCTATATATGTATGCACAGGAAGTACTTGCAATTTTAGAGAAAAGGCTGCGCAATTTAAGAAGAGGTTCGAAAATAATGGAAAAGTTGATAAAAGAGAAGTAAATAATTATATGAAAAAAATGAAAAAAGAAGCAGAAGATTTCAACGAAAATCCATTTGCTGCACTTTTAGGTGGCATGAAATTCGATAATAAATAAAATGTAAATGAGGCGGAATAATGGACGGAATTAATAGGTCAAATATTAAGATTGGGTCAAAGGTACTTGTAGTAAAAAAAGAGCACCAAAGAACAGGTGAGCTAACACAAGGAATAGTTAAAAGAATACTTACGAATTCTCAAATACATAATCGAGGCATAAAAGTTATGCTTGAAGATAATATTGTTGGAAGAGTTCAAAAAATATTAGAATAGAAGTTTGGAATATAAAATTAAATATGAGATAAATTTCTTGTCAAATCTTTGAGGAATTTTGGATTACTTGTTATATTATTTGTTCTTATGGTAACACTAATTCTGAAAGGAGGCAGTAAAATGAAAAATAAAATAAAAAGAATTTTATCTTTAACTTTGATATTTATTTTTACAATATTACTTTTGCCAATTAACTTAGCATATGCTGTAGAAGCAAATGAAAATGCTAAGGCTGAAGGAACTAAAATAGAAGCAAGATCAGCCTTACTAATGGAGCCTATGAGCGGAAAAATACTATATGAAAAAAATGCAGATGAAAAATTTGCACCTGCATCTGTAACTAAAATTATGACAATGTTACTTACTATGGAGGCAGTTGATAGCGGAAAAATCAAGATTGATGATAAAGTAACTTGTAGTGAAAACGCTAAGAAAATGGGTGGAAGTACAATGCTTCTCGATACAGGGGAAATAAGAACTGTAGAAGAACTTTTAAAAGGAGTAGCTATTGCTTCAGGGAACGATGCTGCTGTTGCACTTGCTGAATATTTAGGTGGTACTGAGGCAGATTTTGTTAATATGATGAACAAAAAAGCACAAGAGCTAGGAATGAATAATACAACTTTTAAAAATTGCAATGGCTTACCTGCAGAAGGACATTTATCTACAGCAAAGGATATTGCGATAATGTCTAGGGAACTACTAAATCATCCGAAAGTTTTAAAGTATACAGGAACTTATATGGAGACCATATCTGAGGGAAGAAAATCTCCAATAGAACTTGTAAATCATAATAAGTTGGTAAGGTTTTTTGAAGGATGCGACGGACTAAAAACAGGTTTTACAGATGA
The DNA here is from genome assembly GCF_002029255.1 of Clostridium chromiireducens. Taxonomy (GTDB): domain Bacteria; phylum Bacillota; class Clostridia; order Clostridiales; family Clostridiaceae; genus Clostridium; species Clostridium chromiireducens. Next base: position 18,093 of record NZ_MZGT01000081.1, read on the forward strand.
AGCCAAATATTGTATAAGTGCTACGGCAACAAGGAACGGAGTAAGAATGCTATCTGTAATTATGGGAGCACCAACTTATAAAATAAGGAATCGTGATGCAGGTTTGTTACTTAATCACGGATTCTCAAAATACGAAGGTAAAAAACTTGTGTCAAAGGATCAAGAAATAGATAAAGTTTATATGGATGAACAAACTGATAAATTCTTTATGGCAATGGCAAAAGATGACTTGGTTGTAATTTTACCTAAGGGAGAAAACAAAGAGTTAGAAAAGAAAATTGTTATTGAAGAATTACAAAAAGAGTATAAAGCCGGAGATATAGTTGGTAAATATGAAGTTTATTTAGGTGATGAAAAAGTTGGAGAGGTATCAATATATTGCGATAGAGATATAAAGAAAGGTAATATAATTGATAACATTAAGCATAATATTAAGAATTTATTTGAAAAGGGAGTTTAAATAAAATACTAATTTTCTAATAAATATAATAGAAAAACAGAATAAAACATAGCTTAATAATTTGAGGAAATCTTTATTATTAAGCTATGTTAATTTTATTTGATATATTTTGTTCATATAGCTTTTTCTAAAGTTTGATAATGAAAATAAGCAATATTTTAAAATTAAAATCGTATTAAACCTTTATATGAACGTTACTAAACATTCTTGTTTTGATAGATATATATTGGTATTATATATAGTGGAGCAACATAATTTAGTATAACTATAATATATGAATTAATAGTGGAGGTATAAAAACAACATATGGAACTTCCAAGAATAAAGATAAATGATTTTGAGGGACCGTTTGATTTGCTATTACACTTAATAAAGAAAAATCAAATGAGTATATATAATGTAAAAATATTCGAAATTACCAATCAATATCTGAATTATATTAATGAAATGAAGAAAATGGATTTAGATATTACATCAGAATTTATTGTGGTTGCGGCAACACTTATTGAAATAAAATCAAAACACTTGTTGCCTAAAATTAAAAAAGAGGATGAAAACGAAGAAGATGAAGAAAGAAATCTTTTAGAAAAACTTATTGTTTATAAAAAAATTAAAGGTGTTTCAGCCTTTTTTAAAGAAAGATATATAAGTGCTGGAGAAGTATATGGTAAAAAGCCTGAGGTAATAGAAGAGAAAAAGGAGGAAAATATTAAGCAAGACTTGTTTAAAGAAATAAGTCTTATAGGACTATATAATATATATAAT
>NZ_MZGT01000082.1 GCF_002029255.1 Clostridium chromiireducens
ATATAAATTATATGTTTATATTCTACAAAACTCGAATATTTAGCAAAAGTTTTATACTTATATTCGCATTTTTACTTTTAATTTCTAGCTTTATAAAATTAAGCATCTTTATATCTGAAATAATTTTAATTAAGTATATTATACTCTTTTTTAGATTTTTTTCACAATTCTTTTTCTAATATTTACATTAAGATTAAAGCATGATAATCTTCATTTCAAGAGGACAAATAAAAAAATAAATATTTAATTTTTTAGATTTAAAATCTATTTCTTTTATATATACGAGAGTTAATAACCTATTAATTTAAATTTTAAACAAAATGAAAGTGGGGAATTCTAAATGAAAATTCGAATGGAATCAGATTCAATAGGAAGTATGGAAGTGCCAGCAGAGGCTTATTATGGTGTACAATCTTTAAGAGCTAATAATAATTTTCATATAACAGGAAAAACTTTGCATAAAGATTTAATAATAAGTCTTGCGGAAATAAAAAAAGCAGCTGCAATTACTAATAGAGATGCAGGTCTTTTAACTACTACTATTGCTAATGCTATAATAAATGCTTGTAATGAAATTATTTGCGGAAAATTACTTGAGGAATTTATAGTTGATCCTATTCAAGGTGGTGCAGGAACTTCTGCAAATATGAATGCTAATGAAGTAATAGCTAATCGCGCTATTGAATTACTTGGCTCATTCAAAGGCAACTATGACATCGTTCATCCAAATGATCATGTTAATATGGCTCAATCAACTAATGATGTATTCCCAACTGCTGGAAAACTAACAGTTTTAAAAATGCTTCCAAGAACAATTTCGGAGCTTCATAGTTTATATAATGCTCTTAAAATAAAATCGTTAGAATTTGATAATATAATAAAAATGGGACGTACCCAACTTCAAGATGCAGTTCCTATGAGACTCGGACAATCATTTAATGCTTTTGCATCAATGGTAATGCGTGATATCAAGCGTTTAGAAGAAGCTCAAAAAGAAATGCTTACTGTAAACATTGGCGCCACTGCTATCGGGACATCTATAAACGTGAGTACTGAATATTTTGAAAATATCATCCCAAACCTAAGAAAAGTCAGTGGATTTAAAATAGAGCAAGCCAAAGATTTAATTGATGCTACTCAAAATCTTGATAGCTTTGTAAGTATTTCAAATGCTTTAAAGACATGTGCTGTTAATCTTTCTAAAATGGCTAATGATCTTAGATTATTGTCCAGCGGACCTAAAACTGGATTTGCTGAAATAAACTTGCCTCCAATGCAAAATGGTTCATCAATTATGCCAGGTAAAGTAAATCCTGTTATTTTAGAAGTAGTTTCTCAAGTCGCATTTAACATTATAGGTAATGATTTTACTATAACTATGGCTGCTGAAGGCGGCCAGTTAGAATTAAACGCCTTCGAACCAGTTCTTTTCTATAACTTATTTGAATCTATCGAAACGCTTCAACATGCTACTAGAACTTTAGTAAATAACTGCGTTTTAGGAATAACTGCAAATGAAGATAGATGTAAAGAACTTTTAGATAACAGTGTAGGAATGGTAACAGCTCTTTGTCCCTATATTGGATATAAAAAATCTTCACAAATTGCAAAAAAATCATTAGAATCCGGCATTCCTGTGAAGGAACTTGTATTAAGTGAAGGATTGCTATCATTAATGGAATTAGATAGAATTCTAGATCCAATTTCAATGACAGAATTGAATCCTTCAATTATTATGGAAGAGAAAGCAAGCGAAGCCATTTAGATGCATAATATATATTTTCACTTTTATTTTTATTTCACTTTAGAAAAAGGTAGTAATCTTCTATGCGAATACAAAAAATTACTGCCTTTTTAATCCTTTTATAATTTTAGCTAAAGATTTATTTATGTATATTTTTATAAAACATGAATATTTTTTACTTATTTACGTATACTTATAATGTACATGATCTTAATAAATTGTTGTATTAACCTAAAGAGGCAGCATATGCAATATATGCTGCCTCTTTATTATTTTTCTTTTTCTAATCATAATAACTTTTCAAATAATCTCCAAACATCGAAACTCAACTTATACAATATTCATTATTTATATAAGTAATAGGTATTTTCTCATATCTCTCAAAATTCTTATTATTTTGGCTACTCCATAAATTCATATAATCTTTATTTAAATCATTATCTAACTCTTGAGATATTATTTTTCCACGTAAAGGATTTTCCTTGTTGGACTCAAAGTAAACCGCTCCAAATATAGAAGAAAAATTATCTTCTATTTCATATCCTCTAGGCAGTTCCTTCTTTATTTTATGCAGCAATTCATATAAGTCATATCCTTCCACTTCACAAGTTACATCTTGCGAAAATAAAGAAAGTGAATTATTATAATAATTCTTTTGTCTTTCAACATGCAGCACAAACTCTTCTACATAATAGCTTTTATTATAAGCCAGCAGCAAAGGAATCTTAATATCTATAGAGTATTCTACTAATTCATTATCCTTTAATTCAAAAGTATGTTCAGCTCCTTCAAGTCCCTTAGTATAAAATTCAAAGTTGAAACTATCATTTTCAAAAATGTTATTCCTTACTTTAAGCCGAAAACCACTTTTTGAAAAGTATACCTCTGCTTGTTCACACCCAAAATTATCAGTATACAAAGCAGAATATTTTAATTTGACCATATAGTATATATACCCCTCCTATATTTAATTTTTCTCTCCTACCCATTTTTCTCAAATTCAAAAGTCCAAATCATCATACCATAATTATCCATAAATTTCAAAGGTTATTTTCGTTATAAAATAAAAGTTAAATTTTGGGGTTCAAAAAATGATAACTCATGCTTTTTAGCAAGTTCCTGAATTAAATCATTTACATATTCAGCCTTGCTTATCACACAAGACATTATTATATGGCCCTCAGATTTATCAAAAGCAATACTCCAAGGACATAAATCTAAGTTATTTATTTCCTCTTCCCCGATATCATCTATTTCCGGATGTTTTGATGTTAATTCTTCATAGAAATCCTGTATTCGTTGCGTCGGCCCAATCAGCGAAGTATCCCCTTCACATAATTTCTCATATAGTTTTCCTGCCTCTTCTTCATTTTTAACACTTTTACTATGCCACACTGCACAATCCCAGCTCATTATTTAATCCCCCTGAAAATTATATTTTAATTGTCGTTTCTATGGAATTTTACGTTTAATATCTTTTTATACCAATTTAGTATATTCTTATTATAAGATATTATTTTTCTTTTTTGAAATGATATTTATTAATATTTTTCTTTTTAATTTCATTAAATATAAATATAGTTGAACCACCTATCAATCCCCCGATAATAGCACCCGCAAAAACGTCAGACGGATAATGTACATATAAATATAGTCTAGAAAATCCAATAAGAGTTCCTAAAATAAGAGCATAAATTCCTGCTTTTCTGTTCATATAATATATAATTACTGCAGATGCAAATGAACTCATTGTATGCCCTGATGGAAATGAGAAATCCTTTGGCGGACTTATCAGAAGCACATCTAGTATTGGTCTTGCATCGAAAGGACGAGCTCTAGCAACCAAAGGTTTTAAACTGAAATTTCCTACAATTAAACATAATAATAATGAAAATATAATCATATATCCATATTTTCTATACTTATTACTTGCAATAAGTATAAGTCCAGCAATAGACCATATTGTTAATTTATTCCCCAAACTTGTTATCAAAGGCATTGCTATATCTAAAATAGTGTTTCTCATATGCAATTGAATAAATTGTAGGATAGTATTATCTATACTTTGAATAATATTCATATAACCACATTCTTTTCCTTTCTGTATAATGATAAAACAATATTTAGGTTATTCACCTAAAAAATAAATATCATTTTTATTTATCTATAGTCATTTTTCGTATTTAAAAGTATAATTATAATGTATTTAACTATTTCATTATATTATATTTATAGAAAGAAGGTAATTATTTATGTACAAATTTAAAGATGAATATAGAACTGGAATTGATTTTATTGACGAACAACATAAAGTACTCTTTGAGATAGCTGATAAAACTTATAATCTTTTAAAAAATGATTTTGCTCTTGATAAATACGATAGAATAGTTGGACTAATAGAAGAATTACAAGATTATACCGCATTCCATTTCAACGCAGAAGAAGAATATATGCAAAAAATAAATTATAAGAGAATGTTTACTCAAAAAGTTGCTCATGATGCTTTTATTAAAAGAATCAATGATGTAAATTTTTCAAAGATAGATGAAAATCAAGAAGAATATATAACTAAAATCCTTCAACTTTTAAATGATTGGCTAACTGAACATATACTAGAAAACGACATGCTTATCGGAAAATAAGTTCTTTATTTAGAAACTCCTTTTAAAAAAGTTCTAGTTATAATACTTCCACCATGCATTATAACTAGAACTTTTTTATTTACTTATTATCAGCCGAACACACTCTATCTCTTCCAGTTTGCTTTGCTTTATATAAAGAGTCATCTGCCTGTTTTAGTAGCATTTCAATATTATCAGTTGATTCCGGGTAAGCAGATACCCCTACAGAAACAGTAATTCTTATTATTCTACCAGCAACAATTTCAAACTCATGATTCTTTACTTCATCACATATTCTTTTTCCTATATCTATAGCCCTATCTTTAGAGCAATCAATTAGTAAGACACAAAATTCTTCTCCTCCAACTCTTGATACAGCATCAAATACTCTACAAGTATTTTTTAAAATAACAGCTAATTCTCTTAAAATTATATCTCCAACTGCATGACCGTATGTATCATTAACACGCTTAAAATGATCTATATCAACCATTAAGCAGGATAACTTTTCATCCTTTTCCTTTGCATTTGCGACACTTTTATTAAATATCAAATCAAATTGCCTTGTATTATTTAATCCAGTCAAAAAATCTTTTGTAGCCTCATTTTTATATCTCTTATACAATTCATTTGATGACCTAACATATTTTAATAAATAATAAGACAATATAGCTGCAATCGTCGAAATAATAAAATACTCCAAAAGTATCTTAAAAACATTATCCTCATTAAATAACAAGTAATAATATGTACCTATTATGAAAAACGTATTAACTAAGTATATCGCCAACCACTTTTTAACCATATTTAACTTCAATTTACTAATTATTGGATATGACAATATTATTATTAGAATTTGAAAAACTGCAACTATTGATGATTGATTTATTCCAAAATATAAAGTCCTAAATATAACTACAATTATTCCTGTAATTAGTGACGGTAGAATTCCACCAATGTAATATATTAACATTAATGCTATAACTCTTAAATCTACTAAAGTTTTTGTACTGTCAATATTTATTGAGTAAATCATCATACCTATTGCGAGAATTCCACCTCCTAAACCAAGTAAAATATTTGTGCAAATTTTGGAGTTGCATTCAAAAGGTGCATCCTTAAATAAATGTCCACCTATAAATATTGCTGAAATTAAAAGAAGTATATTAATAAAAAAGTTACTCATTATCCTCACCTCCAATTCTATTTCTTTAGCTATAGGTATATAAATAATAGTTATTGTTTAAAATTTATTATTACAATTATACCACTAACTACCTTTTATGACAAATAGTTTGTATTTAAATTAAAAGCCCAATACAAGGCCAATTTTAGCCTTGTATGAGCTTTTGATTTATTAGTTTATCCATGGTTATTTCGAAAATATTTTTTCCACTAGTTCAATTAATTCATCAATAATCATATCTTTTTTTATAAAATAAGTAGCCCCCAATGCTTCACACACACCTAGCTCGTTCGAAAAGTTATTTTCTCCACCGTCTGAAAGGACAATTACGTTTATATTACTATATTCTTCTCTTAATTCTACTACAAGTTCTAAACCAGTTTTTTGTGGCATATATATATCCGTGATTATTAAATCAATATTTCCTGATTTTTTATATATCTCGATTCCTTCTTCACCATTTGATGCTTCAATTACATTATAATCTGCATTTTCCAAGATAAGACTTATAAATTTTCTAACACTTGGCATGTCCTCAACCAATAATATATTTTTTTGCTTCTCACTCATTACTTTTCACCCTTCCTTTTCTGATTTTACTATACAAACTCAATATTTACGCAATAACTCATTTTTTATATTGTTATCTATTTCATATATAAAAAAAGACCAATAAAAACTAATATATTTCTAATTAGTTTAAATTGGTCGGTTGCACAACTAGCTCTAAATCCTTAAAGTGCCCAAATATAAAGAATTTTTCATAGCTTCCAATCTTGATATTATTATTCGAAATTTATGTCTATGTTATCATAATTATGCAAAAGATTCAATATTAAACATATAATATGTTAACTACAAATTCGACATCGTTCGAATAGATCATCATTTCTTCAGAAAGTTTAATCTAATTATTCTCTTTTCTTTCGTTCTCTTCTTGTTTCTTTATTTTGCTTAAAGTAATCTTTATTGTATATTCCATATCTTCTGTACCTCACACTAAAATACTCATTAAAATGAATAATGAATCTTTATATAAGTATTATCAATTATTTTATATTTGAATTTCGCTTTAATGCTATTAATAGCTGAGATTTTTTCTAAATAATACATATCTGCTAAAGTTAAATCTCCTAATTCTGAAACAAATTCAAACTCTGAGTTTGTTTTCAAATTATCATTTATAACCTTTATAATTTTATCTCTTGTATTCATAACACATCCACCTCTTATATAAATAATTTTAAAATTTAATTTATCACTTATTTTATAAATAAAAAAACCAATCAAAACTAATTATAAAAAATAAATTAGTTTTGATTGGTGGGTTGCATCATTAACTCCAAATTCTCAAGATGCCCAAATAAAGAGAATTCTTCATAGTTCCCAATCCTGTATACATATGTAATTTTATGTCTTTATATGTATATATTATCACATTCATACAAGAAAAATCAACATTAAATGCAATATTTTCCTAATAACATTGTAAATTTTATTTAATAATTTTATCAATTATAGTATAAACCCTGTCTAAATCTAGAGATTTATAGTCTTTTACAAAATTAATATTCTGCCGCCCCTATATATAAATAGCTTTCCATATTGCTTTTTATTTATAAAAAAATACACACATCTATAGATATTAAAATCTATTAGATGTGTGTATTTAAATCAATCCATTCTAACCTTATTAAGCTAGTATTTTAGCCTATTTAGTAAGAGCTTCTTGAACTGCAACTGCAACTGCAACAGTCATACCAACCATTGGGTTGTTACCTGCTCCGATTAATCCCATCATTTCAACGTGAGCTGGAACTGATGAAGATCCTGCGAATTGTGCATCTGAGTGCATTCTTCCCATAGTATCAGTCATACCATAAGAAGCTGGACCTGCTCCCATGTTATCTGGGTGAAGAGTTCTTCCTGTACCACCACCTGATGCTACTGAGAAGTATTTCTTACCTTGTTCGATACATTCTTTTTTGTATGTTCCAGCAACTGGATGTTGGAATCTTGTTGGGTTAGTTGAGTTACCAGTGATTGATACGTCAACGCCTTCCATATGCATGATTGCAACACCTTCTCTAACGTCGTCAGCACCGTAACATCTTACTTTTGCTCTTTCTCCGTCTGAGTATGCTTTTTCTTTAACTACTTTAACTTCTCCAGTGTAGTAGTCAAATTGAGTTTGAACATATGTGAAACCATTGATTCTTGAAATGATGAATGCAGCATCTTTTCCAAGACCGTTTAAGATAACTCTTAATGGTTCTTTTCTTACTCTGTTAGCTTTTTCAGCTATTTTGATAGCACCTTCAGCAGCAGCGAAACTTTCGTGTCCTGCTAAGAATGCGAAACATTTAGTTTCTTCTCTTAAAAGCATAGCTCCTAAGTTTCCGTGTCCTAGACCAACTTTTCTGTCGTCTGCAACAGATCCTGGGATACAAAATGCTTGTAATCCTTCTCCGATTGCTTCAGCAGCATCAGCAGCTTTAACGCAACCTTTCTTTATTGCTATAGCAGCACCTAAAACGTATGCCCATCCAGCGTTTTCGAATGCGATTGGTTGAGTTTCTTTAGCAATTGTATATGCATCCACTCCAACTTCAGCACAAACTGCCTTTGCATCTTCTAGAGTTTTCATTCCGTATTTTTCTAATACTGGAGTGATTTGGTTAATTCTTCTTTCATAACTTTCAAATAATGCCATTTTAAAAATCCTCCTTTACAAATAATTATTTATGTCTTGGGTCTAATAATTCAACAGCGTCAGCAACTCTTCCGTATTGACCTTTAGCAGCTTCTAATGCTTCGTTAGCATCCATACCTTTAGCGATACTTTCCATCATTTTTCCTAAGTTAACAAACTTATATCCAATGATTTCTTTGTCTGCATCAACAGCAACATCAGTAACATAACCTTCTGCCATTTCAAGGTATCTTGGTCCTTTAGCTAAAGTTCCGTACATAGTACCAACTTGAGATCTTAACCCTTTTCCTAAATCTTCAAGACCTGCTCCGATAGGTAGTCCATCTTCTGAGAAAGCAGTTTGAGTTCTTCCATAAACGATTTGTAAGAATAATTCTCTCATAGCTGTGTTTATAGCATCACAAACTAAGTCTGTGTTTAATGCTTCTAATATAGTCTTTCCTGGTAATATTTCTGAAGCCATAGCAGCTGAATGAGTCATTCCTGAACATCCAATTGTTTCAACTAACGCCTCTTGGATAATACCACCTTTAACGTTTAATGTTAATTTACAAGCACCTTGTTGTGGCGCACACCAACCTATTCCGTGAGTTAAACCTGATATATCAGTAACTTCTTTAGATTGAACCCATCTTCCTTCTTGAGGAATTGGCGCAGATCCGTGATTAGGACCTTTAGCAAGTACACACATTTCTTCAACTTCTTTTGAATACATCATATATTTTTGCTCCTCCCTAATTAATAGATAATTACAAATATTAAATCTTATTTCTAAGTCTTAAAATTGCAGTTGGGCATAAAATAACCCAGTGGGGCACTTTTCCCTAATCCTATTCTAGCAAATGATTGGACATGCTACAACCTTTATTTAAAAATTTATGCACATTTATCTACTTTTATTTGAAAATCTACACTAGAAAAGAATAAAAATCTTTTATTAGCTTTAATTAGATAAAATACTGTCTAATATTTTTATTATGTATAAACTAATGGATAATGTATGATTATTTTCCACAAAAAATAAAAAATGAAAAATACCTATTGAAATATTTTTTAAGACGTGATACAATAATTTTTGTCAGTTTACGTGCCGCTGTGATGGAATGGCAGACGTGGTGGACTCAAAATCCTCTGGTAGTGATACCGTGCCGGTTCGAGTCCGGCCAGCGGCACCATTTATTTTGGTTGATTGCTGTATTACTTGGTTTAAATACCTTGTAGTACAGCTTTTTTTATGTGTTTCCCACTTTTTTTCCCACTTCTGCAATAAATCCTGTTTTTCCCATACCTTTATCACTCAAACCCGCTGATAATGCGCATTATAGAGGTTTGTAATATTTTAATAATAAATCCATATTATTTTAATATTTTCCTTTTTGACATCCATCTATTTAAGTTAAATTCATGCTTATACTTACCACTAATTGTTAATTTAAACTCCTTAAGATCTTAATAAATACTTCAAATTTATATTAAAAAATTATCTATAATAAAAAAATTTCAATAAAGAACATATAGCGCTTATTCGTTACATGTCCATTATTGAAATCTTATTATATTAATTTATATATTACTTCTATAATTTAGAGCACAATTATGAATAATGGGAAGTTTTCTTTATAATGAATACCAATTATACTTGAATCATTAGAATTATATACAAATGTAAATGCATCAAACAATATCATAAAATTCTATGGAATCTTTCATCTCTATCTGTCTTTTATTAATACCAAATTTTATTAAATTCTTATACATCTGATTTATTTTATCTTTATCATAATAATATACCTTCCACTTTACTTTAGCTTTTGTATAAGAATTAATTGCACCAAAATATGGCATATCTACACCTGCTAATGAATGTCCAATCACAATTACCTCTTCTATTTTTTCATTTTGTAGAGAAACTAATTTATGTATATAGTTACTCACATTTTTATATGTATAATTATAATAATCCTCTATAACGCTACTTATACTTGATTCCTTCTCATCAAATATTTCATCTGCTTTTTCATGCCTTTCTTTAATCTCCTCAATTCTTTTATGATTTCCATGACCTATTATTGGATTACCATCACGCATTCTTAGTGACCCATGAATATGTATAATTTTATTCTCACTTATTTTATATACATTTTCCAAAACACTTGTATAATTAAAAGTAACATACATATCATTGCTTTTAGATTCGATTATTGTAGTTCTTGGCAATAGATCACGTATTCTTATACTTTGTATCCAAAGTTTTAGATAATAAGGTAATTGTTTTATATACCTAAACTCCTCCGAAAAATATGTATATAAAGTATCTTCAATTCCAATATCCCCACTTTCCAATCCCATATCTATTGATACTGCGTTTTCTATTATTACGCCTTCATCTATATTAGCTAAATTACTTTCAAATTCATTCCAAAGCATTTGTTGCTTTTCTTCATCTGAAAAACCAGGATAAATATTATAATTACTTTCAAAACTATATAAAAAGTCAGGATAACATTTTTCCAAAAAGGTTCTAAAATCCCAATAACCAGTTTTTAAATTATGACCTCTATCAAATCCATTTCCAATAATAAATAATTTCATTAGCTCCCCCTATTATCCTTAATATATCTTTACTTTTCAAATAAAATTATTATATACTTTAATTTCTTATTATTAGCCTAATGAGCATATATTTCACTTATACAATAACTATTAATAACAAAATCTCCTTGCTGTTAAGTAAAACTGTTATCCACAGCCAGTTCCCCAAGGTATTTCCTATATAATAAAAAGATTTTTAGCTTACTTATCTTTACAACTAATCCTGTTCAACACTTAATTTTTGTGGTATATAGGTATTCATACACCAATTGTTTTCTAGAACGCTTTTAAATCCAGAGTATGACCATGGTTTGTTACCCTGTTTTTTAAAATATTTCACTTTTCCTTCAACTAATCTCTCTATCATTTTTTTATCCATAACTGGAAACATCTCCTTTATTTCCTCTATATATCCGATAAAATCTGTAAAATCAGCAATAAAATCCCCTTGATACAATTTATTCAACTTTAGCTTTTCAAAGTGAAGCTTAACTCTTTTATAAGTATCTTCATCCCATCCTTCTAGCTTTTCAATGTAGAATTGAAATCCTATATTAAAATTTTCAATTACTTTACACTTTAAAAATAGTAATATATCATTAGCAACTTCATCGTAATATGGATGAAGAAGCATTCCTTCTCTTTTAGTTGAATAATAGTTGTCTTTATCTTCATTACATTCTTTGCAAATTGGAACAAGATTATTAGCTGTAATCGCAAATGATGGAAATATTGACTTTGGCAGATAGTGATCTAATTGCCTGACTGTCCTGGTAAAATAATTGCAATATGGACAAATTTCTACTGAACTCCTTATTTTTTGATAAATCTCATATGAATCTTTGTAGCTTTTATTAGAGCTACTAAATCTATTGCTATACGTGTTTTTCATATATTGTTCAAATTTATTATCTATTCTTGAGAATTCATTTTCTTCATTTAGAAATTCCTCAACATCATAAATATTTTGATCATATTCATTTGATTTTTGTATTATTCTATCTTTATAATCAAGATTCTTAAATGAATTACAGATATCATCCTGTGTAATACTAGGCTTATCAATTTTCTTCATTATCTTTCACCGCCTTATTAACTAGACTTTGAATTAATACTTGTCCTAAATAGCCCACATTATTATCAAACTTCTTAAAAGTTTTTTCAAAATCACTCTCAAGTTCTCTTTCAATCAATTGGTAAAATCCAGTTTTAATAAGTTCAAGTCCAAAAACTTCCCTTGTTAACGAGTCGGTGCTCGTAGCAAATGATTCTATTTTTATTCTTGAAAAATACATATCTTTTTTTGTTCTATCCACTTTATTCACACAGTCTTTGGGGACTTCCTGCAATACTATTGGTGAGTGTGTTGCTATTAGTGCCACAGCATTCTTCTTAACTAGAAGATATGAAAGTGTCCTAATATAGGTTGATAGTAAAGGTGGATGTAAATGCGTTTCTGGTTCATCAATTAAAACAATTGTCTTTTCATGTATTGATTCTGCTAATAATGTTAAAGAAAGAATTATAATCATGTGACCAGAACTTAGTTTTCCAAAATTATCTTCAACTTCCTTAGTAGCTTTTTTTCCATTTATAGTTCTTTCATTATCCTCTGATAAATAAGAAACTTCTTTATTATTGTTTTCAAAATAGGTTTCTAAAATTTTAATAAAACCATTATCATAAAACATTGGATCAGTATTTAAATTTCTACAAGTATCTAAATATGTTTCTACCTTATTTTTACTTATGCTTATTTTCTTTAAAGCTTCAAGAAATTCATTTGACAGATCATCAACAGACTTAATTTTTGTCTTACCATCTTTTTGATTTTTACTTACCGAACCAATATATTGGTATTTTTTTCTAAATTCATCAATTAATTTTTGATCCTTATTCTTAGCATTCATCATATCAATTGACAGCGCATCATCAAAAACACTAAATGATAAGCCAATAATACCTGCAAAACTATTTTGAGGACACTCAATAGAAAATTCATCACTTATTGGGTATTTTTTTGACTTTTCTAATTCAGTAATACTTATACCACTATTTTCAAGTAACTTACAAGCAATATTACGCAAAAGCCATGTTTTACCCACACCGTTTCTACCAATTAATATGTGAATATTACTTAGGGGTAGCGAATTAGGTATAACATTAATATCAATTTGCTCCTCATTATATTTAAAAGCAAACGAGTATTTCGTTAGTTCTGCTTCTCCTTTTGTAATTCTATTAAATTGTTCTATATTAGAAATGTACAAATTTCTCATCAATGAATTTCTTAAGCATGATTCGACTCCATCATATAAATCCTTAAATCTATTGTAATTATAAGACAAGTCTTTCAATGCATCATAATATTCTGTACTTTCATCTTCAAAAAATTCGTTGACTCTTTTATAATATCCAATCTCTTGACCTAAAGAAAAAAAATCATCTGGCAATTCATTAAATACATCAGTTGGAATTAACTTTTTAATTGAATACGATGAGTAACCATTAGTTGAGTTCCCTGATTCGACTTTACTAGATAATGAAATGCATCCTATTTTTACTGTTCCAAGTTCTACTGCATTAACTGAATCATCATATTTATAATAGGACGTAAATGTAGTACAGTATGAGTAATCATCCCAATGATTATAAATAAGGTAAACAACCCCTTTTTCTTCTGCATCATAATAATTTTCTATTCGTTTAAATTTCATTTTTTATACCTCAATAAAATAATAAAAATATATATTTTTTTACACCTCGTAAATATAATCTTATATTTATGTTATATCTTAGATGGTGATTTAAATAGATGTTCATAATGGTTTATTAAATAATTCTACAAATGTCATCAACTTATCATTATAGACATTATAAGAATCACAATATTAATTCCTATCAACTTTTCACAAAATAATAAAGATACGCTATATCTTCTATAAATAGCATATCCTTATTATACTACAATATTTTATTAATTTACCTATATTTTCCTTATAAAATCACATTATTTTTACAATATCTCATACAAATTAAATTTTTAACCACTCTCCATTCTTATCAACCCTATACCCATCAGGCGTAAAACAATCACAATACATCTGACCGTATTCATTAAAAGCATAGCATCCATTATCAATCCAAATCCATAGTGGTTTCTCTTTACTTCCTCTAACCATCTTGCAATTTGAATCTAGGTAGTACCAAGATTTAATTTCTTCATTATAGTACCAAGAATTTTGAAGGGCATAGCCTCTTGAATCAAAAATATACCACTCTCCGTCAATCTCTTTCCATCCATTTTGTGAGGTATAATAATACTTATTTTTAATATCGTTGCAATACCACCAGCCAGCATCATTTCTATTCCATCCTAGCTTCCATTCTCCATCATTTGTATTATCAACTCTAATTAGTCCATTAACAATAGCACTTGCAATAACTTCTGGATTATAAACCTCTGCATCATTACTATCGGCAAACAAACATTCAACTAAAATTGCTGGCATTACTGTATTATTAAGGACAATAAGACTTCTTTTTTTTACTCCTCTGTTTGGCAAATTTAATTCACTTGATAATGAATTACATATTTTAGCTGAATATTGATTAGCTACCTCTGATTTTCCTGTAACGCAGACTTCTGGACCAGTCCCTCCCCCTGCGTTAATATGAATTTCTACATATATATCCACTTCAGAATGCTTTGCAATTCCATTAGCTTCATTTGCTCTAATATAACAATCTTCAAATGTATAACTATTACTTTTATCAATTCTTAGTAAATTAACACCATATCCTTTCTCCTTTAAGTATTCCGCTAATAAAGTTCCAATTTCCCTATTGCAACTACTTTCATCAAGTCTATCAATAACTCCACATCCAATATTCCTACTCGCAGTATGACCTACTGCTATAATAAATTTTTTCATTTTATACACCCCCACATGAGATATATGCTATTTTGTCATATATACTAAATATAGAGATTATTTTTTTATAACCTGCTATATAACCCAAAATAATATTTATTAATAAATATAGGAGGTCTATATGGATTTTAATTATGTTGAAGAATTAGTTTACAAATGCAAAAATGGAGATAAATTATCAAAAGAAAAGTTAGTAGAGGAATTTAGGCCTTTAATAATTAATATCTCTAAAAAAACTTTTATTGATGGTTATGACATTCATGATTTGCATAATGAATGTTATAAAACTCTTTTTAAATGTCTTGAACTATATAATTTAGAAAAACATAGATTTGTTGCTTATGCTACAAATGCAATTAAAAATAATATGAATGATTTTATTAAGAGAACTAAAACCAAAAGCTCTACTGAAGGAAATGAAGCTCTAAGTCTTCATGATGATATTGAAAAAGATTTACCATCCAATGATATTGGATTAGATGATTTATTTTGCAGCGAATGTGATTATACTGATTTAAGATTAGCACTTAACAATTTAAACGAAGACGAAAAGGAACTTATTGACTTTCTATTCTTTAAAGATAATACAATTCAAACCTATGCTTATATAAAGAATAGGGAATGTAGCTAGATTTGCGTAAAACAAATCTACTACATTCTTTTTTTGTATTGTTTAATGGTAGATTTGGAATAATATACTTTAAAATAACAAGGGAGGATTCCAAATGAAATTGCCAGATATTGATTATCAAGAAGAAATTAAAAAGTGTAAAAGTATGGATGATGTTGTAGGTAAGAACGGATTAATGCAAAAGCTATTAAAAGATGTTATGCAACAATTGCTTGAAGCCGAAATGGATGAACATTTAGGCAGAGAGAAGTATGAAAGAGCCGATAACGAAAGTGAAAAGAACTATAGAAATGGATATTCTAAAAAAGATGTTAGAAGTAGTTACGGGGAGGTACCTATAGATATTCCACGAGATAGGAAATCAGAGTTTGAGCCAAGAGACATTCAATCCGAACTTGAAGAGCTCTATGGTATAGATATCTCTCCATCAATGATATCAAAAATAACAGATAAAGTTATGGATGCAGCGGCAGAATGGCGAAACAGAATGTTAGACCCAGTATATCCTATAGTATATATGGATGCTATTCATTTTAATGTAAGAGACGAACATAGAATTGTTTCCAAAGCAACATACATTTGTATGGGTGTTGATATGAATGGTTATAAATATATTTGGGGAATTTGGATAGGCGAAGCCGAAGGAGCAAAATTTTGGTTAAGTGTGTGTAATGATTTAAATAATCGTGGTGTTAGAGATATCTTAATTGCATGCATGGATGGTTTAAGAGGTTTACCAGACGCAATTAGAGCTGTTTTTCCAAAGGTATGTATTCAAAATTGTATAATACATCAAATAAGAAATTCCATAAAATATGTCTCTTATAAAAACAGAAAAGAATTTATGAAAGATTTAAAGCTTGTTTATAAAGCAGATACAGAAGAAATTGCGCTAGCGCAGCTCGATGAATTGAAGAAAAAATGGGATAATCTTTATGATTCTGTAATTGATTCATGGTATGAAAACTGGGATAAATTATCTACATATTTTTCTTATACTAAAGAAATTAGAAAGATGATTTATACTACAAATACACTTGAAGGTTTTAATAGACAGCTAAGAAAATTCACTAAGATTAGAACTGTATTTCCAACTGATGATTCATTACGAAAGTCATTGTATTTAGCAACAGACCAGGTTATGAAAAAATGGACTTCACCGCTTCCAAACTGGGAGGTTACACTTTTAAAATTTGAAATAATGTTTAAAGAAAGAATCAACGAAGCGTTAGCAGTATAGCTTGTCCCTTTTATGAAATTATGTATATATTATCTCTTTTGGCACAAACTAAAAATATAATGCTATCCAGTTTTAGTATTTCAAAAGAAAGACAAAAATATAACTGGAAATGAAATTTCCAGTTATATAGCATACCAAATATTCAATTTACACAAGTTATTCTACATTCTCAATATAAGTTTTTCTGTTGGGTTTATTTTATCACTTAAGTTTATGCTGCCGCTACTCGTCGATTTTTTGACGCTTACGAATGAATATGAGAAGATTAGTAGAATGTTTGCTTAAAGCTAGGCTTGGCCTAGCTTATTACTTTTTCACACAAAATATAATCGGGCTTCTAATTGATCATAAAGAATATTTTAATTCACATTCATATCTACGCAAATATGATATAAATTAGTAGACTCATTATTTCTTATGTGCTTAGTCAATCCAATTCTTAAGTTAGTATATTTACTTTCAATAATTGATGGACTTCCTAAATTTTTAAACTTACTCCACGGCTTAGAAACATCTTCAAGATAGTTTTTCCAAAAATCCTGAAAACTAGTTCCTAAATAATATACTACTATAAAATTAAATTTAAGCCCATTAGCATCATACTTGAAAATTTTCTCTAAATGCTTATTTAAATAACTTCTATTTGTACCCGTTAAATTAAGTGCTTCAATTATCGAAAATGGAATTCCAGATTCCTCAGTAATTAAAATATCTACTTCTCCAGCTTGTTTTCCATTACTTGAATCTCCCCAAAGTGTCTGATCTTTAATTTTATATCCTTGGGCTTCTAACAAATTAGCAATAAATGAATTTCTATCATTTTCTGATACCTTCCTATTTGTGTATATTTTTGTTCCTTGCAATTTAATACATGTGTAAATAACAGATTCGAGTAAATTTTTATATGAATATTTTTTTTCTGAATTAGCTATATTTAATTTATCATTAGCTACAGTATCCTTTAAATATCTAATATCAATATACTCCCAACTGTTACTTAAATACTTATCAGATTCCTTGTGCCATTTTTCCAATACCATCTTATCATTAGGAAATAATTGTTTTAAATTATATAATGCTTCCCCTCCTTTATCACTTCCATTATCAACCAAATAATAAAGTAAACTTTCTTTCTTGCTATCAAAATCTATCTCTGCAGAAATTGAATTCTCAAATGAACTACCATCAAATCTACTTATAAAATCACTAATATAAACATCTTTTTCATTATTAAAATTTATATATAAATTAGAAATTTCTTCAGGTGAATATTGGTTTAAAAAATTAAAATTATATTCTTCATCTCCTAGCACTTTGATAAATTTAGCTGTAAATCCTATACACGTTTCAGCCCAATTTTGAATCATTCTAAAAACATCATCTCTTCCTTTAGTAAAAAAAGTGCCAAGAAAAAATAGTTTTAATTTCAAATCATCACAATTAACATTATTAAGAATTTTATCAGCATACCGTATTGCTTTCCTATCTTTCATATTATATAAAAAATTAAAGATACCTTTCTTTTTATAAACATTAATTTCATTTGAGATAAGATAACTATATAATATCTCAGATATATGCTCATTCCAAACATATTTAAAAACACTAAGATTGCCTTCTATCAAACCACATCCCATATAGTCATTATCAATATTTATAGTTGCTACTCGAATAAATTCATCAGGTATTTTATTATATACAACCTTAAGCAAATATTCATTAATTGGTTCAAATTTAAAAATATTCATTATCCAATTTTCTAATTTACTTTCTTCAATATTTTTAAAAAATTCCGGTTCCTCTTCTAATAATATACTAATAAGTATCTCATGTTCTGCCTTACAAACATGTAAAGTTTTTTCTTTCTCATTTGACTTATAACTAGAAAAATACTTTTTAGCTGCATACAATATAGTCGCCTTATTAGTTAAGTTGTTCCAATCAATTGCATCTAAAGCGTTTAATCGAGGATCAATAAACTGTGACAACATATTATATTCCCATATTTCATAATTGTTTCTTTTCAGTAATTCTTCTACTAGACTACACCAATAATCTATCCCTTTATTGGCAATATTGTTGCAAATGTAAAATAGATATTCAAATTCGGTTTCATTGCTTAAATCATATTCTAATAAATTTTTCTTAGTTTTATTATTATCTTTCACAATAAATTTATCAGATTTCAAATATATTTTTTCTAATTTATCATCTCCTATATTTTCTTTCAAAAGATTAAAATTTTTTTCAACCTTCATCCACTCATTAAAATATTCAATACTTTTAGTATAAATATTTTCATCAAATATGAAATTAATCAATTCAATTATCTCTTCCGAACTAAGATTACTAACTTTATATTTAAAAATAATATTAACTATTTTATCTATTAACATATTATTTTGTTTATTTAATATATTCT
>NZ_MZGT01000083.1 GCF_002029255.1 Clostridium chromiireducens
GTAAATAAAGAGTAATATTAATATCAGGTGGAGAATTTGAACTTAAATAATATTAAAAAAAGAGGTAAGTAATATGAATAAAGGGAAAGTTGTAATATCATTTAGTGGTGGTAAAGATAGTATATTATCTTTATATAGAATGATTAAAAATGGCTATGAAGTAATTGAATTATTAGTTACATTTGATAATCAAAATGATTCTTGCTTTCATAAAATACCTAGGGATATTTTAGAGAAAGTTTCTAAAGAATTAGAAATTCCACTTACAGTAATAGATTGTAGTGGTAATAAGAATTATGAAGAAGAATTTGAAAAAGCATTAAAAGTTTCAAAAGATAAAGGCGCAGAAGTTTGTGTATTTGGAGATATCGATATAGAAGCACATAAAAAATGGTGTTTAGACAGGTGTAATGCGGCAGAAATAAATGGCGTATTTCCTTTGTGGCAAGAAAATAGAGAAAGTTTAACAAATGAATTTATAGATTATGGTTTCAAAGCTGTGATTAAAAAAGTAAATTTAAATGCCTTAGGAATAGAATTTCTTGGGGAAGAGCTAACTAAAGAAGTTGTTAATGAAATAAAAAAATTAGGATGTGATCCAAGTGGAGAAAATGGAGAATATCACACATTAGTGTTTGATGGTCCAATATTTAAACATGGTATCAAATTCGATAAAGTTAATAAAGAAATAGTTGGAGACTTTGGATATTTAACGATAAAAATTTAAAGACTAGAGAACAATTAGCCTCGATAATTTAGAATTTGATTTTCACAAGTAAACATTGGAGACTAAAATTTGAATATTGACAATTAAGTATTATAAATGAATTTGAGAGGGGTAAATAAATGGATAAAAAAAGTATAATGTTTTTAGGTACAGCATCTTCTGTTGGAAAAAGTACTTTAGCCACAGCCCTATGTAGATATTTGAAAAATCAGGGTTTAGATGTAGCTCCTTTTAAGGCATTAAATATTTCATTGAATTCCTATGTGACAAAAGATGGGTTGGAGATGGGAAGAGCACAAGTTGTACAAGCAGAGGCATGTAAAATAGAGCCAGACGCTTTAATGAATCCAGTATTATTAAAACCTAGCGGCGATTATACACAAGTAATAGTAAATGGGAAAGTTTATTGCAAAATTGAGCCTTATAAATATAGGGAATTAAATGAAAATTTAAAAGTACAAGTAAAAGATGCATACTCTAAATTAAGTGAAGGACACGATGTAATTGTATTAGAAGGTTCGGGAAGTTGTGCGGAGATAAATTTAAAAGATAGTGATATTTCTAATATGGCTATGGCTGAATTAGCAAATGCGCCTGTAATTTTGGTCTCAGATATAGATAGAGGTGGAGTTTTTGCATCAATTGTTGGGACTATTCAATTGTTATCGCAAGAAGAGCGTGAGAGAATAAAAGGTGTAATAATAAATAAATTTAGAGGTAATATAGACTTATTTAAACCGGCTATAAAGCAATTAGAGGAAATTATAAATATACCTGTTCTTGGAGTAATGCCTTATGAAAAATTTGATATAGAAGATGAAGATAGTGTAACTGAGAGAATTAGAAACGAAGAGGAAGAAGGAACTCTTGATATTGTTGTAATTAGACTATTACATATGTCTAATTTCACAGATTTTAATGTTCTAGAACGAATTCCAGGTGTAACGGTTAGATATGTTTCAAAACGTAGTGAGTTAAAAAATCCGAATTTGATAATTATCCCAGGTACTAAAAATACAATTGAAGATTTACGATATATAAAGGAAAATAAATTATTTGATAAAATAATAGAACTGAAAGAAAAGGGTACTCCGGTGTTCGGTATATGTGGTGGATACCAGATGCTTGGTACTTTAGTTCTTGATAAATTGGGTGTAGAAGGAAATATTTCTCAGGAAGATGGTTTTGGATTTTTAGATATAAAAACAAGATTCAATGAATCAAAAATTACAAAGCAGACAAAAGCCAGTATATTATGTGACCTTAAATTAATAAGATCTATAGAAGGCAGTACAATAACTGGTTATGAAATTCATAATGGAATAAGTAAGGTGGGCAAAAAGTCACTTCCGTTTATGAAAGATTTGGATGGAAATATTGTGGGGGTATGTGATAACGAGAAAATGGTTGCAGGAACATATCTTCATGGGATTTTTGAATCAGAAGAGTTTATAAGTTCATTTATAGCTTCTCTTAAGGAAAATAGTAATATAAAAATATCAGAAGAAACAATTGTTGAAAAAGTTAATGAGTATAAAGATAATGAATACGACAAGTTATCAAAGTTATTTGAAAAGAATATTGATATTAATAAGCTAAAGGAAATAATTAAGCTTTAGGGGTAGAGGTGAGGATAAATGTTAACAATTACTGAAGAGAAATTATTAAAATATATAGAAGATCGTGCAAGAGCAAATATAAAAGGGAAAACCTTTTATAAAATGACAGATGTGCTTGAGCAAGCGTTCTGGATATCAGAAGAAAAGTCATATGAGGTTTTAAAGAATATAATTGCAAGAAAAAATATAGGAAACTCTAAAGAGGCAATTATAAATGAATATATTGATATGTTGAAAAAAGGGTATGGATCAATACAAGAACAGGTAGAGGTATTCGGCGGAGATAAACTATCAAGCGTAACATATACTGCTGAAATAAGGCTAAAGCAGCATCAAGGTGGCAGTTTCTTCGATGTCCTCAGAGAAGTTTATAAAGTCCCAGAGGAAGAGATTATGGAGTTAACAGAAGAATTTTTGAAGTTTTTAAATTCGCCAATATTTTCATATAGGTTAGAGAAAGAAACGTTTCATAGATTTTTAGAGTCTAATTTGGATGAATTAGATAAACAATTTAATAGATTTGTTAATTTATAAAGTATTATTTTAAATAATAAAGAGCATTCTTATTAAGTGCTATGCAAGTTAATAAAGGCATATGCACCAATAATAAGAGTGCTCTTTATTTTGAGATCTTGTGTATCGAAATTCTCGATAAGTAATTAATGATTTTATTTTTAGCTTTAAATTACTAAGTAACAAAGGGGTATTTTAAAATAATATCTAGTTTCATAAGAATTTATTTTAAAACTCGAAGTATTGCCAATAGTATTAATAGTACGCCTGAAAGCCAAGATAGTTCAAAATGTAACTTTTGAGCAAATTTTCTTCCCAAAAATACACCAAGAGATACGCAGAACATTCCAACGATAAAGCATAATATTAGAACTTGTATATAATTAATGCTACATAAACTAGAGCTAAATCCAACAGCCAGACTATCTAGAGAAAGTGCTAAAGCTAAATAAACAGATTCTTTAACATTTAAGCATTTTGATTTATCAAAGTCAGCTTTAATTTCATCGGCATATACCTGCAATATAAATTGAAAATCAAAGAGTTTAAAAGTTAATGGTTTATCAGATTTTGAACATTTGGTAATATATGACTTAAAAATAAATTCGAATAGTCTATATATTCCAAGTAACATTAAAAGTGAAAATCCAAGATAAATAGGGACGTTACTTGGAAGAAAGCTTTTAAATATAGATCCAACAAATAAAGAACAAGCAAGGGTAAGAGTACATACTAAATTTATTATTATCATTGATAAAGGTGGTATTTTAATTTTAGATGTACCATAAGCCACACTTGCAACAAAGGAATCTATACATAATGAAGATACTAATAATAAAGATTCAAGCATAAATGTTACCTCATAAGTTTTCGATATAATTCATAATATGAAAAAAAAATCTTATTAGTTACAAATTTAGATGATTAATAAAAATTAATAATTTATTAATTGAATTAATTGAAATAAGTAGAAAATAGAGATAAACTATAGAAAAGAATAGCAAACAATAATTACACAATTGGAGGATTTATATGTACAAATTAATTGCATTAGATATGGATGGAACATTACTTACAAGTGATAAAAAAGTATCAGAAAGTAATGAAGCAGCAATAAAGGCGGCAGAGAAAAAAGGAGTTAAGATAGTTTTAGCATCAGGGAGACCATTGGCTGGATTAACTAGATATTTGGAAGAATTAGATTTATTAAAGGGAGATGATTTTGTACTTAGCTTCAATGGAGGTTTAGTTCAAAATACAAAGACTGGAGAAATTGTGTCTAAAGTATCTTTAAAGGGTTCTGACTTAAAATATATATATGAAATAAGTAAAAGTCTTAATATTAATATACATGCTTTTTCTGCTAAGGAAGGATTAATAGCTCCAAAAGCTAGTCAATATACTGAATATGAGGCTACATTAAACGGAATTGATTTTACTATAAAGGATTTTAGTGAAGTTGATGATGATGAAGATATAATAAAGGTTATGATGATAGATCCACAGGAAATGCTAGATCCTGCAATAGAAAAATTGCCTAATGAAGTATATGAAAAATACAGTGTATTTAAAAGCGCTCCATTTTTCTTGGAATTTACCAATAAAGAAGTTGATAAAGGTCTTGGACTAAAAAGGCTTGGAGAGCATCTTGGTATTAAACAAGAGGAAATAATAGCTTGTGGAGATGCAGGAAATGATTTATCTATGGTTAAGTATGCAGGACTTGGTGTTGCGATGGGTAATGCAACTGATGAAGTTAAAGAGGCTGCGGAATTTATTACTTCTTCAAATGATGAAGACGGAATAGCTCTTGTAATAGAGAAATTTATATTATATTAAATGAATCAGTAGAGTAATTTAAATTCTAAATATTATTTAAATAAACTATAATAAGGGATTGAGCCACATAATAAATAATTATAAGGGGAATGGGAGATACTATAGCAATTAGGGGGGATATACGCTATGAGGTTAGTCCCGATTGAAAATGTAAAACCAAATACAGTGCTTGGTAAATCCCTATATGATGTAGACGGTAGGATATTACTAAGAGCAGGAGTAGTTTTAAGAGAAAATACAATTGCGAAAATTAAACAAATAAATATTTTATCCATATATATTGTTGATAAGTATAGTGATGAAGAAATTGAAGATATAATTAAACCAGAATTGAGACAAAAGGCAATTATAACAATAAAAGAAGCCTTTTCTAATATTGGAAGACTTAATGGAAAGAACGCAGTACGGGATAGAGAAAGTGATTATACATGGCAGGAACAAAGTTATTTTTATAATATAGGTAAAATGGCTGTGAGTATAATAGATGATATACTAAATCGTAAAGATGTAATGCTTGCATTAGTTGATATTCGAAGTATGAATAATTATACTTATTCACATTGTGTAAATGTTGCCGTAATTTCACTCACATTAGGTATAGCATTTCAATTACCAAAAAAGAAATTAGAGGCTCTTTGTATTGGAGCTTTAATCCATGATATTGGTAAATCGCTTTTACCAAAAGAAATTTTAGACAAACAAGGTGACTTAAGTGATGAGGATAAAGAAATAGTGAAGCAGCATCCAAGGCTTGGATATAAGTATTTATCAAGCACTTATAATATAAATAGTTTAAGTAAGCTTATAGTTCTTCAACATCATGAAAGACCTGATGGAAATGGATATCCCGATGGGCTAGACAAAGATAATATTGTTGATCTAAGTAACATAGTAAGCATTGCAAATATCTATGATAATTTATCAACAGATTTACCGAGTAAAAGAGCAATGTTTCCAAGTGATGTTTTAGAATTTCTGATGTCAAATGCAGGGACAATGTTTGATTATAATATTGTTAATACTTTTTGTAGGATAGTAATTCCATATCCCAAAGGGACTATCGTAGAAATCAGCACTGGGGAGACTGCAATAGTTGAAGAAACAGTGCCAGGTTTTCCGTTAAGGCCGACTTTAAAGATAATTGAAAGTAATAGGGTTAGCAGAATAAACGAAAAAGTTGAACTTATTAAAGAGATATCAATTGTAATTACAAAAGTTAAATACGAATTTCAAGCATAAAGATATAGAAATAAACAGCATGTTTTTATTAAAGTTCTTAGGAATTAAAATTTTTGAATTCCTGGAATGACAATAAAAACATGCTGCCTTATTTTTTAGTATTATATTTTAATGTAGTAATTATTATTATTCACAAATATCTATAAATTTAAAATTAATAACATCAAATAATCCCCTATCAGTAATTTTTAAATCAGGAATTACCGGCAATGATAAGAATGAGAGTGTTAAAAATGGATTGAAATTAATATCAGGTGCTATTAGTTTAATAGCTAAGTGAAGTTTTTCTAATTCATTTTCAATTTCTGTATATTTTCTGTTAGTCATAAGACCACCAATTTCTAGTTGAATATGTGCAAGCACTTTTTCGTTTTTAACCACTATTATTCCACCGTGCATTTTTTCAAGTTCCTTAGCAGAAAATAACATATCTTTATCATTTGTTCCAGCAAGAATCAGATTATGTGAATCGTGGGCAATTGTAGTTCCTACAGCACCTTCTTTAATTCCAAGTCCTTTTAATATTCCAAGTCCTATATTGCCTGATGCTTTATGTCTTTCAATAACAGCAATTTTTATTAAATCATCCCTAAGTGAACAGTGAAAAGATTCAGAATTATTATTTTTTAATGAATCAATATCTGAAATATTAAGCTTTAAATGAATGCTCTCTAATTTATTTGGAATTATTTCGATAATATTAAGTTTACTATAATCTTTATTAATTCTGATATTAAAGCTGCTCTCATCTAACTTAGGAAGGTTTATAGTGTTTTTATAAATAATGCTAGAAGGTGATACTGCAGTTTTTATATTAATCAATTTATTATCATTCACAACTAGTTTACCATCTTTGTATACGCTGGATATATTAAATTCCTCTAAATCATCTAGTATAATAAAATCAGCAATATATCCAGGTGCAATTGCTCCTTTATTATTAAGCCTGTATAAATTAGAAGGATTAATAGTTGCCATTTGAATAGCTGTTTCAGGTTTTAAGCCAGTTTGTACTGCATAAACTATAGAACTGTTAATTGATCCATTATGAGCTATATCATCAATGTGTTTATCGTCGGTACATAAGCAAAATCTACTGCTATTTCCTTCATTAACTGCTGGTAGTAATTCCTTTAAATTTTTAGCAACACTGCCTTCGCGAATTAAAACATACATTCCACGTCTGACCTTGTCTATAGCTTCTTCTGAGTTATTACATTCATGATCAGTTAGAATATTGGCACTTCTATAGGTATTTGTCATCATAGAATTAAAGCCTGCACTATGTCCATCGATAACTTTATTACAATTTATAGCATCTAAAAGTTTATCAACCATATTATCTTTGCAATCTGATACTGCCGGATAATCCATAACTTCAGCCAAACCTAAAACTTTATCATTTAAATAAAAGTCTTTTAGATCTTTAGATAACAAGGTTGCGCCAGAACTCTCGAAACTAGTACCAGGAACACAAGAAGGAAGCATAAAGTATACATCAAAAGGAATTTCTTTTGACGAATCGAGCATAAAGTTTATACCATCAGTTCCCATAACATTTGAGATTTCATGAGGGTCTGTAATTACAGAAGTAATCCCATTTAATAAGGCTAGTTTATAATATTCGCTTGGGGGAACTAAACTTGATTCTATATGACAATGTGAATCGATAAGTCCGGGACAAATATATTTATTTGTGCCATCTATAACTTGATATCCATCGTAGTCTCCAATACCAACTATATAGCCATCTTTAACACCAACACTATCTACAAATTTATCTTTATTAAAAACGTCAATAATAGTTACGTTTTTTATCACTAAATCACACTTTATACTTTTGTTTGATGCTTTGATATGATTTATTAATGTTTGTTTATCCAAAATAATGTCCTCCTTTTCTGCAGTTATAATTAGATATGTATAGGAATATCCGCAAAAATATATTTTCTTATTATAATTTAATATAGTTAATTTTGTCAAAGTCAGAAAAGGTTTAACTAAAAATAAATATTCTTATTAAATATAGTATTATATATAGGATAAACTTATGATAAATAAATATTATTATTATATGGAATTTATTTTTTAAAACAACAAAATTTTTGTTTGCTTATATACAAAAAGATGGATATCATTGATACCCATCTCAATATTTTTTAAATAAATTCTATACATGTAGGTGTTGGAATAGAACAAGAGTTAACAAATGCCAAAGTTCCTAATGACGGATCAATAGAAAAGATAGAAATATTATCAGTATTTTCATTGGCACAAAGCAAAAATCTACCTGTAGGATCTATCTGAAAGTCTCTTGGAGAGATTCCTTCACAAGAGAAACTATCTACAAAAGTTAAAGTTCCATCTAATTCGTTTATTATAAATAAACTTAAGGAATTATTACCTCTGTCTGAGGTATATAAGAACTTATTATTCTCATGAATACGTATTGCAGCACCAGATTTTTCGCCTTTATATTTCTGATGTAGGCTGCTTAGTGTTTGAATATTATCAAAAGGGACTTTAGAGGTTGGAGTATATTTAAAAACAAAAATTTCAGAAGTTAATTCGCTCAGAACATAATAAAAAGGTGCTGTTTTTAAATAAGTTAGATGCCTTGGACCACTTCCGGCAGGGAAAGAGAAACTAATATCATCCCTTTGAATAAGGTTATTTTCTTCTAATGTATAAACCATCATTTTATCAATACCTAAATCAATCGATAAAATATATTTTTCATCTGCAGTAAACATGGAACAATGAATATGAGGTTTTTCTTGTCTTGAAGGGTTCATGCTAGATCCACTGTGGCTTCCAATCATAGGAGAATTTAATATTAAGCCATCTTGAGTTTTATAAACTATCATCTTGTTTTCGTGGTAGTTTGATGAGATCAGCATTTGCTTGTTGTTGCCTATATTTACATGACAAGGAGGTTTCTCCTCTGAAAGATTGTTATTAATAAGATGAAGATCAGTTTGTTCACTTAAATATTTGAAGGAAGAGACACCAGCTTTTTCATTGATTTTGCATGTAGAATAAATAATCTGATTTTCTTTATCAGCGATCAAATAAGTGGGATTTTCAATTTCATAAGCTAAATTTACTTCTTCAATATTTCCAGATTCTATATTAAAATTAAACGTATAAATACCTTTACTCTTATTCTTAGTATAAGTACCTACAAAGCCTGTCATAACATTTTCTTTTTTTATCATTAAAGTATCCTCCTTTTGTTCACATATATTAATTAGTATAGCATAAATATAATTCAAAGACTTGATGAAAAGATATTCGTCATATTTTATTGATAAGGTATAGATTTTTGATATAATAATAATTATACACAAAAAATTTAATAACTATTTCAAAGAAGAAATACTAAAATTGGGGGGAATTAAAGGATGCCAATAAAAATTCCAATAGAATTACCAGCATTTCAGGTTTTATCTAATGAAAATATATTCATAATGAATGAAGAGAGGGCTAATAATCAAGATATAAGGCCATTAAAAATTGCAATTCTTAATTTAATGCCTAAAAAAATAGTGACAGAAAATCAATTATTAAGATATTTATCTAATACACCATTACAAGTAGAAATAAAACTAATTCAAACTAAGAGTTATACTTCTCAGAATACACCATCAGAACATTTAGACAAGTTTTACAGTTATTTTGATGATATAAAGCACGAAAAATTTGACGGTCTTCTAATAACTGGAGCTCCGGTTGAACAAATGTCTTTCGAGGAGGTTACATATTGGAAGGAACTAACAGAAATAATGGAATGGAGTAAAACGCACGTATTTTCAACATTCTACATTTGCTGGGGAGCTCAGGCAGGTTTGTATTATCACTATAACATACCTAAATATATGCTTAAAGAAAAAATGTTTGGAGTATTTTCACACTGGGTAAATGATGAGAAAGCGGATTTAACGAGAGGATTAGATGATGTGTTTTATGCGCCTCATTCTAGACATACTGAAGTTAAGCGTGAAGATATAGAAAGGGTTCCAGAACTTGAAATCTTATCTGAATCTGAAGAAGCTGGCATATTTATTGTAGCTACAAAAGATAGAAGAAATGTATTTGTAACTGGACATATGGAATATGATAGAAATACATTAATGGACGAGTATATAAGAGATAAGGAAAAAGGCGATGAAATAGCCATACCTAAAAACTATTTTAGAAATGATGATGTAAATCAAAAACCACTCTATATATGGAGAGGACCTGCTAGCATAGTTTTTGGAAACTGGTTAAATTATTGTGTATACCAAAATACACCTTTTGATCTTAATACACTTTAAAAAATTTGTATGTAAATATTATTATATGTATATATTTAATAATATAATAAAAGAGCGAGTATTTTATGATTAGATTATAAAAAGAATAAAGTGCTCGCTCTTTTCATATCAGTTTTGCAGAAGTCATAGTTGAGGAGGATACTAATGAAAGGAAAAAAAGTTCATTTAATGTTGCTGATTAGTATAATTATTATCTTAATTATTTCAGGAATAAATCCGTATGATAGATTTACATGGTTTTTAGAAGTCTTTCCAGCAATAATAGGAATTACGGCTTTAGTGCTTACTTATAATAAATTCATGTTTACTAACTTAGTTTATATTCTGGTTTGGTTTCATGCAGTTATATTAATAGTAGGCGGTCATTATACTTATGCAGAAATGCCTTTATTTAACTGGATAAAGGATACTTTTGAATTAAGTAGAAATTATTACGATAGGCTAGGGCATTTTGCACAAGGGTTTATACCAGCAATAGTTATTAGAGAAATTCTTATGAAGAATAAAATTGTTAAAAATAATGCATGGGTAAATTTTATTACAATATCAATTTGCCTTGCAATAAGTGCTTCATATGAAATAGTGGAATTCGCTGTGGCAAGAATTACTGGCGAAAGCGCGACCGCTTTTTTAGGAACACAGGGAGATGTTTGGGATACTCAGTGGGATATGGTTTTAGCACTCTTAGGTTCAATTTTTTCAGTGTTAACATTAGGAAAATATCATGGAAATTTATTAGATAATAAAGATTTCAATTGAGAAAATACTTCTAATATTAACACATGAATTGTTTAATATTTTAAATATAATATGCTTAGAGAAATTTGAATAAGAAGTATAAGTGGAATTCCAATTGTAAACTTCTTGTGCTTTGTTTTATGTCTAAAGGTAGACATTCCAATCAGCATACCAATGGAGCCACCTAAAATAGAAATGCTCATAAGAGTTTTCTCAGATATTCTCCATTCCTTATGGACAGCTCTTTGTTTATCTATTAGCATAATTAAAAAGCCTCCTAAATTAATAATCAGTAAATATATTAAAACATATTTAATCATAATATTATGTTTCCTCCTTGCTTACTTTTGTAATCTCTATGACTGAGCATGTCCTTAATCATAATATTATGATAGCAGATTTATAATTAATTACAAAGTACAAAGATAATTCGTAAAAATTTACTGGTTGCAAGTTAGTATAGAAATCTCCAAAAAATAATAAATAGATTGGAATTTTACCAATCTATTTATTTGAACATTATATTAACCACCTAAAGTTACATCTTGTTCGTCATACCAAGAAAGTGCATCATAAAAATCTTGTTTTTTAAAATCAGGCCAATAATTATCTAAAATATAAAAATCTGAATAAACAGATTGAACTGGTAATAAACCACTTAATCGTCTTCTTCCACCCCATCTTATAATAAGATCAATTCTTGATATATCCTTTGAATGCAAATATGGTTGGATATGTTTCTTAGAAGCATCACTATGTTTTAATAAATTTAAATCCCATTCCCAACCATAATTAATTAGAAAATTTGCCTTGATTCCGCCAGTACCAAATTTTTTCCTTGTTGTAAAAGGTATTAATTCCTCCGGAAAGCAGTTTGAGTCTGTATTTCCTAAGACTAATATTTCACAATTTTCTTTAGTTAAAAGCATAACGGAATCAATACAAGCTTTTGTAAAAGCGATTTTTTGTTCACTTGGACGTTTTGTATTATCTATTGTAAATCCATAAAAGGTTACTTCCTGTACATTTTCCTTCTGGCACAATTTAAAAACTTCAAGTCCTGGATTTATTCCATGATCATAGCCCCTATCTTTACTCAATGAATTCGATAAAGCCCAACGTCTATTGCCATCAGGAATAATACCTATATGTTTTGGTATTCGCATAATTATATTCACCTCTTAAATTAATGTTACATTATAAGAGTATAACCAATTAATGTTAATTAATACATACTTAAAGGTATTGCGAAGAACTTAAAGTGAGGCAATGAACAACCGAAATAGAATACATATATGTTCCGCAGGGCTGTGAAAAATTTCGCTAGGAATATCTAAATAGAAAGTTGCACCACTTCTGCATGTTCCTGTGACAAGCACAGGACAAGCAAAAGGTGGAACAACTTCCCATTAAGATATTTCAGAGCTTATTTTTCAATGCCTGCTTCACATATATGTATTCTCTTTCTTTGTTTTGCTATCACTTTAGGCTTTTTACCAATAACTATTTTAGAAAAACGGATCATAGTAGTTCATCATTAAAGGTATTGCTGTCACAGAAATATAAAAATACTTGCATGAATATAGTCTTACTTTAAGTTTCTGATAAATAAAGAAATGGAATATATGTTTTTACGAAGCGTTCATTAGAAGATTTTGCTGGCTATGATTCTTAGAATATAAGTTGTTCCAAATGTGCTTGTTCAAAGCAAAGTCTTTGAAGCAAGCACTTTGGGTACAACTTATATTCTTAGAATCATCCAGTAAAATCTTCAAGGAACCGGAGTAAACACATATATTCCATTTCGGTTATTTAGCAGTAAACTTAAAAATTCATAAGACTGCAAGTATTCTTATCTTTCAGTTGTTAACAATACCTTTAGTGTAACATAAAATTAGAAATTTTTGGAAATAAAAAAACCTAAGCACTGAGATTAGGGGTTCTCGTACTTAGGTTTTGTCATTTTTAGTTAAATGACTTTATCATTTAATAAGGGGTAAATAATAATTAACTACTTTATGTTTTTATTATAATATCCCAATGTGTCAATAATATGTCAGAGAATAAAAAACTATACTTTTTAAGAATTAATTTTGAATTAGATGTTTTTTGTGTAATAATAGTATATATTAAAATATTATTAGGATAAAGTAGAAGGAAACTTGTGAGGTGACAATACGTGATAGGCTTATTGGGGATTAGAAAAAATACTCCTCTGGAGATTAGAGAGAAGTTTATAATAAAACCTAAAAAACATAGGGAATATATGAATGAGCTGCTTAAGGATTTAAATGAGGTAGTGATTTTAGCAACATGTAATAGAACAGAAATTTATTTTAATGCTTCTTTTAATAAAGAAGAATTATTAAAAAAGATTTTTGATACTTTTAATTGGGATTATGAATATAGGAGTTATATTTTTATAACTAGTGATGAAGACGTATATAGGCATTTGTTTGAAGTATGCGCTGGATTTCATTCGAAAATATTAGGAGAAGATCAAATTTTAGGACAAATTAAAGATGCTTATGAAGAAGCTTTAAGTATAAAGGCTGTTTCTCAAGAATTACACAGGTTATTTCAAGAAGCAGTTACTTGCGGAAAAAGATTTAGAAAAGAAGCTAAATTATATGAAATTCCGGTATCATCAGCTTCGATTGTAGTGAATGAAGCTATTACTCATGGATGCAGTAGATTTATGCTTTTAGGCTATGGGGAAGTAGGGCAGCTTGTCATGAAATACCTAATATCTAATAATATAGATGTTGTGTATTTGATTGTGAGGAACAGTAAAATAAGTGATGAGATTCATGACGAAAGAGTCAAAGTAATTAGCTTCGAAGAAAAGAATCAATATATTGATGAAGTTGAATGCATTATAAGCTGTACGTCAGCACCACACCCTGTTGTAAAAAGAGATGATATTAATGAAGGTGGAGATAGACTCGTAATATATGATTTATCAGTCCCTAGAGATGTTGAAAAGGAAGTCGCATTAATTGAAAGGACAGAAGTGTACAATATTGACACTATAAGTCGTATAGATGATGAGAATAAAAAGCTTCGAAAAGAAAAAATGGAAGAGCATAGATATATTATGACAAAGTATATGAATGAATATAAAGAGTGGCTTAAATTAAGAAGTATTTCTCCTACTATTAAGAGGCTAAAATCCTTAGGTAATGAGGTTTATCAAAACAGAATAGAAACTTTTGAACATAAAAGCAATAGTGAGAAAGATATTGCTTTAGCACGCAAATTGATTAAAAGTACATCTGACTTTTACATAAATAGAGCCATTGAAGTTATTAAAGAAGAAACTTTAAAGGGATGTGGTGATGAATGGATAAAGATAATAGAAAAGATATTTATGACGAAGGAATAGAATATTCATATATTTCCTTGATATCTAAAAAAGTTAGGGTTGGAATAATTGGAGGAGGAAAAGCTGGCACAATAAAAACAAAACATTTTGTAAATAATAAGTGCTATGTAGAAGTACTTTCAAAGGAGTTTGATGAAGAAATAATTAAACTTGCAAATTCTTTTAAAGAAAGCCTTAATCTTATAAATGAAGAATTTAGTTATGATTTTTTAAGAGATAAGCACTTAATAGTTATAGCAGTCAATGATGAGGTTTTAAAAATAAAAATACGAGATTATTGTGAGGAAAATTATAAAATATATATAGATTCATCAAATTTTAAGGATGGAATGGGAGTTGTTCCAATCCAAAGGAAGACAGAAAATATAACGTTTGCCTTAAACACTAAACAAGGCAATCCCAAAGGGGCAATTATCCTTGCGAGCAAAATAAAAAATATAATTGAAGAGTATGATGACTTTATCAAATTTATTGGAATAATACGCAATAAAGCAAAAAGACTTCCAGAGTATAAAAATGATATAATAGAACTTACTAGTAATGATAATTTTAAAAAGTTTTTTGATGAGGGAAAAGGTGAAAATGTATTAAGAGAAAAATTCCCAAAGGAAATTGTAGATTATCTTCTTGAATTGTAAAGCAAATGTACATAACACGCGTGGAGGTATTAAAGATTAATGAATAATTTGATTATTGCAACAAGAAAAAGTAAATTAGCACAGACTCAGACAGAAATAATAATGAAAAGTTTAAAAGAGAGATTTGATATAGATAGCGAAAAACTACTTATAGTTACCGAAGGGGATAGAAAGCTAGATGTTTCTTTAGCTAAGATTGGAGGTAAAGGGTTATTTGTAAAAGATATAGAAGTTGCACTTTTAGAAAAAAGAGCGGATGGCGCTGTTCATAGTATGAAGGATGTACCTTATGAGTTGAGTTCTGAATTTGAAATAGCAGCAATAACAGAGAGAGAAGATATAAGAGATGTATTGATCTCTAAAGATAACATCCCGTTTAAAGAACTTAGAAAAGGTGCAATTATTGGAACTAGCAGTATAAGAAGAGCTTGTCAGCTAAAACTTTTAAGAAATGATTTAGAGATAGTTTCAATTAGAGGAAATGTCCAAACTAGATTGGAGAAAATGAAGAGTCAGAATTTAGATGGTATTATACTAGCTTCTGCTGGACTGAAAAGACTAAATGAAGAAGCTATAATTACAGAGTATTTTGATCCTAAAGTATTTATACCGGCAGTTGCTCAAGGTGCACTGGGTATTGAATGCCTGAAAACTAGTGATGCTAAAAAGTATTTTAAAAAGCTAGAAGATTCAAACGCCAAACTAACGGTTGAAGCTGAAAGAACCTTTATGAGAATGCTAAACGGTGATTGTCACAGCCTTATTGGAGCATATTCGGAAATTCAGGGTGATGATTTATATATGATTGGGATATATGACATAGGTGGAAGAATAGTTAAAAAAGATATTTTAGGAAATAAAGAAGATCATATCGAACTTGGAAGAAAATTAGCTAATAAGATATTAGAGATATAGGAGAATTGGAATATGAGTA
The DNA here is from genome assembly GCF_002029255.1 of Clostridium chromiireducens. Taxonomy (GTDB): domain Bacteria; phylum Bacillota; class Clostridia; order Clostridiales; family Clostridiaceae; genus Clostridium; species Clostridium chromiireducens. The sequence continues at coordinate 15,952 of NZ_MZGT01000083.1, forward strand.
AAGTATATATAATAGGAACAGGTCCTGGAGACGAAGAATTATTAACATTAAAAGCTGTTAAGGTATTAAAAAAATGTACAGCTGTCCTTTATGATAGATTAGTTTCAAATAATATATTGAATTACTTGAATGAAAACTGTGAAGTCTATTATTGTGGAAAAGAACCAGGAGCTCATTCAAAAACACAGGAAGAAATTAATGAGCTTTTAGTTAAACTTGCAAAGGAAGGACATATAGTTGGAAGAATTAAAGGTGGAGACCCATATGTTTTTGGAAGAGGTGGAGAGGAAGTATTAGCTTTAGTCCATGAAAATATAGATTTTGAGGTGATACCAGGAGTGACATCTCCTATTGCTGCTTTAAATTATGCAGGAATCCCAATAACTCATAGAAAGATAGCCCAAAGCTTTCATGTTGTTACAGGTAAATCAGCACAAGATTTAAATGTAAACTTCAAGGCTTTAGCGGAGGAAGAAGGCACATTAGTATTTATGATGGGATTAAGCAATTTAGATAATATAGTGAGTGAGCTCATTAAGAATGGAAAAAATTCAGATGTTCCATGCGGAGTGGTGATGAGGGGAACTTCAGCTAAACAAAAAAAGGTAATAGGAACTTTAGAGAACATTTCACAAAAAGTAAAGGAAGCTAATTTACAATCTCCATGTATAATTGTTGTTGGCGAGGTTGTAAACCTAAGTAAAGAATTAAACTGGTATGAAAATAAACCTTTGTTTGGAAAAAATATATGCATTACAAGGTCGCGAAGACAATCTGAGAATTTAAAGAATAAGTTGGTTGAGCTAGGTGCTGAAGTTACAAGTTTTAATTCAATAGAAATAAAGAATACTTCTGAAAACTTAGATAATTACATAGACAACATAGAAAACTATAATCATATTGTGTTTACATCAGTAAATAGTGTTGAAATATTTTTTGATTATCTTATTAAAAAAGACTATGATGTAAGAAGAATTAAAGCAAAAGTTTCTGCAATAGGAGCTGCAACTGCAAGCGCTTTAAAGCAAAGGGGAATTATTTGTTTTGCAAAAGCTAAAGAATTTGTTGGAGAAGGGTTAGTAAGTATACTAAAGCCTCATTTAATGGAAAACGAAACTTTACTTTTGCCATGTTCAGCAAAAAGCAGGAAATATATTTATGAAGAGCTTACAAATTGTGGAGTAAGTGTAGATAAAGTCTACATATATGATACGGTTTGTGGAGCAATAGTTAACAAAAGATCTTTTGATGAAGTTGATATGGTGTTTTTTACAAGCCCATCAACGGTTGAAAATATGGTAGAAATGCTTGGAATAGAAGAAATTAAGAAAAAACAGGTTATAGCTATAGGACCAAAAACAAATGAACCTATAGAGAAATTAGGAATAAAAGCATTTGTATGCAAGGAACACTCAGAAGAAGGATTTTTAAAAGAAATCGTGGCTCTTTGCACACATTAAGAATGTTGTGTAGAGCTTAAAGTGATGAGGTAACAACCGAAATATAAAAATACTTACAGTCTCATGAAAAATTTAGTTTACAGCTAAAAACCGAAATGGAATATATGTGTTTGCTCCGGTTCTCTGAAGAGTTTGCCGGATGATTCTAAGAATATAAGTTGTGCCCAAAGTGCTTGCTTCAAAGACACAGCTTTGAACAAGCACATTTGGAACAACTTATATTCTAAGAATCATGGCCAGCAGACTCTTCTGATGAAAACTCCGCAAAAACATATATTCCATTTCTGATTTAGTGTAAATTTAAAGTAAAGCGCATTTAGACAAGTATTTTTATATTTCCTAGTTTATCAATACTTTTAATGGAGTATATTTACAATATCTTATACAGTTTATATGCTTAAAATACAAAAGACATAAATATTTAAGAAGGCTTTAGTGAAATACTTAAAGTGATGGCAAAACAAAGAAATAGAATACATATATGTATTCTATTTCGGTTGGTTACGACTCACTTTGAGTGTTTCACAATATTCATAAAAAATGGAGGTATTTATTGTGATTAAAAGAGGTAGAAGACTTAGAGTTAATGCTGCCATTCGAGATATGGTTAGAGAAATAACTTTAGATTCAAAGGATTTTATTTATCCTATTTTCGTTGTTGAAGGAAAAAATATAAAAAATGAAATATCATCATTGCCTGGAGTTTATCATTATTCGGTAGACAAATTGTTTGAAGTAGTTGAGGAAGTTAGAGAAGCAGATATTTCTGGAATACTTCTTTTTGGAATACCAGATCATAAAGATGAATGTGGTTCTGAAAGCTATAATGATGATGGAATTGTTCAACAAGCAATAAGAGAAATAAAGAAACTTGATAAAGATTTACTTATTATCACTGATGTATGTATGTGTGAATATACTTCTCATGGGCATTGTGGAATAATTCATGATGAATATGTAGATAATGATGAAACTTTACAATATTTAAATAAGATAGCAGTATCTCATGCAAAAGCTGGTGCAGATATTATAGCGCCTTCTGACATGATGGATGGAAGAATTGAATCATTAAGGCAGGCTTTAGATAAGAGCAATTTTAAAAATGTTAGTATAATGAGCTATTCAGCTAAGTACTGCTCAGCTTATTATGGACCATTTAGAGATGCTGCAAACTCAGCACCGCAATTCGGAGATAGAAAGACATATCAAATGGATCCAGGAAATAGAATGGAAGCTATTCGTGAAACTCAAATGGATATAGAAGAGGGCGCAGATTTTATAATGGTTAAGCCAGCTCTTTCATATCTAGATATAATTAGAGATTGCAGGGAAAATTTTAACTTACCTCTTGTTGCATATAATGTGAGTGGAGAGTATGCTATGATTAAGGCGGCTGGAAAGCTTGGAGTTATTGATGAAGAAAAAGTAATGATGGAAACTTTAACTTCTATTAAGAGAGCTGGAGCTGATATAATTATTACTTACCATGCTTTAGAGGCGGCAAAAATTTTAAATAGATAACAATTTAAATATATAAGTAGATAGCAATATAAATATTTAAATAGATAACAATATAAATATTTATATATAAAAAAATATAACTATAAAACAATAAAAATATGAATATATATAAATATTTATAGAT
>NZ_MZGT01000084.1 GCF_002029255.1 Clostridium chromiireducens
AATATCCGGTACTTTCATTTGGAATCCTCCCTTATTATTTTTAAGTATATTATTCCAAATCTACCATCAAACAATACAAAAAAAGAATGTAGTAGATTTGTTTTACACAAATCTATCTACATTCCTTAAAAAAATCAAACAGTATTATTTTCTCTACTAATTTGCATATATATCTGAAAATTCAATTCTTATCTTTTCAATATAATTACTTAAATTATTATCAATTAATTTTAAATTTTCTCTACTATTACTACTATCTACAACATTAACTGGAAATTTCAAAATAAATTTAGTTCCAATCCCGTACTTACTTTCGGCCGAAATGCTACCTCCTTGCATCTCTAATAATGATTTTGCAAGAGATAATCCTATTCCACTTCCCTCCTGATTTCTTGTAAATGATTTATCTACCTGCCTAAACCTGTCAAATATTATGTCTACCTTATCTTGTGGTATACCTATTCCAGTATCTTCAACTGAGATTGTTATATATTCTTTACCATCCTTTATACGTACAAATATACTCCCACCAGGTTCTGTAAATTTTGTAGCATTTGATAGAATATTAAGCATTATCCTTTCAACTTTATCTAAATCACAGGCTATTACCTTTTCCTCTATATTAGTATCAAATGTGATATTTATGTTATTACACTCCGTATATTCTGCTACAGATAGAACTATTTCTTCTATTACATTTATAATATTGCAATTTACCATATTAATCTCAAGAAACCCTGAATCCAACTTCGTAAAATCAATAAGATTATTAATTAATCTTATTAATCTATAACAATTTTGAGTTTGAATATTAAGATTATTGGTTATTTTCTCCTTATTGATCACTTTTTCTTGTACATTCATATTAATAACTTTTGTTGTACAAAGCAAGAGATTTAATGGTGTTTTTAATTCATGAGAAATATTCGCAAAAAATTCTGTTCTTATTCTCTCAAGCTCTATAGCTTCATTTTTTAATGTCAATTCTGCTTGCTTTCTTTCTGTAATATTGCGAACAGTTCCTAAAATCCTCTCATCTCCATCTATATTTATTACTCTAACGCTTGCTTCTACCCACAATTTGCTGCCATCTTTTCTTCTACAAATTACTTCTAAAATCAATTTATCTAATTTCTTAACCTCAGCAACTATCTCACTTACATTAGCATAATTACATAACTCTTGAAAACAAATAATTTGTCCCACATTTATATTTAGCAATTCTTCTTTGCTGTAGCTAGACATAGATACAGCAGTTTCATTTACATCTAATATATTTCCATTTAAATCACCAATATATATTGCATCATTAACTAAATTAAATATTGTATCTAAATATTTCTTACTCTTTTGAAGCTTTTTTTGAGAATTTTCGTACTCTAGTTGCCTCATCCCACTTTCAACCATAGTCATAATTAGTCCTTTATAATACTCAATTATATGTTCAACTTTTTCTCTTGAAAAAGTTGGAACTCTACTCAGTGCATCTAGGTATTCTTCTTCGTTAAATCCGTATTTTTGTGCTTGTTTGCGAAAATATTCTTTATTTATAACTTCATCATCGTAAAAAAATTGTCCAAAGAAAAGTGTTGCTATATGTACATCTGATAAAATAATAGGTATTGCTATATCCCACATATTATTCAAACATTTATAAGCTATATGATCATTTTTATTAATGTGTGATCTAATATAGTCGTTACTAATAGCACAATTTTTACAAGTTATTTTATGTGCCATATGATATTTAGTGCATATATCCTGCCATCCTACTGCAACTTCAATATTTCCATCTATCCCAATTATACCTATTGGAATTCCTGCAACTGCGTAAATATTTTCAGCAATTTTTCTTATAGAAGCAATATTTATCAATTCCTTAAAATTAAACATCCCAATAACCTCTCTTTATCCAGCAATTAATTATTAAAATATTCTAAAAACCTAGAAGAAAGCATAAGCCAAGAAGCTCATACTTTCTTCAGTAACTCTATATAAATCTCTAACCATTATTCTTAATTTATTCTTTATATTTTAAATTTTTGTACCATTTCATTAAGTCTTTGCGCGAGCTCAGCCTGGCTATGAGCTGTCTCTGCCACCTGTCCTATTGCCCTAGTAGCTTCATCCATACTTTCCTTTATTTTATCTGCTTGCTCGTTAGATTTTTGTGCTGCGGTAGCAACTTCTTGTACAACTTCACTAACTTGCCCCACAGTCGCTGTTATTTCTTCTGACATAGATGCAATCTCTTCAGACATAGTGCTCACAAAGTTTGAATCACTATAGTATTGGCTTCCAGTCTCTCTATAAGCATTAAATTGCTCGTTAACTTCATTATTTATAAATCTTAAGATATCATTTCCAGTATCAATACTATTATTGAACGTCTCTCTAACTTTTACGATTGTTTCTTGAATAGCAGTTACCGCCTGAGATGACTGTTCTGCTAGTTTTCTTACTTCTTCAGCAACTACCGCAAAGCCTTTACCTTGTTCTCCTGCTCTTGCAGCTTCAATAGCCGCGTTTAAGGCTAATAAATTTGTTTGTTCAGCTATTCCACCTATAGTATCTGCCATAATTTTTATGCTTTCTACAACTTTTCCATTTTCAATAACTTGCAGCATCTTATTTTCTTTTTCAGAGTATAGCTCTTTTGTTTGTTCTAGTGCATTCTTGCTCTTTAACTGAACCTGCGTAGCTCTTTCCTTAGATTTATTTGCACTACCGCTGCCTTCCATAGCTCTTTCTGAAAGCTCAATAATACTTGCATTAATTTCTTCTACTGATGCACTCATTTCTTCCGATGCCGCGCTTGATTCCTGCATACCTGCTGCAATTTGGTTTATAGCATCATCTATGCTTACGGCTTTAGACGCCAGTTCTTCTGCTGTAGCTGATAGCTCTTCACTTGATGCACTTATATCCTGTGAATTCCCCATTATTTCTTTAACTAATATATTTACATTTTCTTGTGCTTTATTTAGAGATACACCAGTTTGTCCGAATTCATCTTTCCTTGTAATAATGATTGAGGTTGAAAAATCATATTTAGCTAGTCTTTCTGCATATTCCTTTATCTTATTAAGAGGTGCATTTATATGCCTTGACATATACACACCAAGCATCATTGCAATTATGAATCCTAATATGGTTAATATTAGGATAGTTGTGCTTGAATTTTCATATATTGAGTCAATATTATTATTAGCTTCATCTGCTAAATTAAAATTTGCTTCTATAATTTTATCAAGACTGTTCATCATCTCATTTTCTATTGGTTGAAATTTTGCAAATTGGTTTTGTGCCTCATTAAAATCGTTGGACTTAGCTGCATTAATTATTTTTTGCCTTACATCTCTATATTTTGTCACATTATTTCTGAATTCTGTAAAAACCTTTTTTTCATCCTCTGTAGTAGCCAAAGTTTCATACTCAGCGATATATTTATTATCGTCCTCTACCATTTTAGCAATTTTTTTTTCTGCTTCTGATACTATATTCTTATCCTTTTCATACATTATAGTTAATATTTGTGACTTAATTTCAGACATATTTGATTTTATAGATAAGTTTTGTCTAATACTTTGTAAGTTGTTACTATACATGCTTTCAGCATTATTATGTACCTTTCCTAATGAAATTCCTCCAACTAAACCCACTATCCCAATAATCACAGCTACTACTAGAAATGATAAAACTAGTTTAGTTTTAACTTTGTTAAATAAGTTCATCTAATATTTCCTCCTTTAGTTGAAATTGTTATCTATATCGCTTTATATTGTTATTGTGATTTTTCAACAAAACCTCCATTTGCTGACACGGAAGTGGTTTACTAAAATAAAACCCTTGAAATATGTTGCATCCTAACTCAGATAATAACTTCATCTGCTCTCGTGTTTCCACACCTTCAGTAATTATCTTATACTTCAAATCTTTAGATAAGTTAACAATATTTTTTATCAAAACTTTATTTTTATAGTTCTCAATATTGTCAATAAATGTTTTATCTATTTTTAGTGTGTTAATTGGAATATCAACTAAGTAACTTAGTGAAGAGTATCCTGTTCCAAAATCGTCAATTGCTATATTAACCCCACTATTCATAAGTTCATCTAAGACCTGTACTCTTTCTTTGCAGACATCTATCAAAGTTCCTTCTGTTATCTCTATTTCAAATAAGTTAGGATGAATATTATGTTTAAAACAATAGTTTAGTAAAGTATCTTTAAAATCTATTTCTCTCATTTGAATTGGCGATATATTAACGGAAATATTATTAAATTTATAACCTTTCTCTCTCCATTTAGATGCTTGTTCCAATGCTTTATCTATTACCCAATCACCAATTTTAATTATGTATCCGGTCTCTTCAGCAATAGGGATAAACTCTGCTGGTGAAACAGATCCAAGTTTTTTACTATTCCACCTTAAGAGTGCTTCTATCCCTATGATCTCATTGCTTACTATGTTAATTTGTGGTTGGTAAAAAATATCTAATTCTCCTTTATTAATTGCATTTTCTAATTCATTCTTTATTAATACTTCTCTATAATAACTATCTAATGTTTCATTACTAAAAAAAGTATACGTAGACTTTCCCATATTTTTGGACTTGTACATTGCAAAATCGCAGAATTTTAGCAGTTCATCAGCATTCAAACTATTATTTGGAAATATTGCTATTCCCATGCTTACAGTAATCTGTATTTTTTCATTGAGTATTTTAAATGGCTTCTTTAACTCTCTATAAATTCTTCGGCATAAGTTCTCTATTTCTAATTCTGAATTGTATTCATAAACTATAATCGCGAACTCATCACCATTTAGTCTTGCTAAATCCGATTCTTTTCCAATGCAATTATAAAGTAATTCAGAAAATAGCTTTAAGATTGCGTCACCTACATTGTACCCCCAATTGTCGTTAATAACTTTACAATTATCAATATCAATGTAGATAACTGCTCCTTTTTTGTGGTTGATTTTATTCTTCTCTAACGCTAAATTAAGCTTCTCAAAAAAATACATGCTATTTGGAAGCTTGGTAAGTACATCATATTTATTAAGCATGTTAATATATTTTATCTCTACATTACTTTTTTCATTATTTATTCTCCCTTTTGTTTTACAAAGGATTTCCTTATTTCGCTCAAAACCATACTGTTTGTTTAAATTTAATACTTTGACCCTATTCATAAATAAATTCCTCTTTTAATTTAAGATTATCACGTACGCTGTTCTAAAATCATCACCTCATTTTACTTATATTATTTATTTCACAATAGTAAAACAGACTACGTTTGATGTAATTTTTTTCCTCTTGATTCTCTATATTAATCAACTATAATAATTATTGGAACATAATAAATATTTTGTATAATTTAACTACTTGATTTTCACCTCTTTTAACCATAACTGACATATTTACACTCATTTTTAGCGTTAAAATATGACTTTATTTAACAACATACATTCGAGTTCCGCTTTTTTATACATTATTTACATATCTTGCAATGTATATTATAATAAAATTGGACAAAATATTTATAATGTATTATTGTTTTTCAAAGGGGAATATAAATGAGATCATCTAACGAAACTAAAATAAAATATTTAACACAAAAGGAAGCAATATCATTATTTAATGCAATAGAAACTTCTGGTAGTCTACATTCAACACGTGATTTAGCAATATTTAGATTAGCTTATAGATGTGGCCTTAGAGCTTCCGAAATTTCATTATTAAAATTAGAAAATTACAATACTCCTAAAGGAGAAATATACTGCCAAAGATTAAAAGGTAGTAAAAATAATACTATAAGACTTGATAAAAGAACAAAAAACGCCTTAGATAAATATATAGATGAATCCAATATTAAGTCTGAATCACAAACTATTTTTAAAAGTCAAAAAGATAATCCAATCTCACGACAAACACTAGATTATCTTACTAAAAAATACTGTTCATTGGCTCAAATAGAAGACAGGTCAAAACATCATTTTCATGCTATAAAACACACTACAGCCGTACATCTTGCAGAATGCGATATGGATATTAAAGAACTGCAATGGTGGCTTGGACATAAATCCGTATCTAATACAGAAATATACTTTCAATTCACTACAAAACAGCAGGACAGAATGTATGCTAAACTTGAGGGCAAAAGCGAAATGGTATAATTTCATAAATATAGTTAAATGAATTCGAGACATATTTAGAACTAAATATGTCTCGAATTCATTTAACTATATTTATGTTCATATGAAAATATGAACTCTAAAAATCACGTTTTTCTTAATTAAAAAAGCACAATATTCAATAATTATACTTTCTTTAATAATTTTATATATTTATTTTAAAAGATAACTTCATACTTCAAGTTATCTTTATTATTAAACTTTAAACTTCTGTACCATTTCATTAAGCCTTTGCGCAAGTTCCGCTTGAGCATGTGCTGTTTCTGCCACTTGCTCTATTCCCTTAGTCGTCTCATCCATACTTTCTTTTATAGTATCTACTTGTTCATTAGATTTTTGCGCTGTAACAGCAACTTCCTGTACAACTTCACTAACTTGCCCTATGGTTGCCGTAATTTCTTCTGACATAGATGCTATTTCTTCTGACATTATGCTAACAAAGCTAGAATCATTATAATATTGATTTCCGGTTTCCTTATAAGCATTAAATTGCTCATTAACTTCATTATTTATAAATCTTAATATATCATTTCCAGTGTCAATACTATTATTAAACGCATCCTGAACTTTTGCAATTGTTTCTTGAATAGCAGTAACTGCTTGCGATGATTGTTCTGCCAGTTTTCTTACTTCTTCAGCAACAACGGCAAACCCTTTACCTTGTTCTCCTGCCCTAGCTGCCTCGATAGCAGCGTTTAAGGCCAATAAATTAGTTTGCTCTGCTATCCCACCTATAGTATCAGCCATGATTTTAATGCTATCTACTACTTTTCCATTTTCAATAACTTGCAACATCTTATTTTCTTTTTCAGCATATAATTCTTTTGTTTGTTGTAAAGCCTTATTACTCTCTATCTGAACCTCAGTGGCTTTTTCCTTAGATTTATTGGCATTGCCACTGCCTTCCACTGCTCTTTCTGAAAGTTCAACTATACTTGCGTTTATTTCTTCCACTGATGCACTCATTTCTTCTGATGCCGCACTTGATTCCTGCATACCTGCTGCAATTTTATTTATAGCTCCATCTATACTTACAGCTTTAGACGCTAATTCTTCTGCCGTAGCTGAAAGTTCTTCACTTGATGCACTTATATCCTGTGAATTTTCCATAATTTCCTTAACTAATATATTTACATTTTCTTGAGCTTTATTTAAAGAAATACCGGTTTGTCCAAATTCGTCTTTTCTAGCAATCATTATTGGCATTGAAAAATCATATTTAGCTAATCTTTCTGCATATTCCTTCATTTTATTAAGGGGCACAGTTATATTCTTTGATATAAACATTCCAAGTACTATTGCAATTGCAAATCCTGCTATTGTTAATATTGTCATAGTTGTATTAGAATTTTGATATATTAAATAAATATCATTATTAGCTACATCTGCCGCCGTCAAATTTATCCCTATAATTTTATCAAGGCTATTCATCATCTCATCTTCTATTGGCTGCATTGCAACAAATTGATTTTGGGCTTCTTTAAAATCATCAATATCTACAGCCCTTATTATCCCGTCTCTAGCTGCTCTGTATTTGGCCACATTACTTTTAAATTGTGAAAGAGCACTCTCTTCCTCAGGTGTCGACGCCAATTTTCCATATTCCTCTATATACTTATTATCTTCTTCTACCAATATATTAACAGTTTTCTTCGCCTGTTCTACTTTTGCTTTATCATCTTCATACATTATAGTTAAAATCTGCGCTTTGATTTCAGACATATTTGCTTTTATAGATAAGTTTTGTCTAACACTTTGTAAATTATTACTATACATTCCCTCAGCACTAATATTTACCTTTTTTAATGATAAACATCCAACACTTCCAACTATCCAGATAACTACTGCGACAGTTAAAAATGATAAGATTATTTTTAGCTTTACACTTTTTCTTAAGCTCATTTCTGTCAACCTTCTCCCTAGTAATTTAACTTTATAAACTAAATATTATTTAGCCTATTTTCTCCAAAAGCACTTTTCATTTATTAAAATTAAATCGAATAATATATATAATTTCATTATATTATATATATTAATACGTGTAAATCAATTCATAATATACCTGAATAAATTATATATAAATTGTAACTTAATAATACTCTACTTAATATTTTGGTGTTTAGTTTATATATTTGTCAATATATAATTGTACTGGATTTCGCATACCTGATAGTATTATACAAATTAAGAATATGAATAAAATTAAAAAGAAAGAGATTGTATTCATTTTTGCATAACTCTTGTGATTATGTAAAAACGAATCAATCTCTTAGCTAATTATTATAATAATCTTGTCTTTATTAAGATAAGTAAATTCTAAATTAGAATCTAAAATCACGTTTTCCTTCATTTAAATTTTCAAGATTTTCTATTACAATCTTTTTAACTTTTTCATTTGGAATATTAGGGATTTCATTTTTAATTACTTCTTCGCCTTTTTTCTTTGTATCTTCCGAAGCATAATCCTCTAAGTACTCTTTTAAAGTCATAAGTGCATTAGGCTGACAACAGTTTGCTATTTGCCCTGACTTTACAAGCTGCATAAATCTATCACCAGTTCTTCCTTCTCTGTAGCAAGCAGTGCAGAAACTTGGGATATGTCCCTTTTCAAGCAGCCAATTTACTATTTCATCTAAAGTTCTAGTATCACTTACATCAAATTGGGCTGAATTCTCTTCTTCCTTTTCTTTTTCCGCATATCCTCCAACACTTGTAGATGATCCTCCACTTATTTGAGAAACTCCTAATTCAAGTACTTTTTCTCTTGTTTTTTGAGATTCTCTTGTTGAAACAATAAGGCCCGTATATGGAACTGTAATTCTAAGTACTGCAACTATTTTAGCAAATATCTCATCTGAAATTGCATTAGTAAATTCATCTGGATTTATATCATCAGCTGGCCTTATTCTTGGCACACTTATAGTATGTGGTCCAACCCCCATAGCCGCTTCTAAATGCTCTGCATGCATTAATAGGCCAACAAAATCATATCTGTACATATTTAATCCATACAATACGCCAAGTCCAACATCATCAATTCCGCCTTCCATAGCTCTATCCATCGCTTCTGTATGGTAAGCATAATCGTGCTTTGGCCCTGTTGGGTGAAGTTCTTCATATGTCTTTTTGTGATAAGTTTCTTGGAATAAGATATATGTTCCAATCTCCGCTTCCTTTAGTTTTCTATAATTCTCAACAGTTGTAGCTGCTATATTTACATTAACTCTTCTAATTGCGCCATTTTTATGTTTTATGCTATAAATTGTCTTTATACTTTCTAATACATACTCAAGTGGATTATTTACTGGATCTTCTCCTGCTTCTAATGCAAGTCTTTTGTGACCAAGATCTTGAAGGGCAATAACTTCCCTTTCAATTTCTTCCTGAGTAAGTTTTTTTCTTGTTATATGCTTATTCTTATGGTGGTATGGACAGTACGTACATCCATTTACACAATAATTTGAAAGATATAACGGAGCAAACATTACTATTCTATTTCCATAAAACTTTTGCTTAATTTCTTTAGCGAGCTTATATATTTTTTCGTTTTCCTCATCTAGTTCACATTCAAGTAAAACTGCTGCTTCTCTATGAGAAAGGCCTTTAAACTCTTTAGCTTTCTCTAAAATTTCATTAATTAGTTTCTTATTATTCTTATTTTGTTTAGCATATTCAAGACTTTCTAATATTTCTCCATCATCAATAAACTCTGTTGCTACTTTTGACTTAACATTATACATTTTCAACTCTTCTTTCTTTAATTGGATTTTGATTCGTTCTGATTATTTATCCAATTTAGGCATATGAAAGAAAATAACAACTCCAAAATAGACTAGAATATTGACTTGTTATTTTTTTCATTATGCCTTAGACAAGGACTAAACTTTACTTTCCAGTTTTTGAATACATTGTTTTCACATTTATACCTGGAATCATGCCTAGCTTACCTGATAATGAACTGATCACATCATTTGTAGCATCTATTACGACACTTATTATTCCCACATTCTTCTCTCGATAAGGGATTCCCATTCTTCCAACCATATACTGTGAATATTCATGCAAAATACTATTAATCTTATCTGTTGAATTCATATCTTCTACTATAATCCCTATCAATGCAATTCTTGTCTCCATGCTAATTATTCCTTTCAAGAACAAAATATCTCCAGTTTTTGACGTACTAATTAACAATTATTGCTATCTAATTGTTATAGAAAAAATAAAAACCTGCATCCAAAAAGGCGCAGGGATAGTGTATCTCTATCTTATAATACCGCCTTGTCATTTGGGACGAACCCTCATGTATTTCAGAACGATTATTTCTTTGAAATCTTTCTCTTTGGAATTCTCCTCAAAGTCAGACTATAATTTTATTTTAACACAAAGGTATGCTTTAGCAAAGCTTTCTCAACGTCCTACAAAAAAATAAGATTATTTAGAATAGTCATAAAATTTAAAGTATCATAGTTATTACAACCATGATACTTTAAATTATCAATGTGAATTACTATCCCAACTTGTTTTAACATCTTTCAATGATGCGAAATTGCTGATCTAGAGAGAGGCATCATTTTTACTTTAAAAATAAAAATAGCTAATTTTATTTTATATAAACTCAGCTATTTTACCATTAAAATTAGTAGCAGACTACAATCCCACCATCATCAGCATATACTGTACTAAGTCCGCTCCCTTCAAAGATAATAATATCTTTAAAGTTATACTTACTTCCTATTTCATCTTTGAGCTTTTCTGCTTTTTCTTTTGCATTTACATGCCCTATCCCAAGAATTTTATTTTTGAAATCAGTACCTTCTTCACCTATTATTTCTATCAACCTATTGAATGCTTTTTTCTTTCCTCTTACTTGTTCCTTGAGAATAATTTCTCCATCCTTTGCAGTCATAATTGGAACAATTTGCAGAAGTGATCCCATTAGTGCTTTAGCACTGCTTATCCTTCCGTTCTTAACCAGATTGTCCAACTTTTCTAAAACAAATAACGTCTTCATATTCTCTATGTATTGAGTAACTTGCTCTACAATTTGAGTATTATGCACTTTTTCTTCAATTAGTTGTTTTACTTTTAAAACAACTAAATCCGCTCCAGATACTGCTGTCTTACAGTCAAACACATGAACAAATCTACCTGTAAACTCTTCTTCTAACATTTCCTTAGCAATCATAGCACTATTGTAAGAACCACTTAGTTTCCCTGAAATAGTAACTATAAAATTATTTTCACACCTTTTTAAAGCTTCTAAAAAATCGTATGGAGATGGGCAAGCTGTTTTTATCTTATTTTTGCTATTTTTCATTTTCTGAAGTAATATGCTTCTCTCTAATTCTCGGTCTATGATTTCTTCATCATCAATTATAATTTTGAAAGGAATTCTCTCCATATACTCTTCATTTCCAAAAACTTCAGTATTAAAATCAACACAGCTGTCTACTATTATTCTAGTATTCATTTTATTCCCCCATATTATTTCATTTGTAGTTTTCATATTATATCTATCAGTTTATTCAATTAACAATACTTATTTAAGTTAATTATAATTATCCACTAAATTATATATTAATTTTACTATTATTAATAGTTCTTTTTTATTACTCTATGCACATCTAGAATTAATTACTATAGCACCATTTAATATTTACACCTAAAGATTCCTCTAATTCAGAATATCGAAATATTATATAATAAAAGACAAGTTCTGTGCTATATATAAATTATATAGCACAGAACTTGTCTTAATTAATTTACATCATTATTCAAAGTATTGTGTTTTAATTTCACCCTTATCCTATAGCTGCATGTAAGCAGTTATAGCTAAACTATGAGTTATTTCTTTTTCTTTGAATATAAGTCAAATACTACAGCGAATAATAATACAAATCCTTTAATAGCTTGTTGCCAGTTATTATCAACTCCCATTAATGACATACCATTATTAAGTACTCCCATTACAAGTCCCCCAACAACAGCTCCTAAAATTCTTCCAGTACCACCTGCTGTAGATGCTCCACCGATGTAACAAGCTGCTAAAGCATCTAATTCGAAGTTAACACCCGCTTTAGGTTGTGCTGAGTTAACACGAGCTGCATAAGCTAATCCAGCTAATGCTGCCATTAATCCCATATTTACAAATACTAAGAATGTAATTTTATCAACATTTACACCTGATAAAGCTGCTGCTTTTTTATTACCACCAACTGCATACACTTGTCTACCAAATACTGTTTTAGTAGTGATGAATGAGTAAATTGCTATTAATATTCCTGCTATTATTAATATATTTGGTATACCTTTATACGATGCTAGCACGAAAGTTCCACCCATGATTACTATAACTGATATTATATTTTTAGCATAAAACATTGAGTTATTATCAACACTAAAATTATACTTTTGAAGTTTCTTTCTTCCTTGTATATTGTTAAATACCATTATAACTGATAGTATCACACCAACGATTATTGCTGATCCTACTAAATAAACGTCACCCATTTTAAAGTAGAATAGTGGCGGTATAAATCCAGATCCTAGATTTGCAAATTCATTTGGAAATGGTGCAATTGTCTTACCATTTAGCATTATCATTGAAAATCCTCTAAAGATTAATTGTCCCGCTAATGTTACAACAAATCCCGGAATTGCTTTATATGAAATCCAATATCCTTGTACTGCACCAACAGCTACACCTACTAAAAGTGATAAAACAACAGATACCACAGGATTCATTCCCTTATTAACCATAAGAACTCCTGCTATTGCTCCAACAAAGGCACAGACCGAACCAACTGCAAGATCAACAGTACCTACGATAACTACTAAAAGCATACCTACAGCAAGAATAAGTACATAACCATTTTGCTGAATTAGGTTTGTAATATTAAGTGGTTTTAACATAATTCCCTTAGTTAAGACTGAAAATATAAGTACTACTACCAATAATGCAACAAGCATACCATTGTCCTTCATAAATTTGTTAAATGTACTTTTTTCACCTTTTGCCTTTTCTTGGTTGTTATTGTTTGCTACAACTTTTGCTTCACTCATTTTACTACCCCCTATTTTGATGCAACAATTTTACTCATGATAACTTCTTGAGTTGCATTTTCTTTATCTAGTTCTCCAATTATTTTCCCTTCATTCATAACATAAATTCTGTCACTTAGTCCAAGAACCTCTGGTAATTCAGATGAAATTACAATAACAGCTTTTCCTTGAGCTACCAAATCATTTATAATTGTATATATTTCATATTTTGCTCCAACGTCAATTCCTCTAGTAGGTTCATCAAGAATTAATAAATCTGGTTCAGCATAAACCCATCTTGAAAGTACTACTTTTTGTTGATTACCACCACTTAAGTTTCCAGTAAGCTGTAATATACTCGGAGTTTTGATTTTCATTGATTTTCTGAATTCTTCTGCCGCCAAAATCTCAACTTGTTCATTAATAACACCATTATTAGATATTTTACCTAATGAAGCTATCGAAATATTATGACGTATATCATCAATTAGGTTTAAACCTGCTTCTTTTCTATCTTCAGTTACGTAAGCAATACCTGCATTAATAGCATCTTTAACTGTTTTAAGATGAATTTCTTTACCTTCTTTTAAAATGCTACCAGAAATCTTTTGTCCATATGTTCTACCGAAAATGCTCATTGCAAGTTCAGTTCTTCCTGCACCCATAAGTCCAGCAATTCCAAGTACTTCGCCTTTTCTAACTTTTATATTTACATTATCAACCATTTTTCTATCTGGATAATCTGGATGATATACATTCCAATCCTTTATTTCAAACATCACATCTCCGATTTTAGGAGTTCTTTTTGGATAACGGTCTGTAAGTTCACGACCAACCATCCCTTTAACAATTCTATCCTCTGATATTTGCCCTCCAGAGGCATCTAATGTTTCAATGGTAGCTCCATCACGTAGTACTGTTATAGAGTCACATACTCTTGAAACCTCATTTAATTTATGTGAAATCAAAATACATGTAATTCCTTGTGATTTTAACTCCAACATTAATTTCAATAAATTCTCACTATCGTCCTCATTTAATGAGGCAGTCGGTTCGTCTAGAATTAATAATTTTACGTTTTTTGATAATGCCTTTGCGATTTCAATTAATTGCTGTTTACCAACACCTAGTGTGTTAACAATAGTATCTGGATCTTCATCTAATCCAACTTTTTTAAGTAATTCTTTAGTCCTAATTCTTACTTCTTGCCAGTCAATAACTCCATGACTTGCAAGTTCATTTCCTATAAATATATTTTCTCCTATGCTAAGATATGGACTTAAAGCCAATTCTTGATGTATAATAACTATTCCATCAGCTTCACTGTCTTTTATGCCTTTGTATTTACATGCCTTCCCATTATATAGAATTGCACCTTCGTATGATCCATGAGGATATATTCCACTTAGTACTTTCATTAAAGTTGATTTACCTGCTCCGTTTTCTCCACAAAGAGAATGAATTTCTCCTGATTGCACTCTTAAATTAACATTATCTAGTGCTTTTACACCTGGAAATGTCTTTGTTATATTTATCATTTCAAGGATAATATCATTATCTTTTAACATACGCCACGCCCCTCCTTATTTGAATGATAGCGGACAGTATGCCCACTATCATTACTGTAACTAGTCTTATTTAGAAAGATTTTCTTCTTTTAAATATCCTGAATCAATTAGGACTTCTTTGTAATTTGATTTATCTACAGATACTGGTTGACATAAGTAAGATGGTACAACTTTTACTCCATTGTTGTAAGTTTTCTCATCATTAACTTCAGCTTTTTGACCTTTAATTGCTGCATCAATTGTTTTAACAGCTTGAGCTGATAGTTTTCTTGTATCTTTAAAGATTGTTGATGTTTGCTCACCTGCAATTATAGATTTAATAGAAGCTGTTTCGGCATCTTGACCTGTAATTACTGGCCATGGAAGATCTCCCGAACCATATCCAACACTTCTTAATGCTTCTACAATACCACGGCTTATACCATCATATGGAGATAATACAGCATCAACTTTTTTACCACCTGAGTAGTTAGCAGTTAATATATTTTCCATTCTTGCTTGTGCTAAAGCACCATCCCATCTTAATGTACAGATTTCATCAAATTTAGTTTGACCTGAAACTACAGTTAATTTCTTAGAGTCTATATATGGTTGAAGTACTTCCATTGCACCTTCAAAGAACATATGCGCATTATTGTCATCTGGAGACCCAGCAAATAATTCTACGTTATATGATTTTTGTGCATTTTTTAAATCTAATTTCTTTTCTATATATTGACCCATTTGGTTTCCTACAAGTTTATTATCGAAAGAAATATAGTAGTCTACATTTGCAGTATTTTTAATTAAACGGTCATAAGCTATAACAGGAATTCCTGCATCTTTAGCTTTTTGACAAACATCAGTTAAAGATTCACCGTCGATATTTGCAATTACTAAACCACTAACACCTTTTGTAATTAAGTTTTCAGCTTGTGATACTTGAGTTTCTACAACGTCTTCTGCATATTGAAGATCTGTATTATATCCAAGTTCCTTTAAGCTCTTTACCATGTCATTTCCATCATTTATCCAACGTTCAGATGATTTAGTTGGCATTAAAATACCAATTGTTTTTCCGCTTCCTGATCCCCCATCAGTTTTGCCTTGTGACTCTGTTTTAGAAGCATCTGAATCTCCACCTGGAGCAGTAGTTGTTACACCACATCCAGCTATGGAACCTACTAATGCCATTGATAATAACATTGCCATTAATTTTTTCTTCATAATATTTTCTCCCTTCAACTTCCCATTTTATTAATTTATATTTTCTTTTAACCTACTAAATAATTATCACTTCTGATAAATTAAATTCGATTAAAAGCTAATATTCTAAATTACTGAAGACAATATAGCTTTGTTCATATATTTATCACCGCGAATCCAACTTCATTAATACGTTTTCATCAAATTCAGTTACATTCATATTTATTTTGACATATTATAAGTTAATTCAAGAATAACTAGTATAGCCATAGCATTAGCATATTTACTACTAATATTGAACTTATAATCCGGATTTTTCTTCTTATAAACCGCTGGTATTCCAAACCCTAGCAAAATTGCTAATCCAAATATAGCCAGTACACCAAAAGATGAAGTAATTATCCCAGAATCAATGGAAATAAAATATAATAATAAGCCAGGAGCTATAAGATAATATAATAATTTGTTACATAAAGTAATGTTCTTTTCATTCATTAAATCCTTCCCCCCATCCTAATAGATATTATTGTTTCATATCGAATTGATATATATTCGCATTATCCGAATATATATCATAGAAAATACATTTTCTCTATATATGCTCTATGATATATATCTTGTAAGTACATCAATATTCTTCTTTCTTACCTCACGAAAACCTCCCAGCTCCTTCTTTATATATCTAATCTGCTTGTACAAGTTAAGCGATAACTTGTTTTTTTAATTTGTATTTCATAAGCATCATTGTAAACTCTTAATGAATTATATCTTTACTAGATAACACTTGTTAATTTGTTGTACGTACTTGATGTTTTTATTATATATCGTTTTCATTAAAATATCAATAGTTTTTGTGAAAATATCTATAGTTTTTCGTTTTTTTTTGTACTACATGTGCAATTATTATTATATAGTATGTACAATACCGTTGCATCTCATCATGGTTGTGCATACATCTAATAACAATTTGTATTTATATTAATCAAAATCATTATAACATCCTTTTTCATGGAAAATAAATAATGAAGTTGAGTCCTTTTTATCGGACTCAATCTTCCTGGGTACACTTTCTATCTAAGGCTATCCACCGCTGCTCTTTCAATTGCAAGTCCCTTAGTATAACGTTTGATAAATTCATTAAATCCTTCAACATCCTTTGTATCTGGATCTATTCTTGTACCCATCTTTCCTGCAAATACTTTATTTGTAAGATAATCATCTAATGTTTCATTTTCAACTTTGTTTATCATATAAGACGCAAGTACCGCAATCCCCCATGCTCCGCCTTCTCCTGCTGTTTCCATAACAGAAACTGGCGCATCTATAGCTGCTGCCATAATCTTTTGTCCTACACCCTTAGTTTTAAACAAACCGCCATGACCTAACATTTCATCAACCTTAACGCCTTCCTCTTTAAGAAGAAGATCTAAACCTGTTTTTAGCGCGCCTAATGATGTAAATAAATGCACACGCATGAAATTAGCTAAGTTAAATTTACTTTCTGGTGTACGTACAAATAGTGGACGTCCTTCCTCAAAACCTGTTATATGCTCACCTGAGAAGTAATTATAGGCTAATAAGCCGCCACAATCTGAATCTCCTTCAAGTGCCTTATTATATAAAGTTGCAAATAACTTATTCATATCAACTTCTACGCCAAATGACTCTGCAAATTCTTTAAATAAACCAACCCAAGCATTAAGGTCAGAAGTACAATTATTACAGTGAACCATAGCTACTAGATTACCAGTAGGAGTTGTAACTAAATCTATTTCTTCATACGCTTTTGACAAGTCTTTTTCAAGTACGATCATTGCAAATACAGATGTTCCTGCTGATACATTACCAGTACGCTTTGCAATACTGTTAGTTGCAACCATTCCTGTTCCTGCATCACCTTCTGGTGGGCAGAATGGAATGCCTGGTTTTAATTGTCCTGTAACATCTAAAAGTTTTGCACCTTCTTCAGTAAGTACTCCTGCATTTTCTCCCGCTAACAATACCTTTGGTAAAATATCTCCAAGTTTCCATGAAAAATTCTTAGAAGCGACCAATTCATCAAACTGCTCAATCATATGTGCATTATAGTTCTTTGTATATATATCAATAGGGAACATTCCAGATGCTTCTCCAACACCTATAACCTTTTCACCTGTTAATTTCCAATGTATATATCCTTCCAAAGTTGTTTGAAAGTCTATATCAGTTACATGTTCTTCTCCATTTAAAATAGCTTGATAAAGGTGCGCAATACTCCATCTTTGCGGAATATGGTAGTTAAACAATTTTGTTAATTCTTCGGATGCTTTTTCAGTAATAGTGTTACGCCATGTACGGAATGGTACTAAAAGCTCTCCGTCTTTATTAAAAGCCATATATCCGTGCATCATAGCGCTGAACCCAATCGCACCTATTGCTTGAATAGTAACTCCATATTTTTCTTTAACATCCTCAGCCATCTTCTTGTAACTATCTTGAACACCAGTCCAGACATCATCTAAACTATAAGTCCAAATATTATTAATATATTGATTCTCCCAATCATGGCTTCCTGAAGCGATTGGTGTATTATCCTCATCGATTAAAACCGCTTTAATTCTAGTTGAACCTAGTTCAATCCCAAGCACTGTTTTACCATTGATGATAGCATCTTTTATATCATTTATTTCTATATTCATAAAAAAACCTCCATTAATATATCTACTTTTTAAATCGTTTACTTACTAAATAATAAATTAATCTACTTTTTAATGAGAGCAAGTCATGCAAATGATTTAAATAAATGCAAAACTTGCCCTCATAATTATATTATCTTCTCTTTATTACACACACACTTTTTCTTAGTTTATATTATTATTATCCGCTTCGCTATATTTATTAGTTTTTTTTATTTAAACTACTTTCCTGCAACTTTGACTGCTTTTTCTACCACATTTTCTACTGTGAATCCAAATTGTTTAAATAATGTTTCTGCATTTCCTGATGCTCCAAAAGTATCTAATGATATAACTTCTCCATCAAGACCTACATATTTGTGCCATC
>NZ_MZGT01000085.1 GCF_002029255.1 Clostridium chromiireducens
TCCATCTAAATATTCTTTTACTGCCTGAAGTTTTTCTTTAGGTAAGATATTTCTAGACATAAAATTACTCCCTTCTAAGTAAAACAGTTTTATTATTTCAACTGTCTACCTAGAAGGGAGCATATCAGTTTGAGGGTTCTTTCAGCTTTAAAGCGTATTGGCTTTCTCTATATATTCTTTTAAAACTTCACATGTATGATTAAATTGTGATTTTTCTTTTTCCGTTAAGTTTATTTCAACAACTTCTTCTACTCCATTTTTACCTAAGATAACAGGTACACTTGCAAAAACATTTTCTTCACCATATTGTCCTTCTAATAATGTAGATGCAGGAAGTATTCTCTTTTCATCATGAAGTATTGCTTTGACTATTTCACTTAAACCTACCCCTATTCCAAACTCTGTACATCCCTTTCCAGCTATTATCTCATATGCTGCATTTGCTGTTCTATTGGTCAACTCATCTAGATTAAGCTTTCCATAAGTTTCTGGTTTTTCTTTCATCAAATCAAATAATGGTTTTCCACCAAAATATACATGTGACCATGGTACCATTTGTGAATCCCCATGTTCTCCCATGCAATATGCTTGTATAGATTTTTGATCTATTCCTGTTTCATCTGATAATATTCTTCTAAGCCTTGATGAATCTAACGTTGTTCCAGTTCCAAACACCTTGTTTCTCGGAAAACCTGTTTTTTTCCATATATAATGAGCTATTACGTCTACTGGATTTGATATAACTATAAATATACCATTAAATCCTGATTCTAGTATTGGATCTATTATAGTATTTACTTCTTTTATTGTATCTTCTAAGTAATCTAAACGTGATTTATTATCCTCTGGTGGAATTCCAAGACTTACTACTACAATATCTGCATCTTCGCAATCTTTAAAAGTCCCTTTTTTACTTTTTACATAATGAGGTAAATATGAAACTGTATCACTTAAATCAACTGCTTCTGCATTTGCCTTCTTATCTATTTTATCAATCATTACAATTTCATCACATATACCTTGTATTGCTAGTGAAAATGCACAATGTGAACCTACATTTCCACTTCCAACTATTACTATTTTCCTGGTTTTTATACTCATTTTTAATCACCATCTACTTCCATTAATAATTACGATTCAACTATACCGCCTGTTGCTTTTTCAGCATTAGCCTCTATATCTGATGGAATCTTAATATTCAATTTCTTTGCAACATCTGTATTTATAACAACTTTTATTTCACTTAATTTTGTTATTTCAATTTCTGAAGGCTTCTTTCCCCCAAATATCTCTGCAGCCTCAAAGCCTGCTTCTTTTCCTAATCTATAATAATCTATACCTAAAGTTGCAAGAGCACCTTTACTAATTGCAGCGTCTTCAGCACCAATTACAGGAATGTTTTTTTCTAAACAAAGCTTACCTACTAATGTATAGCTTGAAGCTACTGTATTATCTGTTGGTGTGTATAGTGCATCAATTTCACCAAGAGCACTTGCTAAATTTTGGCTTATTTCATTTGTATTAGTTACACCTATTTCTTTTACTGTAATTCCATGTTTTTCTGCTTCAGCCTTAAATTCATTAACTTGAATTACAGCATTAGTTTCTGAAGTATTGTAAATAACCCCTACAGTTTTAGCCGTTGGAATTAACTTTACTAATAATTCCATCTGCTTATCTACTGGAGTCTTATTTGATGTTCCAGTAACATTAGTACCCGGACTCTTCCAATCCTTTGCAACTCCTGCTTTTACTGGATCTACTACTGCAGAACATACTATTGGTATATCTTTAGTAGCATTGTATGCCGCTTGAACTGCTGGTGTTGCAATTGCAAAGATCAAATCCTTCTTACTATCTGCAAATTGTTTAGAGATTGTTTGTGCATTTGATTGTTCACCTTGAGCATTTTGCTGCTCAATTTTTATGTTTTTTCCTTCTTCATATCCTTTTTCTTTTAATCCATCAATAAAACCCTTATTAGTTAAATCTAATGCATCATGTTGTACTAATTGTATAATTCCAATATTTTTTACTTCTGATGAAGTAGTTTTCTCTTTGCTAGAACCTGTTGTATCTTGTCCACATCCCGAAAGCACTCCACCTACTAAAACTGTACATAATAACATTGCTAATTTTCTTTTTCCTACCATATTACTGTCCTCCTAATTTTTCACTATCACAATTAACACTTTCCTACTATACTACCTAATTCACTACCATTGTGATAAATTTATTTGTATTTTCATGATAAATCGATAATAATTTACCAATCTTTTTGTTATAATATCATATTTTATAATAGTTGTAAAGTTAAGACAATCCCTAATCTAAACTGAACGTATTTAAATAAATTAACCCCTTTGCAGTTCATGACTTTAAATATTGTCAGAAAAACAAAAAACTTAAATATTTTAAATATAAAATAAAAAATAAATCTAACACTAGAAATATTTCTAGGTTAGATTTATTTAAATTCTGTTCACAATATAAGATAAACTTTAATACTCATGCACTTGAATTAATTTATCCTTAGGCTTCTCTTCTTCTGAATTCTATTATTCTAATATTTTTCTTACTTCCTTTTCACATATATTACATTCTTTTGCGATTTGGCTTATTGTATATCCTGAATTTGAAAGCTTTAAAACTTTTTTTGTTAAAAGAATACCTTCTTCTCTGCCTTTTTCTATTCCTTCTTCAATTTTCTCTCTATCTCTTTCCAATAAAGTCATATAAGATCTTGATCGCGCTTCGCACTTTTTCAAAATATGCACCTCCATTAATATATCATTCTTAACTTCTTGCACTCTTTTATGTATATTCTTAACAAGATCTCCGTTGACATGCTTTACATTATCATCCGTTGAATCTTCAACATAACGAGGAACTCCAATAATTCTTCACTTAAGTCCTTCATAATCCCTTTTGTATTTAATGCTATTTTCTGTGCTTCATCATTTAATGTTATACTACTATCTTCGAGGCAAACATTTTGAAAAGTATATTTATGATGTCCTTTATCAAATAAGTCAAATGTGCAGATAAATATAATATAACTCTTTGCTGGTTTTCTATAATCTTCACCTTTACTTATTAAATCCAAATCGATGCTTCCTTGATAATACCGAAGCCTTTTAGTCATATTAAAACCAATTTCTCAAAGTAATTGATTTTCCACAGCTTTCTTTAAATTAATAATAATATCTGTAATCCTTGCCGCCTCTTTTACATAGGTATCTTTAAGTTCAACACAGTTATCTGAAAAATGCTTAAAACCATAATTATGACCATTATTATCTCGAACATATTCCCACAAAAGACTGCCTAATCCTTTACGTTTTATTTCTCCTAAAATATTCACTATTCCATCATAACATTCATTAAATATTTTACTATGTTTCTTTTGAAACTCTTCTCTATTTATACAATATTAAAATCCATCTTCATGCTTTTCCATAAAAGCGAAATAATAATATAGATTATATTCAACTGCTATACATATTGAAAAATTGACTTTTTTACCTCCAGCTAATGTGTATTCTTTAATTTTCAATACTAAACCTGGCTCATAACTTGCTTGATAATATACTTCAGCGTCTTCTCTGTTATATTCAATAGGTTCTACTTTATTCTTAATGAATTTCTTATTTAACTCGTCCATAAAATTCACAAGCACTTCAGTTTTTATTCCATTTAAACTATTAGCTATAGCAAGTTCATTCATTCTTCCTTCACAAAGACCCCCGGGGGTACTTCTAAGACACGAAGTGTTGAAGTTGCTACTATTCCATCCTCTTCTTCTACTTCCTCCAATTCATCCCACTGTTTAAGCTCAACAATTATTACATTTTCCTTATCCTCTTCATCAAGACCAGTTAAAATAAAATCAACTCTTTTTGAAGTTGCAGGAATCCTATATTCAATAGCAACTCCACATTCATCAGGAATATCCTCTGTACTAAGTGCTTTAAACATATAAAGCATAGAATTATCCCAAGCTCTAAACTCACTTTCTCTAGACTTTCCTATTTTATTTTTATATTCCCTATCTATCAAAATACTGATTTCACCATTAGTAACATGCTTCATAAAATCTTTTTTACTAGCCTGATATACAATCACCTTTTATGCGCTCCTTTTTTACTCAGAAATGATTTTTGCTGTAGAAAAGTTCCGTATTGTAGAAAATTTCTGAATTGCAGAATAGCTGTTTTTTTAATTGTGAAATGAATATAATTGCATTTCTCACTCTTTACAATTGTGTGTACTTCTTGCTGTTACCTTTAGCTTTTTCTACTGGATATTTCTCTTCGTTTTTGTCCATTTTGCTATTTATAATTTCTTCTAAATCAACACCTAGAGAATCAGCCATATGTATACAATAAACCATAACATCCGCAAGTTCTTCTAAAACGTGCTCTTTATTATAGTTTTCTTCATTCCACAGGAATTCTTCTAAAAGCTCACCTGCCTCAATGGATATTGCTTTAGATAAGTTCGCTGGGGTATGGAATTGACTCCAATCTCTATCGTTTCGGAATTTTCTTATTCTGTTTATTGTTTCTTTCATTGTGATCACTCTTTCTATGTATTTCCATTTATTATGTTCATTATATCATAAATTTACATAAAACGAGTAAAGCCGAGATTTCCTAAATATAAGAAAATCTCAGCTTATTAAGTACGCAATTTCATTTATTAATAAAATGCCAATTGTTCCTTTAATGCTTGCAATACATTCAATTGAATAAATCTTAACTTTTTTACTTTTTATTTTTTTACAATAGACGATACAATGAAAAAATCTCAAAATCCCTTCCCAATAAAGATTAAATCCACCCTATTGGCTCAATCTTTTATCTTCCTAAAATTTCTTTAACCCGCTTAATAGGCCTTTCCAAAAACTCCTCTTTAGAATCCTGTTTCCCCTGTGGGTGCTTCTGAAGTCCGAAGGGCTGAAGTTGTTTTATAGTTTTTCTTAATCTTGAATTAAAATTCAGATTTAGATAAAAAATATAATTAAAATTTAATAATAAATACTGTGTAATAAGTAAAAATATATAGTACATAAAGCAAATTTAAATCAGGATGATATAAATTTATATAAAAGCAAAGTATATGAAATCTTAAAAAATAAAAGAGGTAAAAATAATTACATAATTATTGCTAAGATATATTTAAAATATAAAAATAATTTAAATAAAAATGATTACAAGGAGGACTTTAATGTACATTAAATATGTTCAGGGAAAACCACTATTTACACATATAAATAATGATAAAAAGCAATACTCATACTTAACAGAGGATATAGAAACTGACATCTGCATAATAGGTGGTGGAGTTACAGGTGCCATAGCATCTTATTATTTTAGTAAAAATAATATAAAAGCAGTTGTTTTAGAAAAGAAAAGGATAGCCCACTTAAGTACAAGTGTTACTACATCACTTTTACAATATGAGCTTGATGATAACTTATCTGATCTTAAAACATATACAACATTAGAAAATGCCTTAAGATCCTATAATTTAGGCCTTAAAGCCTTAGATGAAATAGAAAATTTCATAAATAAATACGGCAATAAATGCGATTATAAAAAAAGAAATACATTATTATATACTTCTAAGAAAGATGACGTAAAGAGTATAAAAACGGAATATGATCTTAGGAAAGAAAATGGATTTGATGTTGAATATATAGATGAAAGCAGAAATAAATATGACTTTGACCTTAAAGCTGGTATAATATCAAAAAATGGAGGTGCAGAATTAGATCCATATAAATATACAAATGAACTGCTAAATGTATCATGTGGTATGGGCGCAAAAGTTTACGAAAATACTGAAGTTGTTGATTTGCTTCATCATGAGGATTATATTGATGTAATAACTGAATCTGGATATAAAGTGAGAGCAAAAAAAGTAATAGTAGCAACCGGATATAATACCAAATTGTTTACAGATAGAAATTTTGGAACTATGACAACTACATTTAATATAGCTACTAAGCCAGTTTCTAGCTTTAACGGCTGGGAAGATAAAATACTTTTAAGAGATAATGGTGATCCATATAATTATCTACGAACTACAATAGATAATAGAATTATAATCGGTGGTGAGGATGTTACTTTCGTACCAGATATATTTAATGAAAAATTAGCTGATAAAAAATATGACATATTAGAGAACAAATTAAAATCCATGTTTAAAAATATTGAAAATATCGAAATAGAATATAAATATTGTGGCGCCTTTGCATCAACACCTGATAACTTAGGTTTTGTAGGTCCAGGTCCTAAACATAATAACTTGTGGTATCTATTAGGTTATGGCGCAAATGGAATTATATTTGCAATACTCGGAGCAATGATGTTAACTGAATTATATGATGGTAAAGTAAATGAAGATATGAAATTATTTAAAGTTGATAGATTTGATAATTAAAACATATTTTTTTAAAGAAAGCTGAGGTTTTCCAACTTCAAGAAAACCTCAGCTTTATTAATTCTTTATAATACCAACAGCCAACCCAATCTGAAGGCAAAAAGTATTTACCTTCTAAAGAATCATTTATTAAAATAGGCTTACCTGCGGCAATTTCATTGTATATTGGTATAGATCTTATATTTTCTACTTTTTCTTCAATTCCATTATTCTCTACATATATTTCACTTATTGAATTTGAATCTTTGATGAATTTATGAGAAATATTTCGTTTTAAATTAATATATTCAATAGTTTCAAGAGCAGATGGTATCATTGATGAACTGAATTTTGGTATATCATTTACTTCTTCTAGTTCTTTATTTATAATAATAATTAATAATGGGAAATGATTTTTGCCAAAGCATAGCTACTTTTTCCATTCACCTAAATATGGATTATAATTGCACATTTTTCCTTTAGAATAAATATCTCCATTTTCAGTACATATTGGCCTACAGTCATTGCAAACATATTTATATTCACAATCCTTGCATTCATTAATAAAATCCTTTGAGACACTCCAAAATTTTGTAATCAAATAGTTATCAATAATATTATTCATATCATTTATTCTAATATTAAACCTTTTGTCTATAAAATCATTTCCCATTATGCATGGAGAAACATACCCATCACAGGTAATGTTTATCTTTCCCTGCCAACAGTTATTTCCCGAGTAATTTTTTAAAAACTGTGATTCATTTACCGGCTTAAAATTAGGTTTATTTCTAATTCTTTGAAATTTAGTTTCTAATTCCGATGGAATTAAATTTTTTTTAGATATTCCAACATCTCTTACTATGTCTATTTTGCTGCGAACTCCTGTTAATTCATATATGTAATCTTGTATTTCTGAAATATCATTAAAATTATAACTCATTACTGCGCTATTAGCTTTAACATAAACTCCAAATTCTTTCAACTTCTTTATATTTGATATTGTAATATTGAAACTTCCATCTTTTCTAGTTATTTTATCATGAATTTCTGCTTTATTTGAATAAATTGATGTGATTACTTTAACCTTATTTGATACAATGGCTTGTATTATTTTTTCTGTTAATAAAGTCAAATTTGAGTAAAGTATTAATTCTGATTCCGAACATATTTTTTTGCAATAATTTATAATATCTATAATCCCATTAAATAATAGTGGTTCGCCACCAATTAAAATTATTTTTTTAGGTTTAAATTTCTTCAATTGATTGATTATTCTTTTCCAATCCTCAACATTTAATAAATTTAAACCTTTATCGCTGCTACTATTACAATCCATATAACAATGGCAACAATTTAAATTGCAAGCTTTTCGTAATTCAAACCATACAGTAGATAATTTTCTATCAATAACCTTTTCCTTAGTATAATTTCCACAAACTGTTTTTTTACT
This sequence comes from Clostridium chromiireducens, assembly GCF_002029255.1. Classification (GTDB taxonomy): domain Bacteria; phylum Bacillota; class Clostridia; order Clostridiales; family Clostridiaceae; genus Clostridium; species Clostridium chromiireducens. Next base: position 7,880 of record NZ_MZGT01000085.1, read on the forward strand.
AGAATAATACCCCAAGTTTTTACTAATGAGTAAATCCAAATATTTTTTAAATCTATTGTTTTCTTCTGGTGTCAATTCTGCTAAAACCTTTTCCACGGATTCACCATTTAAAAGCTTATTTAGATAATATTTTGAATTGCTATCTATAGAAAAAAGTCTACTGCAATTTAAATCTTGAAGTAAACCACGCTTTGCCCCTTGAATTAATATTACATTTTCATTTAGTACAAAATAGCTTTTCATATTCTAATATATATCCTCTCCATCATCTGGCTCTGGATCTGGATACCCATTTGGCATACAATCTTGTTCTTCAGTCGGATTACAATCGTCAAAAAAGTCTGGAAAACAAGCTCCACTAACATTATTATCACTAATTTCCACCAATTCAAAATTCATTTTATGTCCCCCTTTATAATTAAAAATTTAAAATGAGTAATCAATATTTACTAATAGATAATTCTATTATACATTAGTTTGATTGTATTTAGAATAAAATGCGCCATAAAGCAAACGCTAGATGGCGCATTTTTGTTTCTGAAAAATGTATTAGGTTGATACATTGATGTAGCCAGTGATATCATTTAAATATAAGTTTAAGAAAGTAGTGAAGCCAATGGTAAAATAGCTAAATGATTCTCTAAATACTCTAAGCATATTATATGACAAAATTATAAATTAAAAGGAGTTTCTAAAATGTGTACAAGTTTTGCAGTATACGGTCAAGAAAAAACTATTTATGGTATGAATTTTGATACTGATGAAATTGATTTAAAACTGAAAGTCTTTTGTTATAATGATAAAAACATATTTTACTTTTCAGGCTTATTAGATAACATATACAGGGACATCGCTGGTTTTAATAGTGAGGGTCTTTTTATCTGTACTCAAGCAGTAAAATATAGTCCAGGTTTTAAATCAAGTTGTAACGAAAATGATTGGTTTGCTTTTGATATTTTTGACGAGGCGCTAAAGAAAACAAGAAAAACATCTGAATTTTTTGAAATTCTTAATAAAAGAGTAATCTCGTATCCTAGAAATCCATTATTCCCAGATTTAGGGCTACATACTATTATCGCAGATAAAACTGGTGATGCATTTATTCTGGAAGAAGGAATTGATACAAATATAATAAGTCGGATTAATAATGATTTTATTATTATGACTAATTTTCCAAATGGGGATTTTAAGGAAGCAAATTATAATAAAGTATATGGTATAGGTGCTGATAGATATATTTCTGCTCATGAATATATTGATAATAATATTCATAGCTTTGGTATAAATGAAGCTTTTGAAGTTTTAAGAAAAACTAGTCAGGAGAATACTTTGTGTTCAATAGTATTTGAACCGTTAAAAAATGAAGTTTATATTAGTTTTAAAACAGATTTAAGTAAAAAATGGAAAATTTCTATGATCGAAAAAACAATTCAATCATTGGATGGACTTTTAAGCAACAATAAAATTCATTTTACAAATGGAGAAATATTTGTGAATGATCTTATTAGCTTATATAAGTGAAAATCATTATAATAAAGAAGATCAATTTATAAGACAAATTTTTTTCGGGTATTCAAGAAAGCGTAGGGGATCGTCGCCCATGGAGATTTCTGAATAACAGGGCATGGTCAATCGCTTAACAACATTTTCACTCTTCGGGCGTGCTCATGGGTATGCGTGCCAAACCGTCTCACCGGGCGTACGCCGCAAAAGGGAAAGCCTCTGCCGGTCCGGTTCATCAGCTTCATGAAAACATTTTCCTACATTGACCAATTATTGTAATATAATTTGACATACCAAACTCTTGCTCATCAAAAATAAGCCATTTATATTGTTCTACATTTTAATACCATATTATAATTATTTCTGACTATTTTCCATAATCATTCAAAAAATATAAGCTCTATTTATTTTTCTAAAAAACTATGAAAAATCCTCTTTCAATATGTAATGTCAGAAAGTTCAGTCATTTTCCTTCACAAAGATCCCCGGGGGTGCTTCTGAAACACGAAGTGTTGAAGTTGCTACGCGCATGTAAGGATTAAATCCTGTATTGAACAGGGCTTAATCCTTTGGTTTTCATTTAATTAGCTATTGCGAAAGATGTTTATATATGCCGAAAATAAATTTCTCCTATTGGCATTCGAATTTTAATCAAAATACAACTCCGCTATTTTCATATAATCTATTCCATTCATTCCGTAAATCTTCATCCAATGCCGCAATATCAAGGGCATTTTCTTTATATAAAGCCCTAATTTCCATCAAGCCTGAAAATGCGAGTCTCTTCCATGCCACAAAATTAAGATGCAGTGCAAATAACAAAATCTGACCTTTAGAACGGGCTGCTGCATCTATACCATCTACTAAACATAATACTCCATGGCCTGTTAGTAGCATTCTTCGCAAGTCTGGATGGCTGCCAATTGGAATACATTCCTTCCAACTCTTATTAGAATAAAATCTACTCTTTATAGCCCAGAGCAATCGAATTGATATTTCGTTAATAACAACTGGTATAGCTTGTGCCATACCAAATCTAGCGTCATAATGATTTTCAAATATTTTTACTGACAAATCAGCCAGCGATACTTCTGTTGGGTTATTGCTTTTATCACTACCAGGATAAATCTTAAAATTACCTTTATTGCATAACTGAAATAATTCAAAAAACGGCATAGGTATTCCACTTCCAGATTTATCTGGATTATTTCTTCTTCCAGACGAGCTTCCTGCAACATCAGAAATCAAATGTCCAAGCCAATTAGAAAAACCACAGAATAATTTTGCTATAAAAGTTTTTCCATGTAAGCTTGATGTTTCGGTATCAAATACAATTAGCCTTCCATTATCTAAAAAATGTGATGTAGATGTAAATTGATCTACAATTGCAAAAATCAATCCTACTAAATCTGGCGAATGTCCTAATGATTTAATATGATGATTTCCAGGAGTCATTCCAAGTAAATCACCTGCTGCTTTACTTGTTGCTTGGTCGTAGCTAACTTTATATTTCTTTTCTAAAAATTGTATAGCATTTGAAATACTATTTTCATTTCCAGCCTCTGGATTCCATCCCTTAATCTTGGCAATTTTTTCAACAAACTTATCTGTTTGATTATTAGTCCACTTGCCTAATTTACTTTGATCTGGCATTCCAACAAAAAAGCTGTCTATTAGTCCCGCTACCACTCCGCAAAAAGCTGCAATCATATAATCATATTTATCACAATTAGCTTTTTTCATTGTATAATCTGAACGTATTCTCTCAGCTATTTCTGCTTTCTGAGCCTGTGATAACAAATTTTCAAAAGGATCAACTGTTAAATCTATATTATTTTCAAGTGCAAACTTATCAATATTAGAAAGATACTCATCCCAACTTGTTGTATCATCAATTGCAATTGTAACCAATTCTTCAAATGCTGGCACTTTAATATCTGCTTTTTCTTTCTCACTTAATTCAACTAATTTTTCTCCCATTTCAATATGTTTTTCAGAAATTTGAGAGGTATCCATACCTTGCGCTGAACAAAGCATTTCTGCCTGCATCAGTAGTTTATCTAGCTCTGATAAATTATCATCGTTTAATACTCCTAAGTTTGAAATTTCCTGAGAAGCTTTAACTAATTGCCTTTCTGCACTTTCCATTTGTTTTCTTTGAGCTAAGAGTGATTTCCCTACCTCATTCATCTTTTTATTATCTGTATTATCTGACATACTTCCTCCAACATTATCCCATTATACTTTTCATAAAGTTCTTTGCTGCACCCTTTACAGATGCCATTGCTGCATCTCCAGCATTAAAGTAGCCAATACCTTCAAAAGAATCATGTAATTCTTGTAATTTATTGCATGGAATTGTATCATCTAATACCATATAATCTGAAGTAGTTCCATCTTCATTGGTTGTTTCTTTCTTAATATAGCAAGATAAAATTAACTCACGTATCTTTTCCTTAGTTGCTCCTTCTGTTAATTCAGTTACACGTGTAAGATCCAATTTTTCAGGTAATTTACTAATGATCTTTTCAGTTTCTGCATATTGGATTTTATCTGAAGTAACTTGTGCACCTTTAGTTAGCATACTAATCATTGCAGAAATTTTTTTAATTTTAGCTTCTGATTCTAAGCCTCTTTCTATTTCTATTTGCAATCTTCTAGTAATTTCATTAACATCTTCAATTAAATAATTTAATGATCTTTGTGAGTTTCTTATAATAGCTTGAAGCATCATTTCTCTTTGTTTATTATTTTCTAAATCACTTAATCCAGTAATTTTCTTTACACCTTTATATGTTCCAACACCAAGTAATACAGCAACACCTATTCCAGTAAACATACTTGAAAATCCAAGTACACCTCCCATACCTAGAGATGCTAGTCCTGAAGTTATACCTGCAGCACTAACACCCATTACTGATCCTGATAAATAAATTGCAGCTAATGGAACACCAACAGCAGTTGCTTTAGATGCTAAATCCTTCATAGATTTCGTAATTTCTGTGTCATTTTTTCTTTGAGCCAATATCTCTTCATCATTTTTTATTGCTTCCACTATATATTCAACTTGTTCCTCATCAACCTCTAAATCATTATGTAACTTAACAATAAATTGATTTTCCTTCCAGCTTTGTTCTCTATTCTTCTTTCTAGAAATATATATAATATCCTTTAATAAAGATTTTTTAACTACATCATAACTTCCTTCATCTACACTTTTTGCTAAATAAGCTAATAACTCTTCATTGTTTTCAACATTATTATGATCAGTCATATATCCTCTTATTTCTAATCTGTCTTCTGCAGCCATTTCTATTCTTACAATAAGTGATATAATTTCTGCATATTCCTCTGCATCTATCTCATTATCATCTGAAAAAGTAAAGTTACAAACTAATTTTATGTAAGCTTTTTTTACACCAATATCCATCATTGATAAAGGACAAGTCTGAGATGTACTAACAAAGTCACTTTCATCTTGTGCTTGTTCAACTATTCCATTAATTAATTCTGCAAACTTTTCGCATGAAATATATCTAATATTCGCAGTAATATTTTTGCTTTCTCCATTTTTAAAGTGAATAATAACTTCCTTCTTTTCTTCGATTTTTCCATTATCTTTTTGTACTTCAGTACATATATATTCTGCTTTAGAAATAGAGCTTAACTGAATTTTATCAGTACCAGATCCTAATGCATTTGTGTATAGGTGTTCTCCTGTAAATAAACAGCCCTCTTTAGCGCTGCCAAATATAGTTGTGTCTACAATAGCTAAAACATAATCTGGATTCAAACCTTGTGCCATTCCAGAAATCGCACCATTTATTTTCTTTTCAGGTATATCTGGAGCTATAAACACCTTATCTCCAAGGATTTTAACATTTTCTTTAATATACTTCTCTACTGACATTATTACACCTTACCCTTTTTCAAATTCTTTGTCTAGCACATCTAAAATAAAAGCTTCATTATGGGCTACGTCTGCAACTCGGTAATTTTCTTTAACAATCATTTCTATAATAGAATTTATTGTAAAAGAATTATAACATAATTCATCCTAATTCACCACAATATGTAATATTTAATCATTTATTGTTATAAAGAAAGCTAAGATTCTCTAAATTTTAAAAAATCTCAGCTTATCTTAAGTTAAATAACTGTTTGAATTTTACTATTCTATAAAGAAATTGATGGCTACTGAGATGAATCTATTAAAGAATTGTTTATTCTATTTGAGGTTAATAGTTCTGGATTATCATTTAAAAAGTCATATGCAAATTTATGTGAAATTTTATTATAAGTATCTGCAAGTTCAAGATCAATTTTATCTAAAGTTGAGCATTATAACTCCTTAATTTAATATTTTCATATTATCTTGTTTATTGTTTATGAAACTACTTCAGCTTTATCCCTTAATACCTTCTAATATTTTATAATTGTTCATCGATCATTCCTTCAATAATATTTGCACTATTGTTTATAAAAGATTCGAATTTCAAACTATCATATAAATTATAATAAGCTTCATTATGATTTTTAAAGTTAGGGTTATCATTTTCATTTCCATTAGGTAAATACTCATAATTTATCCACCAGCCACCTGGATTAATATTCAGTTTTAGAAACCGTTTTTGAATTTGTTCTTTTAAAGAATCATCTACTACAATTTCTTTATTTATCCTTTTATCAAAAGCACAAAAGCCCGCAAAAATTGTATCTTTTATTTCTATTCTATACCATAAATCAATATCATCATTTATTTTGCTACAATAATAATTAATTCCTGGATATGTTGTTTTTTGATAATTATAAAAGCTCTTAGTAAGACCTTTATCATTTTTATAGTAATAATAACTATTTTCTTTATTAAAACCTTTCATATTAGCTATTACATCAACTCTCTTTTCTAATTCAGATAACACCTTCTCAAGCATCACTATCTTTGCTTTGTTTAAGCAATTAGCAATTTCTATAGCACTCTTAATGCTTTCACTTGAATTTGATATAATACTTACTGTTTCCATTTCGATTCCACCTTCTGATTGATTTGTTAATCTTCGAATTATAGACATTAGTTGTAATAGTATTTCTCTGATAGATGCTATCTTTATTGTTTCTTGATATTCAACACATTTCTCTAGCCATAGTAAAATATGATTTCCAAATGATATTTGTTCAACTTCAGTATAACCCTCTATGTTACCGTATTCATCTATTATTTTCGATAATCCTTTTGCACTTTTTTCAGAAGGCTTTTTCCCATTAAGAGATAAATAGTAAACCTTTGAATTCTGGGCTCTTTTATAGTAATCATAGCACTGCCTATCTTGATCCTCAGCTTTTATTTTTACCTCTATAGGAATGAATATATTATTTGATTCTATTACTAAATCAATCCTTCTATCGTCTTCGATCTTATACTCTTTAAATACTCTTATGTTTTTATAATCTTCATCAGAGAAGTTATCATCAATTCCTAAAACATACTTAACAAAAAGCTTCAAATACTTATCTCCTTGATAATGTGAGCCCTTGGGATTTATTAATTCGTATATTATCCTACAAATTTTCACTTCATCAGTTGATATACAAGCTATATCAAAAATATTAAAATATCCACCTGTCATTTTATTTATCATTTCATATTTCTTAGATATGGCTGATACCTCTAAAAGCATTTTTTCCACATTCATATATTTGTTATCCTTCCTATGTCTATTTTAATTACGCCCTCTTATTTCCATTATAATCCTATATACAAAAATAAGGTATACAAAAAATTGTACGCCTTACACTCGTTTACATATATTACTCAATTGCTTTTTCATTAGCAACATCATACTTTAATATTAGTTTTATTCTTCATCATCTACAAACTCAAATACTTCTTCTACTGATTTTCCGAATACCTTGGCTATATCCATTGCTAGCTTCAAAGATGGATTATATCTCTCATTCTCCAAATGACCAATAGTTTCTCTTCTTACCCCTACCAATTTTGCTAATTCATCTTGCTTTATGTTGAATTCTCTACGTAATTCATGAATTTTTGTTTTCAATCTCGGCATATTTAAACACCAAACCTTTCACCAAGAACAAAGAATATATACTTAATTAAATTTACTCCTCCTATAATAAATGGCATTATGAATTTTAAATCAACTACCCATACATCTTTATAAACAGACATAAGTGTAAAAATACTAATTCCTAAAATAAGAAGATCACATAATCTGGACTTTGCTTTTCTCTGATTGAGTAGTGACATTTCATCTTCTTTTTCTGCCTTTATAAAATATGGAACTAAAAAGGAAATAGATGCAATTAATAAAACAAGACTTACAATAGCTTTAAGAATAAAATTTAATTGAAAATAATTCAAAAATCCTATTGCGATCCAAACAATTCCAAAAATTCCGCTAACAAGTAATTCCTTTGTCCTTAAATTCATTTCTTTTTTCATATTATCACTCCATGTTATATATTTCTATCATAAGTTATATATTTATAACTCATGTTATAATTATATAACTTATATTCCAATAACACAATTAAAATGTTATAAATATTTAACATATCCATAATATTCTTATTTTTTATTTCCCTTAATTCCAATAACCACAAACACGGAAAGGCACATGAATTGATTATTGATAACATAATCTTTGGAAACGCTATGCGTTCGTCAAAAATAAATAAATCTATATAATAATCCATATTTAAGCACAAGCTAAATATTCAAGATTACCATTAACTGATGTTATTATAAATACAAAAAAAGACTTAAAGTAAATTGTCCCTTACTCTAAGTCTTCTCTTCTTAATCTAAACACATCCCCATATAATCACACTTCTCACATTCCTCTTCCTTAGCCCTATGAAAATCATCAACTTCAAGATCTTCAAGACATCTTCCAAAAATCCCATCCATATCATTAATCATCATATCTATATTCTTATCATCATAAGGCACCTCTTTACAAATACCTCTCTCAAGGAAGTAGAGTTTTAGCCGCACTTCATCTATTTGTCTTCCATTTATATAAAGATTGTCTTTTATAGCTTTTCCATAGATATTAAGTTGAGAAGTATATGTTTCTATTAGATGGTTTAGTCCATCATCATCTTCAATATGATTTGTTTTATAATCTGTAATAACTGCTATGATTTTATCGCCAGATTCAAACACTTCTAAACGGTCTATAAATCCTGTAAGCATTGTTTTTCTGTCTTCTAGTGGACTTATTGTAAAAGAAACTTCATTTTCGTTTAAGATCATTTTACCAAGATGATCTTTATTTTTCTCAATCATCTCATAATTACTTATATACTTACTTATTCTATTTTTCACCTTAGTTTTATCTTCTAAGGTGTTAACGTTATTTTCTCCTAAGATTTCAAACATGGCCTTATCAATTAAAAGTTCATTGCTGATTTCAAGATCACTGTTTTTATATTCAAGTATTTTGTGAACAATTGTACCCATGTCTGAGCTTTTTAAATATCTTACTTGTCCTTTTGCCTGCTCGTCTTTTTCAAGTATATCAACTGCTACCTCTACTATAATATCATCGTAATTATCCTGGGTTTCATCTAACATAGTTTCTAAAGCTTTTGTATCAATATCATTTGGTTCTTCTTCAATCCCCATATAATTGGCTGCCTTAATATTTAGCACACTTTCTATATAAAATCTTCTTGGACATTTTTTATATTTCATGTATTTTGAAGCACTGACGTAGCTTCTTATCTTATCTCTAATTTTGAAATCAAGATTTTCTTTTATACTAGATATTTCTATATTTTCAGTTACTTCTGTATCGTTTTGAAGCCTATACATTTTAGGAATTAAAGACGCATCTATAAATTCAATTAAGGATTCATCTGCATTTTTTATAGCAAAAGGATACAATATCTGTTTCATAAAAGAGTTAAGCTTAGTTATTTTTTCACTATCTTCTGAAATTTCCAAGACTCCTTCAGCTAACTCTTCACCAACCATAACTGCATATTGCTTAGCTCTTGTAAGTGCTACATATAGTACTCTTATGGATTCATCTATTTCTTTCAAAAGCTGGTTTTGAAAATATGAATTATACTCATCTGTAACTTCCTTATTCTCATTCCCATCCTGAACATTTTGAATATCATACTTACTTATGATTTTGCCATCGTAATATACTAAATTATTTTTGTTCTCTTCCTTTTTGCTTATCTTAAGCTGATCTGAATCTATTTCTGGAATTATAACGCCTTCAAATTCTAAGCCTTTGCTTTGATGGATTGTCATTATCTTTACTGCCTCTGTGTCTTCTGAGTCTAACGAAGCTTCTGCATCTTCTAAATTGTTATCATTTAATACTTCTATATGCATTATAAATTCTTCTGGAGTAAAGAGTTTTTCTTTATCAAACTTTTCTGCTTCAAATAAGAGCTTTTCAATATTTCTATATTTTTGAAGCCCTTCCTCTTGCATGAGCACTGCTTCCTTTATGCTGCAAGTTTCAATTATTGCATTTAGTATCTGTACTGCACATAGCCTAGTTTCCACTTTAGAGAGTTTAAGCAAAGTTAAATATGCATTTTCAAGCTTTCCTCTTTCCTCTATATCTTTCATACCATCATAAACCAATTCCATAGCTTGAAAATAGTTTAAGTTTCCGATTTCCATCTGTTGAAGCTTGATTTTATATAAAATATCATCAGAAATATTAAATACAAAACTTCTTAGAGCTTTAATGATCCTCATTTCAATGTTAAGTGAAAAATCCTCAGTAAAATTACTTATTACTAGCTCATAAAGGTTTAATATTTCTTTAATCTCTTCTTTTTCATAAAAACCACGCCCTCCAATTACGCAATAAGGTATATTATATTTCTTAAGTTCCTCTTCTATATCTGGTATTATATATTTACT
>NZ_MZGT01000086.1 GCF_002029255.1 Clostridium chromiireducens
ATTATTATGTGAACTATGTTATAAATTCATTAAAATTTGAGTTTTTCCTTTTAAAAGTATTGGTATTTTTAAAATGTAAGATATTGAGTGCATAATAGTACTAATAAGGATTTAATTTTCAAAGCAATATAAATAAAATATTTTAACATCTTATCTCACCCTAATTTTTATTTCGTTTTTTATCTCTTTCATATTTCACCTCAACCTTTCTTAAATTACACCAACTTCTTATAACTACAATTAATAATATATAACTCAAAAATTAAGATAAACTATATTTAAAACGAAAGAATTTCTAAAGAAAATTTTAATAATCTATTAAATCACTTTAATAGATTATTAAAAAAGGCCACATACATATTCTTTTGCGAATATTATGTGACCTTCTTCTAAGAAAAACCCTTTAATAAGTTATTATATTCATCTGTTATATTTAAATATTTAGCCATTAAATCGCTTGACTCTTTTGTTGCTTCTTTAATAATAAAATCGTAATTTTCTATAAATAGGTTTGCGATATTCTTATCAATTTTATTATACTGAGTCATGTTTTTTAAAATTTTTATTACTTTTTCTTTATTAAACTCTTCTTTATAACTTCTAACGCCTAATAAAGCACTTACTATATCTCCAATTGCTACAATTCTCATTTCCGGCGTTATATCACTGTTCTTAAGCCCAAATGGATATCCAGAACCATCAAGTTTTTCATGGTGAAGAGTACCAATATCTCTTATGTCATCTACTTTTAAATCACTTAAAATATTGTATCCAATTATTGCATGACTTTTCATAATTTCGAATTCTTCATCTGTTAACTTTCCTGGCTTCTCTAATATTTCTATTGGTATAGCTATCTTTCCTATATCATGTAGTGCTGCTGCAACCTTTATTTCTTCTAAAGTATCTTCATCTAAACCGTACAATTTTGCTATTTGATAACTTACAGCTTCAACTAATATTGTATGTTTGACAGTTGCCTCGCTTCTGAAATCAATTGAGTATGCCAACATTTTGCTATATGAAATTATTTCTTCTCTTGTAACTGTTTTAGTTCCCCAAAAATCATATAATTCTTCCACATATGATCCATCTATTAACTTATCAATAAGGTTATTCTTCGCATCGGCATCAATTAATAGTTCAATATACTCTATTAAATATTCTTTTTTATTACTCATCATATAATCAATTGTTGAGGCCTTCTTAAACGAATATATTCTATCTATATTATCTGCAAAATTCAATAATAACCCTTCTTCAGATATTATATCTATCTTATTTTCCGTATAATACATAGATGAAAAATGGTGCGTTAATACTACCTTATATAACTTTGAAAGTGGAGAGAAATATTTTATAAATAAAGATCCATAAATTGCATGATCAAATGGAGCTACTGTATCAATTGTCACTAGCTTGTCCCTCTCAGCCACTTTGTAGGCACCAATATCGTGAAAAATAGATATTGCACAAAGTTCAAGGATTTCTTTTTCACTATGACGCCCCTGTGCTCTTAGTAAATTTAACATTATGTATGCAACTCTTTCCCCATGATTTAATAACCTATTATCTACTGAATTAATTGCTCTATGTATAACTTGAATTATTTGCTTTAATGTTACTTCTGATTTTTTCTTCATTTTTCCTCCTGATTGCAAGGAATAAGTTTGATAAAAGTTAAATATATTTTTTATCAGCTAAATTATATAAATACTGTTGAATACCCATAATAATTCCTTTATGTATTAATATTATTATAACACCATTTATCAATACAAAAAAGACATATATCACCATAAACCGCGGAATGTAACATTAACTAGTAATTTTTCCTTATAATATAGAAAGTTATCTTAGAGATAAAAATCTCGTAAGATAACTTTTATTGATTTAATTATTTAACTTATATCTCTATTGTTGAGTATTATAAGTATTATCTTTTAACATAACATCATGAGAACTTCCTTCGACAATACTAGTTGAAGATACTAAAGTCATTTTTGCATTCTTTTGCAATTCAGGGATAGTAAGTGCTCCGCAGTTACACATTGTTGATTTAACTTTATTTAACGATATTGTAACATTATCTTTTAAGCTTCCTGCGTATGGAACATATGAATCAACACCTTCTTCAAAAGATAACTTCTTATCGCCACCAAGGTCATATCTTTGCCAATTTCTTGCCCTATTAGAACCTTCACCCCAATATTCTTTCATATAGCTTCCATTTATATTAACTTTATTAGTTGGACTTTCATCAAATCTAGAAAAATATCTGCCAAGCATTACAAAATCTGCTCCCATTGCCAGAGCTAAAGTAATATGATAATCATGAACTATACCACCATCTGAACATACTGGTATATAAACACCTGTTTTTTCAAAATATTCATCTCTAGCTTTAACTACATCAATTAGTGATGTTGCTTGTCCTCGGCCTATTCCTTTTTGCTCACGAGTTATACAAATAGAGCCTCCACCGATTCCCACTTTAACAAAATCAGCTCCTGCTTCTGCTAAAAATAAGAAACCATCTCTATCAACTACATTTCCAGCACCTACTTTAATATGTTCACCAAAATTTTTATGTATATATTGGATTGTAATCTTTTGCCATTCCGAAAAACCTTCTGATGAATCAATGCATAAAACATCTGCTCCAGCATTTATTAATGCTGGTACTCTCTCAGCATAATCTCTAGTATTAATTCCAGCACCTACTACATATCTTTTTTGAGAGTCAATAAGTTCGCTTGAATTTTCTTTGTTGGCCGAATAATCTTTACGGAATACCATGTATTTTAGCTTTTGATCTCTATCAACTAATGGTAGCATATTTAATTTATTATCCCAAATAATATTATTAGCTTCTTTTAAAGTAATATTAGCATCAGCATATATCAATTCATTAAAAGGTGTCATAAACTCTGATACCTTAGTACTCATATCCATTCTAGTAATTCTATAATCCCTGCTTGTTACGATACCAAGAAGTTTTCCATTAGGTGTCCCATCTTCAGTAACCGCCACTGAAGAGTGACCTGTCTTTTCCTTCAAATCTACTATTTCAGCTAGCGTAGAATCTGGCTTAACATTAGAATCACTAGTAACAAAGCCTGATTTATAATTTTTAACTTTTGCAACCATGGCCGCTTCATTTTCAATCGATTGTGATCCGTAGATAAATGAAACTCCGCCTTCTTTTGCTAAAGCAACTGCCATATTATCGTCTGAGACAGATTGCATAATAGCTGAAACCAATGGAATATTCAGACTTAAAGATGATTCTTCACCTTTCTTAAATTTAACAAGAGGTGTTTTCAAACTTACATTCTGAGGAATGCAGTCTGTTGAAGAATAACCTGGTACTAGTAAATACTCTCCGAAAGTATGGGAAGGTTCATTGAAATAATATGCCATTTTATCTTGCTCCTTTTTACAATTTAGATATTTTATTCTATATAATAATACACTTTCCATGTTATTGTCAACATACTTATTATACTAATGAAAGGTTTATATAACCCTATTATTTAAAGACTTTTATAGAGTAGTTTAACAATTTTCAAGCCATATTGGAATAGCTTTCTTAAGCTGGCCTCCACAACGAGATAATTCTCCCATAACATGTTCAATTCCACTTTCTGTTTTAAACCAGTTATCCTTATTGATATCTTCTATATCAACAGGACATACGATGAATTCTGCTTCAGGATATGCAAAGCTGTAAAACATTAGGCAGCGTTTTGCGTGAAAGGACTTGCAACAAATTATAGCTTTTTTAATCACTAAATTGTGTTTATCAGTAACTTCACGAGATTTAAATGCATTTTCTCTTGTCCAAACCGCATCATCTTCTTTAAGTATTGCAGTTTCATTTACTCCATAGGATATAACAACATCTTTCATAAATTCCCATTCTGTATTATAGTTTCCCCTGTATTTATCTTTTTTAGTCATGGTCCCTGGGAAGTATCCCTTACTCATGCTATGCTTTCCTGAAGGTAGGATATAAGGAGCATATCCATCAAGCCAAATTTTTGCTGCATTTTCTGCTGGCTCTGGCCAGGAGCCACCTGGAACAAAAATAATATCAGCTTTTTCAGGTTTGTCCTCAATGAAAATATACGAAGTTATTTCTTTAATAAATTCCATACCCTTTATTCCCATAATTCTCCCCTTTATTAAGATATAAAAATATTAATGCATTTCAGTTTTGATAAAGTTATTCATTATCAAAATCTCTCCCAATATCACTTGCTGTATGCGAGTCAGATCCATAAACTTGATTAACACCATATTTATTTACTAATTCCTTGAATATTCCGGATACATAGATTTCACCACAATATGGCTTTCTAAGGCCAGCTGTATTAACATCTAGTTCATAGTTTCTATTTTTAATCTCCCTAACTACTTCCTCTAAAAGTTTTGTGTTTTTATACTCAAATGGATATAATTGATTAAAAATTCTAATTAAATTTGGATGTCCAATTCGACGTGGTTTATAGTCTCCTAAATCAGCTTTAATCGCCTTGAGTAATGTTTCATAATACTTATCATAGACACACTCAAGTGTTCCTAGTTTCTCCAAAGCTTCTTCAAATCCTTGTTTCCAGTCAATAGCTATATATTGATCTTCTATCTTTATAAAATGTACTGAAAGCAATCCATCTTCAAGCTTTGGACCATAAATATTTAGGAGTTTCTTTGTTTCTTCTTCATATCCTTCTATGAAATCAACTTCTAATCCTGAATTAATCTTAATTTTATCTTTGTATTTTAATTTTATTTTTTCAACATCTTTAAAGTATTCATCCATAACATCTTTGCTTGGAGCACATTCATCTTGAAATTCTTTATCATCTATAAAATAACACGGAAATGGCATATGTTCAGTAAATGTTATTTCTTCTAAGCCCTCATTAAGTGCTTTTTCAACATACATTTCAAATGTGTCCTTAGTTCCATGAGGACAATATGGAGAATGAATATGTCCATCTCTTACTACTTTTTTGTTTCCCATAATAGTTATTCAAAGAGAGATTGCAATAATACATCCGCTCTTTAAATGTTCACTTCCTTTCTATTTTGGAATTTATAATTAATTTGATTATTTATCTTCACGAAGCATATAATCATTTTTATCTAAATCCTTAAAAGAGAACATTCTACCATAAGGCATAGTCATTAATTCTCCTACTTCTACAGAATTATTTTTCATTTCCGAATAAGCTTTATCTATATCATCTGTACTTAAAATTATAGATGGATGCTCAACATTCATGTTTGGATTTTGAACCTTCATTAAATTCTTATCATATATTATAAAAGTCGTTTGTGAATCCATACTTGGAGCAACTTCAATCCATTTCATATTTGGTCCAATTTGTTGTTCAAATTTAATAACGAACTTTAATTTGTTAACCCAAAATTCTTTTGCTGCTTCTTGATTTTCAACATAGATAGTTATTTTACTTATATTATTTATCATAATTATCCTCCTATCTTTATATAAAATATTTATTTGTTTTAAATTCAAAGTTTTCTTAAAGCATTGAATACTTTCTTATATTATGTAATAGACAATTTACCATTCAATACTATAGTCTTTACTTATTTTTCATACTCATACATATGATAATTACATTCACACATACCTAATGATTTATATGTAGATTTAGCATTTACATTTTCCTTTTCTACATACAACCTTATACCAGCTATATTTTCATCATTATCACAGATATTTTTAATATTATGATATAATTTTTTATATATACCTTTTTTTCTATAATCAGCATCTACATATACGCTTTGCACCCAAAGAAATGTACCATTTCTCCAGTCACTCCATTCATAAGTATACATAATCTGCCCAACTACTTTATTATCTACTTCATATACGTAATACTGTCCCTTTGAAGAATCAGTTAGTATTGATTTGACACCTTTGCTAAGAATTTCTAAATCTAATTCTTTATCTTCGGTTTCTTTGGCTAAATTATAGTTAAATTTTACTACAGTCTCTAAATCTCTTATTTCAGCCTTTCTTATTTTTCCAAACGTTTCATTTTCATAATTTGTTATATTACTCATTTGTTTCCTCCATATATTTATTACCTATATTTTAGCATTTAACTCTTATGTTATACAGTATTTTTATTGATTATATTTAAAATATCATGAGTCTTTGTAGTTTGTACTAGCTATTTTAAAGCAAAAAAGAAGTAGAAATTTTGATATCCTACTTCTCTTAATAGTTACTTACTACTATTTATTCATAACATTCAGGTGCATGTTTTATTGTTTTAAAGAATTCTTCATCATGAGCAAAAAAGACTTTGGCATTATATTTTTTCTCTAAATCTCTTACTTTTTCAATTGATTTAAAGAATGAGAGACTATCATAAAGTAATCCTGATGCTTTAGCTGGTGGCCCATAAATTTCTGAATTATATACACAATCTTGAGGGAAGATTAACGTACCTTCATTTTCTAGATGAACTACGATTCCAAGCAACCCTGGTGTATGACCTGGTAAATTTACTATTTCTATACCTTTTGCAAATTCAAAATCTTCTTCAACTAAATGGTATTGCTTTACTGAAACATCCATGTCTGCTTTGATATATCCTCCATGTGTCAAAGGATTTTCATTTAATCTTACTTGAGTTTGAGCTTGCATAAAATCTGCCTTTGGTACATATACATCTGCATGTTTAAACATATCTAAATTTCCTGCATGATCTAAATGCATATGAGAAATTATTACTTTCTTTATTTCTTCTGGCTTTGTCCCGCATAAAGCCAATTGATTTTCTAATCTCTGTTCTTTTGTTTGATACAATGGATAAACTTCTTGTAGGTTCTTTGGCCAATACCCATTCATAGCCTCTGGGTTGCTTCCCACATCGTATAAAATTTTTCCATCTGGATGATCAATTAAAATAGCCATTACAGGTAGTTTAATCCACTTATTTTGAACATATGGCTGACTATATGTTCCCATAGTAGCTCCGCCTACTACATTATTTTTATCAGTTTCTAAATATCCCGTGTCTAAAACATATACTTTCATAAATTATATCCTCCAATACTTTTATATAATTAAAATTTAACTTTGAATCTCTTTTCCCATTCTTCAATAAGTGTATCTCTAAAATCAGGATGCGCAACATTTATTAATGCCCTAGCTCTTTCTTTTAAAGTCTTGCCTTTTAATTGGGCTATGCCAAATTCAGTTACTATATAATGAATATCATTTCTTGATGTAGTAACAGTTGCACCTTCATCTAAAATTGGAACTATTCTTGAAACTTTTCCTTTACTTGCTGTTGATGGCATTGCAATTATAGATTTACCGCCTTTAGCCATTGCTGCTCCTCTTACAAAGTCAACTTGTCCACCTACACCACTGAACTGCTTAAGTCCTATTGTATCTGCTGCAACCTGTCCCATGAGATCTACTTGGATACATGAATTTATAGAAACCATTTTATAATTTTCTGCTATAACACATGGATTATTTACATAATCAACAGGATACATTTCTACACTAGGATTTCCGTTAACATAATCATAAAGTCTTTTTGTACCCATTAAAAATGTAACTACTGATTTCCCACAATGTAAAGTCTTTGCCTTATTAGTTATAACACCTGCTTCAATTAATTCTACAACTCCATCTGATATCATTTCTGAATGAATTCCAAGATCTTTTTTACCCTTTAAGAATAATAGTACTGCATCAGGAATTGCTCCAATGCCAAGTTGAAGTGTAGAACCATCTTCTATAAGTTTTGCACAATTTTCGCCAATAGCTTTTTCAATTTCTCCTATTTTAGGCGGCATAAGTTCTATAATTTCATTTGAAGTTTCAACTATATAATCAATTTCAGAAACATGAATAAATGAATCTCCTGATGTTCTTGGCATTTTGTCATTTAATTCTGCAATAACAATTTTTGCTAATTCTGCTGCAGGTTTTGTATAATCATTTGAAACTCCAAAACTACAATAACCATGTTCATCAGGAATACTTAATTGAACTAAGGCCACATCTACTGGTAAAGTACCTTCTTTAAACATTTTTGGTACTTCTGAAAAAAAGCATGGTGTAAAATCTGCTCTTCCATCAAGAATAGCCTGCCTTGTTGTTGCACCAGCAAATATAGAATTATGGCGGAAATTAGAAGCCAGTTCAGGTTTACAATATTCACTTTTTCCCATTGATACCATATGAACAATCTCAACATTTTCATAGAAATCTTTGTTTCTAACCATAGCATCTATTATTTCTTTTGGTTCTCCACATGCATGTCCAGTTACTACCCTGTCTCCACTCTTAATTTTTTTTACAGCTTCATCGGCTGTGACTACCTTACTCTTGTATAAATCCTCCCAGCTAATTTTAGACACCTCCTAAAGATAACCTAACTAAAATTCTTTTAGATTACTTAATAATTTTGCATAATCATTAATACTTTTGATAAATATTTTATTATTTGATATATATTTTTCATGACTTACACAGCAATTAAAACATCCACATACTAAAATTAAATAATCATATTCTTTATTTTCCCTTGCAATCTCAAAATTGTGAATGTTATCAAGATTTTTGATTAATTTTGTAACAAAATCTTTCCTGTCATAGCTAGCATTACATCCACCACAGTATCTAATACCTATCACCAAAATTCCACCTGACCTTTATTTTCTAAGTAATTGCCTAGCAAAATCTAGCATTTCGCTGCTAATTGGATCAGCCATTTTTACATCTTTTACTTCTGGTATCTCTTTTAGAACACTTGAAACTAATTCTTCCATTGTGAATCTAGCGGAAGGACAGCCGCTGCAAGCACCTAAAAGTTTTACGTAAACTACGCCGTCATTCACTTTTGCAAGCTCAATATCACCATTATGTTCTGCAAGTATTGGTCTTATTTTAGAATTTATGGCATTATTAATTTCATCCAACATTTGCGGCTCCTATTATTCTTCAATCTTAGCAATTTTCTTAGCTATCTTCTTCTTAGCTGCTAAATTTCCTTGTCTAGCTATCATAATTCTTTGAGCTTGTGGTGAACCAGCCCCATGCATTGACTCTGTTCTGTACCCAACAGCAGCAGTTCCTAAACAAAGATTTTCTATTAATCTTAATATTCGCATTCTATTTTCAGTTGAAACAGAATTAACGCCTCTTAAATACTTCTCTATATATGGACCTACTGTTTCATCCTTAAAATCTGCTTCTGAAGGCATAGTAACCATTATTCCACCTGCAATATCTTCTGCTAATCTGCATATTTCATAAGGAAATCTTGTTACATTTTGTTTACATACATTTGCAAGTAAATTATCAATATAATAATTTCCTGATTCTGTTTTAGTTCCCATTGCTGAACATGCAATGCCGCAAGAGTATAGAGTTTCATTTAAATGAGTCATTTCAATTAATTTATCTTTAACATGTGATGCTTTATGAGCTCCATTATAATCAGCGGCTACTGCAGCGGCACCAATTAGGACATCTCCTACACCAACTTTACATCCACCATAGCTTTGTCTATGATATCCGGCAAATCTTTCAACAATCATTCCAGCGAAATCAGTTTCTCCATTTAAGAATATTCTTTCATTTGGTACAAATACATTATCAAATATTGTTAATGTTTCTTGTCCGCCAAATTCAGCATTTCCAAGATCAATATCAGCGCCTGGTTCTAACTTTCTTGTATCACAAGATTGTCTTCCATATATATGAATTATTCCTTCTGTATCTGTAGGTATTGCAAAAGATATTGCCCACTCCTTGTCCTTTGGAGTTAATGCTATTGTTGGCATTACTACTACTTCATGAGAGTTTAACATTCCAGTTTGGTGACACTTAGCTCCTCTAACAACAACACCATCTGGTCTTCTTTCAACAACCCTTAAGAATAAATCACCGTCAACTTGATTACTTGGTGATAATCCTCTATCTCCTTTAGGATCAGTCATTGCACCATCAACTGTTAAATCATTTTCCTGAACATATAATAAGAACTTTTTAAAGTTTTCATGATAATTAGTTCCACAAGCTTTATCTAATTCAAAAGTTGAACTAAATATAGCATTAAAAGCATCCATACCAACACATCTTTGGAAACAAGATGCAGTTTTTTGGCCAAGTAATCTTTGCATTTTTACTTTCTTAATAAGATCATCTGTGCTTTGATGTAAATGCGCAAACCTATTTACCTTTTCACCTGTTAAGTTTGAAGTAGCAGTCATTAAGTCTTCATATTCTGGCATTTGTGCTAATTCATAAGTCATAGCAACTGAATTTAATGATGGTCTTATAATTGGATGATCAACAACGTTGTCAACTGGTTTTCCAAACATGTACACTTTTAAGTTTAATTTTCTAAGACTTTCAATATATTGTTCCTTTGTTTTTAATGGCATAATATCGCTTCCTTTACTTATTTTTGTTTCTAATAATTATATAAGCAATAAGCGTGCCAAAACAAAATAGTTTGCCTATAAGTTAATACTTCCCATAATAATTTCCAAAACACTCCCGCTTATACTTGTAATTAATTCCATAATATTACTTTCAGTTGCAAAAATGCAACTAATTCTTTCATAAATTTTTGAAGAAACCTCACAAACCGTTTACACAACACCATAGTTGTAAAATATCTTTCATTGTTGCATTTTTGCATCATGTTTTAATTTTGCAACGGGTTCTAATATGTTCTTGTTAATTATATTGGGTTGCGTAGTGAGAATCGAACTTATGTGTATACTCACCGAAATTGAATACATGTTTATTCCATAGGGCTATGAAAATAAGCTGAAAGGTTCTAAATGGCTGGTTGCACCATTTCTGCATGCTCCCAATTTCATTGTGACAAGCAGTAAATGGAATAATCAGCCATTAAGAACCTAACCAGCTTATTTTCAAATACCTATTTCATATTATGACCCTTGTGGTTACAAACATGTATCCAATTTCTGGGTTGATCATACTTTAAGTTCTCGTTGAGGAACCCTATATTTATCTATCTAACTATGAATTTGATTTATGCTTTGAAATACTTTCCATACCAGAAAGAGAAGGTACTCTTTTTCGTAGTGTTGCATCGAGAAAATTGCTGTAGGTATTTCTTCAGCAAAAGTTGTTCCAGTCCTGCTTGTCATTAGCTTGCCTAAGGAACAAGCAGGACTGGTGCAACTTTTACTGATAGAAATCCACAGTTATTTTCTCTAGCAACCGAGAAACAGAGTACCTTCTCTTTCGGTTGGTTATATGCATAACTCTAAGTTTTGTATTGGGCATCTATATTATTTATATATTTTTGCCTCTTCCTTACAAAGGTTGATGGATCTATACCTAATGATTTTGCTGCTGCTCTGACATTTCCGTATTTATCATAAGCTTTCTTTATTAGTTTTCCTTCTATAGAATCTAAAGTTTCTTTTAAGTTTATGCCTTCTTCAAATGTATTTAAAGTTACAACCATGCCATTAGATCCTATTATATTTTTAGGAAGATCTAACCTTTTTATCTTATCATCTTCACTCATTATTACTACTCTCTCAACTATATTTTTAAGCTCCCTAACGTTTCCAGGCCAATTATATTCATACAAACAATTTAAAGCATCTGAAGCAAATACCTTATTAAAATTGTATTTTTTATTAAGTTGAGTAAGAAAAAAATTTATCAATGGAAAGATGTCCTGCTTTCTTTCCCTAAGGGGTGGAATATATAATGGCACTACATTTAACCTATAATATAAATCCTCCCTAAATTGTTTTTTCTTTATCATTTCCTCTAAATCTCTATTAGTTGCAGCTAGAACCCTAACATCAATTTTTATTGACTTTGTTCCACCTATTCGCACTACTTCCATTTCTTGAAGTACTCTTAGAAGCTTAACCTGCATATCCATTGGAAGCTCTCCAACCTCATCTAAGAAAATAGTGCCTCCAGAAGCCAGTTCAAATAAGCCTATTTTACCTTCTTTATTAGCTCCAGTAAATGCCCCTTTTTCATATCCAAAAAATTCCGATTCTATTAAACTTGTAGGTATCGCTCCACAATTGACTTTAATAAATTGCTTTTTGCTTCGTTTGCTCACTTTGTGTATATGTTTTGCAATTTGATCTTTTCCAGCTCCAGTTTCTCCAAGCATAAGAATCGTTGTGTCCACTTTTGCAATTCTATTAGCAAGCTGAATAATTTCAATAGTCCTATGATCCTCAGCTACAATTTCAGAAGTATTTAATAGTTGAGTTCTCATTTCTTCAATCTCAGAAACATACTTACGCGTAATTTCCTTATTTCTTTGAAGCTGTTCTTTTAACTCATACAACTGTGTCACATCTCTTACATTTGTAACCACCATTATTATTTTGCCACTTTTATCAAAAATAGGATTACTGCTTACTAATACCTTTACTCCCGTATTGAATTCCTGTTGAATTGTAGTCGTTTCTCCATTTTTAAGTACCAAAAGAGTAGCAGATTGTGATATAAAACCTTCCAACTCTAACTCTCTCATATTTCGACCTAGAACCGCTTCCTTTTTAAGCCCTGTAATTCTTTCATATGCATTATTTACTTTTATAGTGTTACCTTCTCCATCCGTTATATAAATTCCATCATAAGAGCATTCAATAACAGAATCTAACTCCATTAAACTTAACTTTGTATTTTTCAGATCTCTATATTTTTTTGTGATTTTTTCAACTAAATTGTTAATCAAATCAGTCTGAGTTATAATACCTATAATTTTATTATTTTTATCAATAATCGGAAGACGACTAACTTTATATTTTAATACATCTTCTAAATTCATTTCACCATTTATTGTTGTTACTTTTTTAGGTCCTAACGTCTCAATTCTTTCATTCATTTTCCATTTATTAAGAATAGCCTTCATTAAGTCCGTTTTTGTTATAATGCTAATTAACTTTCCATCTTTATCTACAACGGGTGCTCCATCTATGCCATTTTCAATAAAAAGCTTTGCTGCCTCTTCAAACGTATTATTAGGTTTTAATACCAATACCTTTTTTGTCATCAATTCTTTTACTTTCACATTCTCCACACCCTATATCTTATTTATAAAAATTTATAATCCACCAGTAACATAATACTGGTTATAAAACAAATCTGAAGATTTGTCAGTTACTTAAGTATTTTTCATTTTCAATTTAGATTCAGCACTGTCCATTTAACTATTTGGTTAATAAAAAGCATTCCATCCCAAGGCGAATCATATAGATTCATAAAACCTACTCTAACTAATCTATCGACTCCGTTTAAACTAACTTTGTTTGCAAAATTTATAATTTTATTATTATCTTCAGAAGCTATTCCAATAGTTTGTACCCTTGGAGTTACTAGCTTGCATACTTCGAAGATATCTTCTACCTCTTTTAAAAATATAGTTCTATGCTGAATTGGTTCCTCAAGAGCTATATCTTTATCAATTAGTATTGTATATTGCAGATCTCTACTACATATTATATCCTTTTCTGGAGATAAAAGATATTCTCCTCTTTTGTTTATTATATTAGCAGATGTTCCTTGGTTAATTTCGGTTTCAGGATAACGTTTTAATACTCTTTCTAAAGATTTCGATAGCTTAAGTGCTGCTTCCTTTAAAGTTACATTACTTTTTTCTATAAATAATACTTGAGGTGAAGAGCATGCCTTTTGATCAAAGCTAATTATATCCTTTGCAAAATCATCAAAAGTTTTAGATAGATTAAGACTTTCCATAGCAGATTTTTCAAATACAGCAAAGGAGTATTTAGGTCCAAATATGATATCTTTACAAGTGGTTTTCTTGTGAAGAGTAGATAATGAATTTACAGCTTTTTCACCACCACATATTACTCTTACATCTGCTACCTTTGACATTTCAGTATTTAATTCTATATTATCCCTTGAAAAATTTATTATTGAAATACTTTTTAATAATGTAATACCATTATACTCCATACTATTATAATTTACTTTAATGTCTAATAAGGGTTTTAAAAGTTCTGAAACTATGCGTATACTCTCAAGTGGGACTCTGCATATATTAATATTTTTGCAAAGAAGAGCCTGAATTAGATAATATATTGGAAGAGTAGGCACATTTCCAGCCATGAAATGACAAACAACTCCCATTGGCTGGGCTTTCATAAATTTATTATCTTCAATTTGTATAAAATCATCTAAGTACTCCTGCTTATTTAAATCTAAACATAAAAGCTTTATAATATTGCTTTTTTTAAGCCATAATGCTAAAAAAGGCACACCTTCGTAATTCAAGAACTTTCTATCGCTTGACAATATTTTACTATATTTATTAATTATTTCAACTATGGCCCCTGAAGGATAAGAGTAAATTGCTTCTCTATTTTTATTAAGTTCTTCTATAATTTCATCAAAATTTTGATACTTCTTAGGTTCTGTAAAAAATTTATCTCCTAACATATAACAACTTATCATTTCTTATCCCTCCTTTCTGCAAAGGTGTCTCCACAGCCTCTTGTTTCAGATTTTTCAACTCTATTCTTAAACTTGAAGTATTTACCTTTCCTTCCGCACTTGCAGTCATCTATACCTATAAATTCACCAATATCCTCAGTTAATATGGCTTGACCTGGGTAACTTGAAGTAAGGCCGCTCAAAACTTCTATAAATCCACACTGACCTTTTTCTACTTCTTTAAGAGTTGAAAAATCTCTTATAATAATTTCTCCAAAGTCGGGGACGTGTTTATATCCGCATTCACAGTCAAGAAAAACTACGCCTAACTGTTCAACCATTCCGTAGAAATCAATTATATTTTCAGGTTCAGTGCCATATACTTCTGCCACAGATTTGTTAAATTCTTCCTTTTCAACCTTTTGATCATTAAGTTTTTTCCATCCTCCACTATGAAGTAGTTTTATTTTTCCCATGTTTAACTTTATGCCTTTTTCTTTTAAGACCTTAACAAATCTAGTCCAAATAATATAGGTAAAGCCATATACCAATATATCCGTATCTTTATATTTTTCTTCAAATTCTTTAAGCCTTTCTACATTAAGTACAAGATTCCCATCTACCAAATCCATTACATAAGTTAAACTTTTGCCAAAACTGCTTACTCCTCTTATGGCAGCGCCTCTAGCAGATAGAGTTTCATTTTTTTTATTAACCTCTTTACTATCAATTACTAACATTGGCCTTCTATAAGATCCTAAAAAGCTTGTCAATGTTGATATTAACCCGCTAGATTGCCTTATAGAAGTTTCTTTATCAATATATATCTTGCTTGGATCATTTCCAGTTGTAGAGCTTGAATTTAATATTCTAATCACATTTTCTTCACTGCAAGTTCTAAGGTCAAAATACTTAAACATATTTACAGGAATAAAAGGGATTTCCTCTAGAGAATTTATAGTATTTACATTAACTCCTAGTTTTTTATACATGCTGTTTAAGTTTTCATTTTTTCTATTTTCATCTATCTGTGGCTTTAATATATCTAATAATTTACTTTCTTTATCTTTTTGCAACAATTTAAACTGCTCATTATTTATAATTTTATCTATCATTTCAAATCACCTATCATTACTTTACCAGAAGAATTTTTTGGAAGCGCGTCTAAGAACACCACATGCTTAGGTACTTTATAGGATGGCAGATTAGCTTTGCAATACTCAATTATAAACTTTTCATTAACTTCTAAATCTTTATTATTTAGTACAATAAACGCTTTTATTGCTTCTCCTAATATATCATCAGGTGTTCCAATTACTGCAGCTTCAATAACACTTGGAATCTGAATTATTATGTTTTCTATTTCTTTTGGACTTATTCTATTTCCGCCACTTTTTATGATTTGTTTTTCTCTTGCCACAATATAAATATATCCATCCTTATCCTCTGTAGCCAAATCTCCTGTATATAAATATCCGTTTCTAATAACCTTATCTGTTTCTTCTTTGTCATTGAAGTAACCCTTCATTATATTCCCGCCAGACGCCACTACTTCACCAATATCACCTGCTTTTATCTTATTACCTTCTTTATCTATAACCTTAAGTTCAGTTCCAGGAATCCCCTTACCTATGGACCCCAATTTTTTTTCAAGAATATTAGGTGGAAGATATGAAAGTCTTGCAGTTGCTTCAGTTTGTCCATACATTATAAATATTTCCACACCACTAAGAGTTTGTATAAGTTCTTTAATAAAACTGTCAGGAAGTTTTCCACCTGCTTGTGCTATATATCTTATACTTGGTAAATTTCTATTTTTAATACTCGACTTTCTAAGAAGGATTTGATAATTACTTGGAACTCCGGCAAATCCTGTACACTGATATTTTTCTATATCATCCAAGACTGACTCAGGAAACATAAATTTATTATTTATTACTAAGCTTCCACCAACTCTAAAATGAGTATGGAGTAATGATGTTCCAAAGCAATAATAAAATGGTAGAACTACTTCTATTCTATCTTTACTGCTTAGCTTAAAATATTCTATTATGGAATTTGTATTATAACAAAGATTATAATGAGTAAGCATTACACCTTTTGGTTTTGCAGTAGAACCAGATGTAAATAATATTACGGCTACATGATTTTTTAAGTCACTTTCTATCGCTTCTTCATCAACATTAATATTCTCCTCTATTTCTAGAAAATCATTTAATGATTCTTCAGTAATTATTTTAATATCTTTATTTATAGTTGTACCTAGCTTATCTAAAAAACGCTTTTCTATAAAAATTGCATTAGCATTGCAGCTATTAATAATATATTCAATGTCCTGATTACTTAATGTCGGATTTATGGGTACACAAGTGCACCCACTTTTTATTATTCCAAAATAACTTTCTATGAAGAAAGGCGAATTCTCTGATATTAAGAGAATTTTATCTTCATATCCAGCTTTAGTTCTTTTTATCCCATTAGATATCATTAATATTTTTAAATATATTTCTTTATAGCTAATATTGCCTTTATGGATAATTGCGGTTTTATCAAGCTCTGAGGAAAATTCAAAAATATAATCAGTAAAATTCATATTTCAACTCCATACTTTTCTAGTGTCTTTTTAATATCTCCAATAGTATATAATCTTGAAACATCTTGGACTGCTATTGATATTTCAAACTCTTCCTCAAGGGCTACAATTAATTCAATATGACTAAGTGAATCCCATGCCTCAATTTCATCTGGTCCAAAACTATCTTCAATTTCATCAACATTATTGATGCTCCAAACAGATTTTATTATTTTCTTAAAAGTTTCCAAATTACTCATTTCTAATTCCTCCAATAATTTAAAATATTTAATAATATTAGTAGCAAGAATCATGCCAATATTAATATCTACTTATTTTAAATATTAACGAAATTTCACCTTAAAGATAATATTGAGCTATTTAATGCATAAAGACTAAGATATTTTTTTCAATAAGAAAGCACCCTGAATGTTAGATTCTGCATAACATTCAGGGTGCACTTAAACTAAAGTTATAATAAGACCATTCACAAGTTAATATCCTAATATTAATCTTTGCCTACATTCTGATTTTTGACCAGGAGACATCTTTAATATATTGGCTTCCATCCATCTTCGTTGTGGGTAAGAAAATCTTACCCCAAAGAATAGCATAAATTGATTAATCTGAATTTCATCTGTCTTCCCGTACTTTGATTGGGTAAACTTAATAAATCCCAGTGTTTCTAATAATGCTGTATCATGAAGATAAATAGATTTGTCTTCATCAAACCTTTTTAAATCTAACTCTTTTTCTAATCTAGAGGCTAAAAGATTATGTTTTGATTCTCCACACTCATAAAATTTCCCTTCTCTAGATAGCCATCCACAAATACCTAATTCACTCATTCAATCAATAGGATAGATATCTCTTAATTTCTGTCTGCTAACAAAAATATACCTACCTATTTTCCCCCTTTCGTACA
>NZ_MZGT01000087.1 GCF_002029255.1 Clostridium chromiireducens
AAGATTAGATTTCCCATAGCGTAAGCTAGTAAGACCCCTTGAAGACTACAAGGTTGATAGGTCAGAGGTGTAAGTATGGTAACATATTTAGCTGACTGATACTAATAGGTCGAGGGCTTGACCAATAAATAATCAAGTTGTAATACATTAAAAATACTATGTGCAATTTTGAAAGAATAAAATCTTTCAAAATACTTGACATATTATATTTTAATAAGTATAATATTTTTGTAATATCTGGTGATGATGGCATAGAGGTAACACTCCTTCCCATTCCGAACAGGAAAGTTAAGGTCTATTACGCTGATGGTACTGCATGGGTGACTGTGTGGGAGAGTAGGAAGTTGCCAGGTAAATACAAAAGGGATCTTTAGCTCAGTTGGTTAGAGCAACCGGCTCATAACCGGTAGGTCTAGGGTTCGAGTCCCTGAAGGTCCACCATGGGGGTATAGCTCAGTTGGGAGAGCACCTGCCTTGCACGCAGGGGGTCAAGAGTTCGAATCTCTTTATCTCCACCAAAAAAAGTTATGAAGAAATTCATAACTTTTTTTTTATAGTTAAATAAATAGTTTACATTTTATAAGTATATTTTTAATTGGAATTATGATAAATAATTAGATTTTATATTATAATATATATTAATGAATAGTTAAGAACTAGAAAGTAAAACATTACAGCGTAAATTTGTATAATAGGGAAGTATTATAATAAACTATGAATACTAATCTAATATAAATGTTAATAAGGGGTCATGATATGCAATGATTTACAGAATTAAGCAATTCCATTGGGCAATACAATCTGTATTTCAAAATACAGATTGTGAGATACCAAATAAGTACCTCAGCAAATCTGAATTAAGTTTATTTATGAAAGTTACTAAGTCAGAGAGAAATCATTCAATAAGGGTATGCAAAGCTGCTTTGGAGTATATCAGGGATGAAAATATATTGGATATAGATAAATGTATAATGTGCAAATGTGCATTATTGCATGATATAGGAAAATCTAAGGCAAGATTAAATATATTTTATAAAAGTATTATTATTATTATAAATAAAATTACATATGGTAATTTTCTAAAATACACTCAAAGTCAAAGAATTAATAATTATTATAATCATCCTCAAATTGGAGCAGATTTATTGAAGAATATAAACGAAGATAATATAGATATAATAAATTGCATCAGATATCATCACGATGACAATAATGCAAAGGATAATATATATTTAAAGATATTAAAGAGGTGTGATAATTTAAATTAGAATATAGGAGGAAGTTATGAATTCTATTGAGAGAAGAGAATGCATAGTTAGGTTATTGTCAGATAGTAATGAGCCACTAAAAGGTAGTGTCATAGCCAAAAAATATTGCGTTACAAGGCAAGTTATTGTAAGAGACATAGCTATTCTTAGGGCAAAAGGAAAAAATATAATAGCCACTCCAGATGGATATATAATAAATGCTAATGAACATAAAATTAAAGCTATTATTGCTGTAATTCATACTGAAGAAGAAATGTTTAATGAATTAGGCATAGTGATTAAATACGGGGGAACAATTGAAGATGTTATAGTAGAACATCCATTGTATGGAGAAATAAAAGGTATGCTTATGATTAAAAATTATAATGAATTAAATAAGTTTATTCATAAGTATCAGGAGCAGCGAGCCAAATTATTATCTGCACTAACTAATGGAGTTCATCTACATACCATTTCAGCAGAAAGCCAGGAAGATATTGATTTAATTATAGGTGAACTTAAAAAAAATAACTTTATAGTTTCAGATTTGGAGGATTAATAATGGATTATGATGTATTGATTTTAGGTGGTGGAATTATTGGATGTGCTGTTGCGTATGAACTATCAAAATATAACATAAATATAGCTCTAATTGAAAAGGATTATGATGTAGCTAATGACATATCCTTTACTAACGCAGCAATTACTTACGATGGATCAGAAGCAAAAGATGAATATATGGCTAATCTAGAAAGCATGGGAACTAGATTGATTAAGGAACACTGCCAAAAATTTAACATAAAGTATGACAAGATTGGTTCACTAAGAATTTCACAAAATGATGCCAATTACAATACAATCGAGTATATGTATAAAAACTCTAAAAAGAGAGGGATAGACGGCATACGCATATTGAATGCAGATGAAATATATGAGATAGAACCTAATTTAAAAATGAAGGTAACTAAAGCCCTATACTCTGAGAATACTGCAGTAATATCTCCTTATAATTTAGTAGTATCTTACGCAGAAGTCGCATCTGATAATGGGGTTAACTTTAGACTAGAAGAGGAAGTTATTGATATTAAGAATATTTCAAAAGGTTTTAAAGTAACTACAAATAAAAATAAGTTTACTTGTAAATTTGTTATAAATACAATACCGAATGAAAATTTTAATGATAAGTGTTGTGGTACAATGCCTAATAGAAAAAATAATAAAATGAAATATATATTATTAAACGACAAGTTAGAAAATAGTAAAAGTACTATTATTATAAATGATATAAATAAAGAGACATTTGTCATGAGTATTCCAACATCATCGAGAAGAAATTTAATTGGAATAAAAAGTGATGATTATTTAGGGCTAGAGAGCGAATTAGAGTTATCAAAAAGTATTTTGGAATATATAAAGAAAGAACTCATAGCTAATATATTTACAGAAACATATAATGAAAATAGTATTATTATAGATGATAGTAGTCTCAATGATGGGTATATAAAGGTTATAGGAAATCATTATGCTAAAGTGACAATAGCACCTGCTATCGCAAAGGATATTGAAGAAAAACTTAAAATAAGCATGAACATGACTGAGAAGAGAGATTATATAGATAAAAAAAGAGAAATATATGTATTCAGAAATATGTCAAATGAACAAAGAAATAAGATAATTGCATTAGATAAACGATATGGTAATATTATTTGTAGTTGCAATAATGTTTCGGAGGGAGAAATTATTGATTCTATAAGAAGACCTTTGGGTGCAAGAACAGTTGAAGGGGTGAAAAGACGCACGGGCATAGGTCTTGGCAATTGTAATGGTGCATCCTGTAATATGAAGATTATAAAGATATTAGCAAGAGAAATGAATAAAAGTGTTTTAAGCATAGTGGATGATTCTATGGATTCTAGAATTTTAGTAGGAAGAATTAAGGAATTTAATGAAATCTAGACAGGAGGAATTAATGGTGGATGATAGAGATATATTTACAAGTCTAGTTAGAATAAAAGGAAATCAAAATTATAAGGTTGTTTCGGTTAAAAGTACAAAGCCTATCGAAAAAAGATTGTGGAGAGAATTCTCTAAAGTTCTTAGTAGAATTTATGCCAGTGCTCCTATTAATATTGGAGATGTTATTTGCAGAAATATAATGAATACAGGCGTAGATATAATATGCACAAAAAAAATAGATTAATAATTTATAGAATTAATATAAGTTTTGCAGGTGACCTAAAATATAATATGTATTACTAAGTGGAGACATTAATAAATTATAAATAAAAAATATAAAAATTAGTTGACATAATTATAATTCACTGATATAATCATATTTGTTGTTAGACGTGGAAAGATGGTCGAGTTGGTTTAAGGCACCGGTCTTGAAAACCGGCGTGCGTGTGAGCGTACCTAGGGTTCGAATCCCTATCTTTCCGCCATTTTTTTGTCTAAAAAAGTATTTTAGAGGGCACATGGAGGATTACTCAAGTGGCTGAAGAGGCGCCCCTGCTAAGGGCGTAGGTCGGGTAACTGGCGCCCGGGTTCAAATCCCGGATCCTCCGCCAAAACATCTAATATTTTATTAGATGTTTTTTTTTATTTAAAGATATATTCATAATAAATTGTAGGAGATTTTAATTTATTATGAATTGGAATTTATATTAGATTATAGGGCATTATAAATTACATATGCTAAAATTAAAAATATTATAATAAAAATGTTGACAGTTATCATATTGCTTGATATAATAATTTTTGTGAGTTACGGAAAGATGGTCGAGTTGGTTTAAGGCACCGGTCTTGAAAACCGGCGTGCGTGTGAGCGTACCTAGGGTTCGAATCCCTATCTTTCCGCCATATATTTTTTAATTTAAATATAGAGGGCACATGGAGGATTACTCAAGTGGCTGAAGAGGCGCCCCTGCTAAGGGCGTAGGTCGGGTAACTGGCGCCCGGGTTCAAATCCCGGATCCTCCGCCAAAAACATCTAACGTTTTGTTAGGTGTTTTTTTGTTTTAAATAAATTTACTTTATTAGAATTGTGTGCTCATAGTTTGCTGAGATAAATATTGATTTAAGTTTTGAAATTAAAATATTATAATTAATGATAAGCATAGATATATAAATACTTAATTTACTTAAGAAGGTGAATTATGATTAAGGGTAAGAAAATATATTTAAGAGATGTAGAAAGAAAGGATATTATTATTTTATATAGGTTATTTAATGAAAATATTGTAAAAAGGTATAGTATTATTCCTAATGATATCCAGAGCAATGATGAAGGTGCTAACTTAAGAAAAGCATTGAGTATATTAAATGATAAAGATATTTTAATTGGTTTTATAACTTACAAGGAGAGTAACTGCCATATAGGGGTATACTCTATTGGAATAACAATTGGAAGCAGCTATTGGGGGCATAAATATGGTGAAGATGCTATAAAAACTTTACTAGCGTATCTATTTATGAAATTAAATGCTATACGGGTTGAGCTAGAAGTTATAAGCACTAATTTAAGAGCTATAAATTGTTATAAAAAGTGTGGACTTATTGAAGAAGTCATAAAGAGAAATAATGTTTATATAGATGGAGAATATTTAGACACCATAATTATGGGTATACTTAGAGAAGAACTGATTTATATTTAAGATGTAAGGGTGTGAAGATACAATGAGTATAAGATTTATTTACGGAAGAGCTGGAGCAGGAAAAAGTAAATTTTGCATTGATGAAATAAAAAGTCATATAAATGATAATGCTTTAGGGAATAAATTAATTTTATTGGTTCCAGAACAATACACATTTACTACTGAAAATAAAATATTAAAGTTTATTGGAGAACATGCTTTTTTGAGATCAGAGGTGCTTAGCTTTAAAAAGATGGCTCATGAAGTTTTTGATGAATATGGTGGGCGTGTTAAAGAAATAATTAAAGAATCTGGTAGAAATATGCTTATTCATAAAGTATTAAATGAGAATTTAGATTCTTTAGAGTATTTTAAAAAAATATCTAGAGAACAGGGTTTCAATGAAATTGTATCAGAGATAATTTCAGAGTTTAAAAAGTATAGTGTTGATATTGATAACTTGAAAAAAATTGATGAAAAGACAGGCGATCCTGAGTTAATTAAAAAAATTAGAGAATTAACAGTAATTTATGAAGCATTTAATTCCAAAATGCATGAGAATTATATTGATGGAGATGATGAGTTAACTTTATTAAGTAGAAAAATATTAGAAACTAACGCTTATGAAGGCTCAGAAATATGGATAGATGAATTTACTAGTTTCACACCTCAACAAATGGAAATAATAAGATTATTGGCTAAGAGGTGTAATAGAGTAAATATAACTCTTTGTATGGATAGAAAATCTACAGAGAATGGGAATGAAGATGTAACTGATATCTTTAATATAATAAAGAATACAGAAAACAAATTATTAAAATTAATGAAAGATAATAATATAGCATATGATAAGCCAGTTTATCTAAATAACAATGAACCATATAGATTTAAAGATAATGAGGAACTTAGGCATATAGAAAAGTACTTTTTTACTTATCCATTTAATGAATATAGGAAGGATTGTAGAGGAGTATCATTATATAAGGCAAATAATATTTATGATGAAATTGAGAATATAGCTAAAAGTATAACAAGACTTGTAAGAGATGATGGATACAGATATAGAGATATATCTGTAGTTTGTAGAAATATAGATGACTATGAGAAAATAACATCAGTAATATTTAAGGATTATGATATTCCTTATTTTCTTGACAAGAAGATTCAATTACTAAGTAATCCACTAGTTATACTTATAAGTTCTGCATTTGAAATATTATCCAAGAATTGGTCATACGAAAGCGTATTTAAATATTTAAAAAGTGGATTAACGGGAGTAATTAATTCATATATTGATGTTTTAGAAAACTTTGTTTTAGAGCATGGAATAAGGGGATATAAGTGGACAGTAGAAGAGATAATCAGAGAAAGTTGGTT
Organism: Clostridium chromiireducens; assembly: GCF_002029255.1. Lineage (GTDB taxonomy): Bacteria > Bacillota > Clostridia > Clostridiales > Clostridiaceae > Clostridium > Clostridium chromiireducens. The sequence goes on from NZ_MZGT01000087.1 coordinate 6,257, forward strand.
TAATGATAATGATGAATTAACTGATGAAAAGATATTGATATCTGAAATCATGGAAGAAATCAGGAGGCCGCTAATAAATTTTCATAATAAAATAAATGGAAAATATAAAGTTAGAGATATATGCACAGCTATTTATGAATTTTTGCTTGATATTAAAGCTTTTGAAAGAATAGAAGAGTGGATTGATAACTTTGAAAAATTAGGGTTAGAAGATAAGGTAAAAGAGTATAGCCAAGTTGAGAGTATAGTTATAGATATATTGGATCAAGCAGTTGATGTAATTGGAGAAGAAACTCTAGATTACTTTGAGTTCTTTAAGATATTAAATTCAGGATTTACTAATGAGGAAATAGGAGTAATACCTGTAGCCTTAGATCAAGTTAATATAGGTGATATTGCAAGAATTAAGGGTAGAGATGTAAAGATTCTTTATATAGTAGGAATTAATGATGGAGTGCTACCTGCATCTAAGAAGGATGAAGGAATTATATCTGATAGGGATAGGGAGATACTAAATGATATAGGTATAATCTTAGCCACAACAACTAGAAATAAAGTATTTGAGGAGCAATACCTCTTATACATAGCTTTAACAATAAGTAGTGAATATTTAATGTTGTCATATCCAATGTCTGATTTTGAAGGAAAATCATTAAGACCATCTATAGTAATACCTAGAATAAAAAAAATACTTCCTAAGTTAGTAGAAGAAAGTTCAATTTATAATTTAGAAGATCAAAGAAATCCTTTTAGTAAGGTTATTGCACCAATAGCAACGTTTAATGAACTTATACTTGCTGTAAGAAGAGATTTTGACAAAGAGGATATAGAGCCATACTGGCCACAAGTATATAACTGGTTTAAAGAAAATGAGCAATTTAAGAAAAAGGTTCAAAGCATATTTAAAGGACTTACATATTCAAATGTAGGGGATAAAGTTGCAAAGAATAAACTTAGAAAATTATATCAAAATGATATGGGAAATTTAGTCTTTAGCGTTTCAAGATTAGAGAATTATGCTGAATGCCCATTTTCATATTTTATACAATATGGTTTAAAAGCAAAAAATAGAAAAGTATATGAGTTCACTCCACCAGACTTAGGTTCATTTGTACACGAAATGTTAGATTCATTTACGAAGAGAGTTAAAGAAGAGGGAATACTATGGTCTGAACTAAATAATGAAAGATGTAAAGAAATGATATCTAATATCATTGATAAAAAGTTAAATGAACAAAGTAATTCAATTTTGAATAGTTCTAAGAAGTTTAAGTATCTAGCTCAAAGATTTAAGAGAGTAATCTCTAAATCTGTTTCAGTTATTGCAAATCAAATAGGAAAAGGTGAATTTGAAGTTTTTAAAACAGAATTTAATTTTGGAAGCTATAGTTCAGGAGAAGCTATAACACTAGATTTAGAAAACAATGAAAAAGTGTATCTTCAAGGAAGAATTGATAGAATAGATACACTGGATTTAGATGGAGAAACATATATTAGGATTATAGACTATAAGACTGGTACTAATAAGTTTGATTTGAATGAACTTTATAATGGATTACAGATGCAATTATTAGTATATTTAGATGCACTAATTAAAAATTCTAAATATATATTGGAGCGTCAAGCAAAGCCGGGAGCTATACTATATTTTAAAATAGATGATCCAATAATAAAGAGTAAGAAGGAAATGACTACAGAAGAGGTTCAGGAAGAAGTTCTAGATGCTTTAAAGATGAAAGGGCTAATTTTAAAGGATGCTAGGGTTGTTAAGGCTATGGATAGAGATATTGAAGGCTATTCATTAATTATACCGGCTGCATTTAAGAATGATGGGGATTTCAAGTCAAATAGTGATGTAGTTACGGAAGAAGAATTTATATTACTTAGAGAATATGTTAATAAGAAGATGGTGGAAATTTGCGAAGAGATGTTAAGTGGTGAAATTAAAATACAACCAACTAAAAATGCTAACAGAACTCGTTGCGAGTATTGTGATTTTTCAGCAATTTGTCAATTTGATACATCTATACAGGATAACAAGTATAAAGTTATTGCTAAGAAATCTCAGAATGATATTTGGAATAGTATAAGAAAAGAAATTTATAATGTAGATGATATAAATGATTCTAATAAACTAATTAAAGAGACCAATGAGGAAGCTTAGAAGATTATTGATAAAACTCAAAAGAGACTTTGATTAGTGATAGGAGAGATTAATTTATGGGAAAGACACAATGGACTGATGAACAATTAAAAGCAATAGAAACAAGGAATTGCAATTTATTAGTAGCAGCAGCAGCTGGTTCAGGTAAAACTGCAGTGCTTGTAGAACGGATTATTAAAATAATTACAAATGAAGAGAATCCGGTTGATATAGATAGATTATTAGTTGTTACATTTACTAATGCAGCAGCAGCTGAGATGAGAGAGAGAATAGCCACAGCAATATCAAAGGAATTAGATAAAAATCCGAATTCTAGAAATCTCCAAAAGCAATTAACACTACTAAATAGAGCTAATATTACAACGATGCATTCATTTTGTTTAGATGTAATTAAAAATAATTTTCATAGAATTGATCTTGATCCATCATTTAGAATTGGAGATCAAACAGAAGGCATACTTATTAAGTCAGAAGTTATAGATGAACTTTTTGAAGACAAATATAATGATGACGATTTAGAATTTACAGATTTAGTTGAAGCGTTTAGCAGTTACAAGAATGATGATAATCTAAAAGAGTTAGTTTTAGATTTATTTAATTTCACTATGTCAGGTCCATGGCCTGAAAAATGGCTTAATGATAGTACTGAAGCTTTCAATATTAAATCTATAGAAGAATTAAATAGAACTAAATGGGTTAAAGTGTTAGCTGATAATGTTAGAATTGAGATTGAAGGTTATATAAAGATGATGGAGAAGGCCATTGAAATAATTAATGAAACAGATGGCTTAGAACCATACATAGATAATTATACTAGCGAATTAATGTGTATAAAAAGGATCTATGAATCAACTAGCAATGGTTTAGAAGAAATTTATAAAGCATTGTTAGCAGTAGAATTTAATAGGCTTAAATCTATTAAAAAAGATAAAGTTTCAGATGAAAATGCTCAAAACATTGTTAGAAAAATTAGAGATGATATTAAAAAGAAAATATCTGAGTTGGTGAATAATACATTCTCAGTGACACCGCAGCAAATGTTAAGTAATATACAAGGAGCATATCCCCATATGAGAAAATTAACAAATATTGTTTTGGAGTTTGGGGATAGATTCAGTAAAAAGAAAAGAGATAGAAATATTTTGGATTTTAATGATTTAGAGCATTTGTGCTTAAAAATACTAATTGAAAATGATGAAAATTGTAATATTATACCTTCTAATATTGCTAAAAACTTTAGAGAATATTTTGATGAAGTTTTAGTAGATGAGTATCAAGACTCTAATAATGTTCAAGAAACAATAATAAATTTAGTATCTAGAAAAGAAAGTAATAATCCTAATGTATTTATGGTTGGAGATGTAAAACAAAGTATATATAGATTTAGACAAGCAAAACCAGAACTGTTTATTGAAAAATATAATACATATAAATTAGACGAAGGTAACAGTAGAAAGATTCAGCTATATAAGAATTTCAGAAGCAGAAAAGAGATTATTGATGGTGTAAATTATATATTTAAAGAATTAATGTCTAAGACAGTTGGTGAATTAGAATATTCTAATGATGAGGCTTTAAATTTGGGGGCAAATTATAGGGAATCAGAAGATGAGGATATAATACTTGGTGGCGCTATTGAGCTTAATATAATAGATAAAAACTATGAAGAATCAGCTGAAGAAGTTGTTGAAGAACAAGAAGAAATAAATAATGTAATTATGGAAGGAAGAATCGTTGCTAGGAAAATTAAAGAATTAATGTCGTCAAAGGATGGAAAAACATTTAAGGTTTTAGATAAGGAAACAGGCGAATATAGACCAGTAATGTACAAAGATATAGTAATTCTCCTTAGGGCAACGAAAAATTGGGCTGAAAGTATATTAGATGAATTAGGGGAAGAAGGAATTCCGGTATATTCAGATACAGGAACAGGATATTTTGAATCAATTGAAATTAGAACAATAATTTCTCTTTTAAAAGTTATAGATAACCCTATGCAAGATGTTCCAATGTTAGCATTAATGAGATCACCAATTGCAGGTTTTTCAGCAGAAGAAATAAGTGATGTCAGGCTTGTTAATAAAGAAAAATATTTTTATGAGAATATAAAATATATAAGTGAAGAAGCTCATGATAATAGAGAGGCAATTTATTCTAAGGAATTAATCGACAAATGCAAGTATTTAATTGAGCGTATTGAAATTTGGAGAAACAAGTCAATTTATATGGCAATTGATGAATTTATATGGCATTTATATATGGATACTGCTTATTATGGATATGTTGGGGCAATGCCTAATGGGGTATTCAGACAGGCAAATTTAAAAATACTTTTCCAAAGAGCTAAACAATTTGAAAAAACAAGTTTTAAAGGATTATTTAATTTTATTAATTTCATAAATAAGCTTACAAAGTCGTCAGGTGATATGGGAAGTGCCAAAATGTTAGGGGAGAATGAAGATGTAGTAAGAATTATGAGCATCCATAAAAGTAAGGGGTTAGAATTTCCGGTTGTATTCTTATGTGGAATGGGAAAGAGTTTTAATCTAATGGATTTAAATAAGAATATGGTATATCATGATGAATTAGGACTTGGGCCAGATTTTGTAGATATAGAAAAACGATTTAGTATTGGAACTTTGGCTAAAGAATCAATAAAAAAGAAAATGAAACTTGAAACACTATCAGAAGAAATGAGAATACTTTACGTTGCATGTACTCGAGCGAAAGAAAAGCTGATTATGACAGGAACAGTCACTAATGTTGAAAAATCAGTAGAAAGATGGTTGAGCTCAGCATCATTGGAGCATGATTATATACTACCTTCTGAAGTATTAAAATGTAGATCGTATTTAGATTGGGTCGGAATGACGTTATGTCATCATAGTGATGGAACAGTAATTAGAGATATTGCTGGAGGCTCTAATGAAATATCAAAAGATGATGAATCAAAATGGAAAATTAATTTATGGAATAAAGGTCATTTAATTAATAAATTGGAGTTAGAAAGTATTGAAGAGGAAAAGTATGAGACTAAAATAACTAATACTAACTCATTAAATGATTCGGTTTCATATGAGATAAATAGAAGGCTATCATATGAATATCCTTTAAAGGCGTCAACTACTCTTAAAAGTAACATTTCTGTTTCAGACTTAAAGCGAAGGAATTCTGAAGAAAATTATAATACTCAAGAAATTTATAGAGAAAAAGTAGTAACAACCCCTAAGTTTCTTCAAGAGAAAAGAGGATTGACACCATCAGAGAAGGGGACGGCAGTTCACTTTGTAATGAAGAAGCTAGATCTTAATAGAGTATCATCTATAAATGAAATAAAAGGACAATTGCTGGAATTATATGAAGGCGAATTCATACTTAATGAAGAGTTAAAGGCTATTAATCCATATAAGATATTAAATTTTTTCGAATCTGATTTAGGGAGAAAAATCATTGAATTGAATATGAATGGTGGAATAATTTATAGAGAAGTTCCATTTTATACTGAAATAAGTAGTTTAGAAATAGATAAAACATTAGAAGAAGATAAATATAGGGATGAGAAAGTTAGATTACAAGGAATAATTGATTGCTTTTTTGAATATGATGGAGATATTATATTATTGGATTATAAAACTGATTATGTAAAAAAGGGCGATGAGAATAATTTAAAAGAAAAATATAAAAAACAATTAGAATATTACAGTCATGCTGTATTTAAAATGACAGGCAAAAGTGTTAAGTATAAATATTTATATTCATTTTCTCTAGAGAAAGAAGTCCTATTATAATTGATGCAAAAGTGACAATTTAATAAATTAAGAGCAAGATAGTAGTAATGAGTTTACAATCTTGCTCTTTTATTTAATACAATATATTATTTTATTATTACTTTGCTTCCTTTAGGAATATTAGTATAGATCCATTTAGCATCGTCCAAAGAAAGTCTAATACATCCATGAGAAGATGGTTTATTCATAGTATAGTCCAAGACCGTTGTTTTATCCTTAGCAAAAGGGACAGAGTGGAATAAGATATCGCCTGTAATTTGGGACCAGTACTTTCCGCCCTGCTCATATTTGTCTGAAAAGAACCAATCACCTTTTTCTTTAATTGAAAAAGAGCCAGAAGGAGTATCCTCACCATTTACACCAGTAGAGCATAGGAAAGTTTTAATTAATTGCCATTTATCTGCTTTTCCTTTATAGACATAGGTCTTCTGTTCTTTTAGATTTACATTAACAAAATATGATGTGATGCTTTCAATATTTAATGTATTAATATTTTTAGGTGATATTGAGTTTGTTAATGCACGAGATGAAGCTTCGGCAATAGCAGAATTTTTATCTAGGTAATCTTGTTGTTTTTCTTTTATATCTATTATTTTTTCTTTTACATCAGAATCATTGCCCAAAATATTGTTATTATCTGAAATCTTAGATAGAGCTTCACTGTAATAATCACTGCTCACTAAATTATCACAATCTGCAAATAAGGATTCCTTGAATTTACTCTTAGCATCATTTAAATATATCAATGAATCAATATAATTTAAATCTAGAGCAGAAACTTTATTAAAGTAAGGGATAGATTCAGCATATTGTCTATTATTAAAATGGTCTATAGCAGTATTATAATTATTAGTTGATTCTTTAATTAAATCTATTGAATCGGAAATGCTATGTAATTTATTATTATCTATAATATTGTATCGTTGAATCTCTTTTACCTGTATCAATGCATTCTCAGAAGATATTTTTTGGTTATTAATATCTTCAGTTAGACTATTTAATTTATAACTAAAGTATTTAGAAATATCATTATCCATCATAAATACTTTAAATGGATTAAACTTTTGTTGAGTTAATAAGATGTTATTTGCTTGAGAAAATTTATAATTATCAAAGCTTGTTTTAAAAGAGTCAATAAATTTATTGTACTTATAGAAACCATAAAAGGTACTAAAGCAAATAAATATAAATAATAATATGCGTATGATTATTTTAGCTTTCCTCTTCTTGTTTACTTTATTATAAGGAATTCTATTTATATTCAAAGAAATGCCTCCTAATTTAATACTTATTAATCGAATAACGTTTAAAAAATGTGCATATAATCATTTGGTTTTTTATACACATTAAATAATAGTAGTCCTTTTTATCTATAATATTGACAAGAAACACAAAAAATAAACCTTAAGGTTTTAACTAAATTTAATATATGTTAATATAGTGAATAGAGTTTATAAAACTAAAGAGTATTAATTCGGAGGGTAAGATGGACCATAGAACTAATTTTTTAAAAAAAGTTATAACTTCTATATATGACATAAAAGTTTTTTCTAAATATGCTAAGGAAGGATTTTTTAGATCAATTTCGTATGCAATGCTGCTTACATTAATCTTGGCAATAATAAGAAGTGCTTTTGCGGTATATAGAAATAATAATTTTGAATTAAATTTTTTTACATCTACTATTATTACCAATTTTGGTATGAGTTTTCTTAACTTGTTATTTGACTGCTTAATTGTATCTGTTGTATCCTCTCTTTTTGCAATATTCATGCGGATGGTAGTTAAACATATAGCTTTATATTCATTGACTTTATATGCGGCCACATTACCACTGATGGTTCAAATTATATTAGAAATATTTAATCCCAATATGAGTTTTGATACAATGTTTATAGTTGGGACGCTAACTTATGTTATATTAATATTAAAGTATATAAAAGATGAAATAATAAAGAAATTAACTTAAAAACTACTATAAATTAATTAAAGAGTGGCTAAAGGATATTATATAGATGCTGAAATAAATAGAATATATATTCAATGAAAGAAAAATTACTTTATTGAATATATATTCTATTTATTTTTTAGTGTCCAATTAATCAAGTTTCATTTTGAATCTAAATCTATTATCTAACAACTGGATATACTGTATAACAAGGAGTTGTTATATGGAAAATAATATGATATTATATATTAAGGGTATATGGTAAAAAAAGTAAAAAAAATTACAAAAGGGGATTAAGAAATGGTTGAGGTCGATATTTTAAAAGATGGTGGAATAAGTGAAGAGAATACACTAAATAAAGCTGAGCTTATTAAATTATCAAAAGAAGATTTGATTAATATACTTATTAATATATCAGAGTGTAAAAAGATTCAAGAAGATTTTATTTTAAATATTTCTCATGATTTAAGATCACCACTAAATGTAATATTAAGTATATTGCAGTGTTATAAAGATGAATATAAAAATAATAAAAAAGGAGATCAATGCCAAGATCATATAGAGATTATAAAAAGAAATTCTTATAAGATATTAAAACTTATAAATAATCTTATTGATACTACAAAACTAGAAAAAAAGTATTATAACATGAAGAAAGAAAATTTAGATATAATCAATTTAATAGAGTGGAATATATCATCTATAGATAAGTATGCTAAACAAAAGGATATATCTTTAGTTTTTGATACAAATGTTGAAGAATGTATTATGGCAATTGATCCTGAAGCAATAGACAGAATAATAATGAATTTAATATCTAATGCCATAAAGTTCTCGCCTGAGGGCAGCAGTATATATATAAACACATGGAAGAGTATTAATCAGCTAACAATTTCAATTAAAGACGAAGGAATTGGAATACCTAAAGAAGAACAAAGTACTATTTTTAATAGATTTGTTCAATCTTCTAGAAATAAAAAGAGTGAACATTCTGGTAGTGGAATAGGTTTAGATTTGGTTAGATATCTGACAAAGGCTCATAATGGAAGTATAGAACTTAAAAGTGAAATGAACAAGGGTTGTGAGTTTATTATTAAGTTACCAATAGAGAAGCTAGAAGAAAATGAAATTGTGAAAAATAAATGTTTAAATTCTAAGAGCAAAGTAGAAATACTTGAAGTGGAATTTTCAGATATTTATCTATAAATTACTTAGAAAATTATGAAGGTATAGTAAGTTATCTAACATATTCTATTTTTAGATAACTTATTATATAATTTATCTAAACTATAATTAGGAAATCAAATAAATTTATTATAATAAGTTATTATAAACTTGATTATTGTAGTAGCTTGTGATAATATAGTTCTGTTGTTAAAAATAAGTATGGAGCGTTAGTTAAACGGATATAACTTACCGCTACGGACGGTACATTAAGGGTTCGATTCCTTTACGCTCTGCCATTTATATAAAAAAAATGTCTTAACTTAATTAAGTTAAGACATTTTTTTTATATAATTTTAGTGCCTATGTTTTCACCGAATAAAACTTTGCATTCAAAGCCTAATTTAGATTGTTCTAAAATATCGCTATCAATTTTGATAGAATCTTTCTCAAAAAATAATATTGTAGTTGAACCTCCAAATTTGAAATATCCTTTTTCATCGCCTTTATTTACTTTAACATTAGGCGAATAAGATTGAATTATTGAGCCAACACAAGTAGCACCAACTTCTACATGCAATACATCTTTAAAATTATCTGACTTAAACAATGACCATTCTCGTTTATTCTCACAAAAAAGCTTAGGGACAGCCTTAAGTGCTATTGGATTCACTGAGTAATAATGTCCTTTAATATGGTGACTTTCATATGGAATACCAGAATCTATAAAGTGAAACCTGTGATAATCTGTTGGACACAGTCTTAAAATAACACATACACCATTACTGTATTTACTAGCAATAGATTCATCATCAATTAATTCTTTTAGACTATAAGTTAATCCTTTGATTTGAACTATATTATCAAGATCAATGTTTTCATAAGCAGTAAGTCTTCCATCTCCAGGTGAAATCAATATATCTTTGTTTTTATTTATTGGTCTAGCTTCAGAATGCAGTTCCCGAGTAAAAAAATCATTAAAGGAATTAAATTCATTAATCTTTTTCTTTGATAAAGTCATATCGATATTAAAGCTTTCTATAAATGATGGAATTTTACTTGCACTTAGTTTTGTATCACAGTATGTTCCATACAATTTAGAAAATAGCTTCTTTTTTGCGATAAGTTCAGTAACGTTTTTGCCAATTGGGGATTCATATGTCCATTCAATATACTTTTTACCCGCTATAAGCTCTTCTTCATAAGATTTTGTTTTTCTATTATAAACTTGAATCATAAATACAATTGTCAAAACTTTATAGAATATTGTAGGCAAAAGCCCGATAAACTTATAATGTTACAGTTATGACAAGTATCCTCCATTTCTTATTTAATTTTATAATTTTTATAGATCCTATTTATATTATTAGCCATAATAGGAATTAATATAAATTTAGATTAATATAAAATATGCATTAATAAATAATGTGTAACATACATAATTTATTTTAACTCTTAATACTAATTTTATCACATATAATAAGAAATTCAAAAGGGATATAAATGAATGAGATTTTAAATCTTGTTGACGAGAGATGGCCTACTATTGAACTTGATGGTATAATATTAGTTGCATGTTATTGTAAGATTATATAGGGGAAACGAGGAAAAGTATTATGAACAAGACAAAAAAATTAATATTTCAATCAGCAATAAAAATATTTTCGGAATCAGGATATAGAGGAGCTACAATGGATGAAATAGCTTTAAATGCAGGTCTCGCTAAGGGAACATTGTATTATCATTTCAAAAGTAAAGAAGAAATATTTAATTTTATTGTTGAGGAAGGACTTCAGATATTAGAAAATCAAGTTGTTGAAGTTCAAAATACGAGTATAGGTCCAATTGAAAAATTAATAAGGATATGTAGAATACAATTAACTTTTCTTTATGGATATACAGATTTCTTTAAGATAGTAATGAGTCAGTTATGGGGAACTGAAAGAAGGCAAAATGAATTAAGACAAAAAATAAGAAAATATATATATGAAATTGAAATTAACATAAAAATTGCTATGGAAAATGGGTTGATTGAAAAAGGTGATATTGAGCTTATGGCATTTGAGTTTTTTGGTTCATTATGCTCATCTGCAATATATGAGTCTATTCGTATTGAAAAGATAGACTTAGAGAACATTATAGAAAGCACAATAAAGTTTACATTAAATGGTTTAGGGATAAATTATAAAGAAGTAAATTATAATGATAAATAATATCTAAAATAGTTAAGAATTAAGAACCATATAACTTTGTTAATATATTAACTCTAGAATTGTGAG
>NZ_MZGT01000088.1 GCF_002029255.1 Clostridium chromiireducens
AATTTATATATAATAATTAAGAAACTATAAGATATATTTTTGTAATTATAATTGATGCTGATTCACTAAAGAGAAAAATTAAATATTTTTATTGTTGTATTGAGTTTAAATACAATTGTGGTTAATTTTTTAAATCAAAATAGCAAAAAACTCTTGTAAAATTTCAATAATAACTTTAAAATATAAATAGGATAATTGTGTGAAATGAATAATTATACATAGAAATGTAATCAATTTAAATGTAAAAATAGTTTTTACAAAGATAATTTAATAAATTAACGCAAAGGAGCGTATCGATAATAAATGATTATTTGATATGTTCTTTTTTAGTATTTAGTAATATAATTATTTTAAATGGAATAGAGGTATTAAAATGGACAAGATTGATTTTAAGATTATTGAACTTTTACAAAAAAATGCACGATATCCACTAAAGCATTTAGCTGAGGAGGTATTTTTATCAACACCAGCAGTATCTGCCCGTATCGAGAAATTAGAACAAGCGGGTGTTATAACTGGATATTCTGCACATGTTGATCCTTTGAAACTTGGATATAACATTAAGGCATTTATTAATTTAGAAATGTCACCAAAGCAAAAACCAGAATTTTATCCTTTTATAGCTAGCTGTTCAAACGTTCTTGAATGTAATTGTGTAACAGGAAAATATTCTATGCTCATAAAAGTAGCGTATCATACTACTTTAGAATTAGATGCTTTTATTGGAGAGTTACAAAAGTTTGGGAATACAGAAACTCAAATAGTATTCTCTACAGCGGTTGAACATAGAGGAATAGATGTGACTTCAGAGGTTGAAACTAAATAGGTATATGTTATATATTTATAAGGATAATTTTTTATAAATTAGTTAATTATTAAATGGTCGCATAAGAAATATATATTATTTAGATAAAGGTTGTCTTAAATTGCTTTTAAGACAACCTTTTATTTTGTAACGTTTTTTATAGAAAACCATAAAATAGAGAATATCTTAGAGTTTCGTATCATAAATTTATAATAGTATTATAATTTAATACTATACCTGTCGCCCGAAGATAGATGTTTTGAAATTGTATGTAAGATTAGAGGGAGGAAATATTGTGAATGAATATGAAGAGAAGTTAAACGAAAATAAGAACATAATATTGAGAAACATAGAACAAGGAAAGAAAGCAGGAATAAATAAGGTTTCAGCTGTATTTGCCATTAGTAAAAGAGATGAAATTAGAAAAAATATGGTTACAGATTTGGCTACTTGGTTAATAACTGATGGATATAAGGTTTCACTTAAGGAAGGCGAGTTAGAGATATTAACAATTGAGTGGGATTAGAATGTTTAGAAAAGATGTTTGGAGCAAGTGATGAGTATGTAATGAAAGAGTATTATAAGAGTTTAGAAAAAATAAAATGATTGGAAGTAATGTCTTTAGATTTATATATCTATTAAAATAATAGAGTGTTAAAATATAATTAAATACTAAAGAATTATATGGAGGATACATTATAAATGAATAATGGTATTGTAGTTCAAGCGATGAAAGAGTTAGATATAGATCAAGTACTTAAATTGTGGAGTGATATTTTTGGATCTTCATTTCTGGAAAGTTCTGTTACAAAAAGTGATTTAATTGGATATTTAAAGAAAAATCCAGAAACTAGTTCAGTAGCTTGTAATGGGGATGGAAAAGTTATAGGAGCTCTATTGTGTGGTAATGATGGCGTAAGGGGATTTATATATCATATTGCAATATATGAGGAATATAGAGTAAATGAGATTAATAAAAGTATGTTGGATCGTTCTTTAAAAAAGCTAAAAGAAGTTGGAATTAAAACAGGTTTTATTTTTACTCAGAAATATAATCATGATACTGATGTAGCTTTTAATTCCATAGGGTGGGATGTAATTCCAAACGAATTTAATTTAAACATTTAATTTTATAGATGAATATAATATTTAAATTGGAATATAATTTACTAATATAATCTAAGGGGATATGAATTTGAAACTTGATTTAGATAAGAATGATTTAATTTCTTTAATAAAAGGAACAGATCCCAATTTAAATGTGATGGAACATCCTAAAATAAGATATCGTGGAAGTTATAGAGAACCTTATGGAAGATGGGATTGGAACTATGGTGCATTTGAAAAATGTACTGAGGAAGAAATGTATGAAGTATATAAGATATGCAAAAATAGTTGGAATAGATAACATAATACACTTATTTAATGTAAGCATAATGGTAATATGAGAAGGTAACTAAAGATATCGTTAGTAATATATAGATAAGATCAATAGAATAACTACGGCACTTACAAAATAGTAGGTGCTATTCTGTTTTATAAATATTTATATAGAGTCGAGATAGATAGAGGTTATAATTTTATTTAAGCAAAATATTGCAGTAATTAATGTATAGATAAAATTTCTTGTGATTTTTATAGTCTAATCGAAATAAATAGGGGTAATCGCTTGAATTTCATCATTGAAATACAGGAGAGATATTATATATAATTTCATTAGAGGAAGGGGTGAAAGCTATGAAGGTTGAGTTTTGTCTCTTGGATAGTGGTGATGTAGTTTTTACAAAAGAATCTAAAGATTTGAAAGATATTATTAATGTCATTACTAAAGTAGGAACAGAAATAAATTTGTTTTTCAGTAAAGATGATTTCATCCATGGATATGTTCAGAGTGTAACGTATCAAGTGAATGCTGAAAGTAATGATGAAAGTCTAAGAATATGTTTTTCAAATGATTATAAAAAATCCAAGAATAAAGAAAGAATATCTGGTGAGCATTTAAGTACTACAAAATTGAGTGCAAAAGATAATAATAACAATTAAAATGTTAATTTTGAAGGAGGTAAGTTGGAAATGCTTACTTCTTTTGTTTTATATGATGAGAATGTTTTGATTATACCTATAAGCCAAATAATATATTAAAAATATTAAAGAATCTAAGGCGATAATACGAACAAAAAGAAAAAAATACTACAAAATGTTCTGTGAAAATTGACAAAATATAATATAAATTATAGAATAAAGATAGCAACGATGATACTTTCTAAATATTATCCAATTCAATGTGAATTGGATAATATTTTTAGACATAAGATATATAATAATAAATCACCTACGTAAGAAAATCTAAGTATAGTGATTTATTATTTTTAGATATGTCTTAGGAAGGATCTTAAAAATAAACTTAACGAATGGAGTAGATAAGCATGAAAGCAATATTAACAGTAATTGGGCAAGATAAAGTTGGTATTATAGCAGGGGTAAGTCAGAAGATGTTAGAATATAGTATTAACATATTAGATGTTAACCAAACTATAATGCAAGGTTTTTTTACTATGATAATGGTATTAGACTGTAAAGATATGAATGCGACTTTTGAAGAAGTTCGTACAGGACTTACAGCTGAAGGAGAAAGACTTGGGGTAGAAGTTAAGATCCAAAGAGAAGAAATATTTAAGTCAATGCATTCACTATAATTAGGAGGGGCTTATGAATACTAATAATATACTTGAAACGATAAAAATGATTGAAGAAGAAAAACTAGATGTAAGAACAATTACAATGGGGATATCTCTACTTGATTGTATAGATCCAGATGGAGATAAAGCCAGAATTAAGATATATGATAAAATTACAAAATCAGCAGAACGTTTAGTTGAAGTTGGTAGACAAATAGAAACGGAATTTGGTATTCCAATAGTAAATAAAAGAGTTTCAATAACTCCTATGTCAATAATTGCAGGAGCAACAAATGAAACTAGTTATGTTGAATTTGCAAGAACTTTAGATAGAGCAGCAGAAACTTTAGGGATAGATTTCTTGGGTGGATTTTCAGCTTTAGTTCAAAAAGGCTGCACTAAAGGAGATAAAATCTTAATTAGTTCAATTCCTGAAGCATTAGCAGTGACAAAAAAGGTTTGTGCATCTGTTAATGTAGGATGTACAAAATCAGGAATAAATATGAATGCTGTAAGAGATATGGCAGAAGTTATTAAAAGAACTGCAGAGCTTACTAAGGATGCTAAAGGATTTGGATGTGCGAAACTAGTTGTATTTGCAAATGCAGTAGAAGATAATCCGTTTATGGCAGGAGCTTTCCATGGGGTTGGAGAAGCAGAAAGAATTATAAATGTTGGAGTAAGTGGACCAGGAGTTGTTAAAAGAGCTCTTGAAAAAGTAAGAGGAGCATCTTTTGATGTTGTTGCTGAGACAATTAAGCAAACTGCATTTAAAGTTACAAGAATGGGTGAATTAGTTGCAAATGAAGCATCAAGAAGATTAGATGTACCTTTCGGTATAGTTGATTTATCTTTAGCTCCTACACCAGCTGTTGGAGATTCTGTTGCTGAAATTTTAGAAGAAATAGGATTAGAACAAGTTGGAACTCATGGTACAATAGCAGCTCTAGCTATGCTTAATGATGCTGTTAAAAAAGGTGGAGTTATGGCTTGTAGCCACGTTGGTGGATTAAGTGGAGCTTTCATTCCAGTATCAGAAGATGCAGGTATGATAGATGCAGTTAATAGTGGATCATTAAACTTAGAAAAATTAGAAGGTATGACATGTGTATGTTCAGTTGGACTTGATATGATTGCAATTCCAGGAGATACTCCAGCATCTACAATTGCAGGTATGATTGCAGATGAAGCAGCAATTGGTGTTATTAATAACAAGACAACAGCTGTTAGAATTATACCAGCACCAGGATGTGAAGTGGGAGATATGGTTGAGTTTGGTGGCTTATTAGGTAGAGCACCTGTAATGAAAGTTAACGGAAAGTCATCAGAGTTATTTTCTCAAAGAGGTGGAAGAATTCCTGCACCGATACATTCGTTTAAGAACTAATTAGAAATATATAAATAAAAAAGACCTAAAAGATGTATATCTTTTGGGTCTTCTTTACATTTTATATTATTTTTAAATATAAAGGAAATTATGGGAAGTTTACTTTAATTATGCTACTGGTGAGAGGATAAACTAGCAGGATCAGTTATTTATTTTATAGGAAGAATAATAATGGCCATAGTGACCATAAATTATTTCCGCCAAATCCACATCCACCAAATCCACCGCAGCCGTATCCACCAAAGTTTCCACAACCATTGTAATTATTGCAACATCTGTTACAACAACATCTATTATAACAACATCTACTCATTATTCATTTCTCCTTTGTTTACCTTAATCATTTGTTATAGTGTTAATATATTAAACATAATTAAAAAGTGTTACATATCAAAGAGAAATAAATGAGATAAAATATTAATTATGATCACTAAAACACGTGAAGAATATATTTATCAAGAAAAATTTTTAGATTGATACAGAATGGAGTCTCTTTATGCTATAATATGCAAAGAGAAATTTATAAGCATATTAATGTTATATGCAAAACTACAAGAAAAATAAGTAGGTGGAAAGATGACAACTGAAAAGAAGTTTTTGCCAATAAGTAAAAAAGATATGAGAGAAAGAGGCTGGGATGAATTAGATTTTATAATTGTTACAGCTGATGCATATATAGATCATCATAGTTTTGGAACTGCGATTATTTCGCGAGTACTTGAGGCTAATGGTTATAAGGTAGGGATAATACCCCAACCGGATTGGAAGACTATTTATGATTTTCAAAGGCTTGGAAGACCGAAGTATGCGTTTTTAGTTAATGGTGGTAATATGGATTCTATGGTTAACCACTACACTGTAAGTAAAAGGTTAAGAGAAAAAGATTTTTATTCTCCAGGTGGACAAATGGGCCTTAGGCCTGATATGGCAACAATTGTATATTGTAATAAAATAAGAGAAGCTTATAAAGATGTGGATATTGTAATTGGAGGTATAGAAGCTAGTCTAAGAAGGTTTGCACATTATGATTATTGGAGTGATAAAGTTAGAAAATCAATTCTAGTTGATAGTACGGCTGATCTTTTAATTTATGGTATGGGAGAGAAGCAAATAGTCGCAGTTGCAGAAAGTTTGAAAAATAAGGTTCCAGCAAAGGATATAACTTATCTTAGAGGAACTTGTTATATGACAGAGACTTTAGAAGATGTTCAAGATTATATCGAAATACCTTCTTATAAGGAAGTTTGTACTGATAGATATAAGCACGCAGAAGCTAGTAGAATTCAATATGAAGAACAAGATTCAGTAAGAGGTCATGTTATTGTTCAAAAACATGGGAATAAATTTGTGGTGCAAAATATTCCAGAAGCACCTTTAAGTAGAGAAGAGTTAGATGAAGTATATGGGCTTCCATATATGAGAGATTATCACCCTATGTATGAAGGGAAAGGTGGAATAGCTGCAATTGAAGAAGTTAAATTTAGCACAGTAAGCTCAAGAGGATGTTTTGGAGACTGTAAGTTTTGTGCTATAACATTTCATCAAGGAAGAGTCGTTCAAAGTAGAAGCAAAGAGTCTATATTAGAGGAAGTTGAAGATATTACTAAGCTTCCAGACTTCAAAGGATATATACATGATGTTGGAGGACCCACTGCGAACTTTAGAAAGCCAGCTTGCACAAAGCAATTGTCTTTTGGAGCATGTAAAGGAAAAGAATGTCTGTCACCAAGTGTTTGCAAAAATATGGATGTAGATCACACGGAATATTTAGATTTACTTAGATCAATAAGAGAAGTTCCTAAAGTTAAAAAAGCATTTGTTCGGTCAGGTCTTAGGTATGATTATATAATGGCGGATAAAGATGATACTTTCTTTAAGGAATTGGTTGAGCACCATGTGAGTGGAAAATTAAAAGTAGCTCCGGAACATGTTTCAAAAGATGTATTAAAGTATATGGGTAAGCCTGCAGGGGAAACTTATGATAAATTTGTGGAGAAATTTGAAAAGATAACAAAGAAACTTGGTAAAAAACAATACATAATACCATATTTGATGTCATCTCATCCAGGAAGTACATTAGACTCTGCTATTGAGCTTGCTGAATATTTAAGGGATATAAATTATCAGCCTGAGCAAGTACAGGATTTCTATCCGACTCCAGGGACACTTGCAACAACTATGTATTATACAGGATTAGATCCGATGACTATGAAGGAAGTTTACGTTCCAAAAACTAAACATGAAAAAGCTATGCAGAGAGCACTTTTACAATTTAAAAATCCTAAATATTATACATTAGTTTATGAAGCATTAACACAAGCTGGAAGAACAGATTTAATTGGGAATGGGCCGAAGTGCCTTATAAAGGATAAAAGTAATGGTTCAAGATATGGTAATACATACAATAATAAAGAAAGTAAAGAAAATAAAGATAGAAGAAGTCAAAGTAAAAATGCAACACGTAAGGGTAATAATGATAAATCGTTTAATGGTAGTAAAGATAAATCTCAAAAAGATAAAAATAAACCTGGGAATATTAGAGGTAAAAGCAGCCTGAAAGCTAAATCAAAAGCTAAAAGTAAATCTAGAACTAGATAAAATGAAAAATTCACCAGTATAATGGTGAATTTTTTATTATTTCTTTCGTTTTCTATGGTAATTAAACATGTATTTGCAAATTGCATAAACCAACTAAGAATTAATCAGTTATTAGTGAATGTATAGATTAAGTAGTAATAATAATATATAATAATTATTATTGGTAAAAACAATTTTTCTAGAGCAGGAGGATATAAACGTGAAGAAATTAATTTCGTGGAATGTTAATGGATTAAGAGCTTGTGTTAAAAAAGGCTTTTTAGATTATTTTAAAGAAGAGGATGCAGACGTATTTTGTATACAAGAAAGTAAACTACAAGAAGGGCAAATAGATTTAGCGTTAGAAGGATATTATAGCTATTGGAATTACGCAGAGAAGAAAGGATATTCAGGCACTGCTGTGTTCACTAAAGAAGAACCTTTATCTGTTAAGAAAGGTATTGGAATAGAAGATCATGATAATGAAGGAAGAGTTCTTACATTAGAATTTAATGAATTTTATTTAGTAAATGTCTATACTCCGAATTCGAAACAAGGTTTAGAGAGACTTGATTATAGAATGGTATGGGAGGATGTTTTTAGAATATATCTAAAAGGACTTGAAGAAAGCAAGCCTGTAATAATATGTGGAGACTTAAATGTTGCACATAAAGAAATAGATCTGAAAAACCCAAAAGCTAATAGAAAAAATGCTGGGTTTACAGATGAAGAAAGAGATAAAATCTCTAAATTATTAGATTCAGGTTTTATTGATACATATAGATATTTCTATCCTGATACAGAAGGGGTATATTCGTGGTGGTCTTATAGATTTAATGCAAGGGCAAACAATGCTGGATGGAGAATAGACTATTTCTTGAGTTCAGAATCTTTAAAAGATAAATTAGAAGATGCTAAAGTACATATGAACATTGAGGGATCAGATCATTGTCCGGTAGAACTTTTAATCAATCTTTAATGAAGTTGTAATAAAGATTATAATTGATTTTTTTTAAGACATACTTTATATAAATAATGGTACTCTCTTATGTATCCGGTTTTTTACGAAACTGGATACATAAAGATGAGTGCCATTTTTTTCATATAAAGTATATGTGTTAAACTCATTTAAGTATAAAGTTTTTTATGGCTCCCCAAGTTGCGAAGCTTGAAATGAAAGATAAAAGGCTAAATGTAAGAAATAGGTATAGAGGAACTGTTAGAGGGAAGAAAAAAACATTAAATCCAAGTATTATTCCGCAAACCACCGCGCCAATTAATGTGTTTTTAAAACAAACGATGCTTAGTAATAATGAATTTTTAAGAATATCCTTTAGCGAAAGAGATACGGTAGTAAGTAAAGGATAAATATATAATGAAGCAAATAAAAATAATACTGTAATAAAAATACATAAGAATAGAACTATATAAAAGTTAACATTATTTTGTGATAATTTAAAATAAAACAAAATAGAGGTACTAAGTAATACAAGTATTATAGTATTTATAATTCCACAAGCTACTGATTGCTTCCAATTAAGCTTAAATGCTTCATGGAAATCGGAAAAAATAAAGACATGCTTGTCTCTAACCATTGACATGGTAATTGATGTCATTGCTCCAAAAGCGGGAGCTATAGTAATTATAGGAATAGAATATAGGATAAAAATCATATTAAGTTTAAGTATGTCCCAAAATTTATTTAATAGTAGATAAAAAAATAGTGAAATGCCTTTCTTTTCGGGTTCATTTTTATCTACACCAGGGCCTTCACGATGAAAATTGGGTACAAATATTTTCATATTAATCAGTCTCCTTAATCATGTAATGGTTTTCTGTTTAAGAAATAAATTACAAATTAATAATTGTAACTTTGTAGGGGATTTGTTTTAGATAAGTTTAGATTTAGTATATCATTTGAAGTGCTTAACTTCAAGAATTTCTAAAATAATAAATATATTATAGTTTAAAAAAGATTAAAATAATTTAATGAATTATAATATAAAGTGTTGACTTTGGAAGATGTAGGTATATAATAAATATATAAGGACAAACCAAAATATCATAAATGAAAAGGGTTACTGATAATAAAATTTATAGAATATTACAAAAATATACATATGATAATTAAATTGAAGAAAAAATCGATATTTATAAAATAAGTGGTTATTATAATATATTTTAGAATTGTATAAAATAAACCTTGAGTAATGTATGCTGTGTTTGAACCTTATATCAATATATATTTAAAGTAAACGTATAAAGAAGCAATAATAAATAATTCATTTGTTTTGGCCATTATTTTTTTGAGATATGTTACTTCAACTTTCATGAGAAGAATAATGTTCGCTAATATATTAACTTCATTTATAAAAATGGGAGGTAAATAATATGAAAAGTGTAAAAATATTAAAAAAACTTGCAACTGCTGTTGTTACAACATCTCTTGCAGCATCGATGTTAATTGGATGCGGTAGTAGTGATAGTTCTGCTACAAGTGCTGGCGAAAGCGGAAAGGATAATTCAACTGCTTCAGCCTCAGGTGATCAATTAGAAATGTGGACATTCGTTGATATGCATAAAACTTTCCTGGATGAGATGGTAGTTAAATGGAATGAAAAAAATCCGGATAAGAAACTAAATATTAATGTTACAGTGCTACCTTATGATGATATGCACAATAAATTACAATCAGCTCTATTGTCTGGACAAGGTGCTCCTGATGCAGTAGATATAGAATTAGGTAAATTCCCTAACTTCTTAAAGGGAGAACCACAGCTAGAGCCACTTGATGATGTATATGCACCATATAAGGACAAGGTAGTTAAATCACGTGTAGATATTTACAGTAAAGACAATCATGTATATGGACTTGATTATCATGTTGGTGCTACTGTTGCGTACTATAACACAGAACTTTTAGAAAAAGCAGGAATTGATTATAAATCGATAGTAACTTGGGATGATTTCAAAAAAGCAGGCGCTAAATATTATGCAGCAACTGGCAAAAATTTCGGTACAGCCGATACAAGTGCTATTTGGCAAACAAGTCTTATGTTAGCAGAACAAAAGTCTGACTATACTGATGCAAGTGGTAAGCCACAATTAAACAGCCCTCAAATGGTTAAAGCACTTACTACCTTAAGAGACATGCAAGATGCCCATGCTATAGCTACTATTCCAGGTGGACAACCTGATACAACAGATGGTGAAGGTGCAATAAATAATGGAGATTATGCAGTTGTAATTAAAGCAATGTGGTATATGTCAAGATTTTTACAATATATGCCTGATCAAGCAGGTAAATGGGCAATTGCTCCGGCTCCTGTATTTGAAAAAGGTCAACCACGTTCTGTAGGTTTAGGTGGTACTGGTACAGCTGTTACTAAAACTGCTAAAAACAAACAAAACCTTAAAGAATTCATAGCATATGCTAAATTTTCTGAGGATGGAGAAAAAGCTATATGGAATGAATTAGGGTTTGATCCAGTAAATACGGATTTGTGGAATAATAAAGAGCTTACTCAAAACAAAGATAATAAGTTTATAAAATACTTCAAGACTAATCCTTTTGATACATTAAATGAAATTAAGAACGAAATATCATTAATTAAATCAACTGAAGCTAGTCCAAATATCAATAATGTTTTATGTACAGTTACTTTAAATAGTATATTTGAAGATAAAAAAGATATAAAACAAGCGTTAGATGAAGCACAACAACAAGCTGAAAATGAATTGAAATAATAAAATAATTATACAGGGAAGCTATTTATCAAAAAATAAAGCTATAAAAATAGCTTCTCTGTATTATTTTAGTGTGTAATAGGAGGAAGTTAAGTAATGTTTAAAGGATTTATATACAATAAAAAAGCAGCACCATATGTATTCATATTGCCATTTATTCTTGTGTTTTTAGTATTTTT
Source organism: Clostridium chromiireducens (assembly GCF_002029255.1). Classification (GTDB taxonomy): domain Bacteria; phylum Bacillota; class Clostridia; order Clostridiales; family Clostridiaceae; genus Clostridium; species Clostridium chromiireducens. The sequence goes on from NZ_MZGT01000088.1 coordinate 11,374, forward strand.
TATTTCTCCGATGATAAACACGATAATAATGAGTTTTCAAAATGTATTACCGGGTTCAAGGAAATTTGTTGGTTTAGAAAACTATACGAAATTATTAGGAGATAAGGTTTTTTTAATTGCATTATGGAATAGTGTTAAATATATGGTGTGGACACTAATATTACTTATTCCAATTCCAATGGTACTAGCATGCATTATAAACAGTAAATTAATGGTTGGCAGAGAATTCTTTAAAGCAGCATTATACATACCAGCTTTGACATCTGTTGCTGTTGCAGGTATAGTTTTTAGGTTCAGCTTCGGAGAACAAGCTACTTCTTTAATGAATCAATTCGTTGCATTATTTGGAATGGATCCATATAAATGGCTCAAAAATGGAACTACAGGCTTTATTGTTCTATTAGTTTTAGCTTGTTGGAGATGGACAGGCGTTAATATGCTATATTTCTTATCGGGATTAAAGAACATTCCAGCAGAATTATATGAATCGGCAGATATTGATGGAGCAAGTATTTGGCAAAAGTTTAGATATGTTACAATACCTCAGCTTAAGCCAACAACTATTTATGTACTTACTATATCAATATATGCAGGTCTTGCAATGTTTATAGAAAGTTACATGGTATATAACGGTAACAATTCGCCAAATAATATAGGTCTTACAATTGTAGGATATTTATATAGACAAGGTATTGAAAAGAATGCTATGGGTTATGCATCTGCTGTAGGTTTAGTACTATTTGTCGTAGGAATGGCTATTAACTTAGTACAATTAAAGTTAAATGGAACATTTAATAAGGAGGATTAGTATGCAAAGTAATGTAAGTTTATATAGTAGAAAAAGAACTAAAAAAAACACTCAAAAAATAGCAGGACAAGGAAATAATATGCCTACTAAAGTGATGATTTTTATATTATTCACTGTCATAGCAGTAATACTACTAATTCCTTTTTACACACTTTTCATTTCGACTTTTAAAGACGGTGCAGTAGTAGTTGCTAAAGGTATGGATGCATCAATAGATATATCTAAAATGTCTATTAAAAACTATGTTATTTTGTTTACAGCAAAAAATAGTTTCTTTATATGGTTTTTTAACAGCTTGTTCTTAACAATAGGTCAAGTAGCACTTCAATTATTTATTAGTGCATTTGTTGCATATGGGTTTGCAATGTATGATTTTAAAGGGAAAAATTTCTTGTTTGTTTGTGTTCTATTCGTTATGATGGTGCCTTTTGAAATTCTAATGTTACCTCTTTATAGTCAAGTAAGTACTATGCATTTAACAAACAGTTACGCCGGAATTATTTTACCAAGCATAGCAAATGCTTCGACAATATTTTTCTTTAGACAGTATTTATCGGGAATTCCTAAGGATCTTGTTGAAGCGGGAAGAATAGATGGAGCATCAGAATATGGTATTTTCTTTAGATTAATATTACCAATCATGAAACCATCCTTTGCAGCAATGGCAATCTTAAATGCTATGGGTAGCTGGAACAACTTATTATGGCCAATGTTAGTATTGAAGGATGCTAAAAAATTCACTTTACCAATAGGTTTAAATACTTTAATGACACCTTATGGAAACAACTTCAACTTATTATTTGTGGGTTCTTTCCTTTCAATCTTACCTATATTCATATTATTTATGTGCTTCCAAAAGTACTTTGTTGATGGTATGACAGCTGGAGCTGTAAAGGGTTAATATGAAAAGTCCAAACTAAATACTTAAGGAGATGAATTATAATGGCAAAAAAAGCAAAAATGGTAGTAGACAAAGACTTCAAAATATCCGAAATAGATAAAAGAATTTATGGTTCTTTCATTGAACATTTAGGAAGGGCTGTGTATGGAGGGATTTATCAGCCAGATCATATGTCAGCTGATGAAAATGGCTTCAGAACTGATGTAATGGAATTAGTAAAAGAATTAGATGTTCCTATTATAAGATACCCGGGTGGGAATTTTGTATCAAATTTCTTCTGGGAAGATAGTGTTGGACCGATATCAGAAAGACCAAAGAGACTAGAATTAGCTTGGAGAAGCTTAGAAACTAATGAAATTGGATTAAACGAATTCTCAAAATGGACTAATGCGGTAGGATCTGAAGTAATGATGGCAGTAAATCTTGGAACAAGAGGAATTGCAGATGCCTGCAACCTTTTGGAATATTGTAATCATATAGGTGGTGCAAAATATAGTGATTTAAGAATAAAACATGGTGTTAATAAACCACATAAAATAAAAACATGGTGCTTAGGAAATGAAATGGATGGACCATGGCAAATAGGACATAAAACTTCTGAAGAGTATGGAAGATTAGCTCTAGAAACAGGTAAGGCCATGAAATTAATAGACCCAGATATCGAATTAGTTTCATGCGGAAGTTCAAATACAGCCATGCCTACTTTCCCTGAATGGGAAGCATCAACTCTTGATCATACTTACGATGTAGTAGATTTTATATCACTTCATCAATATTATGGTAATAGATTAAATGATACTGCAAATTTCCTAGCTCAAAGTGATGATATGGAACACTTTATTAAAACCGTTACTGCTACTTGTGATTACATAAAATCTAAAAAACGCAGTAAGAAGACCATGAATTTGAGTTTTGATGAATGGAATGTATGGTTTCATTCGAATCAAGATGATGATAATATAATGAGAAATCATCCATGGCAAAAAGCGCCTGCACTTTTAGAAGATGTGTATAATTTTGAAGATGCACTTTTAGTTGGATTAATGTTAATTGTTTTAATGAAACATTCTGATAGAGTTAAAATGGCATGTTTAGCGCAATTAGTTAATGTTATAGCGCCAATTATGACTGAAGAAAATGGGCCAGCATGGAAGCAAACTATTTATTATCCATATTTACATGCTTCAAAATATGGTAGAGGAACTGCGCTTCAACCAGTAATATCTTCACCAAAACATGATACTATCGATTTTACAGATGTAACAGATGTTGAATCTGTAGCAGTATATAATGAAGAAAAGGACGAAGTTACTATATTTGCAGTTAATCGTAATCTAGAGGAAAATATTGAATTGACTTGCGATGTAAGAAGTTTTGTAGGTTATAAAATTATTGAACATATTGTATTAGAACATGAAGATATGAAAATTGTAAATTCTCCAAAAGGTGAAGCAGTTACTCCGAAATGTGTAGATAGAAGTGAATTAAATGATGGAATTATTAATTCTTCTTTAGGAAAAGCATCTTGGAATGTAATTCGCTTAGGAAAGATTAAATAAGGAATACTTTATTAAAATATTGCTGTAAGAATAGAAAATGATTTATCTATAAACTATTTTAGTTTATAGAACTTAGGATTTAGTGCATAGGCTTCATGTACTAAATCCTATTTTATTATTAAGTGGAGGAGTAGAAAAATGAGAAAGAGAATTTTGGCATTAATGTTAATAGCTTTTATGGCAGGTATCACCATCATGATAGGATGTTCATCAAAACAAAACAGTGAAAGTAGTTTGGTGAAAATAAGTTTTCCGGAAGATCCTAAAATTGAAGAATTAAGAGATTCAAGTATTGTTCTTGATAAAGGTAACTGGGGAACTTTAGGTGCTCATGATCCATCAATATTTAAGGATAAAGACACATATTATGTATTTTCCACTGATGCGAGGGTAGGTGGACCAGCGACTCCAGGAATACAGGTTCGTAAATCTAAAGATTTAATTCACTGGGAGTTCGTAGGTCAAGCGTTAAAAGGAATCCCAGAAGAAGCAAAGAAATGGAGTCGCGCTCAAGGAATATGGGCTCCGGATGTAACAAAGGTAGGAGAGGAATATTATCTTTATTATTGTGCATCAACTTTTGGTAAGAATAGATCGTATATTGGATTATTAAAAAGTAAATCAATAGAAGGGCCATGGGAAGATAAAGGAGTTGTTTTAAAAACCAATCAAGGGGACGATAAAAATGCATTAGACCCCAATATAGTATATGATAAAGATGGGCAAATGTGGATGACATACGGTTCCTTTTGGAATGGTATATATATCGTAAAGCTTGATAAAAACACAGGAAAACCTGAAAATCAAAATGATATGGGAAAAAATATTTCAAAAAGAGATGCAGTTGTAAGTGGAGCGGTGGAAGGGCCTTATATAGTTTATAATGAAGAACAAAAGAAATATTATTTGTTTGTTTCATATGGGTCGCTATCTTCAGATTACAATGTTAGAGTGGGTCGAGCTGATAATATCGTAGGACCTTATTTAGACAGTAACGGAAATGATATGACTGATATATCAAATTCAAAACCAAATGAAATCGGGAATAAAATTTTAGGTGGATATAAATTTGGTGATAATGAAGGCTGGATGGCACCAGGACATAACTCTGTATTGAATGATAATGGAAATTACTATATAGTTCATCATGTGAGAACAGAGAAAAATAAAGATTGGTTCTATTTAAATGTTAGAAAAATTCTTTGGTCAGAAGATGGATGGCCTATAGTATCACCAGAAAGGTATACTGGAGAAAAAGAACAGGCGATTGAAAAAAATGCTCTAATAGGAAATTGGCAACTAATATTACAGGATAAAAATATTAATGAAATAATACCGTCAGAACAATATGAATTTACAAGTAATGGGAAGATTAAGAACGAAAAACAATCTGGAAAATGGGAATTAAGTGGCGATAACAATATAATTATTGAACTTTCGAATAATAATGGTAAAAAAGTAGAATATAAAGGAAAAGTAATCCCATCATGGGATTGGGAAAATAAAAAGCAAACCTTAGTGTTTACTGTAATTGATAAAAATGGAGTGTCTTTATGGGGAAAACTCATGAGATAGTATATGAAAAATTTTGAGAACAAAAAGTAAATTTCTCATAAAACAAAACATGAATGAATATGAAGTTACTTCATATTCATTCATGTTTTTGTTTTATAAAAAAATAGATATCTATATTTTATAACCGATATTATTTCTTAAATATCTTGTTGAGTTAATTCATTATAAACAAGTCTCACGTTTATGCCTTGGCTGTAATTACCAAAGTTTTTTCCGAAGATAGTTAATCCACCAACATGCTTTGTTTCTTCTGGAACAGCCAATTTAAGAAGTATATCACTTTTATACGTCAAACCTAAATCTTCTAAAGTAATATCTGAAATTTTTATTCCATCAATAAAAGTTCCAAATGCATTAATATTTAAAAGTTTCAAAAGTCCATATTGATTCCAATTTGACAACCACCAAGATGGTGTTAAGATTCCTTTGTTATCACCAAAATCTCCAGGACTGGTCCAACTACCTATATTAACATTATTAACATAGAAATGAATATCAGAAGGCCAATCACTACAAGAACCAGGTGCTTCGGAGCTTATCTCCATAGATATTTGAAGATCAGAAAATGTTTCGTTAGGTTTTAGATAATTAGGAATTCTATATTCAATGTATCCCTTAGTGAACCATAGTATATCAGCATTAATCCTTTCAGGGTCTGCAAAGTAATTTGGATTATCAACTTCTCCGATAATTTTTTCTTTGGTAGCGATTCCACAAGTAGGAGCAATATCATAATTGGAATAATGACCTATATTTAAATCTATATCATACGAATTTTCTAAATCTTGTTTACCTATATCAATTACAAATTTATCCTCGTGAAGAGAACATATTTTTTGAAGTCCATGCTTCCCAGTTAAGTTAGTTGTTTTTATTAATCCGCACTCTTCTAATTTTTTTATATGCATAGTAACCGCACCATTAGTTAAATCCAGCTTTTCAGATAATTCATTCATATTTAATTGTTTGAATTGTGATAAAATATCTAATATATTAATTCTTACGTCAGAACTTAAAGCTTTAAAAATAGGTAAACTGTCTTTTAAGTTAGTTATATGTATCATAAATAATCTCCTC
>NZ_MZGT01000089.1 GCF_002029255.1 Clostridium chromiireducens
GTATATAATATATTTCTTAATTCAATATTATCTATAATATTGGTTCAATTATTTATTACTATTTCTACAGATGAAAATATAAAAACAGAAATGAAAATGATGAAATTTCAAATCTTTTTTTTAACATGGCTTTCCATAAATTTATATTGTTTCATGAGAAAATTAATAACATCCAATAAAACTCTTTTCAGAAAATATCAAATTTCCGAAAAACTAACCGAGGTAATAGTTAATAATAACCCATGTGGAATTATTATTCTTAACAAGAACGGCACCTTAGATTACTTAAACCCTACTATGAAAGAAATATTAAACTATGAAGACTCATTAAATGCAGATATATTATGGCTTGATCTTGTTAAAAAATGCAACTTAGATAAACTTATCCAGGATTCTTTTAATGGCAAATCATCGAATCTTTTTAACAAGTATTACACTCCATATTCAACTAAAAAGAATAAAGTTCTTAATATTTATGTTAATCCAATAGTAACTAAAAGTAATTCCAAAATAAATCACGTTATGCTTATGTTTAATGATATTACTAATGAATATATGCTTAAAAATGAGGTAACCTCAATCACTCTTTCTACATTAAAGGCTTTAGCCAAGTTAGTTGATGCTAGAGATCATTATACAGGCATGCACTCTGAAAATGTAATGAGATATGTTGAAATCATATGTGATAATTTAAATATTGACCAGGCTGAAAAAGAAAAGATACTTATAAGCGCCAGCCTTCACGATATAGGTAAAGTTGGAATTGATGATTACATATTAAAAAAAGAAGGTAAGCTTACTAATGAAGAATATAATAAAATGAAAATGCATCCTGTAATAGGCTTCGGCATATTAAGTGACATTAACGGTTTCGAAGAAATCGCTACTATTATAAAACATCACCACGAATGGTACAACGGCTGCGGATATCCAGATAACCTAAAAGGCAATAAGATTCCTATAGGATCACAAATTATATCAATAGCTGATGCTTTTGATGCTATCACGACTAATAGAGTATATAGAAAAAGTCTAGGTTATACTAAAGCAATTAATATACTTGAAGAAGAAAGAGGCAGACAATTTAATTCAGAATTAGTAGACATATTTATAAATGCTTTAGAAGATACCAATATTTATATAGAGGCTGATGAAAATGTTGTATGATATGCAAAGGGAAACAAACCTTAGCTTTGATTTTACGAGCTAAGATTTGTTTCCTTTTTAGAAGTGCTCACCGTTCTCATAATACCTGCTTTTTTCGAGGTTATGAAAAATCACATCGACACTTTCATATCCAATTGAATTTATATATTTTGTAATAATCTTTGCTGCAGTATCCTGAACTTCCTGTCCCCTATCGAACCATGAAACATCAACCATTGGATATCCCAAAGCAAACTCACCATCTGCAATAAATTTGGATTGAACAAGCTCTATGCTAAAGTAATCTCTTGGACATTGTAATAGCTCCTGTAGTTCGTCTATTAAAGCCTTACTTATAGCGCAAGCCTTATTTTCGTCTACTGACCTTAATCTTAATACTGGCATATATACATCACCTCTTTTGTTAATTTAGTCTTATTCATTACTTAAATTCACTTCAATTTCAATAATAGAATCTTCATTTTTATCAATAATTTCAACTGAGTCACATACATCTTTACGTTTTTTATGAACATTATAACACAACTTACAATATATCGAATATAATCAGATAAGTATTGTCTATCTATTTCTTAGATTTTCATCTTAACATATGACTGTGTTATATTTATTTTTTTATTCGATACTGCAAAAATAAATATAACAAAAAATAAAGTAGGAAATGTATATTTAATTACATTTTCCTACTTTATCTAAATAATTTGGTGGCTCACCCGGGAATCGAACCCGGGACACCATGATTAAAAGTCATGTGCTCTACCGACTGAGCTAGTGAACCAAAATAATAATTATGACAGCATGATTCTATTTTACAAATAATCGAGTTAAGTAAATATCTTACCGATTTGCCATATCTTTAATGGGGTGAACGATGGGACTCGAACCCACGACAACCAGTGCCACAAACTGGCGCTCTACCAACTGAACTACGTACACCATATGGTGCGTTTTAAGGGATTCGAACCCCTGGCCCACGCCTTAGAAGGGCGTTGCTCTATCCAGCTGAGCTAAAAACGCATATTATTTATTATGTTACAGACTCTTTAAATCTGTATGGAGCGGGTAGTGGGAATCGAACCCACCTTTCCAGCTTGGAAGGCTGGAGTATTACCGATATACGATACCCGCAATCTGTGCTGCTTGTTTATTATATGTCACATATCATAAGTTGTCAACATAAAAGTTTAAATTTCTACAAATAAATCACTGAAGTTAATGTTAATCTGCTATCTATACCGTATCCCTGTACTGGTTAAGATCTGAAAAATAGGATATTTGAAACTTTATAATTTCAAATATCCTACTATAAAATAGATAAAAATCATCTTTAAATCAATTTTTCTTCTATTAAGGCAATAAATTCTTTTACAAGAATCGGATCAAATTGTGTTCCAGAACATCTTTTGAGCTCTTCAACCACATACTCTTTTTCAAATGCCTGCTTATAAACTCTTTTATGAGTCATTACGTCATAAGAATCAGCTATACTAATTATTCTTGATAGTAATGGTATTTCTTCTCCCTTCAGCTTATTAGGATAGCCTGTCCCGTCATATCTTTCATGATGCGCCAATATATAGTTTGCAATATGAGCTAATTCTGGAGTTGAAGATGCAATTCTATACCCTATTTCAGAGTGTGTTTTCATGATACACCATTCTTCATCAGTTAGTTTTGAAGGCTTCATAAGAATATGTTCCGGTATACCAATCTTACCTATATCGTGTAATGTTGATAAAATCTCCAATTCATCCAGCTTTTCTTTCGACAATCCAATCCGTTTTCCGAGTTTTACGCTTAAGTCTTTAATTCTCATGGTATGTTCTTTTGTTTCACTATGTTTTTCATGTAGAGTTCTTAGAAGTGAACATATAGTAGAACTTCTGACACTCCTATCTTCCAAAAGTTTATTCCTATACATTCTCTTTTCTGCGAGTCCCATTACTGATTCTGCATTTGAAGCTTCCTCATATGATCCTGCACTTCCTAATGCTATACTTATCTTAAAATGAAATTCTGTTTCATTTTCGCACCTATCTTTTATTGTCTCCATTAATTTCATGGTGTAATCCCTAGTTTTATTCTTTATTAATATTATAAATGCATCTCCACCCCACCTTGAAATTATATCATCAGTTTCCGAGCTTTCTTTGAGTATTTTACTTACAAGATATAGCAGTCTATCTCCTTCTAAATAACCAAATGCATCATTTGTTAACTTTAAACCATTAATATCTCCCATTATAATGTGGTAATTAATATCTTTCGCATCATCCATGACCCTAAATATCTTTTCCATATACGCTCTATTATTTAAACCTGTAAGTATATCTGTATAATTTAGAAATACTATTTCTTTATTTGCTGAATTAATTTCAGAAAGCATTTTATTCGTTGTATTGGCCAGCTTATTTATTTCATCTTTCCCCTCAATATTAATAGATAATGTAGTATCTTTAGTTATACCAACCTCTTCCATAAAACTAGTCAATTTTGAAAGTCTTTTTAATATATATTTATTAACAATAATAATATCAATTGCTATAATTATACTAATTAAACACAACATTTTAAAAATAAAATTTCTTAAGAAATAATTTATATGTTCCTCACTATGACTTTTACTTTTTATAGAAATAGATATTGAGTTTTCATTATTAATATCTTTTATTGTTTTATTAGCTTCGAGAGTTTTTGTATTGTATGAGATAACATTATCATCGAAATTTATATAGTTCATAGTCTCTTTATATTTATAATTTTCCTGATGAGCTTCAGTAATTGTCAAATCTTCACTAGTAACATTTTTTATATATTCTAATAAAGTTTCATCAATTTCACGAACCATTATTATTGTTCCGTTACTCTCTAATTGTTTATTGGTTGATGTTACAGGCAATATTCCAATAATATAAATTTTTCCTTTCAAACACAATAAACCTGTCTTTTGACTATCTGTTTTATCAAAGTTCTTACTATTTAATAAAAGTCTTTTTACAAACTCTTCACTGCTTCCATTTTCTATATTATATTCCTTAGAATAAACCATTTTCCCGTGATTATCTAAGTAAATTATATTTTTTAAATTAAAATTTTTTAATGTAGAATCAGTTAAATTCGAATCAATATATTCCTGACTTGGTTCACTTACAAACTTATAAGTATCATCCCATTCACCTAAGTCTACAAGAATTCTTTGTAAGGTATTTTCTTCATTTTTAAACATGTATTCTATGGTCTCAAAATTTCTTTTAATGCGTTGTTCATTATCGTTATCTATATAACCAAAATAAGAAAAATAAAACACAAGAATAGTTACCCCTATTACTGAAATACTAGTTAAAATAGCCACCAAAAACATTTTATATTTGATACTCATAATGTTCCCCCTAATACCATATACGTATATAAAAATATCAATTAAAATTATGCACATTATAAAATAATTAATTTAAAATTCACCCATTGTAACTCATTTCAAAATGTTTTATTTTTCAACACAAAGCAACATTTTCTCTTCCTCTTAACTGGTATTTTTCTTATTAATTGGAATTTTATTGATATATGTATAATCTTATCATTAAACAATAATAAATTCAATAACTTATAATATGTCTCTTTGAAAATATGACATTATTTTTAATTATATATCTAACTGAATATCTTGAAATGCTTAGCTTATTGAATCATTCTACATGATTCGACCTAAATTTATGGTAATTTATTAATATTCTTATCAATAAAAGTAGCCTAAAGCAATATTTAAGATCCACTTACTTTAGGCCATATTGATAATTCTTTTAAAACGTTCTCTATTCCAAGCATATCTATAACTAATATTCTCAAAAACTCCGCAATATCTTTATACAAATTATCGTAAAAGATTATAGTCTCATCTAATCAGATTCTAGTGTAAAATCTCCATTTGCTAAACTACCAAAAATAATAACATTGTTTATGAATTATATAAGTTTTATTCTAATTACCAAATTTGTACTCTATCTTCTGGCTTAATATACATTTTATCCCCTTGCTTGATTCCATAAGCTTCATAGAATTTATCAAATTGGGTTATTGTTATATTATTTCTTACTTTATTAGGTGCATGCACATTATATTGAAGACTAGAATCTTCTTCTTCCTTTGTCTCTATCTCGCGCCACATAGCTGCATTGCCTTCAAAAAACGCTTTATAATCTGGTTTTTGCATTTTGCTTAAGATATCTAATACACAAGCCATTCCTCCAATATCTGCAATGTTTTCTCCTACAGTGAGATCTCCATTAACATTTTTACCATCATCTAATTTTACTTGATTATAAAATGCTCTTACTTTTTTAACCTTTTCCTCGAATTTACTATAATCTTCTTGTATCCACCAATTATTTAAATTACCATCTGCATCAAATTTAGCCCCAGCATTATCAAATGCATGACTGATTTCATGGCCTATAATAGCACCGATAGCACCTAAATTCTTTTCTTTACTTGCATTGACATCATAGAATTCATTTTGAAGGATTCCTGCTGGAACTGTTATAGTATTTGTTGTTGGGTTATAGCAAGCATTAACTGTTTGTGGCGGAAGTACAAATTTTGTTTTATCTACTGGTTCATTCAACTCTCTTATTGCTTTTTCACGTTCAAATTTAACCAAATTCTCAATGTTCTCCCAAAGAGAGCCACCCTCTTCATAAGATCTAATTTGTAATTTTGAATAATCTTCCCACTTATCTGGATATGCAATTTGAATACTTAATTTATCTAATTTCTCAATCGCTTTTTTCTTTGTTTCCCCACTCATCCAGTCTAATTTATTAATTCTATCCTTATAAGTAGATATAATCTCCTTAGTCATATCTGTAACATCATTTTTAACTTTTTCAGAAACATATTTTTTAACATATAATCTTCCAAAAGGTTCTCCGAGTAAAGAATTGACTGAATTAATAGCTTTTTCTTCCCTAGGTATTTCACCTTGTGATCCTGAAATAGAATTTAGAAATTCTGTTGCCGGCTTTTCAAATGCCTCACCTAAATATGGCGCTGCACTACAAATATTGATAATTTCTAGATAATCTTTTATCATTGGAAGATTTTTTTCAGTATACATCTCATTTAAAGCTTTTAACCATTTTGGCTCAGTTAATATTATTTTCTTAGCATTATCTACTTTATTGTTCTTAAGAATAGTTTTTATATCTAAATTAGGCGCTAATGCATCAAGCTGATCAATAGTATAAACATTATATTTTTCATCTATAGCATTATCGTTTTTTGAATTTTCCTCTCTTCCAGTTATTGATTGTGCTATCATACCTTCAAGCTTAAATGTATTATCAACTTTTTCTTTTGCTTGTTCCTCTGTATAGCCGCTCAAAGTTAAGATCTTAATGTAATAATTCTCTACTAAGCCCTTTACTCTAATGCTGTTTTCAGTCGGCTTTAGATATTCATCTGAATTGCCCAGACTAAGATATGTTGGAGCAACGTAAAGAGCACGCTTTGTTACATCTTTTAAATCAGTATCACACCCAAGCTGTAATAAAGTATTTCCAATTTCAGATTCATAACTTAAATTTGAAATATCTTTAATTGATTTAATACTATTTATCTCGTTAATCATTTTTTTGATTGGCTCTATTCCATCTTTATTTCTAGCATCCATATTTAAAGCATTCTTATATAAATTAATTATCCTCTTTTCATCACTATTTTCAGAATAATTCTTTTCATTTGCTAAAAGATCATTAATTATTTGTTTCTTTTGTTCTGTCAAAGCTTTCTCAGTTTCCATAAATGTTGAATTTGATGACTTTCCTGTCTCTATTTTTGCAGTACTTAACCATTGCTTGTTTATTACAGCATAAAAGTCATCCTGTAACCTTAACGAACTTGATGCTGTTACCTCATTTGAATTTGTTTGTTCTGCTGCTATAGCATATGTTCCCTGACCTAAAAATAAAGAACAAATTAGCGCGCCTGCTATAATAACCCTTATTTTATTTTTCCCCATTATAACCATCTCCATTTTACAGTATTCTTCCAATATATTACTTTAGTATACAACTAATATATATTTTTACAATTGGGGTAAGCTTAATTTAAACTTAAATTTTACTATAAAATAAAGTCTGCAAATACTTTACCAAAACTAATTGCAAGCTTTTATAATATAAATTTCTATTTTATAGGGTACTTTTAACTATAGAGCAGCTAGTTTATATTTATTTATTATATTCATAATAAGGCAGCTCTATTGCAATGCCTGTTTCATCAACTTTATAATTTGTACCTCTAAGAGGAGGTGCGCCAGAAACTAAATTCATTCCTATAGAGTAAATTGCATCTGCATGTTCACGTGGATATTGAGCAACGGTACCTGTCATAGCACCTTGATTAATTAACTCTTTAGCTTCTGGCAAAGCATCAATTCCGACAACTGGAATATATTTAGATGTATCTCCTTTGTTATATCCATATTTCTGAAGTCCCTTGATAGCACCTATTGCCATAGCGTCATTATTGGAAATTATTGCTTCAACTTTATTCCCGTAAGTTAAAAATATTGATTCTATAGCATTTCTCGCACAATCTTCTAGAAAATCGCAGGTAGTCGATGCAAGTTCCTGAGTTCTTATTCCGGCCTGATTAATTGCCTGAATTGAATATTTGGTTCTTATATCCGTTATATTGCTATCAGACGGACCTTTAAGCATAATATATTGAATCGTATTATCTTTATTTTTATCAAAGGCCTCTTTATTGGTATTCCAAGCATCAACAATGATTTGTCCTTCTAGAATTCCAGATTGAACAAGATCTGTATCTATAATAAAAGATTTTGGGTAAGACCTAAGGAAACTTAATATTGACGGAGTTTTATCATGTAAAAGAATTAGTGGAATATTTTTTTGTTGCATTTTAGTGAAAATACTTTGAAGACTACTTATATTCTTACTAACGGGACGCAATACAAAAATGTCAAAGTCTTCACTAAGTGCTTTTTCCATGCTATCATTTTGGATACCTTGATTATCTTTACCATCAAAAAAAGTAAACTGAACTTTATTATTATTTTCAACCTGAATATCTTCTAAACTTTTTTTAATCTCATACAAAAATAAATCATCAAAACTACTAATAAATACAGCCACTTTAAGAGGTGCTGCATTAGCAGAGTTTTGCATGGCATAAGCATTAAATCGGCTTATATTAAGAAAAAATAAGATAACTATAATAATTGATTGAAGCCTTTTAAATACATTCATTTAAATCCTCCATACATTGTGTTTTCATTAAATTGTATATTTATAGACTCTCTATATTCATAAAATTTATTCTTCACTAAACTTAATGTAATGGGGGATTATATGGATAATAATATAATATCCAGGGCCACCCGTAACCGGTGGTATTCTAAATACAATAAAGCCTAAAGTAAAATTTAAAAATATCTTACTTTAGGCTATTTTATTAATATTTTCTTCTCTATTTTCACAGAGCACGTTTTTATTTTTTTAAATCTCAGAAGTATTTACATTTAGATAACTCTTTATTAGTTCATGTATTTCCCCAAAAATTTCTTTATTATCTTCTAAAAATTTAATTATAGATTCCACTGAAGGTTGCTTGTACCTATGTCCAATTTTATTTCTAATTAACCTTGCTGAATGAAGAAAATCACTATATTTATTGGTTAAATATCCTGCATCATTTAGTTTTTTTATTGCTTTATCAATGCTCATTCCTATTTCATACAAATTGTATTCTTTTAAAAGCATTGATATAAAATCTTCATATATTATGAATAAACTTAGATATTTATACTTTAAACTATTTGAGAATTCGGATTTCAACTCTACATTATCACTATACTTTTTAACGAGTTCTAATGATTTATTTAGATCTTTTGTAGTTGTATCTAAATCATATAATAATTTTTTCAAACGTTCTTTATTCAATTCCAAGCACCTCTCTATCTAATATTCTCCAAAACTCTTCATTCTCTTTATATAAATTATCGTAGAATAGTATAGCCTCATCTAAAAGATTATCTTTCAAAACAATAAACTTACTATTTAATGCACTAATCTTTATAAGATTATTTATATTTTCATCATTTATATCAATCAAATCTATATCTCTGTCTAAGAGCTCTTCTAATTTTTGAGTTAATATTAATTCATCATTAAAGGATATAGGCACTCCTGAAATAATTGCGATGTCCACGTCAGATTCTGATGTAAAATCTCCATTTGCTAAACTACCAAAAATAATAACATTAGTTATACCTCTATTTATAAACAAGTCTTTAAAACCTTGGCTATCAACAATACTTAGGATAAGAGTTTTATCTTTTGAACTATCCATTTTATCTTGATTAAACATAAAATTTCCCCTTCAATACAATATTAACTATATTATAGCCAAAATTAAATTATTATTCTACGCATATTATTGTAAATTAATTAGAAATAAGCAAGTGGACTCTTTATTTTCGAGGATCTATTAGATATGAAAATACATATCTAATATTCTTGTTTTTCTTTACTTTGAGTGCTGGTTTTAAAGTTTAGCAACAACGCCACCTCTCTATCCTTTTCAATTTACTTATATTTTAATTATTAATAATGTTTTTATACCACTATCTTTTTTAATTAAAGGAGCTGTCGCACTAAGAAATATAACCTAAATATGTGTGTTAAAATTTGAAAAATTAATACACTATATCGTAGTTTTTACTTTTTGTGCGATAGCCCCAAATCTCATACTTCTTTTGTATTTCCGTTTCTTTCCACATGCCTCACAAACTTTAATCAAAAGTTATTTTTTACCAAGTAGTTTTATTAAAATTGTCTTTAAGCAACTTAACTAATTCTTCAACTTCTTTAGATTCAAGTTTCTTTATAAGTATTGAAGACAATAAATCAGATGCCTTTTTTTGTAGTTCCTCCATATTATCTGGATAGCTAATATGAACATTTATCTTCAAAACTACGTCCCCTTAAGTCTTGCTCTTAGTTAATACTATGAAAATTTCCGAATTAAAATTAATTTCCACTTAAATCATTAAGTCAATTAAATTTATGCAATCAACTAACCGAAATTATATATCTGCTTTTCGATTTTGTGTACGCAGACTTTCATTTATACTAAAGTCAAACGATTATTTTTCTCAAAGTTTTCTACAAGATATTTGATTTTTTACAATCTTATCCACAATTGCTTCTGCAACATGTGGCACTTCCATATAGAAAACAGTCGTTTCATGTTCCATAGAATGTTAAGCAATTATTACACTGGCAGTCAATAACATTACGTTTTTACTTTCACCTCATAATGGTCAAAAAGATAAATATAAATATTACATAAACAGTTTTAAATAGGAGCAGTTAAAAAATTATTTTTATCCTGATTTAAACTTAAGAGCGATTAAAAAACAACTATAGTTTTTATCCTAAAATGGAGTGATAATATGAACGTTGCGATATATAGTAGAAAATCTAAATTCACCGGCAAAGGTGAAAGTATTGAAAATCAAGTTCAAATGTGTAAGGATTACTTATTAAGTCAAAACAGAAATGACGAAACTTATGAATTTTGTGTATATGAGGATGAGGGCTTCTCTGGTGGCAATACTAACAGGCCTGAATTTCAAAGGCTTATGAATGATGCTGCTTTGAAGAAATTTAGTATGCTAATCTGCTATAGATTAGATCGTATATCAAGAAATGTAGCTGACTTTTCTTCTACACTTGAGACACTTCAAAGATATGATATTGATTTTGTGAGTATTAGAGAACAATTTGATACCAGCTCACCAATGGGAAGGGCGATGATATACATAGCCTCAGTATTTGCTCAGCTAGAGCGTGAGACTATAGCTGAACGTGTAAGAGATAATATGCTTGAGCTTGCAAAGTCAGGCAGATGGCTTGGTGGAACTCCCCCACTTGGTTATAAATCAACTCCAGTAACTTATTATGATGAAAATATGACTGAACATTCAATGGCTAGATTGTCCATAGATGCTGAGGAATTAGAAATAGTTAAACTAATATATAGTAAGTATCTAGAATTAAAATCATTAAGTGCCCTCGAAACATATCTTTTAGAAAATTATTATAAAACTAGAAATGGATCTAATTTTAGAAAATCGACTTTAAAATCAATATTAACAAATCCTGTTTACGCTAAATCTAGTGAAGCAATATTTGATTATCTTATCTCACAAGGCATGACTTTATGTGGGGAACCAGATAATATTCATGGCCTTCTAACTTATAATAAACTTAAAACTCTGTATTCTAAGGAAGGTAATCATAGTCGAGAATTTAGAAACACCTCAGATTGGATAGTTGCAGTAAGTAAACATGAAGGAATAATAGACTCAGAGAATTGGCTTAAAATTCAAAAGATATATGCTGGAAATAGTGATAAATTTATAGTTTCAGCAAGAAGCCATAATGCTTTATTAACTGGAATATTAAAATGTGAAAAATGCGGCTCACCTATGAGAATAATGCATGGTCCTGTCAGTAAAAAGAGTGGAACTAAATTATATTATTATGCCTGCACTTTGAAAAAAGATTCTAAAGGAAGCAGATGTGAAAATCCAAATGGTAAGGTAGATCAAATAGATCCTATTATCATAAATGCCATTAAGGATTTAGGTAAAAATAAGGAAGCCTTTTTAAAAGATCTTATAGACAAAAACAGGCAGATTAAAAAAGAAGCTGTTAAAGGTAACTTGGAAAACAACTTAAATATACTTATTAAACAAAAGAAAGATCAAATAGATAATCTCCTTAATCAACTTTCTTTAGCCCCTGACTTAATGGACATTATCATTCCTAAAATCAAACTACTTAAAGATGAACTAGAGTTACTAAGTAAAGATCTTAATGAATCTAATAATAAAATTGAAGAAATCACTATGGAAGAATTAAGCCTTTCCTTCATAAAATCCCTGCTTGAAAAATGTTCTATAATAGATACCTTGACTCACAATGAAATAAAAGAATTAATTAGAGGATTAATGAAAAGTATCACCTGGGATGGCACGACTTACGATTTAAAAATTAATTTTATTGGCAGCAAATAAGGCGCATTAATAAAATGAATAACTTTCTTGGCAACTTTGTACTTGTTATTTATTTTCATGTGCCTAAGTTTAAAAAATAAAAATCTTGCGGCCACTATTCTCTAAATATTCGCAAGTGAGTTCAGGGAGCATGTCCTGTTTGTAAATCAATTTCAATTCCATTCTCCTTGAAGAACCCTTGCTTCATTGCAACATACATTGGAGCATAAAAAACAGAACGAGTTACTTCATTTAATCGTACAGTAGTTACCTTGTTAGTCTCTTCAGTTTTAGAGCTACTGCTGCTACTGTTACTATTACAACCAAACATTGATATAGCTGTGACACCCGAAATCAATAAAGCAGTTAACACTTTTAATTTGTTTTTCACGAGTAAATCTCTCCTAATAGTATTTATAATGTATAGTATGATATTTACTATAAGATTGTTCTAATATAAGTGCCTTTGTAAATGAAGATATATATGCTCATCCACTTTATTTTAATTGTTTAATTATTAAATTACTTCACAATATAAATTTTATATAAAACAACCAACTTCTCTGATATTTCTTTAAATTTAATTGTCGATTTTCTAATAATATGTTAATATAATCATGTTGTTTTTATAAAAAATGAATTTTTCATACATTATTTATTAAAAAGTAATATTATAAACATAAATTATCGAAAGGAGAATCTAATATGAAATTTTGGTCTCTTACTGCGATTGCAGTATACTTACTTATTTTACTTATTATAGGATATTATTCTTATAGAAAAACATCAAATCTATCAGATTATATGATAGGAGGAAGAGGGCTTGGACCTCTTGTTACAGCACTTTCAGCTGGTGCCAGTGATATGAGCGGCTGGATGCTTATGGGACTTCCTGGTGCTGTTTACGCAACTGGAATCTGTAATCTCTGGATTGGAATAGGCTTAACAGTAGGTGCTTATCTTAACTACCTATTATTAGCTCCAAGATTTAGAGTATATACAGAAGTTGCAAATGATTCTATGACGATTCCAGATTATTTAGAAAATCGTTTTAAAGACAAATCTAATATACTTAGACTTGTATCAGGTATAGTAATACTTGTTTTCTTTGTTCTATATGTTTCTTCAGGTCTTGTAGCTGGAGGAAAGTTATTTGTTGATACGTATAAATTAACTTATACAATGGGAATAGTTGTAACTTTATCTGTTGTTGTACTTTATACATACTTTGGTGGATTTTTAGCAGTAAGTTTAACAGACTTTTTCCAAGGAACTTTAATGTTTATCTGTTTAGTTACTGTTCCAGTTGTGGCATATATGAATATTGGCGTTGATACAGGTACATTTGTAACTAAAGTAAAAAACATTGATCCTGCATTGTTCGATTTATTTAGAGGGACTAGCATAGCTAGTATTATTAGTCTTTTAGCTTGGGGACTTGGGTATTTTGGTCAACCACACATTATCGTGCGTTTTATGGCAATTAAGTCCGCAAAAGAATTAAGATCAGCTAGAAGAATAGGAATCGGCTGGATGGCTATAGGTCTTTTAGGAGCAGTAGTAAGTGGTATTATAGGACTTGTATATTTTACTGATCATAATACTCCATTAAGCGATCCTGAAACAGTTTTCCTTAGACTTGGAGATATATTATTCCATCCGTTTATTACAGGAATAATATTATCTGCAGTGCTTGCTGCCATTATGAGTACAATTTCATCTCAGCTTTTAGTTTGCTCAAGTTCAATTACAAAAGATTTTTACCTTGCATTCTTTAATAAGAAAGCTACTGAAAAGCAACAAATGTTTATAGGTAGATTAGCAGTATTAGTAGTTGCAGCCTTTGCAACAGCTCTTGCATATATGCCAAATAAAACGATTCTTAACATTGTGGGGCAGGCATGGGCTGGTTTTGGTTCATCTTTTGGTCCAGTACTTTTACTAAGTCTTTATTGGAAGAGAATGACTAAGTGGGGAGCACTATCAGGTATGGTGGTTGGTGGTTTAACTGTTATAATATGGATTATGTCAGGCTTATCTGGTTTCTTATATGAAATGATTCCAGGATTCTTCCTATCACTTATATCAGTTATTATCGTAAGTTTATTAACTGCAAAACCAGATAGCTCTGTTGATGAACAATTCAACGAAATGGAAAAAGTCTTAACAGATATGAAATAATGTTAAGATTATATAGATACTAGCAGAAAGAGAAGGGACTCTGTTACTCCGTTGCTGGAAAAAAGAGTCCCTTCTCTTTCTGGTATGTTTTAGAAAAATTTAATCAAAATCCCCTTTGTAAATGGCTTAAAATCGCAACTCCAATCTCTTAAAAAATGAGATTTTACAATCCGTTATTTATTTTTATTAATTTATTATATATTTATCCAACCAAGTTTTCCCCACCTTTAAATGCTCTTAAATTTTATGTTCTGATTTTTTATGCTTTGCTAAAAATAACGTTGGGATTATTGCGATCAAAGTAAAACCAACGGACCACCAAAATGCAACATTATATGCACTTGTAACATTTTGTATATCCAATATGGATTGGCTGGCCAGCTGATGCTCTACGATGGTTGCAAGTATCGCAGACCCGAATGCACTACCGATTGTCTGTAATATCCTCGTGGCAATACTGGCGTGAGGAATCTGCTCATTGCTTAGTCCCACATATGCAGAGACCATGATTGGAATAAACACTCCACCCAGACCCGCTCCTCGTATAAGTAAAACAACAGCTAACAGGACTTGGTTCGTCTCGGAATTAGCGAAGGCGAAGGGCAATGTACCTATTGCAGTGATTACGAGGCTTACCAAGACTATTGGGCGCGCTCCTATTTTGTCAGTCAACTTTCCCATCTGACTTCTTGTCAATAACATACCAATTCCCTGTGGAATTAACAAAAGGCCTGCAAGCAGAACACTTTCACCGCGCACCTGTTGGTAATATAGAGGCAAAAGTAACAGACCACTGTTTGTGATGAAGCCCGACATGAAAAGTAAAATTGTCGAAGCAGAAAAATTGCGTGACCGAAACAGATGCAAATCAAGCACCGGAGAAATCTTCGTACGTAAGGTGTAGACAATAAACATAGCCATTAGCAGCAATCCAATCACTACAGGAACAAGCACTGCACTGCTATTTAGGCCACCTTGAGATGCTATTTGAGCAATTCCGTAAATGAGTAAGGCAAATGCGGGAGATAACAGCAGAATACCGATAATATCAAGAGGCTGTTTTTTGCCTAAGAGACCGTCCTTTGGTATTCCCCACAAAGCTAGCAATAAGGCGATAATAGTTATCGGAATATTGATATAGAAAATCCAGCGCCAGCCTAAGTTGTTTACAATAATCCCGCCCAGCACTGGACCAAGAATCGGTGCCAAAAGCATGGGTATACTAGTAATGGATGCCATACGTCCCATATTGCGGCCACCGGATATCTGAAAAAGCATGGTTGTCATAGTCGGCATTAATAAACCTGCTCCAATTCCTTGCAGGAACCGGAACACGATCAGGGAGCCTATATCCCATGACAATGCCGAAAGTATTGAACCCGCAAGAAATAATATTAGAGAAAATTCATACAGCCGCTTGCCACCAAAACGATTAATAGCCCATCCTGAAATCGGTACGGCCATAGCCATCGCTAGCACATATCCCGTGATGACCCACTGGATGATTGAAACGGTGCTTTTCAGATCACTCGCTAAAGTTTTTATGGCCACATTGACCATCGTCGAATCCAATAACGGCGCGAGAGAACCAAACACCAATATTAATGATACTTTAGTCAGTACCGGGTCAAGCTTTTCTTTCTGAGATTTTGAATTGTTTTCTTTAATTTTTATCATATTATAGCCTCCTTCTTGTAGAAGTTAGTGTAAAGTATTTACACTACTCTTTTAAATTTTTTCTTTATATATCAAGGGTTCGAGCGTTTTTTTGTACAAAAAAACAATGCCCCCCCTAATTTCATGTTATAATCGAGTTCCGCAACACCA
>NZ_MZGT01000090.1 GCF_002029255.1 Clostridium chromiireducens
CTAATGATATATTTGAGAATATAGAAAAGAAAGATTCAATAATAGCAGTATTATTCTTTCTTATTCTTTTTATAACCACTTTTGCACTTTTTTATATAGTGAAAGTTTCACCGTTATTTTCATTAATTAAAGAAGAAACAAATATGAGGTATCACTTATTATATGGTTTAATTATGGATTTACCTGGATTATTAGGGGTATTATTAATTTTAAAATATAGAAAACAACTTATATCTACTATTGGTATTAGAAAGAAAGGGACAAAATTTTCTATATTAATAGGCAGCATATTACTTTTGTCAGTATCAGTACATTTTGTTATAAATAATGGATCGATTGAACAACTTATATACAAAACTTTATTCTATATAATTTTTGTTGGATTTTATGAAGAATTAATTTTCAGAGGATTTTTATGGCCAAGATTAGTAGTAGGTTTAGGTAAGGTGTTAGGAACTATTATTAGTGGAATATTTTTTGGAGCAATGCATATACCAATGGATATTGTATATAACAATAAAACATTTTATGATACGGTTGTACTTGGTAACACTTCAAGCATTGATATTGGAGGTGGAGTAATAGTTGCTTTAATATTTATATACATTTATACTCGAAATAACAATATTCTATTGCCTTCATTTGTACATGGTATATTAGATATGTTATAAGTAACAACACATAATATGTAAGTACTATGAGTTTTTATTTGAAATATGCAAGAATTGCATATGAAGAAATGTTAAATACTATTCTTCCAAATTCAGATTATGTTATAGATAGCAGTATGCAGTTAGACGAAATTGTCAAACAAATTATGAATATAATAAAAATAAATTATGAGTGCAAAACGAAGGAATGTAATTCGTAATGTTCTTAAAGTGTTCCTCAAAAGTAAATTATTGTGAATAAAGAAGGAGACGTTTTAAATGATTATTCGTAAGGCTAAATTAGAAGACGCCAATAATTTATTAAGTATGTTATTGTCTTTGGATAAAGAAACTAACTATATGTTGTTAGAACCTAATGAAAGAGACAATGATGTCAGCAGAGTACAAGGAATGATACAGCAGAGTATCAATGGTTCTAATCTTTTATTAGTTGCAGAGGACGAAGATAATATCGTAGGTTTTCTTTCTGCTCAAAAGGGGATTTTGAAAAGAATTAAGCATACAGCGTATATCGTTGTTGGAATCCGTGAGATTCATCGTGGAAAAGGAATTGGAACAAAATTTTTTTCTGAATTGGACTTATGGGCAAAAGAAAATTTAATTACGAGACTTGAATTGACAGTAATGTGTCCTAATATTGTTGCAAAACATTTATATGAAAAGAATGGATTTGAGATAGAAGGTATAAAAAAGAGATCTATGTTGGTTGATGGTGAATATGTAGACGAATTTTATATGGCAAAGTTTTATTGATAATATAATTTAAAGTAGTAACTATTACGTGATTTACTTATAGAACTAAATGTTAAATTAAGAAAGGTGAAAAATATATGATGAAAGCACAGATTAATCTGATTACGATTTGGACAAATCATATAGATAAAATGAAAAATTTCTACAATCAAGTTCTCGGATTTAGAATTGAAAATGACCTTGGTAATTATGTTGAATTTGAAAACGATGGAGCAAGGTTTGCTATTTGTATGAGAGATGTTATGTATGTGTATAGTAGCGAATATAGGAAAGAGTCATTTGGACAAGGCTTTGAACTTGCTTTTACATGTGAAAATCCTAATGATGTTGATGAATCATTTAGGGACTTAATCTCTAAAGGAGCAACCTCCGTTCATGAACCACAAGATATGCCTTGGAATCAAAGAACAGCACTATTTGCTGATCCAGATGGAAATATACATGAAATTTTTGCGGAAATTAAATAGTACGTGGTTTTCTTAAATTGTGTCACAATAGTAAATTAAGGCGTCACAACTATAACATTGCAAAATAAGGAAAGTTTATAAGGGGAGATAGGTAATGTTTTTATTAGGCAAGATAATCCGTTCGTTTATTAAGGAAGATGTATACATTGGATATTCAATTGAAGAAGTATCAAAAGTAATAAATATTTTAAAAGAGAACAATATCGAATATACTCACGAAGCAATAAATGATTCAAGATATGGTGATAGATTTAGTTTAAGTAGGGTTGGAGTGAACATAGACTATCAAATCCAGTATACTATTTCTGTTCGCAAAAGTGATTATGCTAAGGCAAAATATCTTGTTAATAAGGTTTTGCACCCATAAAATGTCATAATAATAAGTTGATGAATAGGAAAATACAAATTGGAGGGAATAGCATGAATATTTGTTTAGTTGAGAAAGATATAACAGAAATTGAACTAATAAAGCCATTATGGGAAAAACTTAATTCAATACACTATAACAAATCGGTTTATTTTAAAAGTAAATATGAAAAATTCACTTTTGATAGAAGAATGGAATCTATTCATAAAAAGGCACAAAACGGCATTATAAGGATTGATATGCTTTTAGATAATGAAACTGGGAATTATATAGGATATTGTTTAAGTTCCATTGAAGATAATCTAGGAGAAATAGAATCCATATTTATCGAAAGTCAGTATCGTAAGTTTAAATTAGGGGACAAACTTATGAGAAGTGCTTTAAATTGGTTTGAATTAAATTTAGTAACATATATTGAAATTAATGTAGTCTATGCAAATGATGAGGCATTACCCTTTTATGAACGTTATGGTTTTCATATCGGAAATTATATTTTAAAAAGAATTTAAGACGCAACATTCTTAAATTGAGTCATAACAGTAAATTATTGTGGCTCAAAAGAATATGAAATTGAACATATTAAAAGGCCCGCAAAATGTGAGAAGTGAAGCTCCTTGAGAAAGAACTTCACTTCTTATTTTTTTCATATAGACTTCTATTTAATCGCCAAACCAATCCGTTTCTTTTAGCGATTTAGTTCTACCAATATGTTATGCTCTATTATTGCGTAATGTATAAACAATAAATAGAGATAGTACAGGTGATCATCGGTACTATCTCTTTACAGAGAGTTAGATTTTAACTTAGTTTTAATTCATTTATAATAATTGCCACATATTAAAGAAAATATACATATGATAGAGCCAATTTAGATTATCTCGATAAAATTTGTAAAGTTTTAGAATGTGATCTTAATGAAATGATGAAGAGTATACCAGATAAAGTAGTGAATTATTTGCTTTCAACTTTAAAGTCTCTTAAACAAGCTACTATATTACTTTTACTACGGTGAAAATTAACACATTCACAACACTTACCATGTCTTTCACAAGCAACGTTTGGGCATGTACAATTTTTTTCGTTACAACCAGCCATCTTGAATACCTCCTAATTAGTTAAATTAATTATCTTTAGTTTATTATAAGTGTAAAGTTGATTTTAAACAATATGCAGTGAATACTTGGTAATTAGTGAAAATAATGTTCTTCGAAAATTGAATAATTCTGTACTTACAGAATATGTTCATAAAAAATGAACCGTGTAATATTTAACAAACATGCTATAATTTATTATTAAAGGTGATGTTTCTTATTTAAAGGACATAGGTTCTATTATAGAATTTCCTTCATCCTATAAAATCTAACTGCTTATGAGAATCTGAAGCTTCATGCTGAATATATGGGATTAACAGATAAAAATATAATAGATGAGTGTTTAGACAAAATGGATCTTTTAAGAGATAGAGATAAGAAAATTAGAAATTTTTCATTAGGAATGAAGCAACGACTTGGTATAGCATGTGCAAATGTTCCAGTCAAAAGTATTAAGATTTATGTTAAACTTTTGCTAGAAGGAAGTCGTACTATTGATCAAAGAATTAATCTCATTAAAGAATATAAAGAAAAAATGATAAAAGATCTAGAAAGCATTCAAAATGGATTGAATCTGATACATTCGAAATTAAGTTTTTACGAAAAAATTAAAAGCCAGAATTGTATTGACCTCACATATTTAGATGAATGGAAGATGTTTAAAGAAAGTGAGTGAATTTATGAATACAGTTTTAATTACTGGAACTACCAGTGGAATTGGTGAGGCATTTGCTAAAAAATTTGTGTTAGAAGGTTATAATGTTATTTTGGTTGCCAGAAATCACGAAAAGTTAAGATTACAAGCCAAGGAATTAAGTACTAATAGAAATATTAAATATATCACGTGCGATCTGAATAATGAAAATTATGAAAACAAAATTTATGTTAATAATATCAATTCTTATATTGGTTGTCTCAATCCCTTTTTTATGGAATAATAATACTCATATAATAGGAACTGTTTTATTGATGACTTCAATTATGTTAAATCTTATTAGAGCACTTATTAATTTATGGAATGAGCGAAGATTAAAATAAGCCATCTTATTATTAAAGTGTGTTACACTGTAATTTATTGTGAAGTTTAGGAGGTAAGTATGGAACAAAAAAGAATAGCTGGAGAAAAAGCAACAGAATATATAAAAGATGGGATGATATTAGGGTTGGGTACTGGTTCTACAGCTTATTATATGATTAAAAAGGTTGGAGAACTGGTTCGAAGTGGTATGAATTTAAAGGCAGTTGCAACTTCAAGAAATACAGAGAATTTAGCAAAAGAATTGAATATTACTCTAGTAGATATAGACGAAGTAGATAGAATTGATTTATGTATTGATGGTGTTGATGAAATAGATAAACATTTTAATGCAATTAAAGGTGGCGGTGGAGCATTATTTAGGGAGAAAATTGTTGCTAACTTGGCCAATGAAGTAATATGGATTATGGATAATAGTAAATTAGTTGATAGTATTGGAGCGTTTCCATTACCAATTGAAGTATTACCTTATGGTTATACACAAGTTATTAGAAAATTAAAAAGTTACTCTTTAAATCCCGCAATAAGAGTGAAAGATGGTAATGTTTTTATATCTGACAATGGTAATTATATAGTTGATTTACATATAGGAAACCCAATGGATATTAATGATGTTTATGATAAAGTGAATGGACTAACAGGAGTTTTAGAGACAGGATTATTTATTAATATGTGTAAGCGCATTATTGTTGGTACTGATAGTGGTGTAAAGGTTATTGAAAATAGCTTGATTTAGTAGATTGACAGAAAGGAAGAAAAATTTAGATGGCAAAAAGTGAAAAAAAGGTATTCTATTGTAATGTTGAACTTACAATAGACATAATTGGGGGTAAGTGGAAGCCGCTTATTATTCATCATATAGGGAAATCTGGAGTTATTAGATATGGAGAACTAAAAAGAAAAATTCCGAGTATCAATGAAAGGGTATTATCAAGACAGCTTAGGGAACTGGAAGAAAATCAATTAATTATTAGAAAGGTTTATGATGAAGTGCCTCCTAAGGTAGAGTATTCAATAACTGAAATAGGCAAAACACTAGCACCTATTTTAAATGATTTAGGTAACTGGGGTAAAAAATATAATGAAAATATTAAGTATGGAAAAGTTGATTTCGAGGATGACTGTGAAGAATATAAAAATTCATAATAAATTAGCCACGCAATACGTTAACTCGTAATGCGTTTTTTTTTGCAAAATTGTACATAAATGACCGTACGGCTAATAATGTCAGTACTTGTTGAGTGATATGATAGGATATATAATGTAGCCATTAGTAAATTTAAAGAAAGAAGGTACTTAAAATGGATGCAATAACAATGATAAAGGAAAGAAGAAGTGTAAGAAAATTTAAAAATGAAAAAGTAGATAGAGAAACTATGAAAGAAATAGTTGATATAGCAAAATGGGCTCCATCATGGGTAAACTATCAAATAGCTAGATATACATTAGTTGATGATGAATCAATAATTAAAGAGCTTGCAAATGAAGGGGTTAATGGCTTCGTTTATAATATAGATACTTTAAAAAATGCAAAGGGTGTTGCAGTGTTAAGTTTTGTTCAAGGGAAAAGTGGTAAGATAAATGAAGCATATGTAACATCAAAAGCTAATGTTTGGGAAGTATTTGATGCAGGTATTGCATGTCAAACATTCTGTTTAGCAGCACATGCCAAAGGTGTTGGCACATGTATAATGGGAGTTATAGATGAAAAATCAATATCAAAAATAGTAAATTTACCAGAAGAAGAAACAGTAGCTGCACTTATCGTTTATGGTTATGAAGATGGAGAACATGCAGCGCAAACTCCAAGAAAAGATGCTGAAGAAATAATGCGTTTTGTAGATAGATAAAGTTAATATCTAACACATAATTTAAACTTATGAATATAACTTACCGAAAGAATGTATACTCTGTTGTTTCGGTTTCTAGATAATTAGGCTGTGGGAAATGGAACTCGACTCACATTCGTTCCCTGAGTAAGTTCGAGTAACCAAATACAAGATTTGGACTCTTACTTAAAAGCAGAAGTTGCACCCATTTGAGCATGCTCCTTTGGCAAGCAAATGACAAGCTCAAATGGAACAACTTCTGCTTAAGAAATCCTACAGCCCAATTATCAATGAAACACTACAACAAAAGAGTACACATTCTTTCTGGTATTGGATATACTTCAAGTCATAAATCAAATTTAAGATTTGGATATCTATAAAGATATAAAAAGTATGGTGAAATATCACATTATTCGGAAAGAGAGTGTGGTATTTTTTTATGTGCATTCTAAAACATTAATACTTATTAAAGTATGTAAAAATTTACAAACTATGTTATGGTGTGATTAAAACTACTTGGAGTTATTGTATTCCAAAGAATATGAAAGGGTAGTGCGTAATGTTGTTTAACTTATGTCAATTGGGTATAATAAGAAGTATATAAGGAAGCTCTAGCAGTAAAAGTGGATGCATCAGATATAAGATTTATATTATAGGCACTAAAAGGTTGATCCGATAGCTAGCATCCGTAACACCCCCACTTCTTTAAGTGGGAGATAACGGCTGCACGCTCCTGGACATTGTGACCCTTGAGGTTATAAGTTCAACTAAGATTCAGATGGGGATCAAACCCCACCTGAATCAAGTTTCACTTGATAATTTCCTATACATAAATAAGGTAGGTGATATACATGAAAAAGATACCAATAGGAATAAGTGATTTTAAAACATTAATAGAGGAAGATTATTTATTTGTTGATAAATCTGAATTAATAAAAGAGTTTTGGGAAAGTAACGGGCAAACTATATTAGTTCCAAGACCAAGAAGATTTGGTAAAACTCTTAATATGAGTATGTTAAGATATTTTTTCGAAAATAGTAATGAAGATAATAATTATCTTTTTAAAGGACTTGAAATAGAAAATCATAAGGATATTATGGAGCTTCAAGGAAAATATCCAGTTATATATTTAACTTTTAAAGATGAAAAATATAGCTCATTTGAATATTTGCAAGCTGGTTTAAGAAATATATTAGGTAAATTATATCAAGATCATAAGTATTGTTTAAACGCAGATAAGATGGATGCTATAGATAAAAAATACTATAATTCAATAACAAATAAAGAAGCAGATATAATTGATTTGTCTAATACGTTAAAGAAATTATCGGAATATCTGTATGATTATTATGGTAAAAAGGTAATAATTCTAATAGATGAGTATGATGTGCCAATTCAAGCTTCTTATATAAATAACTATTATAATGAAGCTATAGAATTTATGAGAAACTTACTAAGTGGAGCCTTTAAGGATAATAATTCTCTTCAAAAGGGAATGATTACAGGGATACTTAGAGTTGCTCGTGAGTCTATATTCTCAGGATTAAACAATCTTAAAGTTGAAAGCATTTTAAGTTATAATCTTTCTGATAAATTTGGATTTACTGATTCAGAAATTGAACAATTAGTTTCTGATTATAATATAAAAGAAGAGCTTAATAATATAAAAGATTGGTACAATGGTTATTATTTTGGAGAAACTACCATTTACAATCCCTGGTCAATATTAAACTACTTATCAAGCCCTAAAGCAGGACTCAAACCATATTGGGTAAATAGTAGTTCAAATGACTTAGTTGGGATTCTTTTATCAAAAGGATCTAACGAAGTTAAGAAAAACCTTGAGGATTTAGTTAATGGAAATAATATAGAAAAAGTAATAGATGAAAATATAGTAATGGAAGATATAGAAAAATCTGCTGATAATTTATGGAGTTTTCTATTATTCACAGGATATTTAAAAGTTAACTCTAAGAAAAGAAAGGGGTTGAAAGATTATTATACTCTTTCAATACCTAATTTAGAAGTTACAACACTTTACTATGATTTAATTGAAAAATGGTTTGAAGATACAATAACTAAAGAAAATTATGAGCTTATGATAAATAGTCTTATAAATGGTGATATTAAAATCTTTGGCAAGCTATTAAGGCAATTTGTTTTAAAAAGCATAAGTTACTTTGATGTAGGTGGATATGAGGGGGAAAAGGTTTATCATGCCTTTGTACTTGGAATGTTAATATCCCTAAATGATACCCATGAAGTTTTATCCAACAGGGAAAGTGGCTATGGCAGATACGATGTAATGATAATACCAAAGGATATATCTAAACTTGGTATCGTTATAGAATTTAAAAAGTTAGATCCTGACGATGATGAAACATTGGAAGAAACAGCAGATATAGCTTTAAAGCAAATTTCTGACAAGAAATATATTACTACATTAGAAGCACGTGGAATAAATAATATGAAAGAAATTGCTATAGTATTTAAAGGAAAAGAATTATATATTAAAGAAAGATAAATGTAGTAACAAAGAGATAATATATAATAATAGCAGAAAAAGCATTGACTTTCTCTGCCATTTTTTTGTTATCAAATGTAATTTATTATTGTATTATTAAGTTATAAAAATTTAAAGTTGTCTGCTAGATACAATTTTAGATGATTAAGCAAAAATTCAGTACAGTATTAGAATCTGGGGGGAAACATGGGAAAAGATTTTATAATAGATGAGAATATGTATGGTTATTCATTAGAGAATGTAGGAGGAGCCTCGGTTCATGTAGAGCACTGTTTTGTGAGTGGAAGTGGAAGTGTTTTTCCGCCTCATTGGCATGAGCAACTTCTGCTAATGTATATTAAAAAAGGGGAATTGCTGCTTAAGTGTAGGGAAGAAAGAATTTTAGCAGAGCAGGATTCAATTGCTGTTGTGAACCCAAATGAAATACATTCCATAGAAACTTTAAATTCGGATTTAGAGTATTATTTAATAAAAATTGATCTTTTGTTACTTTTAGGAAACCAGTCTGATTTACAGCAAAATATATATACGGAGCCGCTTTTAAAAAACCGCTTATTGTTTGAAAATAAAATCAACTATGATGATTATATATTTGGAATCATGAACAATATCATTGAAGAGTTTCAAGAGAAAGAAGAAGGCTATGAACTTGTAGTTAGAGGATTAGCCTGTCAGATATTGATAGCTCTTTTGAGGCGGCATAAAAAGACAGTACCAGATCAATCAGAATTGGATATGCAGTATAGAAGATTGAAGCAAATCAAACCAGCTATTACATATATGGAGACGCATATGGCAGAAAAAATCACTCTTGTAGAGCTTTCAGAAGTAACGCACTTAAGCCCTAACCATTTCTCTAGAGTTTTCAAAATCGTGTCAGGATTTTCACCAATGGAATATCTAAATAGAATAAGGGTTCAGAAAGCTGCTCAACTTTTGCTAAATACTAATAAAACTATTGTTGAAATCGCTATGGACACAGGATTTAATGATGGGAATTATTTTAGCAGAGCTTTTAAGAAATGCCGTAACGAAACTCCTAGTGAATTTAGGGAAAGGTATTTAAGAGGATGAAGAAGTTAAAACATTTGTCTCCTGATTTTTCTTTATAAAAATAAAAGTGAGATGATTATTGAAAGCTTTTAATCATAAGATTATGCTAATATCTTATACAAGAATAAAAAGACATTCTAATAATGGAGTGTCTTTTTTCTTTTTCAATGATAAGATTATGCTATATTTTGATTGAATAATTCATGAACCTGAAATTTAGATATGATAAATTTATTATAGAAAGTGCAAAACACTTTTTAGGGGATATTAGTCAATAGTCTCCTATAGAGAATAATAGAAATACTAAAGCTATAACTAAAATAAAAGAAAAGAGGGATTATAATGCGTGTATTTGTAACAGGAGCGACTGGATTTGTTGGGTCTGCTATTGTTCAGGAATTAACTAATAATGGACATCAAGTAATTGGACTTGCCCGATCAGAGAAGGCGGCTAAGTCTCTAATGGATGTAGGTGTAGAGGTACATCAAGGCGATCTTGAAGATTTAGAAAGTTTGCGCAGGGGAGCGGCCCTTGCAGATGCTGTAATTCATACAGGATTCAATCATGACTTCTCAAAATTTAAAGAAAACTGTGAAAAAGATAAGAATGCAATAGAGGCTTTAAGTTCAGTTCTCGCTGGATCTGACCGCCAATTGATTGTTACATCTGCTATAGGAATTCTTCCTAAAGGTAAAATTGTTACAGAAGAAACTTTACCAGTCTCTGGGACTAATGCAAATCCTCGAGTAGCTTCAGAAGAGGCTGTAGCTTCTGCTATAGCACGAGGTGCAAAGGTGTCAGTAGTACGACTTCCTCCATCTGTTCATGGCGTGGGTGATCATGGTTTTGTTTCTAACTTGATTGGCATTGCCCGCGCAAAGGGTATTGCAGCCTTTGTAGATAAAGGGGATAACACTTGGCCTGCGGTTCATAGATTAGATGCGGCTCATCTCTTTAGACTTGTTCTTGAAAAGGGAGTTTCAGGAGTGTATCATGCAGTAGCTGAAGAAGGAGTTCCTTTTAGGGAAATTGCTAATGTGATTGGTTGCAGACTGAACATGCCAGTTGTAAGCAAAACCTTGGATGAAGCAAATAATTATTTTACATGGTTCACTCATTTTGCAATGATGGATATTATATCTTCTAGTGATATAACTAGAAAACAGCTTGGGTGGCATCCTACACAACTTGGTCTTATGGAAGATCTTAATAGTTCGTGCTATTTTGAAATGTAAACTAGCGCCGCATTTGTGGCGTCTTAATACTTTAGGCATGAATTCTAGGAAAACTCATGTTACTAGAGAAATCATTTATGTAAAAATATAAGGAGAAAGAAATATAATGAAAAAAACAAATAGATTAAGTTTAAATAAAGCAAGTAGAGGATTAGTGATTTTTGTTCTCTCACTTACAACTCTTATGTCAGCTATTGATACTAGTATTGTAAATATAGGATTACCAACTATAGCAAGAGCATTCAATGCCGATTTTGCAAGCTTACAGTGGATAGCACTTAGTTATCTTCTGGCAGTTACGTCTCTTATAGTGGGTATAGGACGAATAGGAGATATATTTGGTAAGAAAAATATTTTTATTTATGGAATTATAATATTTACTGTGGCGTCCTTGTTATGTGGAATTTCAACATCAATTTATGAACTGATTATATTTAGAGCTTTGCAAGGAATAGGTGGTTCAATACTTGTAACATTATCGTTTGCAATTGCAGGAGATTTGGTTCCTAAAGAAAAACTAATACAAAGTATGGGAGTACTTACGTCAATGCTGCCCATAGGATTTACTCTTGGACCATCCGTTGGAGGTTTTTTAATAAGCTTATTTGGATGGAGATACATATTTTTTATTAACATACCAATGGGGATTCTTGCATTAATATTGACTACAAAATTTCATGAAATTCCAATATCTAAAAAGAAACAAAAATTTGATTTTTTAGGGATGTTAATATTAACTTCCACGCTTATTTGTTATGTCCTTTCTGTAACATTAGCGGAAGAACAGGGATTTAGTGCTGAAGTTATTATACTTGCAATTGTGGCAATCATTGGAATAATACTATTTATATTTTTAGAAAAAAACAGTACTTTTCCTTTGATAGATTTAAAAATATTTAGAAACAGTGTGTTAAGTTCAAGCCTTGTTATAAGTATATTAGTTTATACGGTTATATCAGGAGCTGTTGTTATTCTTCCTTTTTATCTCCAACAGGCAAAAGGATTTACAACAGCGTCATCAGGACTATTAATGATGACTGGGCCTATAGGGTGTGCAATTTTTACACCTATAGCAGGAAGGGCTGCTAAACGCTTTGGAAATTTTACTGTTATGATATTTGGAATCTTAGCCTTGTGTATAGGAACTTTGCTGATGTCCATGATGAATTTATCTTCAAGTGCTGTGTTATTTGCCATAGTATTGTTCGTATTTAATGGCAGCCTGGCATTTTTCCAAACACCAAACAATGCTTCTATTATTTCTATGGCAAAACCTGAGCAGCGTGGACTCGCATCTGGTCTTCTTAATTTATCACGTACTATTGGACAAACTACAGGGGCTGCTGTAATAGGTGCAATATTTTATCTTTTTAATAAAACTAAAACAATGGATAGTTCAAGTCCTGAGAATATCACAGCAGGTATACACAATACTTTTTTAATTGCGGCACTGATAATGGCTTGTGGATTAATCATAGGAGTAATAGCACTTTCCTCAAAAAAAGAACGAGGGGACAGCCAGATTAGAGAGAGTTTGTTTTGAAATATAATTTAATTTAACTATTATATTTCTATAAGAAAATAATAATTTTATACAAAAGATAGGTCAATCCACCAACCATCTGCTCCAGAAGCTCTTACTGGTGTGTTTGGATCTGGATTTGTATTTTGTGTACCAATCTCTAAAGTTACTAATATTGGAACTGCAGTAGTGTTGTTATAAAGGACAAAAGCAGGTGTTTCTTCATTCGCATTGCTGGAGGATAGAAATATTGTGGAACCTACTGCAATGCGTAGTCGAAGAAAACTGTTAGCAAAATAATACCGTATCCTATTAATAACCAATTGCGTCCCACTAGGTATATTTATAGAAATACGTTGCAAATTTCTAAATGAGTTAAATGGTATTCCAGAGTTAAAATTATCAGCTCCACCTACATCACCGCTAACTTGAAAGCGAGTAGTTGGATCTGGCCCTTGAGGCCCTTCTGGTCCTTGAGGTCCCCGAGGTCCTAGTTGTAGCCTCACCCACCATTTTCCAGTATCACGATAAAGAATACCTTGCTTAGTATCTAAATAAAGTCTGCCCTTAATTTTGGGTGCAGGTCTTTCTATGATAGGCCCTTCTTGGATAGAAGGAGTACCACCTGCATTAATAACAAATGGACACTCGATAAGTTTATCATTCGTATCATCTTTATTATTTAATTTATTTGTACTCATAGATGCACTTCAATCAATAATCTTTATATAGCTTATATGTTAACTATAAAGTTTTTTGTATCAATAATAAGTGTATGAAAGTGCATTTTGATATATTACTAAACTATAATAACCTTTGAGTTTACACTAACATTCTATATTGCAAAATAAGAATATATTTTTTTAACAATGCAGATAATAGCAATATCATCAAAGTTATAATTCCTATACCATTCGAAGAACCTAAAAATAAAAATGGGATATATAGTTATTAATTAATCTATATATCCCACTATATTATTATACTATATCAAACAAAGCCTTGATTTTTACTTATTTTTAATTCTGTTTACTAAAAATTCACCATTAACAGCATTCAATTTTATCTATACAATTTAAAGCCTTTTCTTTGGCAACCTTACATCCGTTTTTAACACCTTTTTCATAGCCTTCCTTGAAGCCCTCTTTTTTACCTTTTTCATAGCCTTTTTCAAAGCCTTCTTTTTTGCCTTTTTCAAAGCCTTCTTCAAAGCCTTCTTTTTTACCTTTTTCAAAGCCTTTGCGGAAGCCTTTCTCTAAGCCCTCTTCAAAACCTTTATGGAAACCTTCTTTTTCTCCAGCTTCTAAACCTTCACAATATCCTTTTCTTAGCCCTGCATTAAAAGCTTCCTCTAATGCATCAGCTGTTGGATAATTTCTCTTTCCACAGCAAATATCTTTTTTTTCTTCGCAATCGTCTTCTTTTCCATATACCATTAATTCATAATCTCCCATTTTTTCATCCTCCGTATAATTAATTTACTTATTATAATTAATTTTATAATATATATTATGCTGAATATTTTAATTTGCTATTAATTTTAAGACTATTATAGTGAAAAAATGCTTGAATAATTTTACAACTGAATAAAATAAAAAAACATTTATAATAAATCCTTGTTATAATTGAGTTTGCTCTTCAAGAATTATTGATAATTATAATTTTTTGAAGAAAAGATCCCTAATTTTTCAAAGATATATGAAGAATTCAAGAACTACCACAAGAGTAAGTTCTCGGGAACTATTCAGGAATTCTGTAATAATCTATATATCAATGTTAAATATTATACTAACATGTATTACAGAAGAGCTGTATATAACACCTGGTTCTTATTAGATACTATAAATTTAAAAAATAATTAACAATAAAAATAATTTTAAAGGCAATAAACATCAATTTATAATGTTTATTGCCTTTATTTAAGCTACTCTATGAGAATCGTCATTAGAATCTACATCAAGAGCAACTCCTAGCTTTGCTGATATTATGGTATTTAGTTTATTAATTGAAGCTGATAGTCCATTTATTTGCTTTTCTAACCGAATCAGCAAATACGCTGAAACAGCCACAGCAAATCCATTATTAACTACCAGATTAATTAAGTCATTTATTTCCACAACTCCATCACCTCCCATAATGGATATATGATCAGAAGCATATAATTTCATGAAATCAGATTAAAAAGTGATAAATAAATGAAGGCAAATTGATTCAAAAAGAACAATAGAAAATGTAAAGAAACCTAGATATAGATGGCATAAATTTAAGTATTATCCTCTGTCTAGGTTTTATTATTATGAGTAATTATTAATTGCCACCTTCATTAATTATGTGATTATAGTAATGAGCTATAGCCATATCAACTATTGTACTGACATAAGTATTTAATTCAGGGTGAATACTCTTAAGTTCATTGAGCTTTCTAACAGTGGAACTTCTAAGCATGTAAGTTCTCTTGACATCAAGAAATTCTCCATCAATTGGAGGTGCCATGCCATTTGCTATTGGAATTTTCCTTTTGCCAGCTAATATGCTGTTATCATTTGATATAGATTTATTATTTGATGAGGAAGCAGTTGTTGCATTGCCTTGAGTATTTCCATAAGAAATATTCAAATTTACAGAATTAACGGCTCCAGGTGAAGATTCATTAGTCTGATTGTTATCTATAGAAATATTTTCGTTAGAATCACCATCAAATGA
The DNA here is from genome assembly GCF_002029255.1 of Clostridium chromiireducens. Taxonomy (GTDB): domain Bacteria; phylum Bacillota; class Clostridia; order Clostridiales; family Clostridiaceae; genus Clostridium; species Clostridium chromiireducens. The sequence continues at coordinate 15,254 of NZ_MZGT01000090.1, forward strand.
AAATGAAGAAATACAATCTCCATTTATAACGGGTTCAGAAGAGAAGCTACATATTTCAAGATCCTCCACAGGAGCAAAATCATTTTTAGGGGGCTTTGATATTTTTTTCTTAGCCATAAATATAATCTCCTTTACTTAATATCATCACTTAAGATATATGACTAAGAAGAGGATATTCTAATATGGCAGGCCATAAATATTCTAAAGAATATTAGAATAGATATTGTACTATTCTATTACAAAAATAAGAGCTCCAAGAATAGTAATCTTGGAGCCCTTAAGCTTGATAATTTAGGGAAATATAGTTGAAGATTTTATTTAAAGCAACTTTCTTTTTTCGAGTAGCTGTAGAGTAGCACATATTTTTAAAGTGAGCATATTTTTGAACTGTATTGTTTTTAAAGAAAATAAAATCTATAAGTTCTTTTTCATCATCGTTTAAATAATTAAGGGCTAGTCTCAAATCCGTATAATCACATTCCTCACAAAATAAATCTTCTAAGCTGATATCATGAGATGGCAGATCTTTTTCGAAATTATCAAGGAGACTTAAAGCCCCATATCCTTCAGTGGAGCTTCTAGTTTTAATTCGTTTTATAAGATCATTCATGTTATTTTTAATTGAATTAGTGGCATATGCGACAAATCTATGCCTTTCTAAATTGTACATGGAAACACATTTAAATAATGATTTGTAACATTCATTATGAAGATCCTGTATGTCATATCCATCAATAAAAGTTTTTTTAGAAACATTTAAGATTAAAGGTCTAAATTCTTCAGCCAATTTATCTTTTGATAACATATCTCCATTTTTACATTTATAAACTAATTCTTCAATGTAATTAAAATCCATACAGACCTCCTATGAGTATTATATAAAATTATTTTACCACTATATGT
>NZ_MZGT01000091.1 GCF_002029255.1 Clostridium chromiireducens
TCCCTTTTCTGCATCATAATCCGCTATAGTTAAAGGAATTCTTTCACCCTTTTCGTCATTCTTTATAATAATAAATTGCCCTGGTTTTGCAGACTTTGCCACTCTTGGAGCTTCTATATCCATTAAATAGATATTATTTGTAAGCTCCCTTTTACTAACTATTTTGTACATCTATCTTCCTCCTAATTTTATCCAGCAAAACTTAATTCAGATGGTCTGAATGCCATCTGAATCTTAGCTGAAATTACATACCCTAAGTATTACTAATGTTAGTTATTTAATAAAAGATCTTTATCTGGTGTTACTAATATCTTAACATGTTTTTTCTTTTCTGGACCTGTTAATGCACCAAAGCCTTCTTCTACTATGTCATCTAAATGTATTTTCTTTGTTACATATCCTTCTGCTTTTATTCTACCATCCTTCATTTGAGCCATAGTTGCTGGGAATTCATGTCTGTATGCTAATGTTCCAATTATTTTCTTCTCAGTAAATACTAACACATTTGGATTAAACTTAACATTATCTTCCCATATGCTAGTTACAACTAAAGTTCCTTCAAACTTTAAGCTATCTATACCTGTATCAAAACCTATTTGAGCTCCTGTAGTTTCAAATGCCACATCAACTCCTAATCCGTTAGTAAGCTTCCTAACTTCCTCTGCAATATTTACTTCATTAGGATCTAATACTACATCCGCTCCTGCTCTTTTAGCATACTCTTGTCTTATAGATTTTCTTTGTAATACTACTATTAATTTTGCGCCAGCTGCTTTTAAGCACTCAATAGTTGCAAGTCCTATTGGACCAGATCCTAGTACTAACGCAGTATCACCTGTTCTAAAATTGCCAATTCTAATTGAATGTAATGCTACTGCCATTGGCTCAACTAAAGCAGCTTGTTCGTAAGACATTTCCTCTGGTATCTTATGTACGAATTCTTCTGGGAAAACTGTATATTCAGCAAGTCCTCCACCACTTCCACAAAGTCCGTGAAATCCTAAAGATGAACATAAATTATATTTTCCTTCTAAACATGCTGGACATTTTCCGCATGCAACTATAGGCTCAACTATTACTCTATCTCCTGGCTTAAAATTAGTTACACTACTACCAATCTCCACTACTTCTCCTGAAAATTCATGGCCTAAAACTACAGGCGCAGTTGTCCCACTTAATGGATGAGGTTGTCCAACTGGTATAAATATAGGTCCTCCTAAATATTCATGTAAATCTGATCCACATATTCCACACCATTTTACTTTAATCTTTACACCATCATTTGTTACTACCTTTGGCTCTTCAATTTCTTCAACCCTAACATCTTTCTTTTGGTACCATAACGCTGCTTTCATATAAAATCCTCCTAAAATATTGTTAATTTCTTCACATATCATTTATTAAGCAATATATGTGCCAATAAGTATAAATATAACCGTAAATTTATATTTTTTTCTTTAATATATTTATATTGCTAGTTTTATGCCGCTTTAAAATATAATTAGAATTTTTTATAAACTAGGATAAAAACGAAAAATGTATCAAAATGATACATTTTTATTTTCTCATTTTGATACACATATAGTTATTTTCTCATTTTGACACACTAATATCATATGTTTTTATCTTCCTATATAAAGTTGCTCTTCCTATGTTTAATAATTTAGCTGCTAACTGAAGATTTCCATTACACTTATTTATTGCGTCTCCTATGGCTTTCTCTTCTAATTTATCAAGGGGCACTATTTTTATTTCCTCTATCGAAGATTCTACTTTGTTTATATTTTTATCTATACTGTTATAATATAAACAATCTACATTTGTAATTTCATCTTCACTTAAATAATAATCTCTTTCAACAACATTTTTAAGTTCTCTTATATTGCCATTCCAATTATATTTTTTTAATTCATCTATATATGATTGTTTAACACTTATAATTTTATTTCTATTTTTTATATTTAACTTTTGAATAAACTCATTTACAAGTAAATCTATATCCTCTTTCCTTTTCTTTAGTGGAATTGTTTTTATCTCCATTACACTTAATCTGTAATATAAATCTTCTCTAAAATTTCTCTTGCTTATTTCATTTTTTAATATTCTATTAGTAGCGCCAATAACCCTAACATCTAATTGCTTCTCATACGTCCCACCAACTCTTACAATCTTTCCATTATCCAACACTCTAAGGAGCTTGCTTTGAATATCTAAAGGTAACTCTCCAATCTCATCCAAAAATATTGTTCCTCCATCTGCTAATTCAAATTTACCTGGATGCCCTTCCTTTGAAGCTCCTGTAAAAGCACCTTTTTCATATCCAAACAATTCACTTTCAACCAGTTCACTTGGGATTGATGCACAGTTTACTGCAACAAAAGGCCCTCTTGCCCGATTGCTATAATTATGTATTGATTGTGAAATTAATTCTTTACCTGTACCGCTTTCTCCTTGGATTAAAATATTACAGTCACTTTTAGCAGCCTTTTTAGCAAAACTTATCATATTTTTCATTTCTAAATTATTTGTTATTATATCTTTAAATTCATATTGGGCTTTGTATCCAGCAAATTTATTTACTAGCTTGTGTACCACTTCAACCTCAGTAAAAGTTATTACCATACCGCTATTTTTCCCATTTTTATTTAATGGAAGTATATTTATAACACATTTGATTATTTCATTATTTATAGAAAAATCCCACTCTAAATTATGTAAAAATTTGTTTCTCTCTTTAAAAAGCTTATGAAAATCAATGCCATTTAAAACTAGATTTATATCCATGTTCATTGCATCTTCTAAAGATATATTTAAAATTTTTAACGCTCGTCCATTTATTCTTTTTATCTTCATATGTTCATTCATGACTATCATACCTTCTGATATAGAATCAAAGGTTACATTAAGCAATTTATATGAAATAGCTAGTTCCATTTGTTTTTGTATTGATTGAGCAGCAGCAGTTACTATTCCAAGTGTATGAGAATGAGCATTATAATAATTTCCTGACATATTTATACATCCTATTAAATTATCATCTTCATCATAAATCGGTGCTGCAGAACATGTCCAAGAATGTTGATTTGATCCATAATGCTCTGCTCCAATAGTTTGGACTGGCTTATTAAGATATAAAGCCGTTCCTATAGCATTAGTTCCAACAACCTTTTCTGACCACAATTCACCTTTCAGAAAATCTAATTCCTCAGCCCTTTCCATTATATCCTTATCACCTATAACATCAATAATATACCCATCTTTATCTACTAAAAATAAAGCAAATCCTGATCCACTGACCATACTATAAATGCTTTCTATGACTGGTCTAGCAACTGAAATAAGTTCATTATTTTTATTAATAAGCTCATCTATATTAGGATGTTTAACATTTCCCTTTCCATTATAAGGATCAACTCCATACTTCCTGCATCTTATCCATGAATCTGCAATTTCTCGTCTAACTTTTGGATGTACTTGTCCAGTAGAAACAAATTCCCTCCATGCCGTAGTGATAAATTCGATATAATCTTTCATCTACACATCTCCATTACTTATAAATTATGATAGTAATATTATTTTACTTAGTTCAACTTAAGGTGTCTACTACTTATTTGATCTATAGAATTAATCCTCTCTTTTCTCTAAATCATAAAAATTTCACTTAATAGACTTATTTCCACTAAAAAGTGCACACCCCTAATTCCAAAACCTTAAGGGTGTGCATATCCAATACAAAAATTTACTTTCTAAAACTTAAAATTTCTATCAAGGGTTGTCCCCTGAAACACTAAATCCATTTAAATCAGTGGCTTTCCATTATATTAATATTCTAGTTCTTATTTGGTGGAGGCCGAGCATGACCTTTGAAATCCACCAAAGAACATCATATAGTTACTTATTTATTTCATTATAAGCTTGTAGTCTATTTATATGAACAGCTAAATAAGTTAATTCGTCTTTAGGAATAACTCCATCATAAACCTTTTTTATATAATCCTTTATTTTAAAAGAAATTTCCATTGCTTCTGGATATAATGTTGCTATTTGCTCAAACATGGCATCATTCTCGTCTTTCAACATTTCATTATTAAAGAACCTCTCTGTAAAAAATTTAACATGTGTAATAAAACGCTGATAGTGAATTCCTTCCGTCTTTAGACCGCTACCAATTGAATACCTTACCAAGTTAACAATTCCACCTATCATTTTAGCATATTTCATACCATCTCTTGAGTCATTACTTTGTGATTGAGCATTTATTAAATGAAATGCAATATTAGCAGCTTCTTCTTCCGGAAGCGCAATGTCTATTAATTCATTTAAAAGCTTTAAAGCATATTTTCCAATTTTAAATTCCTCTGAATAATAATTTTTTATTTCCCAATAAACACGATTTGTTATATTAATATTCTTCTTTGCTCTTTCTACTGCAAAATTCAAATGATCACTTAATGTAAAATATATACTCATATTAAGCTTGGAACCTAACTCCTTTTCAGCTTCTGAAACAATTTTTTGAGTTATGTCAAGATATATTGGGGGCATTGAATCTAATAATTTTAAATACTCATTTATCTGGATGCTTTCTACAGGCATAAAAATTTGATCTACAACCTTTTTTTCAACAATGTCTCCATTTTTTTTATTATAGCCTATACCTTTTCCAAAGCAAACGAATTCTTTGTTATTCTCATCAATAGCTAAAATGACACTAGAATTAAGCACTTTTTTTATTTTCATAATCATCCCCCTATTATCTTTATTCTAAAATTTCTCCATTTGTTTTTATAACATTTTTATACCAAAAAAAAGAATCCTTCTTTAATCTTTTCAATGTTCCATTTCCTTCATCATCTTGATCAACATATATAAATCCATATCTCTTGCTCATCTGAGATGTAGAAACACTTATACAATCAATAGGTGCCCAGCTGGTATATCCTAGTAAATCTACTCCCATTTCCACAGCTTTCTTCATTTCACTTATATGTTCTCTGAAATACTCAATTCTATACGAATCATGAATAGTCCCATCTTCTTCTATAACATCCTTTGCTCCCATTCCATTTTCTACTATCATTAGCGGAACTCTATATCTATCATATAATTCGAGTAACGATATTCTAAGTCCTACTGGATCTATCTGCCAGCCCCATTCTGTAGAAGGAAGATATGGATTCTTTACTCCCATTATAGTATTTCCAGATGCTTTTTCTTTAGTTGTGTCCGCCGATTCTGTTCTTGACATATAGTAACTAAAAGATAGATGGTCAGCTGTATTCTCCTTTAATATTTCTTCATCATTTTCTTCCATTTTAATATTGATTCCATTATTTTTCAAGAAGACATTATATAATCTAGGATACTCTCCAAATATCTGAATATCAGCATGAACATGATTTCCTAAGTTACTATTTAATGAAAGCAATACATCCTCTGGATTACAAGTATTAGGATATGTTGTTAGCTTTGTTAGCATGCATCCCATTTTACTATCCTTAATGATTTTTCTGCATTCTTTTGTTGCTAAAGCTGCTGCAACATATTGGTGATGTAAGGCTTGGTAAACAGCTTCATCAAGCTTTCCTTCTGGACATTTATCTGGAATAATTCCTGCTGTTGTAAATGGATGTCTGCCAACACTATCTATTTCATTAAATGTCAACCAGTACTTGACATAATCTCCAAATGACTCAAAACAAACTTTCGCAAACTTAACGAAATAATCAATTAATTTTCGCTCTACCCATCCATTGTATTTCAAACTTAAATGCAAAGGCATTTCATAGTGTGATAGTGTAACAATTGGTTCAATATTATATTTTTTCAGCTCTTTAAATATATTTTCATAATATTTAATTCCTTCTTGATTAGGTTTACTTTCTTCTCCAGTTGGAAAAATTCTTGTCCAAGCGATAGAAATTCTTAGTGCTTTAAATCCCATTTCAGCAAACAAAGCAATATCTTCTTTATAATGATGATAAAAATCAATACCTCTCCTCTTTGGATAGAATTTCGTAGTTTGATCTCCCATAGCTTCTTCAATCATTTTGGTAGTAACCTTATTATGACCAGCATAATCCTCTACACTCAAATTTGGCTTATAACTTGCTACATCAGCTACGGACATCCCTTTCCCGTCAACATCAAAAGCTCCTTCAACTTGATTAGCTGAGATTGCTCCGCCCCATAAAAAATCTTCTCTAAATGACATTTTATACATCAACTCCAATCTAATTTATTGCAAATACATTATCTCTCTTGTTAACTTCTTTACTTTCTACAGTTTCTATCTTAGCATCTGGTCTATTTGTAATAATTACTGCAGTTACTGGATCAAAACCTTCTTCAACAATCTTATCTAAGTCAAAGCTTAATAACAGATCTCCTTGCTTCACACTTTTTCCAACTGATACTTCCGGATTAAAATATTTCCCTTTCAAATTTACTGTATCTAAGCCTACATGAAATAAGATTTCAGTACCATCTTCAGACTTCATTGCTAAAGAATGCTTTGTTTCAAAAATCATTTCAATTGTACCATCTATTGGAGCATATAATTTCCCCTTAGAAGGAATTATAGCAATACCTTCTCCCATTAATTTATTAGAAAAAACTTCGTCCTTTACTTCACTCAAAGGAATTAATTTCCCCTCTATTGGTGCTTTGAAATTTTCTTTTTTATTTTTAACCTTTTCATCTTCATTACTAGTTACTTCTTCTTTCCACAAAACTGCTACTGCAATAAATGAAGCTACAAATGAAACTCCTAATCCTATTATTGCATTCATTAAATTATTTGGTAATGTTTCAGAAATAAACATGGATAAACTTGCGATTCCAGGCCCTACTGCTACATATGCTTCAACAGCTTGAACTCCTAAGAAAGCACCTCCTGTAAAAGCCCCAATCATTACACCATAAAGTACACGTTTATGTAAGATCGTAACTCCATATAATGCTGGTTCAGTAATTCCAAATAGAGCTGATATACCTGCTGAGACCGCAGTAGATCTTAACGCTTTATCTTTTGTACGAATACTTACAGCAAAACATCCGCCAGCTTCTGAAATATTATGTGCGAGTGATGCTGCATTATATATTAATTCTCTCCCTGATTGACCTAAAGAAGTAATGACGTAAGGAATCATTGCCTTATGCATACCTGTAACAACCATAAATGGCAAGAATGCTGCTAAAACTGCTACTGCTATCCAACCAAATTTACCAAAAACAAATAGTATTACTCCTGCAAACCCTTGCCCAAAATTATAACCTATAGGACCAAGAACAAGTAAAGTTACTGGTACAGTTATAAGTAATGACATCATCGGAACAAAAAAACTACGAATAACCTTTGGACTAATTTTATTAAAGAATTTTTCTAACTGTGAATACAATAATACGCATAATATTGCCGGAAAAACTTGATATGCATAGTTTACATTTTGTACTGGTATATTGAAAAATAAAGTTCCTTCTCCAAGTAGCTTAGCTAAATTAGGTGTTAACAGCGCTGCAACAGCAGATACTGCAACTAATGGATTAACTTTCATTTTATTAGCAGTTGTAATAGCTACTAAAAGCGGTAAGAAATATAATGGTGCATCACCTACAAAATTTAATATCTTATAAGTGGATGTAGTATTTGATAAAATTCCTAGCATGTTTAAAAGCATTAAAAGTGACTTTAAAATACCACCTCCAGCTATTGCTGGGATCAATGGTTGAAATACACTTATTACAAAGTCTAAAGCTATTGTACCTATTTTTCTTTTCTCTTTGTTATCTCCATTATTTACTCCTTTATCAGAAATAAGTTTTTTAACTTCATCATATACTTCAATAACAGAGTTTCCAATTATTACTTGACATTGTACATTTTGTTTAACACCTAATACCTCTGGAATACTTTCAAGATCCTTCACTTTTACTTTGCTATTATCAATAAGGTTGAATCTCAATCTTGTTGAACAGTGTTCAAGATGTTGAACATTTTCATCTCCACCTACAGCCTTTAATATCTTAGATGCTACTTCTTTATAATTCATATTATTTGTCCCCTCTCATTAAATAATAATAATAATAATAACTATAGTAATATTCGCATTCGCAGACTTTTTATTTGGCCAAGATAAAAAAGGACTCAAATAAACTAATATAATATTAGCTTATTCAAGTCCTGCCTGCATTACCAGTCACATGCCTGATATTTATATACTTTTATGTTATGTATGAAGTATAACACGAGCTACAGTAAACGTCAACATTTTTATTAATTATTTTTTAGGCATGCGTTATTAGTCATAATTACAGCACTTTTAAGCTTAATCAATATTTTATTAATAACTACCACATTCCTATCATTACTCAAGAACAATTTAACAAAGTACAATCAAAAAGACTTATGAGTAGCAATATCAATATCGATTGTACTTTTGTAAAACCTAAGTAAACACACTACAGTATGATAAAGTCACCCAGCTTAAAAATACCGGTCTTTTATTCTTCTTATTTACTATAAATTTAGAAGTAACTTTTCATATTTATTTTGTATTAATTTTATAACTGGTACTCCAACTACTGTAACTACAATAAATTCACCAATTGCAACTTCACCAATTGATAATAAAAGTGGAAGTTGGTAAATATAATAAAGCATCCATCCAATTATTATACCATTACAAATGGTAGGCCAAAGTGATGCTATAATTAATGACGCTCTCTTATTCTTCACAAACTTTTCTGTGATTGAAATAGCATAAACGCTAATAAATGTTGCAAATGTACCAAATATAATATCCATTAATCCATTTGGCCCAAGAATATTTGCAATAAAGCATCCGATACTAAGTCCCACAATATAAAATGGATCAAAAAATGCCAATAGCACCATTATTTCTGATACTCTAAATTGTATAGGTCCATAACTTATTGGAGCTAGTGCAATTGTTATAGCTGCATAAAGTGCTGCTATAATAGATGTCTTAACTACTCTTTGTACTGTCTTATTATTATTCACATGAACTCCTCCATTTAATTAATTCTATTCTCCACGTCAATACTACTTATATAATCTTAAAAAAACCTCCAAACAAAAAAATCGTAGAAAACATTCTACGATAAATAAACTCAACAAAAACAAAAGATTTTAATAAAAAATTAATTAAAATCTTTATTCTTCTCAATTATTTTACCGTAGTTTTGTTTTGGGCACATGAAAGAAAATAGTTTATCAAATATGCAAGCATATTAGTCTATTATTTTTCAGATTGTGCCTCAGTCAGGAGGCTTTCGAACTGACTATATGTTAATTTTTACCCATATGATTATATCAAATTAAAAAGACTATTACAAGTTATACATTTATTTGGTCACTTGCAGAGCTGTTCATTGAATACTATACTATATTTAGGTAACATATTCTTTACTATGTACTTAAGGCACATTCAAAAAAATAGAAATTCAATCTGCCTCCTTACCCGATGTAAATTATTTATGGCAAATATGGACTTGCTATTTCCCATCATGTGCCTACTAAAACTCATGAAATGAGAGGGCGATTTATGAATAAAAAAGAGATATTGGAATTAAAAAGACGTTTAAAAAAGGACGAGTGTACATTTACCAGAATGTGTGGCTGCTATGTAGATGGCCAAAAAAATATAGTATTAAATATTAAAGAAACTTTTTTAAATCTAAGAGAGGAAGAATTCTTTAAATATTTAGAGATTGCAAGTAAAACATTATCTGGAACAGTGGGCAATAACCTTCTAGAACTTAATTTTCCCCTTGATGAAGAAAATATAGGCGGTAGACAACTGTCTCTGATGGAACTAAAAAAAAGTAGACTAAAAAATGATGCGCTGCTTGATGACTTCTATAAACTAATTATTGATAGTTATGACTATACAGGTAATTTTCTAATACTTGTTTTTCACGATGCTTACGATGTTATGACAAAAACTACGGATAATGCAAAATTAGATGAATCTGAAGAAGTATATGAATACCTATTATGTGCAATATGTCCAGTATCACTTTCAAAACCAGGTCTTGGATATATTTCAGATGAAAATCGAATAGGAGCACGTATTAGAGATTGGGTAGTTGGTCCCCCTGATCTTGGCTTTGTATTTCCAGCTTTTACAGACCGTAGTACTGATATTCACTCCGTTATGTACTATACAAAGGATGCAAAAGATCCACATCCAGAATTTATGGAAGAAGCACTAGGCTGTAGTTCAAAGCAAACAGCCACTGAACAGAAAGAAGCATTCCAGAATATTATTCGTAAGGCCATTGGCAGTGATGATGAAAAATCTGATCACATCTTCATGGAGATTCAAGAAACTCTTAATAATATGGTAGATGATCACAAAGCCGTTAATGGTAAGAATGCTGAGCCTATAGCCTTAACTAATGATAATATTCAAGATATTCTAATTGAAAGCGGAATTCCTGAAGAAATTACTGCAAAAATCGAAAAATCTTATACAAGAGAATTTGGTGATACTCCTCCTGTAGTAGAAAATTTAATTGATAAAAAAGTACTTGCAGCAAATGAGCAAAGAAAAAAGGAAGAAAGACTTGAAAAACAAGTACGTATACTAGAAAGAAGACTTGAAAAAACAACACAAGATACTGAATTAGAATCAGATAAAAATTCAGCTTTAGAAATAGAAAGTGAATCTGCTTTGAATACCATATTAGAAACAGAAACTTCTACTGCGTTAAAGACAGATTTTGATATTATCTCAGAAACAGATGTGGAGTTAGAAACAGCTTCTGACACCGTCTTGGAACCAACGCCTAACTCTGAAATAAAATCCGAGACACATGCAACTACAAACTATGACATTGTACTTCACGTTAAACCTCAAAAAGTAGCTCAAATAAAATCACAAATAATTGATGGTAAAAAATGTATTATAATTCCTATGGACGATGATGAACAAGCTAATGTTAATGGTGTTAATGCCGTACTTTAGTTTATAATGAAGCATATTTTCTCATTATTATACTAAGAATTCCATTAAAAAAGGCTACTATCTATAATTATTATGGATATTGGCCTCTCTATCTAAAAAAATTCAGATTACCGTGTTTTCTATATTGTAAGTAAAGCAATAAGTTTAACTTTTACTATAATAAAAGTTAAACTTTATTTAAATTTATTCCTCATATGAAACGTACAATCATTGCTCTTTTTGTATTAGATTCATAAAAATCTATAATTAAAACACCACGTTAATCTACAGTTTTAGAATTAACAAATTCTTTAATTATTTCATCCGAATTATCAGTGTCTTCAAAAAAACATACTGAGTAATAAATATTATTTTCTTTCCAAATATATTCTCCGTTATTAATAGACGTACCATCCTCAAGTATTTCAGTATATAAATATTTCCAAACTTCGTTATTATTTATATTTATTTTTTCACCTTTAACCTGCTTATTTTTTTCATTTTCATTATCCCATATATTAATGTATCCATTCTTCAGTATGTCCTCATAATATTTTAAGTTTTTTTTCTCCGTAAAAGTTATTGAACCACTTTTATTCGAATAAAAGCTAGTAAGTTCATAATTAATATTATTATTTTTTATATCAGAATCCCCTGAGATTCCTATTGATGATTCTTTTATACTTATATCTTCATTGATTTTTAGTGGAAATTTAGGATTAAAACCTAAAAAGCTCTTTGCTTTTTCTAAATCTTCTTTCTCATAAATCATCATTGTTGCAATTTCTGTTGAAGCCTCTTTTTCTACAGAATAATTCACATTCTTTATTTCTTCGGGATATACTATAGATTTTGCTATTTTTTCTAGATCATCTTGTGAAATATTGTGGCTTTGAGTATTGTTTTGAGCTGAACTTGTAACCGTTGAATTATATCCTATACTGTACCATAAGCCTTCATTTTTCCATGCAAAATATTTATTAACCTCTTTAAACTCTGGCCTTACATCACCACTTTTCAATGTCTCAGCTGGAGAAATAGATGTTACAGTAACACTAAATCCATCTATCTCTCCTAATTTCATAGCTTGTTCTTCACTTTCAACTTTAAGATTACTTAATCCATTTTTTATATTTCCTATTTTCTTCAAATATTCTAATGGTTCTTTTTCAGAAACTTGAAATGTAAAATTAATGTCACCATCCAAATATATAAGTAAGACATTGTCCTTATCAGAAAGTTTTATAAGTTGAAGGCTCTCTGCTTTGTCTGATCTAGGAAAATCAGGCAATTTAAATTCGAAGCCCGCTACTTTTTCTACTCTTCCTATATTATCATAAGTCTTTGTAGGTGTATCAACAAGAAATTTAGGTATATTCATTATATTAGTAGTTGATGTAGTATTATTAATGTCTAATGCTTTAACGTTTACGCTATTTGTAAGTATTATGGCACCAGCTAGCACGCAACCTACAATACCCACTATCGAAATTTTATAAGAATCTTTTTTAAATTTTTTTATCATTTTAATTCTCCCTTTATTTTGATTTTTTTATAATTCATTAATTTATATAAAACATATGTGAAAGCTGATTATTATCATCCGTACTTAGAATATATTTATGCACATAAATTTTAGTTTTGTTAGTTAGATTTATTTCCACTTACTCTTATATTATTGCAACAGCTCTAATCCCTCTGCACTAACCTCCTTTATTTTCACCGAAAAACAGCAAACGGTAAATCCATAAGAATGTAAATTACTTTCAATAGAAATGCTTAAGTAAATAAATTTTCTTATACTTTTTCCCTAAAAATTACTTATAATCATATATTATACTTATTCTCCAAAAAGACTTAATTACCTCTAAAATGAGTCAATAAATTTATTAACTGATTCTTAAGATGATTTGCTCCTTAAAGACCTATAGTATAAATTTAATATAAAATAATTAAAGCCGATATTTTCTAAATTTGAGAGAATATCAGCCTCTAATATATAATTATACTTTCATGATATAATTCCCTATTTTAAAATAATACGGTAAATTTAACTCAAAAATATAATTGCCTGTTTCTTAATTTTCGTCTAATATTGTTTGTACCGTAGTACACCCCTTATGTTTTTACAAAGTCTCATCAATGCGACTTGTTGATTTATATATAATATTCTAAATTAATGTATAGATATAGTAGGTATAAATTAATATTTTAAGATAGGAGAGTAAAAATGAAATATAAAAAAAATTACACTTTTAATGACTATTTTGAATTATTTTTATATGCTCTTGCTTTTATTTGTTTTATTTACTTTCTTATTAAGGGAGATATTCAGAAAATACTTCAACCATTACTAATTGTTTCAGTATTGATTACTTTAAAAATGATGCTAAAAAGAACTAAACTTCCTATTTCCCATGGTTTAAGATTCTCAATTTTAGCATTTATTTTCGTCACCATGTTTTTTGCTAACGAATTTAGAGGTTTTAGAATAAAATTAGATAAGATGATACTTCATGCACCCTAATTAATATTGATACAGCATAAATTACCACCTGAAATTATATTTCAGGTGGTAATTTAATTATATATCAGATTTTAAATTACACACATTATACAACAACTAACCTACTCATATAGTATTAAACTCTATACTTTTAACGACGAGAAAAATCTCTTGGTTAAATTATACGGTTAATTTTCTATTTATTTCAAAGTATCTGCTACTGCTTTTAAATCATAAAGCTGTCCTGAATTATTTCCACCAAAACCTTCTTGATTTTGTTTTCTTGAGTTTGAATTTTGGTCATTATTTTCATCTGCAGCTTGTGAATTTTTATTGCTTTGTTGATTACTTACCGCAGTGTCCTTATATTCACCTTCAGGAACTGCTGTACCATTTTCAGTAACCCAATTCATAATTTCACTGTTTCCGCCTCTTCCCATGCCTCCTGTGAGTACATATCTTAATTCTCCGTTCTTAACCATTTCTTTAAATTGATCTAAAGTTAATATATTATCACTTGTGAAGCCACCAAGAGCCATTACCGGTTCACCTGTTTGAATTATTATACTATCTGCACTTTGAGATGAAGAGACTACAAGTAGATATTTTTCAGTTGTTTTATTACTTTTTAAGAAATCAATTAACTTAGAATTTTCACTGCTGAGGCCCTCTCCTCTTGATCCAAAGCCTTCTCCTTGACTATTTGAGAGAAGTTCTAATCCAGCAGTAGGAATACTACTATTTACACTATGAATTAGTGCTGCACTTGCTCCAATAAATGGTGTAACTAAAATAGATATTGTAGCAATTACTGTTAATGCTTTCTTCAATTTTATATTCTTATTAAAATTATCCTTCGCTATAGCTACAGTATCGTTTCTTTTAATAAAAGTTGATATATTTAGAATACTTAATATTGCTGATGCCGCAAAACACACTACTAGTGATATTAAAATTATATTTCTTGTAGCAGCCGATAGATTGCTTGTAAAGTAAGATAACATCATCAAATGAGTCAATCCTTCTATAACAAAAGCTATTGGTAAAAGCCACGCTTTCCACTTTCCTTCTTTATAGAATTCCCACATTGTAGTAATTCCAATTCCTGATAAAGCCGCTGCCGGAGGTGCCATCATTGTTAGATAGTATGGATGGAATAATCCTGTTGTGAAACTAAAATATATAAACTCAGGGAACAACCACACAAACCATAATACTAATGAAGATTTCCTCTTATTATCTAATTTTACTCCTAATTTTTCTTTTAGTGCACCTGCTATAAATCCTAATAATGCAAGTGGTAAAAACCAAACTATTTGATCTGATAAACTACTTTTAACAAATAATCTCGAAAGACCTGCGCTTACTTGTGCCCCAAATGTACCTTGAAGACCGCCTTGACCTCCTGGTCCGCCACCATCTATCATTCCTCCACTAGGCGGCTGCATATTACCACGATCTCGCCCATTTCCATCACCTTGCATTGTTCCATCAGTAGGCGCTCCTTGACCACCCATTTCATCACCATTTGGACCGCCGCTTGACATTCCTACTTGTTGATCATCGTTTTGGGTGCCGCTTGACATACTTCCTTTGTTATCTCCGTCTGGAGCACCTTGAGACGTCTTATTACCATTATTATCAGCATTATTACTTCTACTGCCAGGACCTCCACCTGAATTACCGCTTAGCCCAAGTCTTTCTAAACCATTGTGTCCAATTATTAATTCTAATTCACTGTTATTAGTACTACTCCCTACATAAGGTCTATTTTGAGCTGGTACCAAATCTACAATTACTGCCCATGATAAAGATACTGCTAGTAAAATAACTGATCCTATTACAAGGTGTCCAATTCTCTTTTTAAATGGTATAGTTGTAGAAAGAAGATATGTTATATATAAAGCCGGACCAATCATATATGCTTCCAACATTTTTATATTAAAGCCAATACCTACGAGTAATAAGCTTATATAAAGATATTTAGCCTTTCCAGCTTCCACTGCTTTAGTAAGAGCTAAACAAGCAAATAATAATGTTACTACTAGTAAATTATCTATGGTATTATTTCTGCTTGCCGCTACAAATACTGGAGTTATTGCAAGACATAATGCTGAAATAAGTCCAGCTACACTTCCAAAAGACCTTTTAACAATATAATATATAAGATAAACTGAAATCACACCCGCTATTGCTTGTGGCAAAAGTATACTCCATCCACTGAAACCAAATATTTTAGCAAAAATCGCTTGTATCCAAAATCCCATTGGCGGCTTATCAATTGTTACAAAGCTCCCTGGATCAAAAGACACAAAGAAGAAATTTTTGAGGCTTAGCGTCATACTCTTTACGCCAGCAGCATAATAACCATTTCCATATCCTTCAATTCCTATATTTGCAAAATTCAATACAGCAGATAATATTAAAATTAATGTTATACATATGTTTTCTTTAGTCAACTTAAATCTTTTCATAATTTTTCCTCCTAATTAAATCGGTTAGTGTAAAGTATTTACACTACTCTTTTAAATTTTTTCTTTATATATCAAGGGTTCGAGCGTTTTTTTGTACAAAAAAACAATGCCCCCCCTAATTTCATGTTATAATCGAGTTCCGCAACACCA